>AP019005.1:0-716250 GCA_003945285.1 Hydrogenimonas sp.
AAATCGATTTTTCACACTTTCATAACCTTATTTTAACGAAGATGAGATAAAATATTCACATACTTTATTCACAGGTTGAAAAATGCTCGGAAACCAGATTTTGGAACTATTGAAGCAGGAGATTCCGCAGATTGAATATGAGCGCTACATAAAGCAGCTACAATATGACGAAGAGGCTTCAAGGTCCGATATAGCGGTATTTTATGCACCTAATCCGATTATAGCCAGATGGGTCGGTACCAGATATGCCCAGAAGCTCTCCCACCTTTTCGAACTTAAAACGGGTGTCAAGCCGAATGTTGTGGTGGAGGTAAAGAACAGGAAAAAAGGGCTATCCGCCGCGAAAAGAAGTGAATTGTCCGAAACCGCCGCGAAGAGTACGGCCAAGAGTACTATTTTGAATCCCTCATACACTTTCGAGAGCTTCGTGGTCGGAAGCTCCAACCAGTTCGCCTATACTGCCGCTTTGAGGGTGGCCGAAAAACCGGGCGAGCAGTACAACCCCCTATTCATATACGGCGGAGCCGGTCTCGGAAAGACCCACCTCCTTCACGCTATAGGAAACTTCAATCTCCAAAGAGGCAAACAGGTCATTTTCACCTCTTTGGAGCAGTTCATGAACCAGTTTACCCACCATCTGAGAAACCATACGATGGACCGCTTCAGAGACAAATACAGAAGCTGCGACATACTTCTTCTGGACGACATCCAGTTTCTCAGCCGCAAAGAGGAGACCCAAAAAGAGCTCTTCCACACATTCAACGAGCTTCACGGCGCCGGCAAACAGATAGTTATGACTTCCGACCAGCACCCGAAAAAGATCGCCGGGCTCGAAGAGAGGCTCAGAAGCCGCTTCGAATGGGGACTGATAGTCGACATACAGCCCCCTGAACTGGAGACAAAGATAGCTATCATAAAGAAGAAGTGCGAACTGAACGGCATACACCTAGACAACGACATAGTCAACTACATAGCTGCCAACATGGGCAACAACATAAGAGAGATAGAGGGGATAATCATACAGCTGAACGCCTTTGCGAATATGATGAACCAGAATATAACCCTGGAGTTTGCGCAAAACGTTGTCAAAAACCAGCTCAAAGAGCGCATAGAAAATATAACCATCGACGATATAGTGAAAGTCGTATCTAAAGAGCTAAACGTAAAACCGAGCGAGATAAAGAGCAAAAGCAGAAGCAAGAATATCGTCGCGGCAAGACGGATCGTTATATATCTGGCAAGGTCTCTGACACCGAACTCAATGCCGAGCCTCGCCCAATATTTCGGGATGAAAGACCATACCGCCGTAAGCCATGCCATGAAGAAGATAAACGAACTGATGGACAAGGATGAGACATTCAAAGCGAAAGTGGAGGAGCTGAACCACAAGATAACTTCAGCAACTTCGCAGTAGCGTATGCCTGATGATCACCGATTCCTCTTCAAGTGCGGATTTGGGGGTAGAATCGATATTTATTTTGACGGGAAAAAAAGATATAATAGGTTCCAGTGAAAAAAGGTGAAAAGATTTGTAACTGAGCCATATTTCAAATCGCCCTGTCAAGGCGGTACCGGACCGCTTTTTCACAAAAACACGGCAAACGACTACTGCTACTAAAACTATTAAAAAACAAAGGAGCTCCGATGAGACTTGCTGTAGCCAAAAGCACGCTCGAATCACTGCTTATCAATCTTCAACCCTTTCTCGAAAAGAAGGATACATCTCAGATCACTTCACACATACTGCTGATGGCCAAAGATAACGGATTGACAGCAAAAGCTACCGATCAGGAGATCGGGCTTACGATAGAGACCGAACATGTAAGCATACAGCTGGACGGAAAGGCTACGGCAAACGGTAAGAAACTTCTGGATATCGTAAGAATACTCAAAGAGGGCGACATCATACTCGAAACACTTGAAGATACCCTGCATATAAAGCAGGAGAACTCCAGGTTCAAGCTTCCGATGTTCAATGCGGATGAGTTTCCATCTTTTCCGGATGTTGACGACCTTCCCTCCATAGAGCTAGACTCCATGAAACTTATACAGATGTTCAAAAAGGTCTCTCCCGCCATAGATACGAACAACCCGAAATATGAGCTCAACGGTGCACTTCTGAATGTAAAGGAGAACGAGATAGATATAGTCGGTACCGATACCAGACGCCTTGCAATCGGAAAGATAGAGAACAGCAGCGGAACGACCCTCTCCATGATAATCCCCAAAAAGGCCATCATAGAGATACAAAAGCTCTTTTTCGACCAGATAGAGATACATTACGACGAGACGAATCTCATCATCACAGCCCCGGGGTACTACTTCTTTACACGTCTCATAAACGGAAAATATCCCGATTACGAGCGTATAATTCCAAAAAGCGTAAAATACTCCCTTACGCTTCCGAAAAGCAAAATAGTCGAGGCTATAAAACAGATAACGACGATCTCCCAGGAGATCAAAATGACATTCGAGCCGAACTCGATAGTATTCAAGAGTCTCGGAGACGAAAACTCTGAAGCGCAGACCGAGATAGCGGTGGAGACTGGATTTGAAAACAGATTCGTTCTTGCCGTGAACAGCAGATATCTTCTCGATTTCCTGAGCAATATAGATACAGAAACCTTTACGATGGGTCTAAACGAACCCAATCTTCCGTTCATTGTCGAAAGCGGAAACTTCTCGACAGTCATAATGCCAATTATCATTTAAGGAATCCGATAGATGAGTAACCAGAACTACGGTGCAAGCAATATCAAAGTCCTGAAAGGACTGGAGGCGGTAAGAAAACGGCCCGGAATGTACATAGGCGACACATCCGTAAAGGGTCTGCACCACCTCATATACGAAGTCGTTGACAATGCCATAGACGAAGCGATGGCCGGGTACTGCGACAAGATCAAAGTTACACTGAAAAAAGACGGCAGTGCGGTAATCAGCGACAACGGCCGGGGAATTCCGACAGATATACACCCTACAGAAAAGGTCTCCGCCGCGACAGTCGTTCTGACGGTTCTTCATGCAGGCGGAAAGTTCGACAAAGATACATATAAAGTCTCCGGAGGTCTGCACGGGGTCGGAGTGAGCGTAGTGAACGCTTTGAGCTCGAAACTCCATATGACGATCTACAGAGATGGAAAGATTCATGAGCAGGATTTTGAAAAGGGTATTCCCCAAAACGAGCTGAAGGTTACAGGCACTACCAGAAAGAGCGGTACTACCATACAGTTCTGGCCTGATGCGGAGATATTCGAGACTGTCGACTTTCAGTACGAGATACTCTCCAGGCGCTTCAAAGAGCTGGCCTACCTCAATCCCAGAATCTCGATAACTTTCGAAGATGAGAGAAACGGCAAGAGAGAGCTCTACCACTTCGAAGGGGGTCTGCATCAGTTTGTACAGGATATGGCGAAAAAGGAGCCTATCTGCTCGGTCATAGGCTACTCCGAAAAGGTTGAAGATATAGAGGTAGATATCGCCTTCGAGTATACGACCGCGTATGACGAGAAGCTGCTCAGTTTCGTAAACAACATCAGAACCCCCGACGGAGGTACGCATGAGAGCGGTTTCAGGGCAGGTCTCACAAGAGCAGTAAGCAGATATCTCCAGGATAATGCCAGTGCGAGAGAGAAAGATACAAAAATCAGCGGAGAGGATGTAAGAGAGGGACTTGTGGCGGTAGTCAGCGTCAGGGTTCCTGAGCCGCAGTTCGAAGGGCAGACCAAAGGCAAACTGGGAAGCAGCTATGTAAAACCGCTTGTACAGAAGCTCACCTATGAAAAGCTGATGAAGTATTTCGAGGAGAATCCGGTCGACGCCAAGGCGATAATGCAAAAAGCGCTCCTTGCCGCCAAAGGACGGGAAGCCGCCAAAAAGGCGAGAGAGCTGACACGACGAAAAGATGCGATGACGGTCGGAACCCTTCCCGGAAAACTTGCGGACTGCCAGAGCAAGGACGCCACAATAAGCGAACTCTACCTGGTGGAGGGAGATAGTGCGGGCGGTTCGGCCAAGCAGGGAAGAGACAGGGTATTCCAGGCTATTTTGCCCCTGAAGGGTAAAATTTTGAATGTGGAGAAGGCCAGGCTCGAAAAGATCCTGAAGTCGGATGAGATAAAAAATATGATTACCGCCCTTGGCTGCGGTATAGGAGAAGAGTTCAACCCCGACAAGCTCCGCTACCACAAAATCATCATCATGACCGATGCCGATGTCGACGGAAGCCATATTCAGACTCTTCTTCTCACCTTCTTCTTCAGATTTCTGAAACCGATCATAGAGGAGGGGTATCTCTACATAGCCCAACCTCCGCTCTACAGGTATAAAAAGGGCAAGCAGGAGATATACCTCAAAGATGACAAGGTTATGAACGAGTTCCTGATCGAAAGGGGGATAGACGCCCTCAACGTAGAGGGGATGGGAAAGAGAGACCTTACCGAACTTTTCAAACTGGTAGCCTTCTACAGAATGACACTGAAAGAGCTCGACAAGCGGTTCTCTCTGGTGGAGATAGTGCGCTACCTGATAGAGCATCCCGACCTTCTGGCACTGGACAATACTGCTCTGTATGAAGAGATAAAGGTCTACCTCGACGAACAGGGTTACAACATATTGAACAAGCATATCAGCGAGGAGTCCATTCACCTATACGTTCAGACGGAAGAGGGTCTCGAAGAGATTCTCATAGATGACCAGCTCTTTACAAACCCCTTCTACAACGAAGCGAGATATATCTTCGAAAAGATAAGTGAGCGTGATCTTACGATATTCGAAGGCAGAGATCTTCTCGAAATGCTGGATGAGATAGAGAAGAGTGCGAAAAAGGGAGCCTATATTCAGCGCTACAAAGGTCTCGGTGAGATGAACCCGGAGCAGCTCTGGGAGACAACGATGAACCCAGAAAACCGCAGACTTCTGAAAGTTACGATCGATGATGCGGAAGAAGCGAGCGACGTCTTTACACTCTTTATGGGCGATGAGGTAGAACCGCGTCGCCAGTACATAGAAGAGCATGCGAAGGATGTCAAACACCTGGACGTATAACCGATGCTCTATTCCGAATCTCAAGAGAGGGCCAGACGCTTCAGACTGGCCCTTCGTATGGGTATCCCGATACTCCTTCTTGTCGGCGTCATACTCATATATATACTCAAACAGGCAAAACTTGAGCTATCCGGCTTGGATATCGTACTGATCCTGGCAGTACTCTTCATATCTACCTACTTTCTCTTTTTCCTCATAAATCTTGGACAGGCCGAAACATACATAGACAGGATGACGGGCGCATTCAATCGCAAATCACTACTGCGGACTCTGAACGAGAGAATGAAAGCGCAACAGCCATACACTATAGTGCTGTTGCGACTGGACAACCTGCCTTTTATAAACGACCACTACGGTATAGACCGGGCCGACAGGATGTTGAGGGTCTTTGTCCATATGCTTGATGAGTTTTTGAGACTCAATGAAGTAAAGGAGGCGGTAATAGGCCGTTACCATGGAGGAGATTTTATAGTCGGTCTGCATTTGCCGGTACAAAAGAGCCTCCAACTTATGGAGGCGTTTGAATCTACATATCAGGAGATAGGACATATTTCTGTAGAGTACAAATTTTTAGCTATGGAGATGGATACGGCTTCAGACCTTACTACCCTGATAAACCATCTCTACGACACAATGTCACAGCATAAGAGCTTATCTTTGCCGAAGCAGAAGAGTGAAAAGAGGATCAACCCTGGAACTCTGGAACGTGAGATTTCAGATGCGATCGACGGCAAAAGAGTTATTCTTCACTATATACCGACTCTAAATACTAATACCAAAGAGGTCGATCTTTTCGAAGTGGGAGTGAAGCTGGAGACGGAACAGAGCGGCATACTGCCCCCGAAGAAGTTCATACCGGTCGTCAACAGGCTGGGGCTCGAGAGAAAATTTGACGAGACGCTGTTTCAGGCTATATGCAAAGATGCCGTAAAAGTAAGAGATAACCTGAAATTCAGCTTCAACATATCCCCCTTTTCTCTGCGTAACGAATCATTCGTGGAGAGTATCAAAAAGATAGCGGGAGAAGAAGGCGTATCATACGACCGCATGATAATAGAGCTTTTCGAGAACAGACCCATAAAGGATATAAAACGGTACAAAGTGATACTGGATGAGCTCAGAGAGCTCGGTATGGAGTTCGCTCTCGACAATTTCGGAGCTCAGAATGCAAGTTTCGAATATATTAAAAGATTGCCGGTGGATATGGTACAGTTCGACAGAGAGTTTACAGTCTCATACGGCAACCCAAAAATAGCGGCGCTTCTTTCGGCCTATATAAAAGCGTGCAGAAGTATGGAGATCAAGACTCTTGTCAAATGGGTCGATAATGAAGAGAGCCTGCAGCGTTTCACCGCTCTGGGGGTAGACTACCTGCAGGGATTCGCTGTTTCAAACCGCCCGCTTGACAGTGAGATGCTTACAAAAAAATATGGAGGAGAGTAGAAGATGCGCTACGGTGAAGAGATAGTCGCCTCATTCGATGTAGACAAAGATCTGGAGATATGGCCGAACAAATTCCAAAAAAACTATAAAATAACCGTAACCCTGCCGGAGTTCAGCTGTCTCTGCCCCAGAAGCGGGTACCCGGACTACGCCACTTTTACGCTCGAATATATCCCTGACCTGTGGGTTGTGGAGCTGAAAGCCGTTAAACTATACATAAACTCCTTCAGAAACAGACACATAAGCCATGAAGAGAGCGCGAACGAAGTCTTCGATGTTCTATATCAGAAGCTGGAGCCGAGATGGATGAAACTGACGGCCGACTTCAACCCGCGCGGAAATGTCCACACACTCATCGAAATAGACAGCGAACTGTTCGAAAAGGAGAAGTGACCGTATGGCCAGGATCTATTTTTTCGCTTTTTTGACTCTCTCAATTCTTATATTTTCCGGCTGTGAAACCACCAATCAAAAACCCAGGGTCATAGAGAGAGAACAGGGAAAAATCGACTACGCCAAATCCATCCTTGGCCAGAAGAGCAGAACTGAAGCGAAAGATCTTAAAAAGATGGAACTGGAGTCCCAAAAGGAGATAGCCAGAATAGAGATGCAGAAGGCCATAGAGGTAGAGAGAGTGAAGGCGGAGGCGAAAAAAGCCGAAATCCAAAGCAGAAAAGAGATAGAGCTGAAAAAAGCGGAGCTCAAAAAGAGTGAAATCGAGAAAGAGAGGAGTGAAAACAGCCTCTTTGTTATAGTTACAGTTCTCTTTCTTGCCGTTTTGAGTACACTTCTTTACAGACTATTCAGAGAACACCAAAGAACCAAACTTCAGCTTCATAAAGAGAGAATGGCACACGAAGCGAATATGAAAGAGAAAGAGCTTCAGGCTAAGATAGTTGAAAAACTGATAGAGGCAGCCGGAAGCGGAAAACTGACCCCCGAACAGCACGAACGCCTCATGAACTCACTGCATAACAGACAGATTCCGTATAGATAATTTTTTACCAGATAAAGAGTTTGCTGTGCCGAATAGCCAGTCTACTGCACTGTATCAAATAAGAGTTGGTTTTGCGGAGAGTCAACTTGTTGTAGTTATGGTGGAGCATAGCGGGCTCGAACCGCTGACCTCCTCGCTGCCAGCGAGGCGCTCTCCCAGCTGAGCTAATGCCCCACACGCTGTGAGAGTCGAATTTTAATTCAACTCTGCTTAAGCGTTGATAAAATATTTTTGTGCCGGAGCCTTGGAGTCGTAGGGTTTGACGCTAATAACTTCGTCGCCTACGGCCACTTCGTAGCTCTCTTCGGGTTTTGTCTTGCCGTATGTGGCCGTGAGTTTCGCGGCCAGCTCCTTGTCGCTGTCGCTGGCGTTCGCGCTTATGGCAGAGACAGGGCCTATGGCGTTTAGAAGCTTTATCTTTCTGTATTTGGGCGTTATGGCTGCCTCTATCATTTCGTTATCCTCTTTATGGCGCCCTATCACCAGCTTCGCCCCGTCCGGCAGCCTCAGGTGTCTTCCGTACTTGAGAAGCTGGATATCGGCTACTTCGAGTCTGTCGTACTTTATGAACTCGCTTATCTTTTTAGAAAAGTTTTCATCTGTAAGCAGACATCCGCCACCCGGTTTTTCGAAATCTTTGAGTCCTATCTCTTCAGCCATTTTCAGCTGGATTTCGCGGTTTCTGCCCGAAATTCCCAGGAGCTTCTCTCTATCTACCCAACCTTCCCGTTCCGGAAGCGTAGGAGGAAGCAGTTTGGCGCTCAAGGGCCTTAATAGAAGATCCTGCGTTTCGGATAGGTTCGTTACAAGGTCCAGAGCTTCCCTGCGCTGACTCATGGGGCGCTGCCCGACAACTTCGCCGCTTATGAGAAAACTCGCTCCCCACTCCTCCATCAGGTCTCTTGCGATTCTGAACATGTTTCCGTGGCAGTCGATGCAGGGGTTGAAGTTTTTGCCGTATCCATATTTGGGATCGAAGAGTATATCGCGAAGGTACTGGTCCTTTATGTCCAGAATGCGCAGCTCCGCCCCCACCTGGTCGCACATATTCTGCATATGCGCTTTTCTGCTTTTCGTACTCCCGAAGCCTATGTCCAGATTGAGAGCGATTACGTCGATTCCCTGGTCGATTATGAGCTTCATCGACAGCGTGCTGTCGAGTCCGCCGCTAAAGAGTGCTATGGCTTTCATAAGGCACCAGTTCTCCTCTTTTCAGTTTATGTATGTACTCTCTGTATTTGCGCAGATAGAACATCTTCTTTTCGATGGGAAGTTTATCATATTTTTTTATAATGTCAAGAGCCTTTTCGTAGTATCTTCTCAAAAAGTAGATAAGCTGTTTTTTGAGCTCCTCTTCACTGTATATCTTTATGGAGTCGTCGAAGTCTATCTGCAGCAGTTCGCTGTTCTCCTCCCCCTTTATGAGCGCTTCGAACGCATCTTTATGTCTCTGGAACATCGAGACATCCATCATATCCAGAACCATATCCGTAAGGGTCGGTGTCTTGAGAAGTGTCTTTATTATGCTCTTTTCCGCGATATCGGAGAGGGTCAGGATAGAGTGTTGCGGTGTGCGGGACTCTCCGGCGGTTCCGCTTTTGAGTCTGGCGCTGCTGATACCGAGAAGAGAGGAGGCGTAGGGGAGGTACTCCTCCTGCATGAAGGGAGAGAGTGAGCCGATATAGCTCCTGAGGGCGTTGAAAACCTCCTCTTTCCCTTTTGGGGTATGGATATTTGCGGAGGATACCATCCTGTCTATGGCAAACTTCGCAAAAGGTATTGGTGAAGCGAAAAGCGATTCGATGAGGTCGGCGCTCCCGGCGTTTACCATATCGGCGGGGTCCATTCCCCCCTCGAAGAGTACAACCCCTCCGTCGAAGTTGTGGCGGCTCAGAAGAAGAGCCGCCTTCATCGCCGCATTGACTCCCGCGGTGTCGCCGTCGTACGCCACGATCACTTCGGGCTCTCCCTTCTTCAGAAGCGGCAGGTGCTCGTTCGTAAGAGCCGTTCCGAGAGTCGCGACAGCCGTCTGGAAACCTGCCTGGTGAAGCATTATGACATCCATATACCCTTCGACCACGACAAGACGCTTTTTGCGGTAGATCTGCTCCTTGGCGATGTGGTAGCCGTAGAGCAGGCGCGATTTGTTGAAGAGTTTCGTCTGGGGGGAGTTGATATATTTTGCGGGGTGGTTCCCCATAGTGCGGCCGCCGAATCCTACCGGCATCCCCGAAGGGGAAAAGATTGGAAATATAACACGGTCGATGAGCCTTGCATAGTAACGTCCGCGTTCACTCCCGACGATTCCCACCTCTTCGGCCTTTTGCAGAGGAATCATTGTACGGTGCAAAAAGGCCAGCGTCTCTTCGCCGGACGGGGCGTAGCCGAGTTCGAACTTCTCTATACTAGCAAGCGAAACCCCCCTCTTTTCGAGGTACTCCCTAGCTCTTTCGTTCCGCTCCAGTTCGGCCCGGTACCACCTGCCGACGGCCTCCAGAATCCTCCGTTCGCTGTTGCCGCTCTTTTCACCTTTCGTGTATCTGAGAGTAAAGTTGTACTGGGAGGCAAGCTTCTCTATCGCCTCCGGGTAGCTCAGCTTCTCGAACTCCATAAGAAATTTGATCGCATCTCCGCCTGCACCGCATCCGAAACATTTGTAGAGCTGTTTGGAGGGGCTTACGACGAAACTGGGACTATTTTCGTCATGAAAGGGGCAGAGCCCTTGGAAGTTGGAGCCGCTCTTTTTGAGTTCCACATAGTTGCCTACCACATCAACTATGTCGACTGTCTGCTTGAGCTGCTCTATGGAGTTGTTATCTATCATTGTTTTATTATATAATATCTGACCTTACATATCGTACGGCTGTGCCGTGCCGGTTTTGTACGGTCGGAAACGAGGAGCACGCCATGTGCCCGGTGAGTAGTGAGTAGTGAGTAGCCCCCGGCTCTACCTACTACCCACTACCCACTACCCACTTTATAAAAGGTCGGTAAGTGGATGCCCTGCTTATAAACTACCGCGATCCGCTCTTCGCCGTTTTGCTGATAGCGGGGATGGTTTTTGTCGTTGCCCTGGTCAGCTACTGGTGGGGTGTCTATGTAAAGAGCCGAAAATCCCGCCGCCTACAGAGGTTTCTTCGGCGTTTCGAGACCCAGGGTGTCAAAAAGAGCCTCGAGTCGATGCCCTTTTCACCGACGATCACCCAGCCCCTGGTGCTTCTGGCCAAGGCTTACGAAAAGAGCGGTGAGTACAACAACGCGATAGAGATCGGCCTCTATCTGCTCAAACATTGCGACGATGAAGAGATCACTTATGAGCTTATGGAGCTTGTAGGTACCACTTACATGCACGCCGGGTTTCTGGAGAGGGCGAGAACCACCTTTTTGCAGATACTCCGCTCCAATCCGCGCAACAAGAAGGTTTTGAACGACTTGATGGTGGTATATGAACGTCTGCAGGATTTCAAGAGAGCGAAAGAGGTCATAGAGCCGCTGGAGACGATGGGTGTGGATGTGGGCGATCTGAAACTCTACCTGGAGCTCAAAAGCCTGCTCACCGACTCCCGGCTCGAGCACGACGAGAAGGTGAAGAGGGTAACGGAGCTCTATGAGAGGCACGGAAAATTTGAGAGAACAGTGTTCGAATACCTCCTTAAGAACGAGCCGTGCCGCGCATGGGAGATGGTGAAAGAGGAGGATATAGAGCGCCTCATAGATATCTTCTGGTATCTTCCGGCATCCTACCTTGACTACGACAGAATAAAAGAGAGCCCCAGGCTTTCGGCGATCTACGGAGCGAGAGGCGACATAGAGGTGCCCAGGCCCATCGGATGGTTTCTGATAGATATGCTGGGGCATCTCAGAAAGACGGGATTCAACAAGGCGACCCTGCAGTTCGCATATCTGTGCGACAACTGCAAGCAGCAGTTTCCGGTCCCTTTCGAGAGGTGCCCCAGGTGTCTTGCGCTCGACAGTGTGGTGGTAGAGAGAGAAATTACAAAGGCTGAGAGTGAAACAGGTTACAATCTTCTCTGACGGTTCGAGCCTCGGAAATCCCGGTCCCGGCGGATGGGGTACGATTCTTCGTTACGGCAACCGTGAAAAGGAGCTCAGCGGCGGAGAACCGATGACCACCAACAACCGTATGGAGCTAAGAGCGGTCATAGAGGGACTCAAAGCGCTGAAAGAGCCGTGCGACGTCACGATATACAGCGACTCCAGCTACGTCGTAAAGGCGATAAACGAGTGGTTGAAAGATTGGGTGAAGAGAGATTTCAAAAAGGTCAAAAACCCGGATCTCTGGAGGGAGTACATGGAAGCTGCGAAGCCGCACAGGGTAAAGGCGGTATGGGTACGTGGTCACAACGGCCATGCGGAAAATGAGCGGTGTGACGAACTGGCGCGCAGAACCGCCGAGAAATTCAGGGAGAGAAGCGATGCATAGAGTATGGGATGCATTCCGCCTCCGTAAAGAGAGCAGTTTTAAAAAGTTCTGCCGTTTCGGTGCATAAAGGGGAAATAATGGATGAACTTAGGCCGCTGGAAGATCAACTAGGGTATAGATTCAAGGATAGGCAGAGGCTCGTGGAGGCCCTGACGCATAAAAGTTACAAAAAGCCCTACAACAATGAGCGACTGGAGTTTCTGGGTGATGCTGTGCTGGATCTTATCGTGGGGGAGTACCTCTACAGCCGTTTCCCTCAAGCCAGAGAGGGTGAACTCAGCAAGATGAGAGCGTCACTGGTAAACGAAGCAGGTTTCAAAAAGCTTGCCGACGCCCTCCGGCTCGGAGACTATATATATATCTCGGCCGCCGAAGAGAACAACAGGGGGCGTCAAAAGCCCTCTCTGCTTTCCAACGCGTTCGAAGCCCTGATGGGTGCCGTATATCTGGAAGCGGGCCTCGATGAGGTGAGGCGGATAGCGATCGGCCTGATAGAGGCATGTTACCCGAAAATCGACCTCGGATCGCTCTTCAAAGATTACAAAACTACGCTCCAGGAGCTGACCCAGGCGAAATTCGGCGTAATTCCGGACTATAAACTGAAAGACTCTTTCGGACCCGATCACAACAAGGAGTTCGAAGTGCAGGTATATGTAAACGGCAGGCTGCTGGCGACCGCAAAGGGCAAAAGCAAAAAGTCCGCACAGCAGGAGGCGGCAAAAACCGCTCTGAAGGTTCTTAAAGAGGAGAAGAGGTGAGCAATACATTCGGCAGACGTTTCTGTATGACTACATTCGGAGAGTCCCACGGCAGGGCAATAGGGTGCGTTCTTGACGGCGTGCCTGCCGGGCTGGAGATCGACGAAGAGTTCATACAGTCCGAGCTGGAGCGTCGGCGACCCGGAAAAAACCGATATGCCACGGCAAGAAAAGAGCCCGACAGGGTCGAGATAGTGAGCGGGGTTTTCGAAGGGAAAAGCACGGGAACGCCGATAGCGATGGTGATTTTCAATAGAGACCAGAAGTCGAAAGACTACGGCAACATAAAAGATCTTTTTCGCCCCGGGCACGCAGATTTTACCTACTGGGAAAAGTATGGAATCCGTGACTACAGGGGCGGCGGAAGAAGCAGTGCACGCGAGACGGCCGCCAGGGTAGCCGCCGGAGCGGTTGCAAAGCTTATGCTTGAAAAGCTTGGGGTGAAGGTTGAGAGCGGCATATTCAAAATAGGCGATGTAGAGGCGCGGAAGTACGATTTCGAGTATGCCGCGCAGAGCGAGATATTCTCTCTCGATCCGTCGGTCGAACAGAAACAGAAAGATGCGGTTCTGGATGCCAGGGAGAGACACGACAGTATCGGCGGGGCGGCACTGGTAAGGATCAGCGGAGTTCCTGTAGGACTTGGAGAGCCTATCTACTACAAACTGGATGCGGTACTGGCCGAAGCGATGATGGGCATAAACGCCGTCAAGGGGGTAGAGATCGGAGAGGGCATGCGCAGTGCCGAGATGTTCGGCAGCCAAAATAACGACGAGATGGGCAGGGAGGGCTTTTTGAGCCATCACGCCGGAGGAACCCTCGGGGGAATCAGCAGCGGCGACACTGTAGATATCAGGGTCTATTTCAAGCCGACTCCTTCCATCTTCAAGCCTCTCAGAACACTCGATATCCACGGCGAGGAGGTCATCTGCGAACTCAAGGGGCGTCACGATCCGTGTGTCGCCATCCGCGGCTCTGTCGTGGCGGAAGCCATGGCCGCCATAGTCATCGCGGATATGGTGCTTCTCAACATGGGGCGCAAGATGGAAGATGTGGCGCGCTATTATGCGGGCGGCAGAGGCTGATGATGCGCAGGAGTCCGATACGGAAGATCTATCTTTCGGTACTTCTCTTTCTTTTCGTTCCCGGCGCACTATGGGCGAAAGTGGTTGTAGCGGTCAGCATACTCCCGCAAAAGAGCTTTGTGGAGAAGATCGCGGGCGATCTGGCGGATGTCACCGTAATGGTGCCTCCGGGCGCCTCGCCGGCGTCGTATGAGCCGAAAGCTTCACAGATGAAAAAGATCACCCGGGCGGAGATCTACTTCGCCATAGGGGTTCCATTCGAAAAGGCGTGGCTTCCCCGCTTCGCGGCTCAGAATCCGAAAATGAAAATCGTGGATGTGACGGCTGGCATCAAGAAGCGGCCGATGGTTTCCCACCGCCATGAGCATGGAAGTGGCCACCATCACCGCGAAGACTCTTTGGATCTGCATGTATGGCTCTCTCCGCCTCTTGTGGCGATAGTAGCCGAAAATATTGCTGAAGCTCTGAAAGATGCCGACCCGGAACATGCCGCGGAGTATATGAAGAACCTCGAGCGGTTCAAACGTGAAATAGAGGCACTCGACAGAGAGCTGCGTAAAATCCTGGAACCATGCAGGGGTACGGCCATGATGGTCTTTCACCCCTCGTGGGGATACTTTGCGAATCAGTACGGCCTGAGGCAGATACCTATAGAAGCAGAAGGGAAAGAGCCGAGATCGAAGAGGCTCGCAGAGCTTATAAAGGAGGCGAAAGAGGAGGGTGTCAAGGCTATTTTCGTCCAGCCGCAATTCTCTAAGAGGGCCGCGGAAGCGATAGCCGACTCGATAGGTGCGGAAGTAGTCGTTGCCGATCCTATGGCGGCAGATTGGGCAGAAAGCCTGATAGATACGGCGAAAGAGTTGTGCAAAGCGGCCAGATGAGAGAGTATGCTGTAGAGCTTGAAAATCTCTGCTTCTCCTATGGCGGCGAGATGGTGCTGAAGGATATCTCACTGAGGGTGGAGAGGGGCGATTTTCTGGCGATAATAGGCCCCAACGGAGGGGGAAAAAGCACCCTTTTGAAGCTTATGATGGGTATCCTGAAGCCCTCGTGCGGAGAGGTCAGGCTTTTTGGAAAACCTCCCCTGCAAAATAGTGTCTCGATCGGCTATGTACCGCAGGAGACGGGGCATAACCTTGACTTTCCGATAACCGTCAGGGATGTGGTGCTGATGGGAGTTCTACATAAACGGAACATATTCAGGCGCTACGATTCGACCCTTGAAAACAGGGCTGCGGAGGCTCTTCAGAGAGTCGGGATGGATCTTTACGCCGATCGCAGAATATCGGAGCTTTCCGGCGGACAGCGCCAAAGGGTACTCATTGCCAGGGCGCTTTGCGGAGATCCGGAGATTTTGATGCTCGACGAGCCGACGGCGAGTATAGATTTGAGCGGCCAGTGGGAGATATTCGAGCTTCTGGAGGATCTCAACCGAAAGATGACGATAATCGTGGTCAGCCACGATATGAGTATGGTGATGGGTTTTGCGAAACATGCGGCTTATGTCAACGGGAACGTAGTCATGCATACCATAGATTCGCATACACGTTACCAGATAAAGCGTCAGATGCAGGGGCACGAAGGGCACTACTGCGGAGCGGAGTTCTGGATAGATATGGGCAGGAAGATCGAGTGCAACGAGGAGTGCAGAGATGCTTGAAGCTCTTCAGATGCCTTTTTTCGTCAACGCCCTGGCGGCTGGGATATTGATAGCGGTCGCAATCGGTCTCATAGGCCCTCTTACGATGGCCAACAAGATGACGTTCATGAGCGGAGGTATAGCCCATGCCACATACGGGGGTGTCGGAGCCGCCCTCTTTTTCGGCTTCTCTGTTCTTGCCGGTGCCGCCCTGGCCGCTGTCGTAGCCGCCGCTCTGATCTCCTTCATCTCCTACCGGTACGCACACCGTGCGGATACCGCAATAGGCATAGTCTGGGCGGTCGGAATGGCTATAGGTGTGATTTTCAGCGATCTCACACCGGGTTACAATGTAGACCTGATGAGTTTTCTCTTCGGTTCGATTCTCGCGGTAAAGAGCACCGATCTGTGGATAATGGCTCTTTTCGATCTGGCGGCGGTCATACTGGTGTGGCTCCACTACTACGACTTCACCGCTTTGAGTTTCGATCCGGTTTTTGCAAGGCTGAAAGGGGTAAAAACGGAGTTCCTCCACTTCCTGCTTCTGGGTCTTGTAGCAATGACGGTGGTTCTCTCCATGCGCCTTGTCGGCCTGATAATGGTTATCGCTCTTCTGACGATGCCGAGCTTTTCAAGTGAAAGATTTGTAAACTCCCTGGGAAGCATGATGCTTCTGTCGATACTGCTCTGTATCATCTACATTACGGGGGGACTTTTCCTCGCATACATGTACGATCTCTCCTCCGGTGCATCAGTTATACTACTGGCCGCATTTGGTACAATTACACTGTTTTTGATAAAGGCTGTCTCAAAAAAGAGCTTCAAAGGAATTGAAAAATGATAAAAAAGTGTCTTTTCCCGGCCGCGGGTTACGGAACGAGATTTCTTCCCGCTACGAAGGCGATGCCCAAAGAGATGCTTCCGGTTATGGCCAAACCTCTCATACAGTATGGAGTCGAGGAGGCCGTAGAGGCCGGCATGGATATTATGGCGATAATTACCGGCAGGGGCAAGAGGGCCATTGAGGACCATTTCGATATAAGCTACGAACTGGAACATCAGATACGGGGGAGCTCCAAAGAGTACCTGCTGCAGGAGATAAGGGCACTCATAAACCGCTGCACCTTCACATATACGCGACAGATAGAGATGAAGGGGCTGGGAGATGCCATATACAAAGGGCGCGTTCTGATAGGCAACGAGCCTTTCGCGGTACTGCTTGCGGATGACCTATGCACACATACAGAGGGAGACGGTGTGCTTTCGCAGATGGTGAAAGTGTACGACGAGAAGTACAAGTGCTCCATTGTGGCGGTACAGGAGGTGCCGATGGATCAGGTGAGCAGATACGGGGTCATCGCGGGAAAAGAGGTGGATGACGGCCTCTATATGGTCGATACGATGGTGGAGAAGCCGGAGCGCAGCGAAGCACCGTCGAACCTTGCCATAATAGGGCGATATATTCTTACTCCGGATATTTTCGACCTTATCGAGGAGACCGAACCGGGCAAAGGCGGAGAGATACAGATTACCGATGCCCTTATGGCCCAGGCTGAAAGGGGTATGGTGATGGCCTACAAGTTCAGAGGACGCCGATTTGACTGCGGCAGCATAGAGGGTTTTGTGGAGGCGACCAACTTCTTTTACGAGCAGAGTAAAAAGGAGAAGTGATGAAGATTGTATTTTTGGATGCCGTTACCCTGGGTGAAGATGTAGACCTTGATGTTTTCGAGACCTTCGGAGAGGTGGAGGTGTATGGGAAAACCGCCCCCGAAGAGAGGGCGGCACGCTGCAGGGATGCGGATATAATAGTTACCAACAAAGTGGTAATAGACAGAGAGATCATAGACGGATCGCCCTCCTTGAAGCTTGTATGTGTTGCCGCTACTGGTATGAACAATGTCGATCTGGAGTATGCCGCCCAAAAAGGGATAGAGGTCAAAAACGTTGCCGGATACTCTACTCACAGTGTCGTACAGCATACGTTCGCGATGCTCTTTTACCTGATGGAGAAGCTGCCGTATTACGACAACTACGTAAAGTCCAGAGAGTGGAGCCGCTCCGGTATCTTTACATGTATAGATCGCCCTTTTCACGAACTGCGCGGCAAACAGTGGGGAATAATCGGGCTCGGTACCATAGGGAAAGAGGTCGCCAAAGTGGCGGAAGCCTTCGGTGCAACGGTGGTATACTACTCTACGAGCGGCAAAAATGAAGATCCGTTCTATCCGCGTATGGAGCTGGATACACTTCTTTAGTACCTCCCATATCATCTCAATACATGCACCGCTGAATGAAAAGACGGAAAATCTGCTCGATTTTGCAAGACTGCAGAAGATCGAAGCAGGCTCCATCCTTCTGAATCTGGGACGCGGCGGCATTGTCAATGAAAAGGATCTGGTCCACATCATGGATGACAAAGAGCTATATGTCGGGCTTGATGTGACCCGGATGGAGCCATTGCCTGAAGATTCGGTTCTTTATGAGGTTGCGAACCCTGAGCGTCTGCTGATAACTCCACATATCGCATGGACGAGTGTCGAGGCTCGCAGAGAGCTGGTTAGAGGTATTTTCGAGAATATTGCGAAATTTTTAAAGGTCCATACGATCTGAGCTTATCCAGCAAGGTTTGCCTGCTCGAGGGCGTAGAGTTCGTACCTGATCTTTTTGAAGTTTTCCGAAAGGGTAGGGTCGGTCAGCTTGAGGCTCTCTTCGAGAACTCTTGCGGCCTCCTGTGTGCGTTTGTAGTTTGCAAGCATAACGGCACCTATATCTTTACGCTCCATCTCCGTCTCGACACTCTCCTTGAGAACATCGTTGCCGATATCCCGGTGTGTCAGAAGTTCTGAATAGTTCTCTATTTTACACAGGTGTCTTATAGATTTGAGTCTCGAGGCGACTTCTTTGTTGTCGTAGAGATAGCGGTTTATATCTTCGATGACGCGAATCCCCTCCCTCAGACGGTTGAGATTCGCGTCTATCAGCCGAAATAGTTTCGGCTCCTGTATCTTATTACTCTTCACGTCCGAAAATGCCGAGAATCTGCAGTAGTGATATGAAGAGGTTGAGAACATCCAGATATATTGCTACGGCCGCTTCGACAGGTGTAGCAAATGCCCCCTGTATGATCTTCTGTGTATCGTATATGATCATAAAACTGAATAGCAGCGCGCCGCCGCCGGCAATCAGCACCTGGAGCAGAGGGCTGCCAAGAAACAGGTTTATGACTGAGCCTACGACCAGAATTATCAAGGCTATGAAAAGAGGCTTACCCCAGCTGCTGAAGTCGCGTGTGGACTGCATGGCGTAGAGGCTGTGTCCCCCGGCTATTACGGCTGTCATGATAAAAGCCTGCGCGACAACCGCACTGCCTACTGCGGCAAGAAGCGGAACCAGCGTAATGCCTGTAAGGAATGTAAAGCCGAACAGCATCACCATATTGAGCCCGGGCTTTTTTCTTGTAAACATAAGACCGAAGAGCATAGCGAACTCCAGAATGACAAGACCGATATACCATTGGGAAATAGCCGCCTGCATTCCCATACCGGCATAGGCTCCGGCCGCACCGGCAATACAGGATGCCGCAAAGAGCTGGTATGTTGTTTTTATAAACTGTGCCAGGTCCTCTTCGCTTCTGGCCGGCTGTTCCTCGAAAACTTTCTGCTCATAGCGCTCTTCCTGGCGTTGTGCACCTTGATTGTGTAGATATTCACGGTTATAGAGTGACACATCGTCTCCTTTTATTTTCATTTAAGATTATATTGTAGTCGGATTATAACTTATGTTCTTTTGAAAATCAACTACCTCCCATACATTAATATAAATAGATGAGCAAAGATTTAAAAATCGAATATTTGTGAGACTATTTGAAAAAAAGGTGAAAAAATTTGCCCAAATCGCCAAAAACCACTTGACAACCGAATTGCAAGGTGCTATAATTCCCGTCCACAAACAGGAAGCGCTTGAGTTGAGAGCTTCAGAGAGTTTGTAGGCGTTTTTAAAAAGACGAGATCTTTGACAACCGAGTAAGAGATAAGTAACAACCTTTGATGATTTTTGCACTTTTTTCAAAAAGGTGCAGTTAATCGACAAGGACGAACAATTCATTTATGGAGAGTTTGATCCTGGCTCAGAGTGAACGCTGGCGGCGTGCTTAACATATCAAGTCGAACGAGAACGGTCTGATGAACCTTCAGGGATTCAGATGTCAGCTAAGTGGCGCACGGGTGAGTAATGTATAGGTAACATGCCCCTCGGAGGGGATAACGGCTGGAAACGGCCGCTAATGCTATATGCCTTTCATACAGAAGTGTGAAGGGAACGTTTATTCTGCCGAGGATTGGCCTGTATCGTATCAGCTAGTTGGTGAGGTAACGGCTCACCAAGGCTATGACCGTAGCTGGTCTGAGAGGATGATCAACCACACTGGAACTGAGACACGGTCAGACTCCTACGGGAGGCGTACGGGGGGAATATTGCACAATGGGGAAAACCTGATCGGCAACGCCGCGTGGAGGATGACGCATTTCGGTGTGTAAACTCCTTCTGCCGGAAGATGATGACGGTATGGCGGAATAAGCACCGGCTAACTCGTGCCAGCGACCCGCGGTAATACGGAGGGTGCAAGCGTTACTCGGAATCACTGGGCGTAAAGGACGCGTAGGCGGCTTCATAAGTCAGATGTGAAAGCCCACGGCTTAACCGTGGAACTGCATTTGAAACTGTGTTGCTAGAGTCTGGGAGAGGCAGATGGAATTGGTGGTGTAGGGGTAAATCCGTAGAGATCACCAGGAATACCGATGGCGAAGGCGATCTGCTGGAACAGTACTGACGCTGAGGCGTGAAAGGTGGAACAAACAGGATTAGATACCTGGTAGTCCACGCCTAAACGATGAATGCTAGTTGTTGGGGTGCTTGTCACTTCAGTAACGGCTAACGCAATAAGCATTCCGCCTGGGAGTACGGTCGCAAGATTAAAACTCAAAGGAATAGACGGGGACCCGCACAAGCGGTGGAGCATGTGGTTTAATTCGAAGATACGCGAAGAACCTTACCTGGGCTTGACATCCCGAGACCGGCCAGAGATGGCTGGGTGCTACTTTTGTAGAGGCTCGGTGACAGGTTTTACGGCTGTCGTCAGCTCGTGTCGTGAGATGTTAGGTTAAGTCCCGCAACAAGCGCAACCCTCGTCCTTAGTTGCCAGCATCACAAGGTGGGCACTCTAGGAGACTGCCCGGGTAACCGGGAGGAAGGTGAGGACGACGTCAAGTCATCATGGCCCTTATGTCCAGGGCGACACGTGCTACAATGGCGTGTACAATGAGAGGCGATACCGCGAGGTGGAGCAAATCTATAAAACGTCCCAGTTCGGATTGCAGTCTGCAACTCGACTGCATGAAGTTGGAATCGCTAGTAATCGTGAATCAGCCATGTCACGGTGAATACGTTCCCGGGTCTTGTACTCACCGCCCGTCACACCATGGGAGTTGATTTCACCCGAAGCGGGAAGCTAAACCGGCTACCTGCCACGGTGGGATCAGCGACTGGGGTGAAGTCGTAACAAGGTAACCGTAGGAGAACCTGCGGTTGGATCACCTCCTTTCTAGAGATGGCCGGGGATTTGTTTTTCCGGCCGGAAAGCTCAAAGGTGAAAGCTTATCTCGAGCTCGGTTGTCAAAGATCTCGGAGTTCTTTGACATTTCGGTCGATAGTCAATAGTCGATGGTCGATGGTTTTCGACTATAGACCATTGACCATCGACCAATCAAGGGGCGTATAGCTCAGCCGGTTGAGTGCCCCTGATAGGGGTGAGGTCCCAGGTTCAAGTCCTGGTACGCCCACAGACCTGGTCGATAGTCAATGGTCGATAGTCGATAGTGTTTTCTACCGTGAAGCGGTACACCATCGACTATAGACCATCGACATCGACCAATATCGAGGAATTAGCTCAGCTGGGAGAGCGCCCTGCTTTGCACGCAGGAGGTCAGCGGTTCGATCCCGCTATTCTCCACCATGCAGTGAGGTGAAGTGAGGAGTGAGAAGTGGGAAGCAATTTACTCTTCACTCCTCCTCCTTACTTCCCACTAGAAAAAGTTTAATTGAAGCTCTTAACGAGGGTTTCAATTGAGCAGCCTAAAGTTCATTCAATTAATATTGTTCAGTAGTCTGCGTAACAATTTTGCGATATTGTCTTAAAAGCGAAATGTTCAATAAGGCGGTAGCGCGCATTAGAATAGAGGATAAGTTACTCAGAGCAGACGGTGGATGCCTAGGCTGATGGAGGCGATGAAGGACGTACTAAGTCGCGATAAGGCGCGGAGTCGCTAAGAGACGTTGATCCGCAGATTTCGAATGGGGCAACCCGGCACAGAGTGATCTGTGTCACCTCTTTATGAGGGCGAACCCGGCGAAGTGAAACATCTCAGTAGCCGGAGGAGAAGAAATCAACCGAGATTCCGTTAGTAGCGGCGAGCGAAAGCGGAGAAGCCTGGCGAGAGATAGCTGTTTGGATAGGAGAACACACTGGAAAGTGTGGCCAGAGAGGGTGATAGCCCGTAACCGAAATCCTTACAGTGGTACTAGGCTCGCGAATAAGTAGGTCCGGACACGTGTAACCTTGACTGAATATGGGAGGACCACCTTCCAAGGCTAAATACTACCATCAGACCGATAGTGCACAAGTACCGTGAGGGAAAGGTGAAAGAACCCCGGTGAGGGGAGTGAAATAGAACCTGAAACCGTCGCACAATCATTCAGATCGTTCTCCATTGGTTGCAAATAGGGACGGGTGTGAACTACCTTTTGCATAATGAGCCTGCGAGTTGTGGTATCTGGCGAGGTTAAGCTAACGCGGAGCCGTAGCGAAAGCGAGTCTGAATGGGCGATAAGTCAGATCGCAGGCCGAAGCGAAGTGATCTATCCATGGCCAGGCTGAAGCGGGTGTAAGAGCCCGTGGAGGGCCGAACCGATGGGCGTTGAAAAGCCCCGGATGAGCTGTGGATAGGGTGAAAGGCAATCAAACTTCGTGATAGCTGGTTCTCTCCGAAATATATTTAGGTATAGCGTCGTGTTCGAAGTTGTAAGGGGTAGAGCACTGATTGGGCTAGGGCCTACACCAAGTACCAAACCAGTCAAACTCGAATACCTACAATGGATTCACGGCAGTCAGGCCTGGGTGATAAAATCAAGGGTCGAAAGGAAACAGCCCAGACTACCAGCTAAGGTCCCCAAGTTCTACTTAAGTGGAAAGGAGGTGGGGTTGCTTAGACAACCAGGAGGTTGGCTGAGAACATCCTTTAAAAGCGTAACAGCTCACTGGTCTAGCGATCCTGCGCCGAAAATATAACGGGGCTAAAGAGACACCGAAGCTGTAGGTTCTATCTGGTAGATATGAGCGGTAGGAGAGCGTTCCAGTCAGCGTAGAAGATGTACCGGTAAGGAGCATTGGAGCGGCTGGAAGTGAGCATGCAGGCATGGTAGCGATAAAACAGGTGAGAATCCTGTTCGCCGAAACCGGTTTCTACGCGATGCTCGTCAACGTAGGGTTAGTCGGGACCCAAGTCGAGTCCGAAAGGGGTAGACGATGGAAAATCGGTTAATATTCCGATACCGACTGTAGAGCGTGATGGGAGGACGCATAGGCTAGCCGAGGTCACGGATGGAAGTGTGGCTCGAAGGGTGTAGGTCCAAGGTAGGTAAATCCGCCTTGCATGAGACCGGGCCGGACAGGCTCTCAAAGCTCTTCGGAGCGGCGAGAGAATCGGTGATACCGTCGTGCCGAGAAAAGTCTCTAAGCATATCTACAGTTGCCCGTACCGTAAACCGACACAGGTGGGTGGGATGAGTATTCTAAGGCGCGCAGAAGAACCATGGTCAAGAACTCTGCAAACTGGCACCGTATCTTCGGTATAAGGTGTGCCCGTAGTAGGTGAAGGTGCTAGCCACCGGAGCCGAGGCGGGTTGCAACAAAGTCCTTCCGACTGTTTACCAAAACACAGCACTTTGCTAACTCGTAAGAGGATGTATGAGGTGTGACGCCTGCCCGGTGCCGGAAGGTTAAAGGGATCGCTTAGCTTCGGCGAAGGCGTGAACTGAACCCGGTAAACGGCGGCCGTAACTATAACGGTCCTAAGGTGGCGAAATTCCTTGTCGGTTAAATACCGACCGGCATGAATAGCGTAACGAGATGGGGCTGTCTCGACCATGGATCTGGTGAAATTGTAGTGGAGTGAAAATTCCTCCTACCCGCGGAAAGACGGAAAGACCCGTGCACCTTTACTATAGCTTGACACTGCTGTCGGGATATGCATGTGCAGGATAGGTGGGAACCTGAGAAGCCCGGACGCCAGTTCGGGGGAGCGTCATGAGATACCACCCTTGCATATTCTGACAGCTAACTCGCATGTGTTATCCACATGGAGGACAATGTCTGGTGGGTAGTTTGACTGG
The DNA here is from genome assembly GCA_003945285.1 of Hydrogenimonas sp. NCBI lineage: Bacteria > Pseudomonadati > Campylobacterota > Epsilonproteobacteria > Campylobacterales > Hydrogenimonadaceae > Hydrogenimonas > Hydrogenimonas sp. Next base: position 23,858 of record AP019005.1, read on the forward strand.
GGCGGTCGCCTCTAAAAGTAACGGAGGCTTACAAGGTTGGCTCAGAGCGGTTGGAAATCGCTCGGAGAGTATAAAGGTAAAAGCCAGCCTGACTGTGAGAGAGACAACTCGAGCAGAGACGAAATCGGTCTTAGTGATCCGGTGGTTCTGAGTGGAAGGGCCATCGCTCAAAGGATAAAAGGTACGCCGGGGATAACAGGCTGATCTCCCCCAAGAGCTCACATCGACGGGGAGGTTTGGCACCTCGATGTCGGCTCATCGCATCCTGGGGCTGGAGCAGGTCCCAAGGGTATGGCTGTTCGCCATTTAAAGCGGTACGCGAGCTGGGTTCAGAACGTCGTGAGACAGTTCGGTCCCTATCTTCCGTGGGCGCAGGAGTGTTGAGGAGAGTTGACCCTAGTACGAGAGGACCGGGTTGAACGAACCACTGGTGTACCGGTTGTCCCGCCAGGGGCACCGCCGGGTAGCTATGTTCGGATGAGATAACCGCTGAAAGCATCTAAGCGGGAAGCCAACTCCAAGATGAACACTCCCTGAAGGTCCGTCGAAGACTACGACGTTGATAGGCCGGGTGTGTAAGTAGAGCAATCTATTTAGCTGACCGGTACTAATAGACCGTTTGACTTATCTTCATATATGCGTGCTACCGCCTTATTGAGCATTGCTTGCACAATAAAAGTCGCAGCGTTACAAAGACTACTGGATGATATGGTCGATAGTCAATGGTCGATGGTCGATGGTGTACCGCTTCGCGGTAGGAAAAAAACACTATCGACCATCGACCAAAAAAAAAAGCCTCACGGCAAAGAGATGAAAGCCAACCGCGGTTGTCTTCCACCTCTTTGCCCGGTGCCTATAGCGAGGGGGTCCTACCCGGTCCCATACCGAACCCGGAAGTCAAGCCCCTCAGCGCTGATGATACTGCACCCCTCGGGTGTGGGAACGTAGGTCGGTGCCGGGCTTGAGGTTTTTTACTTCTGTTTTATCTGCTAACATAACTTTCTATTCAATACTACTAAATGATAAAATAAGAAATTTTCATTATCAAAGCTCTATATTCAATCCTTCCACTGCTTCTTAACTATATCAAAATATTATTCATCGATATTTACGAGAAATAAGAAATTTTTAAAACAATACCCATATAATATAACTGAATAGCGGAAAACGCCGATTATATAGAGCAATCTTGATTGTTCGATATAGACGGCTTGTAGTGGAGCTGTAGATATTGAGGCTCAAGTATCGACGGGTATCCGTTCCATCATATGCAAAATTGAAATTTTTGCTTTTGTGATACGGATCGGCTGCTCTTCGTCAACATACCATAAACAAGGAGTAGGAATGAGAAAATTTATAGCTTTGTCGGCAGCGGCGTTAGTAGCAACATCAGTCAGTCTTGCATCATCTACCGATGATCTTACAGCAGAGCTGGAAGCTCTTAAAAAAGAGGTTGAAGCACTTAAAAAGCAGACAAAAGGATTGAAAGCAAAAAAAATTAAAAAGCAGATTAGTCAATTGAAAGCTGCAGCACTTAACGATAATATTAAGTGGAGTGTTGATTTTAGGACTGCATACGATGTAATCGGATACAAGTATTCTGACGGTAGTTCAGATTGGAATCAAATTATGACAAATAGGCTTTGGCTGGGCATGGGGTATGCACCTACAAGCAATATCACTTTCAAGGGGTTGTTGAGCTATTATAAAGCATATGGACAACTTACACAAAATCAGCCGACGGCACAGTTTAATTACTTTGACTGGGTGGTTAACGAAACACCTAACCCAAGTGGAGAGCTTAGAGTAAAAGAGGCGTATTGGCTATATTTTGGAGAAGATTTCTTTGGTGCAGATATTCCCTGGACAGCAAGTATCGGTCGTCGTCCGGCTACAGACGGCCTTCTGGTTAATTTCCGTGATGATCAAAATGCCAAATCTCCGCTCGGCCATATTATAAATACAGAGTTCGATGGTGCAAGTTTCAAATTTGATTTGAGTAATGTGACTGATATATCAGGAATGTATTTTAAAATATGTCTTGGTCGCGGTATGACCAACTCCAGTGTTCGTTATGCATATATACAACCAAATTTTGATCCAGCTACTGCATCTACCGGTTCTTTGGTAGTCGGCGGTACGGGTTCAGAGTATACAAAAGTGGATGGTTTTGACTCAACGGATCTTTTTGGTTTTATTTTTGTCCCATATGATGATGGTCAATATTCTGTTCATACAACAGCATTTAAGGCTTTAAACTTGCCGGGTATAATAGTGACAGGCCAAGATTCATATGGACAAACTATAGGTAATTTTCAACAAGTAGGTGATCTATATGGGGATGCTATTAGCTTCCTTGCACAAGGTATCGGCGACGGAATAAGTGATATGCTTGATGAAACTAATTTCTTTGTTAGTTTTTCTGCAAGCAAAACAGATCCGGATGGAAACAATCAAATGCTCGGTATGATACTCCCAACAGGTCAGATTTTGGCTGCTGCTCCAGGAGAATCTAAAACCGGTACTTCTTGGTATACAGGTTTGAATTGGCCTTGTCAATTGATCGACGATGCACGTGTCGGAGTAGAATATAATCATGGTAGCCAGTACTGGAGAAGCTTTACATATGCCGAAGATACGTTGGCGGGAAGCAAGCTTGCTGCACGTGGTGATGCATTTGAAATTTGGTTCAATAAAGAGTTGATCGGTAAAATTTTAACAGCACAAGTCCGTTATACATATATCGATTATAAATATACCGGCAGTAATGGATTTTTTGCCAACGGTGGCGCACCGCTCACTATTGATCAAGCGGAAGCAATGGGTATGACAACAGTTGATAAAGCTCAAGATATCCGTTTCTATATTCGCTATCGCTACTAATAAAAATATTCTTGGCCTCATTTTTGCGCCCTAAAAGGGCGCAACTTCTGCTATGAAATCTCTTTCATAAGGTTATCTGCTATATCTTTATAGAACTCTTTTTGCAGTTTGTCTCCCATCGCTACTGGCGGCCTGCCTTCATCGGACAACTCTCTGATCCGCATATCGAGCGGTATCCTGCCCAAAAACGGTATCGAGTATCTTTTTGCTGTCTCTTCTCCGCCCCCGCTTCCGAAAATGTCGTATCTTTTTTTCGTATCCGGTGCTATGAAGTAGCTCATATTTTCCACGAGCCCCCCTATCGGGACATTTATATCTTTGAACATCATAATGGCCCTGCTGACGTCATCGAGTGCGACAGGTTGGGGGGTCGTGACTATGACCCCGGCGCTTATTGGCAGCTCCTGGGCCATCGTCAGCTGTATATCACCGGTGCCGGGAGGCATGTCTATTACGAGGAAATCGAGCTCCCCCCACTCTACATCTTCCAGAAACTGTATCAGAGCGCTTACGGCTACCGAGCTTCGCCAGACGAGAGGGGTATCGGAGGAGGGGGTAGTCAGCCCGACACTCATTATCTTTATTCCGAAGTTCTCGCTGGGGACTATTTTGTCATTCTCGTTCCACTGCAGCTTCTCGTGGGCGGTTCCGACCATTCTGGGCACATTGGGTCCGTATACGTCGGCATCCAGAAGTCCAACCTTGAACCCTTTCTGGGCGAGCGCGACAGCGAGGTTGACCGATACGGTACTCTTGCCCACGCCCCCTTTCCCGCTTGTAACGGCTATGACCCTCTTTGCGTAGGGGGCCCTGTTGTTGGGATTTGAAGTATTACCGTAGTTGATGCTTTTTTTCGCTGGAGCCTCTCTCTCTATCATTACGCTGTCGCCGAACATATCTTCCAGTGTGGATTTTATCTTCATAAAGGCTTCATCGTTCTGCATCGAAAGCAAAACTGTGCTCTTTCCATCTTTTTCTGTAACCTCTTTTACGACCTTCATCTGAACTATCGACTTCTCCAGCCCCGGATAGTTCACCTTTTCCAACTCTTTGAGCAGACTCTCTCTATTCATACGGATTACTCCTCATCTCCCGCTGTAACAGCAGTATGGTCGAGTTCGCCTTGTGTATCCACTCTCTTGTCAGGTCGGATGCCTCGGGAAAGTTTCGGGCCAGTGCCGTGTAGCTCTCGATTCGTCTTTTGAGCAGCTTTATGAATTGCGCCAGCATCTTTTGTGTCAACCCGTTGTCGTGAGCGTGGCGCATGATCTGTTTCAAGAGGGCGCTGCGATCTTTCATCGGCAGATCGAGCCCCAGCTCCTTTCCTATCTCTACAAAATCTGCACCGGTAATATATACGCCGGAGTAGAATAGTGCCAAAAGGTGATTCTCCACACCTTCATATGCCGGGGGTATATTCTCTATCTGCTGTTTCAAGTTTCACCTCTTCGTTTCAGATTTACCTCTGCCGCTTTTGCCACATTTTCATCTCCGTCGCCGGTGAGTTTCTCCAGAACCTCTTTGGGTGTCGAAGGGTTTTCCGCGACCCTCATACGCACCATCTTGTCCGAGTCGTCCGCAAGCACGGCGAGGATTTTCGGAGGTACCGAAGGGTTCCCGGAGAGACCGTCTCTGACGATCTTCTCATCGTTGAAGAGCCTCTGGAGAACATCGGAAGGGGTATTGGGGTTTGTGGCAGCAAGCGCTCTGACCAGGTTTATCTTGTCTTCGGCAAGCTTTTGAAGTATATGCGAAGGAGTGTGGGGGTTTTTCGCAACCGCCCAGCGGCTTCCCATATCTTCGGTTTCGCTGAGCCTTACCAGCAGCTCCACCATTAGAGGATCTCTACCCATATCCTTATCGTATACCGATGTGCGCATGCTAAGATTCATTGCGACCTGTCCGACGACCTCCATGTCGTCTGTAAACGCTTCAAAAATCTCTTTTACCCTCGTCAAGGGAAGATCCCTGTTTTTAAGCTCTTCTATTGAACTCTCTCTTTCCATAATATATATAGCACTTTCATAGGGGATTGGAACCGAAATCTGCACCGGAAGGTCCGGTTGCGTTATCGGGACTGAAATTATGGTAGCGAAAAGGGTAGTCGTAGTCAATACCGAAATGAACACTCTCATGGAAAGGAGCGATAGGCTTATTGTGAAACCGATTTTCGGTGTATATAATCAGTTTAACTGCCGAAGCACTTCATAAGAATTGTATATGAGTCGATATAGTTGTTGCAAAGTCGGCCTAAGGGGTTATAAATCGTAGGATAAGACCCTTTTAAAGCTGGCTTAAGAAATTAGTTTCTATAATGAATTGTTATCGGGAATCCCGAAAAATCGGTGCATTAGACACCTTGAACAAACACATAAGGAGTTATGATGAAGCAGTGGTTCAGGACGCTTTGCTTTGCGGCTGTCTTTTCCGCCTCGACACTGTTGGGTGCGGATAAGATCACGATACAGCCTGAAGAGGCTGTAAAGCTGATTGGGAAACCCGGCTATGTCTTTGTGAGCGGAGACAGTGAAACGGCATTCGAAGGCGGCCATATAAAAGGGTCGCGAAATATGTATGCGCACCATCTGCATCATGCGGATCTCATGGGAAACCTGGAGTGTGAACCTCTCTATCAGTGTCCCGAACATGCGGAGCACTACATAAGCAGCAAGGGGATAAAAAGGAGCGATACGATCATCGCTTACGACAACTGGAGAGGCCCCAACGCTACGGGAGTCTACAGCTTCTTCAAATCATACGGGCACAAAAAGGTCTACATCCTGGACGGCGGACTCGACGGCATAAAGGCACTCGATCCCAACCAGAAGATATATGACAGGCTCAAAAAGGAGAAGAGGGCTGTAAAAAAAGCCTATAAAAAGGCGAAAAAAGCGGGAGACAAGGCGAAAATGGCCGAATTAAAGGCAAAAAAACAGGAGATCACCGCCCAGATGAAACAGGTGTCTAAGAAGCTGCTTGTCCAAAGAGGGAAGGAGAAGCACTTCAAGCATACCCACTACAAGATCAGAAAAAGCGAAATAGATACGAGTGCGATCGCGGGCACCGAAGAGGTGTTTGAAGCCATGCAGGATATCCTGAAAAACGGCAAAAAGAGCAAGTATGTCATTGTAGACTCCAGAAGCATGATCGAGATAATCGGAGAGAGAAAGATGGACAATGTCGCCAGGGGCGGGCATATACCGGGCTCGACTTTCATAGAGTGGAAGAAGGTGACGGACTTCGAAAGGAAGAAGAGCTTCCGTCCGCTCAAGGAGCTGGAAGAGACTTTCAAGAAGTACGGAATCACCAAGGATAAGACGATCTACGCCTATTGCCAGGTGGGTGCCGGTCGCGGATCGGATATCGTAGTCGCTCTGCAACTGCTTGGATACAAGAATGTCAAAGTGTATACCGGGGCATGGGATACCTGGGGTAACAATATGAATCTGCCGATTCGACGCTAAGGGAGAGAGAAGATGACGAAAAATATGAAAAGAAGAGACTTTCTGAAGTTTTCCGGAGTAACGGCGGCACTGGTGGCCTCCCAGGGGAGCCTGTTCGCCAAAACCGGTGTAATCAAGGTAGAAAACGGCAAAGAGAACTATCCTAACACCACATATACGGAAGAGATGTACCGCAATGAATTCGACTTTACCCGCGGAAAGAAGGAGGAGACGGGGTTTGCGTACCACTGTGTAAACTGTCAGGGCAACTGTGCATGGGAGGTGTGGTCGCACAACGGCGTAGTGACACGTGAAAACCAGTCGGCCAGATATCCCTCCATCAATGCGAAGATTCCCGACTTCAATCCCAGAGGGTGCAACAAGGGTGTTCAACATTCACAGATAATGTATGAAAAAGATAGAATCCTCTACCCTATGAAAAGGGTTGGAGAGCGCGGAGAGGGCAAGTGGAAGCGAATCAGCTGGGATGAAGCCGCTACGGAGGTGGCGGAAAGGATTTTCGATGTCATGACCGATCCCGAGAGGGGGCCGGACAAACTTATGGTGCACGCCGGTACCGGTCTTCTTACGGAAGGCCGCCGCGGAGCTCCTCTTCGATTCTCGACTCAGCTCGGGGCGGTAAGGATCTACCCGGCTTCCTATCTGGGTGATATGTTCTCCGGGGCCGCCATAGCTTACGGAGAGGGGAATGTCGGGGGAACCTACGACTTCATGTACAGTGTCGACACTTCGATATTCTGGGGAGGAAACCCTTCCGTCTCCAGAATACCCGATGCCCACTTCGTATGGGAAGGCAAATACAACGGTGCGAAGGTCATCATCATCACACCGGAGTTCAACGCTTCGGCGAAGTCTGCGGACCTATGGATTCCCGTAAAGCCGGGCAGTGACAATATTCTGGCGATGAGTGTCATCAATGTAATTCTGAACGAAAAGCTCTACAAGCCGGGGTTCATGAAGATATTTACAGATCTGCCGTTCCTGGTGCGTCTGGACAATCAGAAACTGCTTCGACGGTCCGATATGGAGCATGCCAGGAATGAAGAGGAGGAGGAGAAGTTCCACGAGGAGTTCTACTCTATGAACGCCAAAACAGGCAAGCCGGCCCTCATGCCCGGAACGGAAGGAAACGAGCATCATACACTCCGCCTGGAGGAGTTCGGTATCGATCCGGAGCTTGAAGGAGAGTGGACGGTAAAAACCCTCGACGGCGATGTCAAAGTTACGACGGTTTTTGAACTTCTCAAAAAATCGGCTGCCCGCTTCTCCCCGGAGAAGACGAAGGATATTACCGGGGTCCATCCGGATGTGGTGCGCGAACTGGCTCACGACATAGCGAAGCCGAAGGTTGTAACCATTACGACTGGATTCTCCCTGAACAAGTACTTCAACGGTGTCATGACCACTCTGGAACATCGCATCTATCTGCGGCCTGACCGGGCGTATGGGACCGTACGGCGGCCTGAATACCGAAAACGAGTTCAGTCTCAGCGGCCTGGGTGCGCTCAGCGGCTTCAGCGGCAAATATGCGCCCCGCTTCGGCTCCGGCTTCGTCGGAGAGTTTGTCTTCGGTGACGGTATGAAGACCTTCGACAGATACTTCAGCGACAAAGATGTGCGCCGCGCCCAGAACGGTATGAGCAAGAAAGATTATATGGAGATCGTTCAGAAGCTGCTGGAAGAGGGTAAAAACGGAAAAGCGAACAACGAGTCGCACCACGGCAACGTCGTCAAACCCTGGTGGCAGCCGGATACGGCGATTATTGTCGCGGACTCTAAATTCAGGCGGAACAAGGGAAGCGATTATCGCGAAGCCTTCTTGAAAAAGACCAGGTTCTTCTGCTACGTCGATTTCAGGATGAGCGAAGCGGCGGTCTATGCCGACATTCTCCTCCCGGCGAAGTCCCATTACGAAGTTTACGACATCAGAACGAGTCCGGGCTACCACAGGTTTACCAACCTCGCCCAGCCTATAGCGAATATGAAGCCGGTAGGCGAAGCGATGGATGAGTGGAGCATGTTCGCTCTTCTGGCCAAGAAGCTCGAAGAGGTTGCCAACCGACCGGAAAACATAGCTAAAGCGAAGGTAAAAGATCTTAAAAAGTATGCGCGTGAAGGGTATCACGACCTGGCCAACTTCTATAAGGAGTTCACAAATACCGACGAAGAGTCCGAAGCCGCCGCTGAGCCCTACCTCGGAACCGACAAGCTGGCGGTAGAGGCAGCTTTGGAGAAGTGCGAACAGTACGCTCCGTGGACGATGGAGAAGATGTATAAGGCGGGCGGGTTCCTGCAGCTGAACGAAAAAGCCGGCAAGACTTCGCCCCTCTACTCGGACAGACCTTTCTTTACATTCGAAGATCACCTCTATAAATTCGAGAGGCTGGAGACACTCAGCGGGCGGCAGACGTTCTATGTGGACCATCCGATGTTCATCAAACTCGGAGCCGCTACGAATACCGGAATGGAAGGGATCAGACCGCAGGGCAACAGGTACCCGTTCGTCCTCATGACGCCTCATGCCAGATGGTCGATCCACTCCAACTACAAGCAGAGCAGGATTCTCCAGCGTCTGCAAAGAGGGGTTCCCTATATTCAGGTAAACAGAATGGTGGCCGAGAAGAAGGGGATAAAAGATGGCGATACTATTCGGATATTCAACAGCCTGGGAGAGTTCTACGCGATGGCCAAAGTCTCCAGCTCGTGTCCTCCAGACGGGCTCGTCATGGAGCATGGATGGGAGCCTTATATGTACAAATTCAAAAAGGGACACAACGAGGTAGTTCCTACGGCGCTCAACCTGCTCGAGATGGCAGACGGATGGGGCCACCTGAAATTCGGCGGCCTCTGGGACGGTAACCAGTATGCGTACGACGGTGCGATCGACTTCGAAAAAGCAAATGTGTAAGGTAGGAGAGCAGTATGTCTAAACGACAATTAGCAATGGTAATGGATTTGAACAAATGTATCGGATGCCAGACATGTACGGTCGCATGTAAAACCCAGTGGACCAACCGGAACGGCCGCGAGTATATGTACTGGAACAATGTGGAGACATATCCGGGCACAGGGTATCCGAAGAACTGGATGGAGATGGGCGGAGGCTTCGACGAAGCCGGAGATCTGCAGGCGGGAGTGGTCCCGAACATAGAGGCCGATTACGGTGTGCCGTGGGACTACAACCACGATCAGCTGCAGTTCGGTGCGCAGCTGAAACCGAACGTGGAGCCTACATGGGGGCCCAACTGGGATGAAGATGAGGGTGCCGGCGACTTCCCGAACGACAACTACTTCTTCTATATTCCCAGAATATGCAACCACTGCTCCAACCCGGGCTGTCTGAGCGCCTGCCCCCGTGACGCGATCTTCAAGCGCGACCAGGACGGAGTGGTGCTCGTCGATCTGGACAGGTGCCAGGGGTATCGCTACTGTATAGCGGGATGCCCCTACAAGAAGATCTACTTCAACCCCAAAATAAGCAAGAGCGAGAAGTGTATTCTCTGCTTCCCGAGGGTAGAGAAGGGTCTTCCGCCGGCTTTTGCGCAGCAGTGCGTCGGACGTATACGCTTCGTCGGCTTCCTCGATGACGAGGAGGGACAGGTTCACAAGCTCGTACACAAATACAAAGTGGCTCTGCCGCTCAGAAGCGACTACGGTACCCAGCCCAACGTCTACTATGTGCCGCCTACCGAAGCGCCGCCGAAGTTCGATGCGGAAGGGCGGATCATAGAGGGAAGCAACCGTGTGCCGATGGAGGAGCTGGAGCAGCTCTTCGGTCCCGAAGTGCACCAGGCCATGAAGACTCTCAGGGCGGAGATGAAGAAGAGAAAAGAGACCGGCAAGAGTGAGCTCATGGATATTCTTATCGCATACAAGCACTCGGATATGTTCCGTCTCGACCAGGAGTACTACCAGAGTATCGCCAAAAAGTCGGGAATATCCCTTGCGCCGATCGACAACAGGTATATACAGGGTAAGAACACTCCCAACAAATTCAAGTTCAAGGTGGTGGAATATGACTAAGATAACTACTGCACTTCTGGCAACTTCGCTTGCCGCATCGGCGCTGTTGGCCGACGGCCCCATTCTGGCGCAGAAGACCCAGAGAGATGTCACCAAGCTGACTCCTACCTCGAAGGCGTGGGAGTATGTCAAGGCTACGACTATCCACCTCTATCCGCAGACGGCGTTGACGATGAACGACAGGAAGGCGAATGAGCTGAATGCGAAAGCGAAAGCGAAGGAGGCGCGGGTCAAGGCGATCCACGACGGCAAGAATATAGCTTTTCTGCTTGAGTGGCTCGACGGGACGCGCTCCATTCAGAGGGGGTACAGGTCCGACGTCTATGCGGACGGCTTTGCCGTACAGTTTCCCGTTGACTACCGGGATCCGACCAAGCTTCCCTATATCGGGATGGGCAGCGACGGCAGACCCGTCGTGATACATCTTCAAAAGGCCGTGGAGAAGGTTTATGAACCGAATGGAAACGGTGATGTATCGATGCGGCAGAATATCTTGAGCAAAAACGCATTCGGCGACGATACCGTCGAGTTTGCCCAAAAGGTGGGAGCGCTGGCCGTCAAGGACTATCAGCGCTCCTTCATCTCGGAGGGCTTCCGCTCGATGACCGAGATAAAAGATGGAAGTGAAAAGTTCAGTGCGGATATGAAGTACGGCGACAATGTCTGGAAAGGGACTCTCGTGAGGCCCCTGAAAGACAGCTATCTCAACCTCAAAGGCGCCTTTCCGGTAGCGTTTGCGGCATGGGACGGTGCGAAGCTCAACCGTGACGGGCAGAAGCTCCTTTCAGGGTGGCTGGCTGTCAAAATGGTGGACGAAAACGGAGGCGAAAAGCTTGTCGCCGAACTTACCGCTGCTGCAAAGGGGGATGCGGAGCACGGAAAAGAGCTTATTGAGCAGAACGGCTGTACGGGATGCCACCAAATAAGCGGCCTCAGCCCTGCAAGCTACATGGCACCGGGGCTGGACAATGTAGGGGGATACTCAACCGCGGCATATCTGAGGGAGTCGCTGGTTGACCCCAGTGCGGTAGTGGTTCCCGGTTACAACAGAAACGCCCACCCGAGCGCCGTCTGGTATAACCTGGATCACGGCAAGCGCGTATCGACCATGCCCCCATATCCGCTTGACGATAAGAGCCTGGACGATATGGTGGCCTATCTGAAAACCCTCAAATCGGAGGTGAAGTGATGAAAAAGATTTTGATGTTTGCCCTCTCCGCCGCCTTTGCGGCTACGCTCTTCGGCGGAAGCGAAGGGATCGAGAAAAAAGGGTTCCTGACAACCAAATGGTGTGCCGAGAACGATATGTTCAAGGATTGCAGGCTTGAAACCGCCGTTTGCGGATATGCAGGATGCTTCAAGAACTGGGAGTTCGGGGACCCGATAAAAGAGGAGTTGGTCCTTTATGTTCATGACGACGGGAAGTATTACAGGGTTACACTGGACAAAATCGGGCGCAGCGAACTGGACGAGGCTATCAACAGGAATGAGGTTACGATCATAGGCTCCTACGATGAGAAGAGAAATACGATTCATGCGACCGAATTCAAAGCTCCGCCGCCGCCCAAGAAGTCCTTTTTCAAAGGCTGCCTCTGATACGCATCCGCCGATTCGGCGGGGGCGTCTTACGAAGGTAATTAACTGACCTAACGCAAAATCCGCACGCCGAGCGGTATTTACCCTGCGGTACGCTGTAAAATATCTATATGGCCTTTAGAGGTGCCCATAACCCTTCTGATACCACCAAGGATTCTCATAATGGATGACAGAACAAGACTCTATATCTACGCATTTTTATCACGTATATTTACCGAAGAGCTTGACGAAAAGGCTCTGAGAGATCTAGCCGGCAACGAAGAACTGCTTAAAACAATAGGGGAAGATACCGCTGAGTGGTTTCAGCGAAGCGATCTTGAGAAGATAGGCGAAGAGCTGAATATAGACTACAACTCTCTTTTCGTCATTCACAACCACCCGATCGAGTCATCCGTTACCGATAGCAAGAACGAGATACTCGTAGGTCTGCAAAATCCGGTTATGCAGTTCTACTTCAGCCGCGGATACGACCTGAATATGGAGAGGCTCCAAGCTGTATGTGCCGGACCATGCCGGTATAGAGTTCGGATTTATGCAGAGTATGATAAGCCAGAATGACAAAACGGCGCAGGAGGAGTTTTTGCGCAGCCATCTTGTCAGGTGGATAGTCCCTTTTCTCATCGGCGTGAAACCTATGGCTGCGACCCCTTTCTACCGCGATATTTGCGACTTCACTATCGAGTTTCTTCTCTCGGACTACTCCCTCTTGAGGGCGGAGAGCGGAGGAACGGATGAGAGGTGAATCTTTAGGCGGAACGGATCTGTTCAAGTTCGACTCTTTCAGCTGTCTAAGAAGCGACTATGCAAAAAATGAGTGCTCCATATGTATAGATCTCTGCCCGGAAGAGGCGATGGTTTTCGACCGGAACAGGCTGACCCTGGACAGAGAGAGATGCACGGGATGCGCGGCATGTGTCGGTAGCTGCCCTACCGAAGCCCTGATCAGCGAAGTTTTCGACCCGAATATATTCGCCGTTGAATTTCCGAAGCGCAGCGGCGGCGGTCTGATCTCCTGTAAAGAGAGCCTGCCGTGCCTCGGGGCTCTCTCCGTAGAGCATCTGATAACCATAGCTTTAAGAAGTGAATCGGAGCCGGTCTGTGATCTTGCCCACTGCAAAGAGTGCACAGTAAACTCGAACGGTAATGTGCTGAAGAGCATAGAGAGGAGTGTTGAAGAGGCCCGAAGTTTCCTGAAAAGCGTAGGGATCGGAAAGGGGATTTCTGTTAGATACGATCTCTCCGGAGATGCGGATGCGGGGCGCAGGGGGCTGTTAAAGAAGCTTACAGGAATCGCCGCCGAATTTTCACAGGACGTTCACCGAAGCGAGCAGGCCGCATCCTCTGAGGAGAGGGTTCCTTTGAAGAGGGTGATTCTCAAGAACTCTTTGAAGGCGGTTGCCGAAGATTTTGGGGACTCATCCGCCGTAGAGTCACTTTTTTCGTTTGCCGCAAATAAGAAGATAGATGCCGACAGCTGCACAAACTGCCAGGAGTGCGCAATGTTCTGCCCCGACCGGAGCACTCTCGATACTCCGGGATAACAGCGGAATAGTGTTTCAATCCGGAAAATGTATAGCCTGCGGGATATGTGACGACATATGCCGCCCCGGATCCATCACCGATTCGGAGAGGCTGGACCTTGTGGATTTTGCATTCGACAGGATGCAACTGCTCGTGAAGCACAGGCTCGAGATATGCGAAGAGTGCAAAGTGGCATTTCCGTATAGAGGCGGCGATATGATCTGCGACCGCTGCCGCGACTTCAAGGAGAACTTCTCGGACCTCTTTACCCTGGCAAAAGATATAGAGTGAAAGATGGGCTGGGCTCTCCGCCCTACCTTTTGCCTTTGTAGGCTTCTGCCATATCGAGAGCCTTTTTCCACGCTTTCTGCCCAAGTTTTCTGGCTTCACTTGTAAGCTGCTCTTTCAGCTCCGTGCCTTTTATGACCGCCTCTTTCGCAAGTATGGAGAGCCTCTTCTTGGCTATCTCTATCGTCTCGGTGCTGATTCGTTTGAGTTCCGCGAACTGATCGCCGATTACATCTGCACATCCCAGCAGAATGTCTTTTACGAAAGGTGAGTTTTTGGAGGCGACATCGTTGATGATCTCTTTGTAGAGTTCATCGCTTCTTGATAGCATACGAATCATTTCGTTCCAGTTTACATATCCCGCCTCCTGCTCTTCCGGAGCGAAATGGAGTCGGTTTTTCAGCTGCTTTACGGCTGAGATAAGTGCATCGTTTATACCGTAAACCGTTCCGTGGATGATCTCTTTTGCATGGTTTGGTGTCGCCTCGGCCAGTTCGGAGGATTTCATCAGTATAGTCGTGAGTATAGCGCGAATCCTTGCCGCACCCAGAATTCCCTCGCCGAGAGCCTTGTGCGTCACCTGCCTTACGACTTCCCTGATTGCACTCTCTATGTCGTCCGCCTCTTCGAGAGCGGCTACAAGTGCCGCCTCTATCGTCTCTGTAAGTATTCCCAGCCCTTCGACATGGCTTAGCTCTGTATTTTCAAGAGCCTCTTTCCAGAGCTCTTTGAGCCCGGCGGGAACCGCTTCGGCCGCTCTCTCTATCCCTATGAAAAGCTCACGCAGGTTTCTTTGCAACTCCTCCTCTTCCGTATTGAGGTGTCGCTGCAGGCGGTCTATCTCTATAATAAGCCGCTCTATCTCCTTCTCTTTGGGTTTTTGAACCGTTTCGATGAGTCTTTCAAATGCATACTGTAGAACCTCTTCGTCTCTCTTGTCCAGCTCTTCCAACTCCTTCGCCAAAGAGCGGCAGAGTGTTTCGCTCAGATTTCCGGCGGATGAGTCCCCGTATAGGTGCACTGCCGCTTCAATGCTCTTTTTGAGCGCATCTTTGAGCGCATCACTTTCATCCAGCCCTTTTTCAAGTGCTTTTTCGTAGTAGCTTTTCAGTTCCAGGTCCATATTAATCCTTAAAGCACCATCTTGAGACGGTCATGTTGTTTCAGCTGACGGAAAATCTCGGTTCTGTCATCTTCGTTGTGAACCAGAGTGCAGAGCTCATAGCTGTGGTAGTTCCCTTTTCCGGAGGTTTTCGAAAACTCCAGAGTATACGGCCGCTCTCCCATTACGGACTTTACGGCATCCTCTATATCCTCTTTTTTCTCTCCTATGACCTTGTACCTCCATTCACACGGATATGCGATTTCAACTTTTTTATCACTGTCGTTTATAATTACCACTCTTTCCTCCCTCTTTCGATTCGAGCCTTATGTCGCGAATCTCCATACCTTTGTCTATGGCTTTGAGCATATCGTAGATTGTAAGCAGGCCGATGCTCACTCCGGTTAGCGCCTCCATCTCCACGCCCGTTTTGCCGCTCAGCTTCGCCGTTACCGTAAGCTTGAAGCCCGGAAGCTTCGGAAGCTCCTCGATGTCACAGTCGATTCCGCTCAGTAGAAGCGGATGGCACATCGGAATCAGCTCGGGTGTCTTTTTCGTCCCCATTATAGCGGCGATTACGGCGGTTTGGAGTACAGGCCCCTTTTTTGCCCTGTTCTCCAAGACGGCATCGAACGCCTCTTGGCTCATCTTTATGGTTCCGCTGGCGACAGCCACCCTTTTTGTCGGGGCTTTGTCGCCGACATCGACCATTTTTGGACGATCGTTCTCGTCAAGGTGTGTAAGATTCACTCCGGCTCCTCTCTTTTTGTTCTGTATCTATTTTAGCATAAACCCCGGTATTTGATAATGTTCCCAAATCTCGAAATAGAGATATAAGAACCCGTCACGACCGTTACAGCCGTGCACTTTTGGAAAAACCGTCGACGCACCTGGCGGGTGCGCCTCAAATTTTCCCGAAACCGCCTGACCGCAGGCATCGCAACGATTTCAAGCTACACTATTTCGAGATTTGGGATATTGACGAAATATCAGGTTAATATGACGGTTTAATATTTATATAATTGACTTTTATCGTCACTATAGTATAGAATTATGGAAAAGTTTAAGGAGGCTTATTGACCTACGCCTATTTGCGACAGGTGCCCGGAAGCAAGAGTCTGGTTTCACAGCAGCAGTCTGTTATCGGATATGCCCTTGGGCGCGGTCTGGAGATAGACAAAGAGGTGGTCGAGCACTCCGGCAGAAATCGCCCGATAGAGGAGCGTAAGCAGTTTGAGGAGTTCATCCACTCTCTCGGCGAGGGTGACAATCTTATCGTCGATGAGGTCTGGACACTCAGCAGCAGAGTCGATGAACTGGTGAAGATAATCGGCTGTACTATCAGCAGGAGTATCAACCTTTACATTGCGGACAGGGGTATTCTGGTGACGAAAAATACACCGGTCGGGCAGATCATCCCGCCCATAAACGAGGTGCGTGAGAGCGGGGAGAAGAAAGCCGGAGGGGTGGGAAGACCGAAGGGGAGCAAATCGCACTCCAAGTTCGATCCGATGCAGCCGGAGATACTGAAGGGGCTTAGGGAGGGCAGGAGTGTCAGCTCCATAGCCAGAGAACTCGGTGTCAGCAGAAGTTCCCTGAAAGACTATATCGAGTCTCGCGATCTCAAAGAGCTTGCGCAGAACAGGTTTTTGAAGATCGGAAAACCGATCGGCGCAAGCGGCGACGAAGATAGTGTGCTGCTTATATGCCCGTTCGAAAAAGATAACTGACGCTACGTAAAAAGTGTAACTTCACCCTGAAGTCCACGATTTCACAGCCTTGCGTAACATCAGTGAGTAAAACAGAGAAAAAAGGAGTCAATCGATGCAAGCTACAGCCGGCGCAGAGACGCCAAAAAGAAAAAATAGAGCCAAGGAGTACCTCAAAGGGTGGGTACCCTACCGGTACAAACGCTACTGGCTGTTTGCCATAGTGACGGTAGTGGCCCTGGTGCTGCCGTTCATAAAGATAAACGGCAACCACTTCTTCCTTCTCAACTTCGACCATAGGAGGTACTTTCTCTTCGTGCGGTTCGATATGCAGGAGTTGTACCTGATGCCCTTTTGCTGATGCTTCTGTTTCTTGGGATCTTCTTCATGACGACCCTGGGCGGAAGGGTCTGGTGCGGCTGGGCATGTCCCCAGACGATATTCCGCGTTATATACAGGGATCTTTTCGAGACCAAACTGCTTGGCCTCAGAAAGCGAATAACGAACAAACAGCAAGAGCCCGACTGGAGTAAGCCGGAGAATAAGGCGAAAGAGGGTGTGGCTATAGTGCTGTGGTCCGTGCTCGCCCTTATAGCGGCAGACCGACTTCACATGGTACTTCGTTCCACCGGAGGACTTCTTCCGCTATATCCAGGACCCGGCATCCCACCCGGTGCTTATAGGCTTTTGGCTGGGAATAGCACTCTTTCTTATAGTGGATGTGGCCCAAAGAGAACTTCTGCATCTACATCTGCCCATACAGCAGAGTGCAGTCGGTTATGTACGATGACGATACGATAATGGCTATCTACGATGTACACAGAGGGGGCATATCTACGACCATGAGGGTCAAGACGGTAAAAGCTGGTACACAACATAAAAGAGGCACGAAAGAGAGCCTGAAGCGGAGTGTACCCGGTGAAAGGCGCGTGAAAGTGTGCCGGACCCATATAGATATACGCCAGGGTATGCGGTTGAGGTATAAACTGCCTCGAGTGTGTGGACGCATGTACAAAGTGATGGGGCTCTCGGTAAACCGAGCCTCGTACAGTGGAGCGACCCAGAGATATAGAGAAACGTGAGGGCAGGACAAAGTATAAGACCGAGAACGGTAGCATACGCAGTCGCCCTGACGATAGTGACGGTAGCCCTTTCGTAATGGGCACCAAAAAGAGCATATCGCTTCAGCATAAACAAGACGGCCCCAGCTCTACAGATTCACCCACGACGGCAGAGTGGTAAACGACTATACCTTTCTGTTCCAGAATACGGATACGAAAGATCATACATACTACTTCGAGGTTGTGGACAACCCGAAGATAAAGATAGTCAAACCGACAAAACCGTTCAAACTTCTGGCCCGTAAAAGGCGAAGAAGATCGTACAGCTGGAAGCGGTAGAGCCGCTCGCCGAAAACAGCAGGAAAGATACACCGGTCCCGATAACCATAAGGGCCTTCGCGACGGATGACCCAGAAAGATATCGGTGACCAGGCGTACGGTGTTTGTCTATCCCAGGTGGGATATAGTGCAGAAGCATCTGCAGGAGCGGTGATGCGGAGAATCTTTGTCTTTCGGGGCGGTACGCGGTACATATGCTAGAATCTGCTTTCAGGAAGAGTGGTGAATTTACCGGAACTGCTATCAGGAGGTATCTATGAAGAAGGTTCTAATACTGGGAGGAGTTTCGCCGGAGTGGAAGCGGCGATCTTTCTTCGGAAAAAGGTTACAGCGTTACGCTCGTTTCGGATCGTGACTTCTTTACATATATCCTACCTCCATCTGGATTCCACGGGGAGGTGACGCTCGAAGATGTAAGCATACCCTGAAGAGTCTCTCGGAGGTGCACGGTTTCGAACTTGTGATAGATGAAGTGAAAGAGATACACTCCAAAGAGCGCAGGGTAGTTTGTGCAGGTGGAGAGTACAGATGCGAATATCTCGTTATCGCGATGGGTAGCGGAAAGGTGCAACATGAAGGAAAGAGCACTTTCTCTCCATATGCGGCAAACCGGAAGAGGCTGTGAAGATAAAAGAGCGCATAGACGATCTTGTGGCGAGAGGGGGCAGCAAGATCGCGATGGGGTTCGAGGCAACCCGAAAGACCCGAGCAATGTAAGAGGAGGACCGGCATTCGAGGTGATATTCAATCTCCACAACATGCTCAAAAGCGCGGATCAGAGAGCGTTTCAGAGCTCACCTTCTTCGCGCCCATGGAGAAGCCGGGCGCCAGGATGAAACCCCAGGCGCTCAAGATGATGGATCTCTACTTCAGCAGACTGGGGATCAAAAGCACTTCGGCAAGAAGATAAAGCGTTTCGAAGAGCGGAGTGGTTTTCGAAGACGACAGCAGGCTCGAGAGTGACTTTACGATGTTCATTCCGCCGGGGACGGCACCCTGTATTCAAAACTCGGATCTTCCCTTAACGAAGCGGGCCTTATTAAAATAAACGACTACTGCGAGGTGGTGCACGATTACGACGAGACACCGGAGTATTACAATATATTCGCCATAGGCGACTCGGCGGCCATTGACGGTCCGGACTGGAGAGCTAAGCAGGGGCATATCGCGGAAGTGATGGCGAGAAATACCGCGTTCAACATCGATGCGATAGCGAAAGGGAGCGATGAGCGCAAAGGGTACCTGGAGCACCTGAACATTCTATGTATCATGGACAGTGGCGACGGTGCCGCCTTTGTCTACAGGGACAACAGGGGCGGCAAGATGATACCGATGCCGATAGTGGGCCACTGGCTGAAAAAGGTGGGGTTGGTACTGCAGAAACTCGAAGCTCGGCAGAATCCGCGAATCCCCGGACTTTGAAAAGAGGAGATGTAATGCAAAAGATAGTGTTCAAAGAGAAGTACCCGGTCTACAGGACGACTGTAGCGAAGAGCGGTGCAGATTCAGAGATATAGATGAGATCGCAGAGTATCTCAAAGATAAGATTGAAAAGCATCCTGTAGCTGTATATTAGCACTCTTCGACCACTATGAGCACACCAAGTCGCTAACCGAAGGTGAAGTTTCGGCCGATATTGTCGGAGCCAAAGATGTGGTGTTCTGCTTCGGAAAGGAGCTGAAGGTTCAGGGTGCTGGCAGTGCGCCCCCGGCTCCATCGGGATATGCGAAAGAGGCGACAGTTTCGTAATATCATTCATGGAGGCACCGAATCCGCAGGCGAACGAAGCTATGATAGAGTGGGTCGAGTCTTTAGAGAACGGTTGAGCCTTTTCCGGACAGCTGATTTACGGCTTTACGGAGGAACGGACTTCTGTATTCCGCGCATCTGATATAATCGATTGTCGAAACCGGTACGCTTTTCAGGTAGTTTCGGCAGTTGTTGTTATGCAGAAAGTATTCCAGTCTCAAAGACAGAGGTTTGCCTCTCTTTACTGTTTCGGTAGGGTCGCTGTCCCTCAGCCAAAGCTTGGGCTTCTTACCTTTGCGTAAATCGTCACTATATAGAAAGTCGGAAAATGACATATCTTACCATCATTCTTACCGCCATATTTCTGTCGGGTTGCTATAAACTCGGTACTCAAGAGAGTCGATTCCGACCATAATAGGCATATCGCCACCGGTGTAGCGATATCGGCTATTTTCGATCTGCACGGAAGCTACGAAGAGCTTGGAGAGATAGCCGAGTTCGGTATCGTATTTCTGATGTTTACGATCGGGTTGGAGTTTTCGTTCAGGCGCCTTGGCGATGCGCAAAGAGGTGCTTCTTTCGGCTCTATGCAACTTCTGCTCAGCGCCCTTATTTTCGGGCTGGTCGCTTACTGGTACGGCATGACGCTTCAGGGGCGATTATTACCGGTTTCGCCCTGGCGCTCTCTTCGACCGCCATCGTTTTGAAAACCCTGAACGAAACCGGAGAGGTTCAGGCACCCTACGGCAGAAAGTCTGTCGGCATTCTGATCTTCCAGGATATGGCTGTCATTCCGATACTTCTAATGATTACGATCTTCTTTCCGACAGTACCGATATCGGGGAGATGCTCCAGATTATAGCGATAGACGCCGTAATCGTCGTAGCCATAATTTATCTTCTGGGTAAATATGTATTCGAGTGGCCTTAGCTGGGTTATAAAGGCCGACTCTTCCGAGATATTCATGGAACGGTACTCTTTCTGGTCATGGGATCGGCTGAGCTGGCGCACCTTTTCGGTTTATACTCTCGGAGCCTTCCTCGCGGGCATGATGCTGGCCGAAACACACTACAAGTACCAGATAGAGGCGGAGCTTATCCCGTTCAGAGATCTGCTTCTGGGACTCTTTTTCGTAACGGTCGGTATGCAGATAGATCTTCAGGCGGTCTCCGAGAATATCGGGTGGATAGTGCTTGCCGCCGTTGTCATTATGGTTATAAAATTTGCCGTCATACTCTTTTTCATGCGTTTTTCACGCGCGCCAGATGCTGTAAAGACAGCTCTTGCGCTTTCGCAGGTGGGCGAGTTCTCGCTTGCGGTCTTCGCTCTCGCCTCTTCAGGCGGACTTCTCGATCCGAGATCGGTGCAGATAATCCTGTCGGCGGTTGTCCTATCGATGGTCTTTTCGGTTTTATTCTCGCCAACATACGCAGAATCGCGGACCTATTCTACCGGGAGCCGGAGATGGTGCCGATTCTCCACTCGACAGGATTCAGAGATCATATCGTAGTCTGCGGCTTCGGCCTTTGGGGCGCCACGTCGTGAAGGAGCTCAAAAGCAGGGTGTGCAGTATCTGATACTCGAACATGATATTCACAGGATGGAACTCGGTCAGAAGATGGGAGAACCTATATTTTTCGCCAATGCGGCAAATGAAGAGGTTCTTAAAAATTTCGATGTCGACAAGGCAAGTGCAGTTATCGTAGCGGTCGACAATCCGAGTCACCTGCGGCTTATATGTGAAGCCCTCAACCGTGTTGCGCCTATGGCCAATATCGTCGTAAAGGTGCAGAGTGAAGTGGAGGCAGAGATGGTCGACGACCTCAAAATTGATCACCTGGTTATTCAGAGCGAGGAGATGGCGAAAAGGTTGGTGGCGGAGGCCATGCGCCGCAGACTCGGAGTACCGTAAATGCATCCCGCACAAGGCGCATCTTAGCACCTCTTTGATAAAATTACGAAACCAATAGAAGTCTAATAAAGAGACGGCGAGGCTGATATGACAAAATATATTTTCGTTACGGGCGGGCTTTTGAGTTCCCTGGGCAAAGGAATCACGGCGGCAAGTATCGGCACGCTGTTGAAACAGACCGGGATGGATGTCTCGATTTTGAAGATGGACCCCTATCTGAACATGGATCCGGGCACGATGAGCCCGCTGGAGCACGGTGAGGTTTTCGTCACTGCCGACGGTGCCGAGACGGATCTGGACCTCGGCCACTACGAGCGCTTCTTGAATGTGGACTTGAGCAAGAAGAACAACTTCACGACCGGCCAGATATACCACTCCGTTCTTACCAAGGAGCGAAAGAGTACCTGGGCAAGACAATACAGGTGGTTCCCCATATCGTCGGTGAAGTTAAGCAGAGAATATTCGAGGCAGGCAAGGGAGGATCTGTTGATAGTCGAGCTCGGCGGAACGGTCGGAGATATCGAGGGCTCCCCTTTCTCGAGACGATACGCCAGATAAAGCATGAACTCGGGAGCGAAAGGGTCATTAACATACATGTGACTCTCGTACTACATCCAGGCCGCCGGTGAGCTGAAGACGAAGCCTACACAGCATAGCGTGCAGGAGCTGAGGCGTATCGGTATCACCCGCATATGATAATAGCCCGTCGCGAAAAGCCTCTGCCCAAGGGCTGAAAGAAGATCGCAGTCAGCCGCGACGTAGATATGGACAGTGTCATAGAGTGCATGGATGCCCCACGATCCATCAGGTGCCTCTCAATTTTCTCAAAGACGGCATAATGCACCCCTTATCAAACGTTTCCGATTGGCGGACGGCGAGCCCAACATGGAAGAGGGATATTCTCGTAAAACGTATTATTGCGCCCCGTGACGAGATAACCATCGCGTTCGTAGGAAGCATCTGAATCTGAAAGAGTCGTACAAATCGTTGACCGAGGCGCCCATTCACGCGGGAGCGGCACCAGATACGAAGATAAACATACGCTGGGTTGACAGCGAGGATATAGAAGAGAAGGGTATCGAAGAGACTATCGGAGATGTCGACGGAATTCTGGTCGCCGGGGATCGGCGTTCGGGGGTGTCGAGGGAAGATAGAGGCTATACGCCATGCCAGAGTCAACAAGATTCCCTACCTCGGCATCTGTCCTCGGAACTGAGTATTATAGAGTTCTCAAGAAACGTTCTGGGGCTGGAGGGGCAAACTCCGTAGAGTTCGACCCGGAGACAAAGAGCCGGTAATCTACCTGATCGACGAGTTTATCGACCACGCCGGGCGGAAGCAGGTCAGACAAAAAAGTCCCCGGGGGTACGATGAGGCTCGGGCCTATCCCGCGAAATCAAAGAGGACGAAGTTCTTCGAGGCTACGGCGGCAAGCGGATCATATATGCACAGGCACAGATACGAGGCAAACCCGGCATACAGGAAGGCGCTGGAGAAGGGGCATGATCGTATCGGAGAGTCGAACACTCTTATCGAGGCTGTCGAGGTGGGGCACCTGTGGTTCCTTGGGTGCAGTTTCACCCCGAGTTCACATCCAGAGCAAAATCCAACCCATCCATACTGGCATTCGCAAAGGCATCTTTGAGCGCAAAACTCCGAGAATGAGTAGGTTTGCGCGGGAAGCCACCGCGGACGTGATGAACTGCCTACGCTCTGCAAAGCCGAAATAGAGGCGATACTGACGGCCCGTTTCCGTGACGGGTTCAAAGAGCTGAAAGATCTCCCCAGCCCTTTCGATCTTCACGATATGTCGAGAGCGGCGGATAGAATAGCGCTTGCGGTAGAGCGGAAGAGCGCATAACCGTCGTAGGGGACTACGATGTAGACGGAGTGGTTTCGAGTGCGATCATGGAGGAGTTTTCGAGCTGATAGGCCACCCGGTCGATACGGTCATTCCGAACCGTTTCAGGGACGGCTACGGCGTCTCCCGGCCCTTCTGGAGAGAATCGATGCCGATCTGATAATAACCGTCGACAACGGCATAGGAGCGTTCGAAGTCGCAAGGGGTGCAAAAGGGCGCGGCATAGACCTGATCATAACGGATCACCATACGGCCTCTGAGATTCTGCCCGACGCATACGCGATAGTGAACCCCAAAAAGAGTGAATGCGTCTTCGCCTACCCGGATATATGCGGAGCGCAGGTTGCCTGGTTTCTTGTCGGCGCTTTGAAAAGAGGCTTGGGGTGGAGCTTGCGATGTCGAAGTTTCTCGATCTTCTGGCGCCAGCCATAGTGGCCGATGCGATGCCACCGCTATCTATAAACCGGGTATTGTACAAAAGGCTCTCCATGCTCTCCGCATCCAAAAGACCCGCTTTCGAGGCGGCAGGGGCCTATCTCGGCAAAAGAGTTTCGCCGCCATGGATATCGGTTTCTCTATCGCTCCCAGGATAAACAGTGCGGGTAGAATGGAGGATGCTTCTATGCTCTGAGATTTTGAGATCGTCGGATATGGTTGAAGCCAGCCGCCACTGGCTCAGGCTGGAGGAGCTGAATCGCCTTCGCCGCGATACCGAAGCGCAGACGACTAGAGGCGATGGAGCTGGCCGATCCGGATGCGCCGGTCATAGTGGTGGCAAAAGAGGGTTGGCACGAGGGCGTAGTCGGCATAGTCGCATCCCGCCTTGTGGAGATTCAAAAGCCGTCGATCGTACCATATATAATGGAAGGGCGAAAGGGCGGCAGAAGCGTTGGGGAGGTTGACCTATTCGAGCTCCTTCGAGCGTGAAAGACATATGTCCGGCTTCGGTGGCACAAGATGGCCGCGATTGAGCCGTGCGGAGGAGTCTATAGATCTTTTCAGGTCCGATATATGCAGGTATGCCGGTGAGATAGATCCGGACTCTTCATTCCCGCAGACAATGTGATGGGCCTGCTTCCGCTGGATGAGATAGTTGGACTTATGGAGCTGTTGGAGCGTTTCGAACCGTACGGGAGGCGAACAGCCGTCCCGCTTTCTCATTCCCGATGTAGAGGTTATGGAGGCCAGGACGATAGGTGCCGACGGAAACCATCTCAAGCTTCTGGTCGGAAACGGCAGAAAAACGGTTGAAGCCATTCAGTTCGGATTCGAGAGAGAGGTGAAAGGGTGAGCGCATAACGCTGACCGGCGCCGCAGGTAAACGAATTCAACGACAGGCGCTCCATACAGCGCTTGTGGATAAGATGGTTTCCGGCACAGCGGCTCGGTGCCTGACAGACCTTGCACGGCATATGTCCCGCCAGACGCTTCAAAATACCAAAACCGCCGATGTCTCCTGTAATGCGGCGGGCACGTGGTTTTACCCTGTTTTTCCGCTAAAATTCCGCGGTTGTCAATTTTGTGTAACCGTCAGTCATGGATTTATACGCAAAAAGCGCCGCATCAGAGATAGTTTGCGGCAAGTAATATAATAATTACAGTGGTACACAAACAGGAGTTATATTATGAATAAGAAAGAGTTAATCAAGAGCAGGGATATCATCGAGGATATTCTGCGGAAGAGGGCATAAGTCGCCGTGATGCGCTCAAACTTATGGGTTGGCGGTGCCGCGGCTATGTTCGAGGAGGAGTTCCGCTTCGGCGGAAGAGGGCGGTGAGCCGACCAGCAGTGCCAAAGCCCGTATTCTGATTGTGGGCGGAGGAACGGGCGGAGTCCTGATAAGCGCCCGTCTGCGCCGAGCCGCCCCAATGCGGAGATAACAATAATAGCCCCAACGATATTCCTCTTTACCAGCCCGGTCAGGTTTTATGGTCGCGGGGCTCTATACCGAAGATGACATACGCAAACCGAATGCAGATCTGATGCCCGACGGCGTCAAGGGATAAGAGACGAGGTGAAGAGTTTCGATCCAGACGCAAACCTGGTGGAGACGGCAAAAACGGGAAGGTGAAGTACGATTTTCTCGTAGTCGCCACTGGATTGCAGTACAACCACGAGGGTATAGAGGGTATGCGCCCTGAGCTTGTCGGCAAGAACGGCATATCGAGCGTCTATCTCAATGACCCTGCAAAGGTACGGCAAGGGGAGGAACCGCTACATGGGAGTGGTTCAGCACCAGAGCCGCGGCGGAAAAGGCAAGTGAACAGAGCCCCGTTACCGCCATATACCAGCCCGACAAACCGATAAAGTGTGGAGGGGCTCCGGAAGATTCTCTATCTGAGTGACGATTTTCTGAGGGGCAACGGTCCTCGGAGGGCAGATGTCCACAGGAACGTCAAAGCTCTCTTCTGTAAAAGGGCTCCAAGCTCTTCAGTCTGCCAGGGTACAATAAAACTCTTGTGGATGAAGTGACTCGGATGTACGGGAATATAACGGATAAGTGGAACCATATTCTCAGAAAGATCGACCCAGCAAAGAAGGTGGCGACATTCGAACATATCTACCAGGTAAAAGGGAGTATGACCCGGATCTCGAAGAGTACGATATGATTACCAAAAGAGAGACGGTTGAGATAGGGTACGACTTTATCCATGTCGTTCCGCCGATGAAGGCGGTCGACGCCGTAGCCGATTCACCGTTAGGGTGGCAGAAGGGTAGCGCAAAAGGGTGGTTCGCCCATGATCGCTACACTCTTCAGCATATGAAGTATAAAAATGTCTTCGGTATCGGAGATATTTTGGGTATTCCGCTCGGCAAGACCGGAGGTTCGGCAAGGCACCATGGGCCTGTTATCCAGAAAACCTGACCGCCGCGATGGAGGGAAAAGATCTGCCCGCGAAATTCGACGGCTATACGGTATGCCCGCTGAAGACACAGTACGGAAAGATTATGCTCGCGGAGTTCAACTACGACGGTCCGGCGCCATCTTTCCTCTGATCCGACGAAGCCGCGCTGGATATGGTGGGCTTTTGACCTTTACCTTCTGAAGCCAATGTACTGGAACCTTATGATGCGCGGTCTGATGTAGGTCCTGCCATTCCCCTGTTCGGGGATTTCAGCTTCAAAAATGTTATGCGATACCTGAAACGTGAACTACTTATACTTTTGGTACTCTTTTTGTTCTATCTTTCGGAATGCACGCAAAAGAGTGCCTGGCTCCTCTGAGCATATAAAGCTCTGCCTCAGAGCCCTTTGGGTATGCTTCATCCGATATATATCACCTTCGGTCTCTACCTTTTCCGATCTGGCCCGCGAGGCTACTGTTCAGGGGTCAAAGAGTTGCGAAGAGATAGGCGGAAGATGTGTAGGTTTGCCCGAAATCGTGGGAGCCGATGACGGTGTGCCTCACTCTTTTGAAGCTATGGGAGAACGAAAGGGCGGCCGGCCCCGAAAATCAGTTTTGCCTAATATGGTCAAGGAAAGATAGATGGAATACTACAACTGGATACTTGCGTTTCATGTCATGAGTTTCATTAGCTGGATGGCGATGCTCTTTTACCAGCCGAGGCTCTATGTCTACCATCAGAGCATGCCGATAACGAAGGGTTTGTCGAGGTGGTCAAGATTCAGGAGAACAAGCTCTACAACTTTATAGGAGTTCCGGCGATGTGGGCAACCGTTTTGAGCGGTACTGCTATGATAATGCTCAAACCCTGCGCTCTTTAAGAGCGGTATGTGGCTCCATATAAAGCTGACCGCGGCACTTGCCTATAGCCTACCACTTCTCTTGGATGGTTAAAGAGGAGGCTCCATGCCGGCAACTGCACCAAAACGGAAAGTTTTCAGGGCCTACAACGAGGTTCCGACGATTCTAAGGATAGTCATCGTCATAATGGTGGTGGTGAAACCGGTATGAAAAGCGATAACGACGCTATAGAGTATTCGGAAGCTCTGAATAGGGGATAATAAAGTCCCACATAGGGTTCGCGAAGAGAAACGGCGTCTCCTTTGCCATGCTCTGTTTCGAGATGAAACTGCCGGAACCGAAAGATAGGTCGTTTGAAGATGCGGTCTCCAACTTCAGGAGCTGACCGACTTCTCCGTTTTGATGCTCTGTAGGAGGGGTATGCTCTTTACGTTCCTGAAAGATATTCACCTTCACCGTGCCGTGCAGGTGGCGAAAAATATACAGGAGACCCTGCTGAAAGATACCGGTGTCTCAATAGTCAATGCGGCACTTACCGTGATTGATGAAGGTGACAGCTACGAAACGCTGATGGGCAGAATGGAGCGGTATATGGAGCAGGCCAGAAGATACGGTGAGGGGAAGATATGTTACGGTACTTCGAAATATGACTTCTGTGCAAACGGGGGAGAAAGAGATTTTCGCAGACTTCTTTTCCGATCAGAAGCGGGTCACCATCTACAATTTCTATAAAGGTATGCCGCTTAGTGAAGACGCGCGGTGCTGGGTAGGTGACGGACTGTTCGGCTCAAGACATCGCTCGCCAAAGCCGCTTTTGAAAAACGAGCCTTTCACCTTTATAAAGCATCCGCTTTTGCCCGATACCTCAAGGCCGACATTGTAAACGCTTTACCGAATCGTGCGGAGGTTGTGTTGACCAACCTGAGGTTCATAGACAAGTCCCCGGTCGACAGAGAGAATATTTGTGTAATGCCCGATGAGCCCATAGATATTACTATTGAGTGTGCGGACGGGGCGGAGCTTTACGGTACCGTTCACAGTCTGGCGGTCAATTCTATAGCTGTCAAACTGAAAAGACCCAAAGATGCCGACCGGTGCCTGTCCGAGAGGGAGGTACATGTTATGCTCGCCTTCGATTTGAAAGAGCAACAGGAACGAAAACACATATTCGAATTTCGGCCGTGCCGCCAGTCGTGAGAATGATCAGGCGGTCTTTTCCATATATCCAAACCACTTTTTCAAGCAGAAGATAGAAGGATATATCGCCCTGCAAAGAGAGTAGCTCATAACGATTATGCAGAAGATGGTACTGAATTTCTATCAGGGTTAGCAAAACCCGAAAATGACTGGATAGTAGTTGGTTACGACCGTTGCCGCCATGAATTTTGCAAAAATTATCGACGCACCCGGCCCTCACACCTCAAACTTTTCCGGAACAGCCCCGCGCAGGCATAATTAACGGTTTCACCCTTGCTACTGCGGGCTACCGGAGAGGAGATGATGTCGCGCCGTTTGAGCAATATCGATTGGGGTGAAGGTCAGCTGTACTCATCCATGGAGAGGTAGCCGCCGATAAGGAGGGTGACGACGGCCGCTATGTTTATATAGAGTATATGGCGGGTTCCGTTATCTTTTGCAAAGAGGCCGGCCACCGGTTCGCTTAAAGTTGGGATTCGTGGTAGCCCCAGTAGAACATGGCCATGGCCGCAAAGAGGAGAAATATCCCTATTCTCTTTTCAAAAGCGCCCTTCGTCAAGTTGGAAACTGCCGGGCTAAACCCGGTTTTAGCCGGTTAGATCGGCAGTACGCGGATGTTCGATCCAGCTTCTCTTTGAGAACCGACTCTATGGCGTAGAGTGTCCCGGTCGTGGAGCTTGCATTCCCGAACAGGCTCCCAGATACCTGATGTAGACATCCGTGTACCGTCCGTTCTGCTTGACATCCAGAACCTCCATGCCGTCCATGATCAGATACTGCCTTACGCTTTCGTCTATTACGCTGTCGATGGCTTTTATCTTCTGTACCAGTGTCATATCGTTGAATGATAGCTCTTCGCCGGCCGCCTGCTTCTCGACAGTCTCTTTGAGCTCCTCCATCTCTTTTCTGACATCGGCCAGAATATCTACGAGATAGTACT
This sequence comes from Hydrogenimonas sp., assembly GCA_003945285.1. Taxonomy (NCBI): domain Bacteria; kingdom Pseudomonadati; phylum Campylobacterota; class Epsilonproteobacteria; order Campylobacterales; family Hydrogenimonadaceae; genus Hydrogenimonas; species Hydrogenimonas sp. The sequence continues at coordinate 53,210 of AP019005.1, forward strand.
CACGCTCTTCGTGCCCTCCGGGCTTGATACAGCTCTTTCAGAATGCACCGGATTTGTATAGTCGGTAATCTCCTTACCGTCTTGAGGTCGTTGAGCTTTATTACCCCTGATCGTCCTAGACTTACACGCGCACATTCGCAGACGATGATCTCATCTTCGAAGCTGTCCATATCCACCCCTTGTAGATAGAGGCCGCCTTTTATAACGTCGCAGGCCATGACGGAGCAGTGCATCTTCTGCGGAGGAACGGCAGGGTTTCAGGTGTGTCGCGCATCGCCTTTTCAACGTCTATGTTGGTGATCTTAACCGCCCCATCAACGGTTTTACCCTTTACAGAGTTCGACCATCGTATCGGAACTGGCGATAGCTGTTCCGCCATCCGAAGCTTGAACTTCGCTTCCAGAATCTTGTCGGTTTTGGGGTCTACTATCCAGTAGAGGCGGACGGCGTCACCGCAACTTTCGGCACCGAAATCGGCGACTATAAGCTCTCCGCCGAGACGTTTCGCATCCTCTTCTGTAAGTTCGCCCTGGTTTTCGGGTTGTTCATCAACTCCTGCACCTTCTGGCTGTAATCCTCCCAGATCGCCGCCTATCAAATCCTGTTTTGCCATAATATTTTCTCCTGTAGTGCTTTATGCTTTTACTGTTTGATGTTACGCAAAGCTTGAGCAAAGCCAACCTTTGGGGACTGACGGTCCCCTGCGCCTCCCTGAAGCTTTGAAATCAGAGTTGAGATAACGTTACGCTTTTTGCATAACGTCAATTACTGTTTCTCTTTCATGCTTTCGCGTGTGTAGGCGTATGAGCTAGAAATGGATCTCAGCCGCTCTACCGCTTTTGAATTGTTCGATCGTGTAGTCGATCTCCTCCTCCGTGTTAAATCTGCTCAGGCTCAGCCTGACCGCGGTATGAGCCAGTTCGCTGTCGGCCCCTACAGCCGTCATTATCGGGTTCGCCTCAAGATCCTCACTGGCACATGCGCTTCCTGTGCTCGCGGCTATTCCGGCGCGGTTGAGATCCCAGAGCATCGCCTCCCCTCGACTCCTCTTACGGAGACCAGTAGCGTGTTGCGTGCGGTTTCACGAGGCCCCACGCTGTAGATGCGGAATCTGCAAAATGGCATCTTCCAGCTTGTCGCGCAGGCGCCTTACGTTCTGCTCTTCGAACTTCAGGTAGTAGTCCGCAAGCTCTATGGCTTTCCCATTCCTACGATGCCAGGAACGTTCAGCGTACCGGAGCGTCTGCCGCCCATATGCTCTCCGCCGTTGGATGTAAGCGGGTGACCGTCTCTATGTAGAGGCCGCCCACACCTTTGGGGCCGTGGAATTTAAAGCCAGCTCTGAAGTCGACCCCCGCTTTATGACATCTACCGCGATTTTGCTGATTGCCTGCACCCCGTCCGTATGGAACAGCACACCTTCTCCTTGCAGATCTCCGCCATCTGCTCAATCGGAAATATTGCGCCGGTTTCGTTGTTGGCCCACATGATCGAGACCAGTGCCGTCTTGTCGGTAATGAAGTCGCCGACCGTAGACTCTACCACCCCGCGCTGTTTACGGGCAGGTAGGTGACGCGGACACCCTGCTCCTCAAGCCAGCGGCAGCGTTGCGGTTACGGAGGGGTGCTCCACCTCCGTGGTGATTATATGGTCTTTCTCCCGGTTTTTATCAGGTCGAAGTAGACGCCTTTGAATACCCAGTTGTTCGATCTGGTGGCGCATGAAGTCACCACTATGTCATCTTCGTCACGGGCACCTATCGCTTCGTACATGCGGTCCATCGCTTTGCGAAGAGCCGAATGGCAGGCTGTGCCGAAGTCGTGCAGAGAGTTCGGGTTGCCGTATATTTCTGTGAAATAGGGTCCATCTCCGCTTTGACTTCCGGTCGACCATGGTTGTCGCATTGTTGTCTAGGTAGACTTTCATCATAAAGAATTCTCCAAAGGTTTAATAGGACAAAATTGTCTTAATTAGATTGTTGCCATGATAGATAAACTTTGTTTAATGATAGCTTAAATTTACAGTCGCTTTTTTGCAGTTCTTCGAAAGAGGGAGTCTTTATTATACATCAGTTAGCGGAAAAGTCAAAGCCCTTTGAAAGAGGTAATTTCATAACGCGCCTATTTGCCGCAATAACATTAGAAAATAGCTCCAGCAATCGAAGGATCGGACAAGATATTATGTTTGCACAACTACTCAAAGCCTACAGCGGCCACAGCCTGAAAAACGATGTACTCTCCGGTATTGTCGTAGCGATAGCGCTGGTTCCAGAAGCGATAGCCTTCTCCCTGATAGCCGGGTCTCCCCGCTGGTAGGTCTCTATACGGCGTTCATACTGGGTCTCATAACGGCGCTTTTCGGCGGCAAGCCGGAATGATAAGCGGTGCCACAGGAAGCGTGGCGGTGGTCATGGTAGTTTGGTCGCTACGCACGGTGTGGAGTATCTCTTCTTCGCGACGCTTCTTGCGGGGCCATACAGGTCGCTTTCGGGCTTCTTAGGCTAAATTCATACGGCCTCGTTCCTCAGCCGGCGATACTGGGTTTGTCAACGGCCCCGCCATCGTGATCGCCTGCGATGTTCGAGGGTGAAGGGCGGTAATGTATATCCTGGTTTTCGCAACGATGGCCACGATGATCATTCTGCCCAAAATCACCAAAGCGGTTCCTGCCGGTCTTGTAGCCATCGTGGTCTTGAGCCTGATTACAGTTATATTCGATCTCGATACGAAAAGGGTGGCTGACCTGTCGCGGAGATCTCCGTCTTTCCACTGGCCCGATGTTCCCCCGGTATCGAAACCTTTATGATGGTTCTTCCCTACGCCGCAGTAATGGCCGCCGTAGGTCTGATAGAGTCTCTGCTTACCCTCTCGGTGCTCGACGAGATGAGCGGGAGAAGGGTAACGCCAACAGGAAGCGGTGGCCCCGGTGCCGGTAACGCGACGTGCGGAGTCTTCGGAGGTATGGCCGGATGCGCTATGATCGGGCAGAGTATTATCAACTACACTTCGGGCGGCAGGGGCGCCCGGCGTTACAGCCGCCGTACTGCTGATACTCTTTGTCGTTGCCCTCAGCGACTATATAGCCAGATTCCGATCGCCGTGCTGGTCGGAATCATGTTCATGGTGAGTGTGGAGACCTTCGAATGGGCGAGTATAGACAGGCTTAGAAAGATGCCCAAAACCGACGCTTTCATCCTGATCACCGTGACGGTCGTAACGATCTTTACCGATCTGGCTATGGCGGTGATAATCGGGGTGATCATCTCCGCACTCGTATTTGCATGGCGATGCACGTGTCTACACCAGGACATTCACCGAAGGGAACCGCAAGATATACGAGTTCGACGGCCCGCTCTTTTCGGTTCTGTACAGGATTTCGACCAGTTTGAAGTCGCAGGTGACCCGGAAGAGGTTGTTATGGATTTCAAACGCACCCGTGTTATGGACTCAAGCGGCGTGGAGGCGATAGACAAGATTACCAGGAGGTATGAAGAGGCCGGCAAAAGGCTTACGATCAGACATCTTAGCGACGACTGCAAGAAGCCGCCAAAGTCGCCGGCAAATACTGCACATATGAAGAGGATGACCCGACCTACAAGGTTGCAGTCAACCATGAAGAGTATGTGAGATAAAACCCTTCCGTTCGGTCGCCCTTTTCCGGATTTTGCCGGAAAACGGGCGTTACCTTCTTGCTACTCTGCGGCAGGAGATTTTCTATTTTCTCGTCTATAGCCTCTTTCAAATCTTCTAGAAGATCTCTGGCTTCAGACTCCTTATATTCTGGCCCGCTGTAATTTACGTTAGCCACCGCCGGTGATGTAGATCTCGGGCGCGATGTTTTAGTTTCATTGAAGAACTTCTCGGCAATAACTCTTCTGTCCCCAAAGGGCGTTGTGAGCCATCCATCCTCTTTGGCGGCGGATTCAATCGCTTTTAAGGGTGCTGACCGGAATGTGCCGTTCGATCTTTTTCTCAATCATGATAATCTCTTCTGTTCCGCCCGCGTTGCCGGCCTCCATCCCTTTGTCACAGCCGCCCAGAAGCAGACCTGCCGCCAATGCCAAAATCTCTCTTTTTCATAGTCGATGTCTCCTTTTCTGGCTTTTTCCGATGTTACATCAATTTTAATTAAAAGAAATTATAATCTATTTATGAAAAGAGAATTCACGAAAATCGTCTCCCTGTTGAAGAAGGAGTATGAGAGTTGGGACGCTCCGGCGAAGGAGATTCGAAAACGGCTACAAAAGGAGCCTTTTACCGTAATGGTCTCAGTATTTTTGAGCTTCAGAACCAAAGATGAGGTGACGCTGGAGGCGGGGAAAGACTCTTCGCTCTTGCAGACAGACCTGAAAAATGTTGGAGCTGGATAGAGAATAGAAAAGGCGATATATCCGGTAGGCTTTTACAGAAAAAGGCCGCATCTATATTGGAGGTTTCAGCTCATCTTGTAGAGCACTTCGGAGGCGAAGTCCCAAGGAGACGAAGAGGCCAGATCAGAGGGCATAGGCCGAAGGCGGCTCACATCATACTAGAGACTGCTTTCGGAGAAAACGGTCGCCGTAGATACACATGTTCACCGATTTTGAACCTGTGGGGTTTTATAGAGACATCTACACCCGAGGAGAGCCTGAAAGCCGTCAAAGAGCGGCTTTCACCCGACGAGCAGTCGGGCTGAACAAGCTCCTTGTGAGCTTCGGGCAGGTAATATACAGACCGCTCGGGCCTTTGGGCGGAGAGTGCCCGGTTTCGGGTATTGTCCCGCTTTCCGAAGGTAGAGTCCGAGCACACTTGTGACGTTTTTCGGATAATGGCTCTATTTTCAATTTATACTACAATAGTCGAAAAATTTTGGAGAAATGTCGGTAGGTAAAATGCTTGGTATCTTTTTCTCTCTGCTTTTTGTGATTCAGCTGATACCGTACGATCGAGCAATCCCGAGTGATCCATCGCTCGAGATAGAGGCGCCGGCCAAGGTGAAGGAGATTTTAGAACGCTCATGCTACGACTGCCACCCAACAAGACCGAATGGCCTTGGTACAGTGCTATCGCACCGGCAAAATGGTTTGTGGCGCGCGATGTGAAGTGGGCGAGCAGTGGCTCAACTTCAGCGAGTGGGAGAGCTATGACAGAAGAAGGCAAAACTCAAAGAGATGATCTTCGGCGCCGTAGGGCTTGCGATGCCTCTTGGATCCTATCTGAAAGTTCATCCCGAAGCGGCTCTGTCGAAGAGATAGGGAGATATCAGGGAGTGGACCGGCGTAAGCGTCGAAGAGATAATGAACAGACCCAAAAGGCATCTATATTGATAAAGACGGTTCTATATATTCACATTCTCTCGGCGACCGCCTGGGTGGGCGGCTCGCTTCTCTTCGCACTCGGTATTCTCTGTGCGCGACAAGGATGCCCAGAAAAACGTCTACACTCACCTTGACCGATCTACGGCTATTTGAGACATTCTGGCTGATCCTGCTCTGGATTACCGGCTTGACGATGTTCTTCCATTTCGGAATCGACAAGGCGATGGCCCACGCGCCCTGTTCGGATCTGGCGTCGCTTATGCACTTCAAGCTGATGATGGTGGGGGCGATAACGGTTCTCACGATTATCCATATGTATATAGCGTTCCAAAACCCATACCTCGGAGAGGACGCCGCTGGAGCATCTCGTTTCGCGCGGCAGTTCGATGCTCATCTTTCTGCTCAACCTGGTTATCGTCTGGTACGCTATAGGTATCAGGGATCTGTTGTGATCGTATACGAAGACGGGGATATATTCGTCGATGTGAGGCGTCTGAGGTGCCGTGGGTAAAGATCTTTACAAAACCGCCATACAAAGAGCTTACAGAAGTTCCGGATGCGCTTCGTGCAAAACTCTGGAGGGCATATGGGCTGACCGAGAGTGAGATGATCTCGTTCTTCAGGCCGGACAAGATCAATATGGCCTCGTTCGGCAACTATCTTCCGAGGGTACATATGCACGTGATGGCCTGTTTGAAAGCACTCCTGGTTTCCGGAGCCCGTGGGGAGAGAGGCGCAGGAGGGGAGTGTAGAGTAGGGTGATTTCGAAGAGTTCGCGGGCGGCTCAACCGTCGGCTTGCGGATGCTTTCGGGAAGAGCCGCGAAGGCTAGCCGACAATCTCTTTCAGCATCTCCACGCTCTTTTCGAACGGTACCGCCTCTTTGGCATCCTGACAGAAACCCGGTCATGGCATCATCTTTGCAAGAGCCTCATCGAGGGGCGGGGTCGGTTCCGCGCTGATAGGCCCCTATGCGCGAGCATCTCGTTCTCTTCAGAAGAGCGAGCATCTGCCTGAACTTCTGGGCGGCGGCCAGGTGCTCCGGCGTCGTGACGTCGCTTATCACCCGGAAGCGGAAGAGAGTATGTCTACCGGATGGTACACCCTTGTCTGTAAGCTCGCGGCTGAGGACGATGTGGCCTCGAGTATGCTTCTGCTCTGGTCGGCAATGGGTCGCTCAAGTCGTCCCTCCCCCAAAACGGTGAAAAATGCGGTTATGGAGCACTGCCCTCCTCTTTTCCGGCTCTCCATCAGCCGCGGCAGGGGGTGAGAGGAGGGATACCCTTCGATGTCGGCGGCTCACCGAGTGCGAGGCCTATCTCCGGGCGCCATCGCGAAACGTGTTACCGAATCCATCGCGAACAGCACATCTCTCCCTGCCGCTTGAAATATTCGGCCACGCTCATCGCGCTGAAAGCGCTCGCATGAGAGCGCTGTCGTCGCTGGTTGCCACCACGATGACGGTATCGGTGGTCGTTACCCAGGTTCTTCGCTATGAATTCGGGCACTTCACCCGCGCTCACCTATAAGGGGCGACCACTTTCACCGGAGCTTCGCACCCTTTACGATCATCCCCATAAGTGTAGATTTTCCTACTCCGCTTCCGGCGAAAATACCGACCTTCTGCCCTTTGCCGGAGGTGAGCAGACCGTCTATGCTTTTGACACCGACGCTGAAAGGTTCGTCGATGAGTCCCCGTTTCATCACATCCATCGGAGGTTTCATGATCTCTTCGTACTCATCGAGATGGATGGCCCCTTGCCGTCGATAGGGTTCATGAATGGGTCTACGACGCGTCCGAGCAATTTTCTCCTACAGGTATCTCAGGCTTCGGCGGTTCAGCACTTTGTCGCCGACCTTCATACCCTCGAGGAACCGAATGGAGAGATCGTGAAAGAGTCGCTTTCTAGCGATGTGACCATGCCGAGCCGGCGTTTGCCGCCGGAGAGTATCGTGACGCTCTGTCCTATGCTCGCTTTTAGGCCGGTGGCGATGATGGAGTTAGAGCCGATGCCGATTATAGTCCCGATGCGGGGAGAGGGTTATGGAGCTAACCCTCTTGCGCAGAGACTTCAGAGGCATCAGTAGCGGGGATATTGGCGCGTTGACCATGCTCATGAACTCTTCCCGCGTCTTTGCGTCACGCTTGAAGAGCCCCGCAGAGCGGAACTGACGGTCGTCGAGTTGATCTTTTCGACACCTCTCATCTCCATGCAAATATGGCGGGCTTCGATGACGACGGCCACCCTTTCGGATGGATGGTATCTATTATCGCATCGGCGATCTGTTCGGTCATCTGCTCCTGTATCTGCAGGCGCCTGGCGAAGATGTTGACCATTCTGGGTATCTTGTGAGTCCTACCACCTTCCCGTCAGGTATGTAGGCTACATGCGCCCTGCCGCATTATCGGGAGCATATGGTGTTCGCACATAAAGTAGAACTCTATATCCTAACAGCACCATCTCGTCGTTGGCGCCCTCGAAGAGCGTCGCCAAGCACCTTTTGGGGTCCATCCGGTACCTTCGCACATATGCTCGAACGCTTTTCCTCCGTGGCGTTTTCGCAAGACCTTCTGGATCTTCTCCTATAACTTCCAGTATGGTAGATACGGCCTCTTCGAATCTCTTTGCCTTTTCGCCATCCATCTCTATCCCGCTCATTTCTTGATTTTCTCTGATATTGCGTAAAATCCGGCCCAGGCAGAGACTCCCCGCCCCCGGTATGACTGTAGCCGTAAAACCGAAGATTGTACGGAAACCGGCACGGGTGCAGGGTTTTGCGGCTCTACACCCCGCGGCAAACCGACGGTACGGTTATTTTGTGCAACATCGTTTCGTTAGTATAGCGATTTTGGCTGAAAAGAGGCGAAACCCGAACTGCGGTTTTGCAGAATTCCGGAGGTGAAGATATCTGAAAAGAGACAGGTTTTTCGGGCAAGAAACCAAACGGGAAAACGGAGTTCCGATCACCGGTTTTGCCTCGATGGTGTATGCACGCCCGAAGTCGTCTAAACCGGGATTTGGAGCAGAGCTATTTCGCGTCGTCGGTTTTCCGGAAGTGCATGGCCGCAAGCACCGCAACGATTTCAGACAATTCTATTCCGAGATTTGGGATTCGGCATATTGTGGACTTATAATGCGACTTTGGGTAAAATAATGCACTATTACTACTGAAACACAATCAAAGGATCATGGATTTATGGAAGTCACTGCCAGGAAAACGGATAGCGCCAATGTCAGCGTCGAGGCCAAAATAGCCAAGAGCGACATCGACAAAAGGTTGAGAAGATCGCCAAACAGGCGGCGAAGCAGATGAAAATAGACGGGTTCCGTCCGAAAAGCACAGGGGGTTGTAAAGAAGCGTCTCGGTGAGCGCCTTCTTCAGGATGCGGAAGCGGAGGCTCTGCGTGAAGTTCTGAATAGTGCCAGCAAGGAGCTGGAGCTCGACGCGGAGAAGATTATAGGCGAGCCGGCCGTCACCAAATTGAGCGCGGCGAGGAGGAGATAGAGGTGGAGCTGAAGCTCAGCCTGCGTCCCGAAGATAGAGATTGAAGGTGTTGAGGAGCTGGTACCTGAGGTCAAGACACCGAGAGTCACCAAAAAGAGGTCGAAGAGCGAATCAAAGAGCTGGCGGAGGCGCAGGCTCCTTTCGAGTCGATAGAAGAGGATCGCGGACTCGAAGAGGGCGATATGGCTGTTTTCGATTTCGAAGGGTTCCTGGATGGTGAACCGTTCGAGGGCGGCAAGGCGGAAAACTTCGAACTGCGTATAGGACCAATTTGTTCTGGCTTCGAAGAGCAGATGAAGGGTATGAAAAGGGGAGCAGAAGCGCATAAATGTTACCTTCCCGAAGATTACGGCAACAAGAGTCTTGCCGGCAAAGAGGTGGAGTTCGATATCAAGCCACGATATAAAGGCCAAGAAGCCCGTGGAAATCGATGACGAGCTTATGAAGAAACTCCTCCCCGGCGACGAGAATGCGACACTCGAGAAGCTGGAAAAAGAGGTGAAAGAGCAGATTCGAAGCGAAAACTGAGCAAAATCTACAATGAAGAGCTCAAGCCCAAGCTTGTCGAGGCCCTGTGGAGAAGTTCACCTTCGACCCGCCCGAAGCGTCGTGGAGCAGGAGATAGAGATGGCTCTTCGCAACAGAGTTCAGCAGATGAGCGAAGAGGGAGCTTGCGAGCTTCGTGAAACGAGGAGAAGGTAAAAGAGCTTCGTGAATCTCTGCGTGAAGATGCCGAGAAGAGTGTACGCGCGACATTCATCGTGGATGCGCTGGCTCGCAAAGAGGGTGTGGATGTGAGTGAGCAGGAGATGATGCAGACCATCTACTACGAAGCGATATGAGCATGGGTCAAGATCCCCAGCAGACATTCGAGTATTACCAGAAGCAGAATCTTCTTCCGGCTATAAAGATGGCTATGATCGAAGACAGGCTTCTGACAAAACTGCTGAACGATAAAAACGAAAAGAGCAAAGAAGAGACCAAAGAAAAGAAGAAGTATGAGCTACATACCTTTGTAATTGAAAAGAGCGGGCGCGGCGAGCGCTCGTACGGACATCTATTCGAGGCTTCTCAAAGATCGTATCATCATGTTGAGCGGTCCTATAGACGATGCCGTCGCCTCCTCCGTCGTCGCGCGCGCCTCTTCCTTTAGGCGGAGGACCCGGACAAGGATATCTACCTCACATCAACTCCCCGGAGTTATCACCACGGCTTCAGTATCTACGATACGATGAACTATATAAAAGCCCGATATAGTTCCATATGTATAGACAGGCCGCATCCATGGGTGCCTTCCTTCTCTGCGCGGACCCGAAGGGAAGCGCTACGCCCTGCCCAGCTCCAGGATAATGATATACCAGCCGCTCGGGGTGCACAGGACAGGCTACCGATATAGAGATACAGGCCAAGGAGATCCTCCGCCTCAAAAGTATCTCAACAAGATAATGGCCGAGAGAACCGGAAAGAGCGTAAGAACGATCGAAAAGGATACCGAACGCGACTTCTTCCTCAGTGCGGAAGAGGCGAAAGAGTACGGGCTGATCGACCGGGTGCTGGAACGAAGTTTCAAATAGGCACGCTATGAGCATGGAGAGAGAGAACTACCGGGCAAAAGGCTGAACGAGCCGACAAGCGAGCTGGAAAACTATGCGAGGGAAGTTATGGAGGAGATGGTCCGCCAAAGCATTCCCACCCTTCAATTTCGATGCGTACTTCGATAAACTTCTGACGGCAAGCCTGCCATTTCCGGAAACGGATTCTCCATCTGCTCGAACTGGAAGATGCCGGCGACGATGAGCATCAGGGTGTTTTGAGCAGTATCTGAAAGATGCCTTTTCGAATGTAAAAAGTTTCTGCGGCATATAAATCTTATCTATAAAAATCTCAGACATCTCGAGGCTCTTATAGATAAGAGGAAGTTCGAAATAGAGGCGATAGCGGACAAAGCGGCCCTGAATACCCTTCTGGAGTCTACGAAAAAGATATACAGAAGATGGAGAAGATTCTGAAAAAGAGGCCGCGGAGCTGAAAGAGATCTATGAGGCTACCGGTGAGCTGGTCCATGAGGTGCAGGATCATGCCATACACGATGAGAAGTACGGTGTCTACAAAAGAACTATCTGCTCAAAAACTGAAGCAGGAGGAGAAGCTCATAAAAGAGTTCAGGCACGACAGTACTGTAATGATGGTTCGTGCGAGCGAAGAGGTTCTGAGGCAGGTCGGAAGTGCCAAAGTGCGCCATCTCATACTCCGTACAATTGCCCGCCTTCTGCTGAAAACCTCCAGGAGAAGCGACCTCATAGCCCATTATGACGACGGACTTTGCCATACTCATGCGGCATACATCTTTAGAGAATGCCAAGATGGCCTCCGAACGCCTCAAGGATCTGGTGGGGAATACAAACTTTTCGTAGGGGACCAGGAGATAATGCTCGATGTTGAGATAGGGATAGCGAGGGTGGATCTCGACCGCTCTACGGAGCAGACGATTGTATGTGCCCTGGAGGGCTTGACTATAGCCAAAAAGGGAGAGGCGTGCGGAGTCTGCCCGCAGGATATAGAGATAAGATGAAACTTCCGATACTTGTCTACCCGGACAGGCGCCTGAAACAGCAGAGCCGTCCGGTAACCGATTTTGACGCCTCTTTGCACAAACTGCTGGACGATATGAACGAGACTATGATGGCAAGCAACGGCATCGGCCTTGCGGCCATACAGGTCCGTATTCCTCTGCGTGCCCTGTTGATAAACCTTCCGGATGATGAGGGGAACCAGTACGAAGAGAATCTGATCGAGGTGATAAACCCGGTAATCCTGGAGAAGAGAGGAAGCATTGTATATACCGAGGGGTGCCTGAGTGTTCCGGAGTATTACGATGACGTAGAGCGTGCGGGGATCAGGGTCGAGTTCTTCACGCGGGAAGGAGAGCGGAGGAGATAGAGGCGGAGGGGTTCTGGCCATTGCGTTCCAGCACGAGATGGACCATCTGACGGGCACCTCTTCATCGAGAAGCTATCTTTCCTGAAGCGTAAAAATTCGAAAAAGAGTGGAAGAAGAAGCTGAGGAGAAGAGGTAGCTTGAAGCATCTGCTCTCCGCGACCATTGAGGGATAGAGGCGAGACCTGTGGATGTGGAGACCACTTTCACAAAGGACGCCTTTCGGGATAGTCGGCCTTGCCGGAAGCTCGATACAGGAGTCGAAAGAGGGTCAAGTCCGCACTCCTTACAAACGGCTTCTCGTTCCCCGCGCGAATAACCGTAAACCTCTCCCCGAGCGATATAAGCAAGAGTGGAAGCCACTTCGACCTGGCCATAGCACTGGCAATAGCACTCCAGGATGAGGATGCCCCGACCGACGGTCTCTACGTTTCGGTGAGCTGGGGCTCGACGGGAAGGTGAAAGATACAAGATCCATATTTCCCATTCTACTCGTTGAAGAACAGGGGTATGGTGGAGAGAGCGGTAGTCCCCAAGGAGTCCCTGGACTCTCTCGCGTTGATTCCCGGCATAACTCTTTTCGGGGTGGAGACCCTTGCGGAAGCGATCTGCGTCTGCAAAGAGGAGTCTGCCGGAGTGAGGGTGGATTCCGCCCCTATCGAGGGCGAGTCTGTCGAGATAGAGGGGGAGAGCTTCTGGTTTCTCAGGGAGTATCCGGACGATTTCATCGATGTAAAGGGGCAGAAGAGTGCAAAACGGGCGGCCCTTATAGCCGCGGCGGGAATGCACAATATATTGATGGAGGGGAGTCCCGGCTGCGGAAAGAGTATGATAGCCAAGAGATTACGCTACATTCTCCCTCCAATGAGCCTCGAAGAGATACTTCACCTGAACCAGTACGCCCTCCTCGGTGACGAAGAGCCCTCTTTCAAACCGGTCAGGCCCTTTAGGAGCCCGCACCACAGTGCGAGCAAACCCTCCATATTCGGCGGAGGCACGGCACAGGCCAGGATAGGGGAGGTCGCCCTGGCGAACGGCGGAATTCTCTTCTTCGATGAGTTTCCGCACTTCTCCAAAACGGTTCTGGAGGCGCTCAGGGAGCCTCTTCAGGATCACAAAGTTCTTATATCCCGCGTAAACAGTAAAGTGGAGTACAGAACCAGGTTCATGTTCGTAGCCGCTCAGAACCCATGCCCGTGCGGGAATCTTTTGAGTACTATCCATACATGCCGCTGCAGCGATCTGGAGATAAAGCGGTACAAGCAGCGCCTTTCGGATCCCCTTCTTGACCGCATAGAGATATATGTGACGATGCAGGAGGGTGAGACCGATGCGAAGAGCGATTTGGACTCGGCATCGATGCACGACTCCGTTCTGGCTGCTTTCAGAATGCAGAAGGAGCGGGGCCAGAAGAGGCTCAATGGAAAGCTTGATGAGGGTGAAGTGGAGGAGTTCTGCACTATGGATGCGGAGGCCGAAGCTGTTCTGCAAAGAGGTATAGAGAGCTTCGGCCTGAGCCACAGAGGGGTGGGAAACACCAAAAAGGTGGCCAGAACCATAGCCGATCTTGAGGGAAGCGGAGTCATAGCTAGAAGCCATATGCTCGAAGCTCTCGGTTTCAGGCGGAGGGCTTGAGGCCGTGCGTCTGCTGCTTGTGGCCATACTCGCCCTTTCCGCTTCCGCTTTCGAGATAAAAGAGAGACCGATAATATTCGGCGCCGATCGCATAGAGCTTACAAAAGAGTATATAAAAGATCATTACGGCCTGGATCGGGAGAGTATCTCCATAGTTCCGAGAATGGTTGTCGTTCACTATACGGCCATAGATGATCTGAACCGCTCTTTCGAAGCCTTCAACCCACAGAGGCTGCCCGGATACCGCTCCGATATCGCGAAGGCTTCGGCGCTTAATGTCTCGGCCCACTTCCTCGTCGACAGAGAGGGCACAATCTATCGGCTCATGGACGAGACGAAGATGGCCAGACACGTCATAGGACTCAATCTCTCTGCCATAGGCATTGAAAATGTAGGGGGTTCGGGCGGAAAAGAGGAGCTCACTCCGGCGCAGCTGAAGGCGAATATCGAACTTGTGAACTATCTGCTCAACAAGTATCCGACGATAGAGTATCTTATAGGCCACTACGAATACAGAAAGTTCGAGAAGAGTCCTTTGTGGCTCGAGAAGAACCCCGCCTACCGTACGCTTAAGAAGGACCCCGGCGAGCGCTTCATGAGGGCACTGAGGGCGAACTTCCCCCGGCTTGGAAAGAGCCCGTGATCTCGTCACCGCTTTTCTACCTGCTGAGCATAGCGGCTATAGCCGCCTTTTTCGGCATTGCGGAGCGATACGACAAAACGGGCCGCTACTTCACCTATCTCCCCGCAATCGTTCTGATATATGCCGCGGCGATGATAGCCGCACAGGCTGGAGTGTGGCAGCGCAGCGAGGCTGTCGATGCCGTCTACAAAACCGCCAAAAACAATCTCCTTCCGGCGATGCTCTTTCTTATGCTTCTGCAGCTCGATCTCGGCCGCTTCATGAAGCTGGGCAGATCGATGCTCGTCGCCTATGCGGCGGCTACCCTCTCGATTGCGGCGGCGTTCGTCATAGTCTTTTTGATGTTCGGTCTCGGTGAGCGTGAAGCGTCGATGTTCGCCGCTCTGTGCGGCAGCTGGATGGGCGGTACGGCCAACATGCTGGCCGTGGGCGGTGCCATGGGTGTGGATGAGACGATGATGGGCTACGCCCTGGTTGTGGATGCGGTCTGCTACACATTCTGGGTGATGCTGCTGCTCTCTCTCGTACGTTTCGCTCCCCGTTTCTGCTCCTGGACGGGAGCGGCCGAGAGCAGGGAGGTAGCAGGCGGCATAGGGTGCGCATGTACGATAGGCCCGAAACGCTACTGGCTTTTGCTCGGTATATCTTTCGCTGTTGCCCTCTTTTCGCAGTCTGCGGCCGGGCACCTCGGCGGACTCGGGACTACGACATGGATAGTTCTTATCGCGACACTTTTGGGAATTGCCGGCTCTTTCACCCCGCTTTCACGCATTAACGGCTCGGGCGATCTCGCCTCTACGATGCTCCTGCTTCTTGTCGCCCTCATCGGCTCGAGAGCCGATTTCAAAGATTTCGGCAGCGTACCGGTATATATCGCCGCGGGGTTTGCGATACTCGCACTGCATGCCCTGATGCTTACGGCGGCCGCGAAGATATTCAGGCTCGATCTCTTCAGTGTCGCTGTCGCATCGCTCGCAAATATCGGCGGCGTAGCCTCCGCCCCGGTGCTGGCCGCGGCTTACGACAGGGCACTCGTCGGCGTTGCGGTGCTTATGGCCGTAGTGGGGTATCTCGTGGGCACATTCGGAGGGCTTGGAGTGGGGTATCTTTTGAAGATGGTTGCGGCGGGATGAGTTTCGGATGAGAGTAACAGGGTTCAGACTCTCATATGTTTCGATACCTCTTGAGAGAGCTTTCGTAACGGCACTCAGGCGTGTGACAGCTGCGGAGGCTGTGCGTATAGAGCTCATTGGCGACAACGGCCGCATCGGCATCGGCGAAGCTCCGCCGACGAAAGCTGTTACCGGAGAGGGAGAAAAAGAGATAGAAGAGACGATAGAGCGAACAATCCTCCCCGAAATCGTGAACCGCAACTTCGACTCTCTGAGCGAGGCGCTGGATGTCCTGCACTCCTGCTGCGATGGCCGCAGCAGCGCCAAAGCGGCGGTAGATATCGCTCTGCACAATCTCTTTGGCGGAGCCGACTACCGGGCGGAGGGCTATATAGAGGTGAAGAGCGCCGTTACGATCTCTCTGGGCGGAGCGGAAGAGATGGCCCGTGACGCGGCAGAAGCGGTGCGAAGAGGGTGTGACGTTTTGAAGGTGAAGCTCGGCGGTTTGGACGGAATGGACATAAGGCGCATCGAAGCTGTCCGCAACTCTGCGCCGGAGGCAAAGCTCCTTGCCGATGCCAATCAGGCGTGGAGCGAGCGGGAGGCGCTGCACATAATGGAGTCGATCGCCCCTTTCGGCATAGAGCTCGTCGAACAGCCGCTGCCCGCTTCGGATCTGGACGGCATGAGAAGGGTCGCTGCGGCGGGAGTTTTGCCGGTGCTGGCCGACGAGACTGTTTTTACACTCGAAGATGCAAAGAGAGTAATGGAGAGTGCCGCCGCAGATATGATAAACATAAAGCTCATGAAGTGCGGCGGAGTATCGAAGGCGGTGGAGATTCTGAAGTGGTGCGAGGCGAACGGAGTGGAGTGCATGTTGGGCTCCATGCTCGAAACACCCGTGTCGATAGAGGCCGCCGTGAGAGTGGCGGCCTGTTTTCGAAACTGCATCCGGTTCATAGACCTCGACAGTCCGCTGCTATATAAAAGAGTACCGGAGGACTCCGCTATAAGAGTGGAAAACTCTGTTTTGAAGCTTGAAACACGATAGTGGAGCCGCGCCGCTAAAAGAGAGCTACGGCCCATTTCGTGACGAAATACCCACCGACAAGAAGCCATACGAACATCAGCAGTGCGAGCAGGATCGGCTTTATGCCGGCCTGTTTGAATTTGGCGGCGTTGGTCTCCATGCCGAGTGCGGTCATCGCCATAGTCAGAAGGAATGTGTCTACCTCGTTGATATCCGCGACGACCGCCTCCGGGATGATGTTCAGTGAGTTTATACCGCTCATAACCACGAACCAGACCGCGAACCAGGGGATGACCAGCTTCACTTTCCCGGCTTCGGCACCGCTCTTTCTGGCCGCCATGGAGATGATGATTCCGAGAATGATCAGAACCGGGGCTATCATCATGACACGTGTCATCTTCACTATCACCGCGTCATCGGCGGCAACACCCCCCTATGGCCTCTCCGGCCGCTACGACCTGTGCAACCTCGTGTACTGTCCCGCCTACATATATCCCGTAGGCTTCCGGGTCCATCCCGAGTATGCCGCTTTTGTAGAGCATAGGGTAGAGAAACATCGAGACTGTACCGAAAAGAACGACCGTTCCTACCGCAACCGCGCTCTTGTGTGCTTCCGCTTTGAGAACCGGCTCTGTAGCCAGAACCGCCGCCGCACCGCATATGGAGCTGCCGGCTGCTGTAAGAACCGAAGTGTCTCTGTCCATCTTGAAGAGCTTCATACCCGCCCAGCTCCCCAGCAGCAACGTGGTTGTGAGCATAACGACAGATACCGTAAAGCCGGCCGCCCCTACCTCCATGATCTGTTGAAAGGTTATTCGGAATCCGTAAAATATGATGGCGAGCCTTAGAAGCTGTTTTGCCGAAAAGACGATGCCCGGTACCCACTCTTTGGGGAGTTGGTTGCGCAGTGTATTGGCATAGAACATTCCCAGTACGATACCGATTATCAGCGGGCTTATGGCCAGATGCTTTATGAAGCCTATCTGTGAAATCTGTATTGCGGCGATCGCAAAAAGAGCGACGAAAAGTATGCCGTTGAGTGTAAATCGGATATTCTCTTTGGAGAAGGCCATCTCTCTATCCTTTAAAATAGTACTATTCTTAAATCGTCATTTTAGTATAAAAAAAACAATAAGTAAAATAAAATATATATGATATAATGATAAAAATTACTGAGAAAAGGGGGCCTCGTGAAGATTTCGATTCGCCAGATGGAGATATTCCTTGAGGTTGCGCAGGTCGGACACCTTACCAAGGTGGCCGAAAAACTGGGCCTCAGCCAGTCGGCGGTCTCCATGTCCATAAAAGAGCTCGAAAACATTATAGGATACAAACTTTTCGACAGAATAAACAAGAAACTCGCCCTCAATGAAAAGGGGCGCGCCTTTGCCGAGGCGATAGCCCCCCTCGTCTCCAAACTGGAGGATATTGAGGAGGAGTTCAAGAACGATGAAAACAGCGGTGAGCTCCTGATAGGAGTCAGCACAACCATAGCGGACTACCTGATTCCTCCCATCATCTGCGACTATATGAAGTCCTACCCGAACGTCAGGATAAAGCTGAAAGTGGGAAACACAAGGGATATAGTCCGGATGATCGAGGCGGGAAGCGTGGATATCGGATTCGTCGAAGGGAATGTGGAGTCTACGGCGATAAAGCAGGAGATAGTGGGACTGGATGAGCTTGTCGTGGTGACCGGAAACAGAAACTACGCCGAGAGTGAAGAGGAGTACTATATAGATACGCTGCTGGATAAACCGTGGATTCTGCGCGAGGAGGGGTCGGGGACGCGTGAAGTATTTCTGACCCATCTCGGGGAGATGGCGGCGCAGGTGAACCTCTTTCTGGAGCTAGGGCACCCGGAGTCGATAAAAAATATGCTGATTCAGAGCAAGAGCTGTTTCAGCTGCCTCCCCCGTGTAAGCGTGATGAAGGAGCTGGAGCGCAAAGAGCTTTACGAAGTGAATATAAAGAAGATGAAGTTCGAACGCCACTTCCTGCTAATCTACCACAAAGACAAGTATAAAACGACCCTTCTGAACAAGTTTATCTACTTCGTCAGAATGCAGCTAGGTAAAATTCTTCAGCGCTGACTCGTACTCCGCCGGTCTGTTGATGTTGAAAAAGGGGTCGTCGAAAGGGAACTCGACATATGATGTATCGGATATCCGCAGTATGTCGGTGAGCCTGTAGTTCCCTTCGTCGGCCGCTCTCCGGACAGCCGGAAGTATGGAGCGGCTGTATATGCCACACATCGGGTGGATTCCGTTCGGGCTTTTGGCGATTACCGCATCGAAGCCGCTTCCGGCTGCAGCCTCCGCCAGTTTTGCGATCTCCTCTATTCCCACGAAAGGGGTGTCTACGCTCAGAATGAAGACCTTGTCCTCCTCCAGCGACTCGAAAACCCTTATGAGCCCCGCGGACGGAGCATAGACTTCATGCTCGGGACCGTCCAGGATCACGGGTGCCTCGAACGGGAACTTCTCTCTTTTGGCGCTGATATATACAGCTTTGAAGTGCGGTTTCAGGCGCCGGTACTGAAACTCTGTCAATGTGGAAAAACCGCAAAAGGGGAGGAGCGACTTGTCCCTTCCCATCCTGGAGCTTCTGCCGCCTGCGAAGATTACGCAGGGCAAAGGAAAATGTCTCATCTTCAGAGATTCAGTACCGCATTGAGCGCATCTTCGAAAGGCTTTTCCGCCATACCGTACTCCTCCACCAGCTCGTAGGCCCTTTTTATATTCTCGTCGCCGATCTTTCCGTCCGGCGAGACAAGACTCTTCGCAACGTTGAGGTAGCGGGCTCCTCTTGCAGTCTCCTCGTCGGCGGCATCATCGGGTGATGTCGCGAACCTGACCAGGTGCACAAGGTCTGCCGAGAAGTGCCATTTGTGAAAGAGTGTGGCCGCCACATCTTCGTTTCGACTGCCGCACACCTCCAGTTCCGCCTGTCGTATACCCCTCTCTTTCACAATTTCGGAAAATCTACCGCTCTGACCGCTCTGCGCGAGGTAGTGGCTTATTACCACCTGGCCGATATCTGAGAGAAAGGCTGCCAGGCCGACGCTTCCGAGAAGAGACCGGTCTGTTCTTGCGAGCCACCTGTTCAGAAAGGCGCTTGCAAGCTCCAGCCGCCTTGAGTACTCCGCCGCGGAGACTCCGTAGGGAGAGACATCCACGGGAACCGTAGATGTAGCCGCCAGATGTATGGCGAAGTTCCTTACCGCATCTTTCCCCAGCAGAGATACTGCCTGCTGTATATCCGCCACCTTGCGGCTCAGGCCGTAAAGAGGAGAGTTCGCGAGTTTGAGTATGTTGGCCGCCATTGTGGGGTCACCCTCTATAGCCTTCGCCATATCCGCGACGGAGCTCTCTTTGTCGGAGTAGACCCTCTCTATGGCGCCGATCGACTCCGGCAGCATAGGTATATGCTCAATCTGTTCTACCAGCTCTTTTCTCATGGTGAAACCTTTGTTTGTATTGGTTAAAAATTCGTTGGTCAGATGTAGTATCGGTCAGACGGCATTTTTTTTGAGCAAAAGAGAACAAGAAGGCGGAAGCTTTGAATAGCGAAACCGGAGATTGCCGTTTCCACAGCTGATAAGGCAGCCCTTCCGGGCTGCCGGCTTGAAACACGCTACTCCAATGTTCTGGGGTCCGTGATTTTACCCGCTATTGCCGATGCGGCGGCGACGGCGGAGTTTGCGAGATATATCTCGCTGCTTCTTGCGCCCATTCGGCCTACGAAGTTTCTGTTGGTTGTACTGATACAGCGTTCATTGTCTCCGAGAATCCCCATGTAGCCGCCCAGACACGCTCCGCATGTCGGATTCGACACGACCGCTCCGGCATCTATCAGGATATCGATGTAGCCGGCCTTCTCCGCCGCTTTTAGAATCTTCTGGGTCGCGGGGGTTACTATCATTCTCGTATGGCGGGCCACCCTCTTGCCTTTGACGATCTCGGCCGCTATCTTTATGTCGCTGAGGCGCCCGTTGGTGCAGCTTCCTATGAAAACCTGGTCTACCTTCAGGTCGTCCGCCACCGCCTGCGAAATCGGCTTGCCGTTGCTCGGAAGATGGGGGTAGGCGATGACGGGCTCGAGCTTCGAAACATCGATTTCGACCACACGGCAGTAGTTCGCGCCGGGGTCGGAGTAGTGGAATTTCGGCTCTCTGGCAAGATCTTTGTCGGCAAGAAACTCTTTGGTTATATCATCGCATGCGATGATGCCGCTCTTCGCACCGGCTTCTATCGCCATGTTGCAGAGGCTGAAGCGGTCATCCATTCCGAGGTATTCTATTGTGTCGCCGGTAAACTCGAGCGCTTTGTAGAGTGCACCGTCGACCCCTATCATGCGTATAAGCTCGAGGATGAGATCTTTCCCGTAGATGTGCTCGCCCGGCTTTCCGCTGAATACGACCTTGATCGTTTCTGGTACCTTGAACCAGTTTCCGCCCGTTATCATCGCGAAGGCCAGATCTGTAGAGCCCATACCGGTACTGAAGGCTCCGAGTGCGCCGTGTGTACAGGTGTGGCTGTCGGCGCCTATGATGACATCTCCGGGAACCACAAGGCCCTTCTCAGGCAGAAGGGCGTGCTCGATACCCATATCCTTCTCGTCGAAGAAGTGCTTCAGATCATGCTTGTATGCAAATTCGCGGCTTATCTTGGCCTGGTTGGCGCTGGCGATATCCTTTGCCGGTATGAAGTGGTCCATCACGATCGAAAAGCCGTCGGGATTGGCCAGCTTCGTAGCCCCGCTCTCTTCGAACGCTCTTATCGAAATGGGTGTGGTTATGTCGTTGCCGATAACCATGTCGATCGGGCAGCGTACGATCTCTCCCGCCGAAACTTCCCGTCCCGCATGCTCGCTGAATATCTTTTCGGTGATTGTCTGTTGCATGAAAATCCTTCCGCTGTCGCCGGCCGATATTTGGCACAAAAGGGGCGAATAGCACTTTTGGAGAGGCTGATGTGCCCTCTGTGCAATACCGGTTCAGCCTAAATTGGGGCGATTATATCGAAAGAGGACCAAGATTCTGCTAAAATGGAGCCATTTGAAGAATCTGCTTTCGGGGGCGAGCCGGTAAAAGTCCCTGAAGCTACGGTGATTCAATACCAAATGCAGAGACGGGTCGGCGAAATCTGCCGGCATTGCGATTTGAGCGGCAGCGTGGCGTCAAGAGAACCGCTCCTGCCAGAAGGGTTCCGTAGGAATTTGCGGTTTTCAGCCCCGCTGCCGCGTCCCGAAGGGCAGATCGCACCTGCGTACGGGTTTTGCCGACCCGTTTCGTTTTTCTCTTTGCGCCCGGTTTTGAATCGCCGTCTCCTGAAGCCGAGTGGCGTTTTTTATTTTTTATGGACAGAGGTGTCGTTGAATGAAATTTTATGAGCTCAAAGCCGTGGCGGAGTATATAGGCTCTTTCAGGCAGATAAAGTCGGCCGGGAGGGTGGCGGACAATGTGATACGTCTCGAGTTCGAGAAGGGGGCGGCTCTGGGGTTCGACCTCTCGCGCGGCAGGGCGGAAATCTTTGCGGCCGGCGGGACCGTTGCCCAAAGAAGGTACCACGCCCCTTTCGATACGATTCTGAAAAAGCGCTTCGCGGGGGCTGAAATAGTGGGTGTCGGGCTTGTCGGAAACGACAAGATTCTAAAGATCGACACCGCGCAGAGAGGAGCCTATAAAGCCAGCAGAACTACGCTATGGCTCGAATTTACCGGACGCCACACCAATGCGATCATACTCGATGGGGACGGTGTCGTTCTGGAGGCTTTGAGGCATGTCGACTCGGAGGCGAGCTTCAGGGTGGTGCAGCCGGGCGTGAAGCTTCTGCCGCTGAAGCCGTATGAGGGGGAGAGGCAGCAGGGAGAGATAGAGGATGTAGAGGCCTATCTTGCGGAGCGGGCGGAGCGCAGAAGAGAGCGCAGGCTAAAGGAGTTGAAGAGACGACATGCCGGCTCTTTGAGAAAAAAGATAGAGAGGCTCGAAAAGGAGCTTCGAAAACTTCCGCAGAGAGATGAGCTTGAAAAGAGAGCGGCGGCTCTCTCCGACTACGGCTCCATAGTTCTTGCCCACCTGCATGAGATCAGGCCCTACGACAAGCTGCTCGAGACCGTGGATTTCCAGGGGAATCCGGTGACCATAGAGCTGCCGCCCCTTCCTAATCCGAAACGCATGGGGGAGCACTTCTACTCTCTCTCAAAGCGCGCCGCCAACAAAGCGGAGCGTCTTCATATAGAGCAGAAGAATCTAAAGAGCAGAATAGAGTTCTACAAAAGGATGCTCCAAAATCTCGAAGAGGCCGAAGATGAGGAGCGGATAGCCCTTCTCTTTCCTCCGAAGCAGAGACACAGAAAAAAGGAGCAGAGGTTTCAGTGTGAAACTTTCGAGGTTGACGGCTACAGAGTGCTGGTGGGGCGCAACGAGAGGGAGAATATCTGGGTGCTCAAAAACGCCAGAGCGGGCGATATCTGGCTCCATCTGAAAGAGCGCCCGTCTTCGCACTGCATCGTCCAGACAGGGGGGAAAAAGCAGATACCGAGAGATGTGATAAAAAAGGCTGCCAGGATATGCGTCGAGACCAGCACCTCTCAACCGGGAGACTATCTTGTCGATTTTACCCATAGGAGAAATGTTAAGATAGATAAAGGGGCGCACGTAACATATACGAAATATGATACTATAAAGATAAGAAAAGCTTAAACCCTGGCTCCTCTATCTCTAATTGAGGGGCTTGGGTAGAGAGGTGTTTCCGAAAAATCCCGCCGCCGCAGAGGTCTCCGCGGTTTTTGCGTGAAAGGGCCGCGAGTCGGCCGAAGGAGTACAGATGGCCATCTCACCGCTCACGAACATCATTTTCGTCAACCAGAATATGAATGTGGCATCTGCTATTCAGAATATGCAGTTCAACAGGTATGATGTGCAGAATGCCGCGGCACAGGCTATGGTGAACGAGAAAGAGAGGACGATAGAGGAGACTCGTCCGGCCGAAGAGACGATGCAGATAGACCCCGAGAGAGAGCATACGAGACAGGAGGCGGAATCCCAGGAGCGTGAGCGTGAAAGGGCGGCAAGAGGGAGAGAGACTGAGCGAAAAGAGCGGGGCTTCACGATAGACGATGAGGGCAATCCGCACGTCGATATTCATGTTTAACCCGTAATCGGATATAATTTTGTAATGACTGACCCTGCACAAAATCTGCACGCTGAACGGGATTTGCCCTGCGGGACGCTGCAAAATATCTAAAAACCGCTGACGCCTTCGGCGCCCTGACGGGCAAGCGCGGTTTTTTGAACGATATTTTCCGCTCAAATCCCGGGGCTGACAAATTTTGCGCAGGGTCAGTAGATATTGCGCATTAACGGTGCAACATCGATTCCGAAAAAGTGCGCTTTGCCCGTTTTTTGCGTAACATCGATAAAAAAGGTATTTCATGTCTCTATTCTCCCTCGTCACTGAAAACAGAACCCGCTTTCTGACCGGCGCCGTACTCGTAGCCGTAGTCGTAGCGATAGGTCTTATAGACAACTTCTTTCTTATATGGCTCTTTCTGGGCATTGTCTATCTCTTCTCATTCTACGAAGCGATGCGTCTCTTCAAGATCGAGAACAACCAGATGTACGCCTATGCCGCCGCGGTTTGGCTTCTGGCCCTTATCTATCCGAATCCCGACGACCTCTTTTTTCTCGTAGCGGTCATCTTCGCCTCTTTGCTGGCGTATACGAAAAATTTCGACAAGAGACTCTTTCTGCCGTTTCTCTACCCGGTCGCTTCGTTTCTCTTTCTGCTCGCACTCTATGCAGACTTCGGTGTAAATGCGCTCTTCTGGCTGCTTGTGGTCGTAGCCATGACCGATATAGGAGCATACTTCACCGGAAAGCTCGCCGGCAGGCGCAAATTCTGCGAAACCTCCCCGAACAAAACGGTGGAGGGTGTCGTAGGCGGGGTTGTTATAGCGACGTTCGCCGGCTTTTTCGTCGGCGCGAGCCTCGTCGACTGGCCCCAGGCCCTTCTTATTTCGATAGGTGTCTCCATCGCTTCGGTCTTCGGCGATCTCTTCGAGAGCTACCTTAAGCGTGAAGCTGGAGTCAAAGACAGCGGCGATATTCTGCCGGGCCACGGCGGAATGCTCGACAGGGTCGACGGCTACCTTTTCGGCGGCATCGTCATGGTTCTGCTTCTCAGGGGGCTTTTGTAGGTGGTTCTTCTCGGCTCTACAGGCTCCATCGGCGTAAATACGCTGAAGGTGGCCGAAAGGTTCAACATACGTGTCGAAACTCTTGTGGCTGGTAACAATATAGAGCTGCTGAAAGAGCAGATTTTGAAGTTCAGGCCCTGTTATGTCTGTGTCGCGACGAAAGAGCTCGCCGAAAGGATTGACCATCCGCGGGTATTCTGGGGAGAGGAGGGGATACTCGAGGCTATACGCATAAGCGAATCGGCGATAGTCGTCAACGCGCTTGTCGGTTTTCTTGGTCTGAGGCCCACCGTCACGGCGATAGAGGAGGGCAAGACCGTCGCTCTCGCGAACAAGGAGTCGCTCGTAGCCGCAGGAGCCTTTATAGACTCCTCAAGGCTGCGCCCCATAGACAGTGAACACTTCGGCCTGTGGTATCTTCTGAACGGAAGAACCCCGAAGAGGATGGTGATAACCGCAAGTGGAGGAGCTTTCAGAGACCGCCCGCTGGAGAGTATAGAGAACGCTACGCTGAAAGAGGCGCTGGAGCATCCCAACTGGAGTATGGGCGCGAAGATCACGATCGACAGCGCCACGATGATGAACAAGCTCTTCGAACTTCTGGAGGCGCGCTGGCTCTACGGGTGCGAAAACGTAGACGCCGTAATAGAGACAAAATCTGTGATACACGCTCTGGTGGAGTTCGCGGACGGAGCGACGACCGCACAGATGGCGGTACCGGACATGAGGCTTCCCATAGCCTATGCGCTGATGGAGCGGGTCGATGTTCCCGTCATCGAACATGTGGATCTGCTGAAGGTCGGCTCCATAGAGTTCAGGGAGATAACCAAAGAGCGCTATCCGATCTGGAGCATAAAAGATGACCTGCTCGAAAACCCGAAGCTCGGAGCGGTCGTGAATGCCGCCAACGAGGCGGCTATCGCGAAATTTACGGCAGAAGAGATATCTTTCGGGCAGATCGGCAGAATCGTCATCGAAGCCTACGAGTGGTTCCACGATGCAGACCCGAACTCCCTTGAGGATGTTTTCGCCATAGATAAAGAGGTGAGGAGATGGTGTGAAGAGAGATAAGGTGATGCTGCTGCACGGATGGGGCGGCAGCGACTACCCCCACTGGCAGAGCTGGCTTGCAGGCGAGCTTGCAAAAGATTACGGAACCGTGAGTTTCCCGCTGATACAGCACCCCCACTTCCCGCACCTTAACCGCTGGAAAAAGGAGGTGAAGACGCATCTTGAAGATTTCAGGCCGCAGACCGTAATATGCCACTCCCTCGCCAACACTCTCTGGTTTCACCTCTGCAACGAGGGCGAAATAGAGCCGGTAGAGAGGCTCCTGCTGGTCGCACCCCCGAGGCTCGATTGTGAGATAGAGACGATCAAGAGCTTCTTTCCGGTCGAGGCTCCGAAAGAGCTCTTTGCCGAAAAGGCGATTCTCGTAGTCTCCACGGACGATCCCTATATGCCGCTCGAGAAAGCGTGGGAGCTTCAGGAGAGGCTGCAGATACCGATGAAGGTTATAGAGAACGCCGGTCATATAAATGCAGACAGCGGTTACGGCGAGTGGCCCTGGATACTCGGCTATCTGAAAAGCGGGGAGATCTGCGCTACGGAGGAGAGCTCTTGATTCTCAGCATAGAGAGCAGCTGCGACGACAGCTCCGTCGCCGTCACCGAGATAGAGACGAAAGAGCTCGTTTTTCACCGCAAGATTTCGCAGGAGAGCGAACATGCGAAGTATGGAGGCGTAGTTCCTGAACTGGCCAGCAGGCTCCATGCTGTCGATCTGCCGAAGCTCCTGGAGGAGGCGAAACCCTATCTTGACGACCTGAAGGCTGTAGCCGTCACCAACGAGCCCGGTCTTTCGGTCACTCTGCTGGAGGGTGTGGCGATGGCCCAGGCTCTGAGCATCGCAAAAGGGCTTCCGATTATCGCCGTCAACCATCTGAAAGCGCACATCTACTCTCTCTTCATAGAGAAAGAGACTAGCTTTCCGATGCTGGTGCTGCTCATATCGGGCGGCCATACGATGGTTGTGGATGTCAGAGGCTTCGAAGATATGAGGGTCGTGGCCTCGACTATGGATGACAGCTTCGGAGAGAGTTTCGACAAGACCGCCAAGATGATGGGGCTGGGATACCCGGGCGGCCCTCTCGTCGAAGCGCTTGCGGCAAAGGGAGATCCGAACAGATTCAAAATGCCGATTCCGCTGCGCCACTCGCCGAAAATCGCCTTCAGCTACTCCGGCATCAAAAATGCGGTGCGGCTTCTAGTCGAAGAGCACTCACCTCTCGATGAGCGGACCAAAGCCGATATAGCCGCCGCTTTTCAGAGAGCCGCCATTGAACATCTGCTGCAGAAGTGCAGAAAGATATTCAAAGAGCTTCGGCCCGATGATTTCGCGATAGTCGGAGGAGCCAGCGCCAACATGGCTGTAAGGGAGGCCTTTTTGAACCTCTGCGGCGAGTTCGGTGCAAACCTGCACCTCGCCGAGCTCAAATACTGCTCCGACAATGCGGCTATGGTGGGGCGGTATGCCCTGGATGCCTTCGAAAGAGAGATCTTCGCGGATGCGATGACCATAGGCGTTTCACCCCGGAACGGATCCTTCTGAACCCCCGTTTTGCCGAGACTGAAAGTTTACGTAACCCTTAAAATTAAATATTTTTAATTAAGACTATTTTTATCCCATTTATGTACAATTACGTCAGACGCATTGAAAGAGGTGCCGAAACGCTCTCTTGGCAATGCGAAATATATAAAAAAAGGAAAACCTAATGGCAACTACAAAGCTTAAAGGTAACGAAGTAAAACTGGCCGGCAACGAAGTAAATGTAGGAGATAAAGCTCCCGAGGTAACGGTAGTAAACGCAGAAGGGCTCGCCGACAAGAAAGTAGGCGGCGCTCAGGATAAGGTTCAACTGCTCGTAGTGGTACCTTCACTCGATACTCCGGTATGTGCCGCTGAGACCCGCAAGTTCAACGAGAAGGCTGCAGAGATCGAGGGAGTGGACACTACCGTGATCTCCATGGACCTTCCGTTTGCGGCCGGACGCTTCTGCTCTGCCGAGGGAATCGAAAACCTGACAGTCGCTTCCGACTTCAGAAACAAAGATTTCGCAAACGCCTACGGCGTACTTATCGCAGAGGGTCCGCTTGCGGGCGTAACCTGCCGCGCGATCTTCGTAGTGGACAGAGACGGAAAGATCACATACAAGCAGATCGTTCCTGAGATCACGGAAGAGCCTGAGTATGAAGAGGCTCTCGAAGCTGCCAAGGCCGCTGCAGCAAAGTAAGCGGCGCCGCTGCTGCACTTGGGGGAGTGCAAGTTGCAGGCGTTACACCTTCTGTGTAACGCCGCCCCTGTGCTTCGACTTCGAAGCTGAAGAGATTTGACGAAGTATCTTCGAATCTCGGAATCTTCGATTTCGAAGCTTTAGGGGGTTGTAGGGGCTTCAGTCCCTGCCGTTTTGCGGGCTTTGTTTCGCAAAATGAGTACCATAAATGTAAGTTAGCTACTTTCTGGAAGGAGGGCCGGTGCCCTCCTTTTTTTACCCTAATCTCGAAATAGAATAGTTTGAAATAGTTGCGATGCTTGTGGTCAGGCGGTTTAGGGAAAATTTGAGGCGCACTGGTCAGGTGCGTCGATGATTTTCCCGAAAGTGCATGGCCGCAATGATCGTGACAAGTTCCACTATTTCTATTTCGAGATTAGGGTTTTATGCCCGCTTTTTTCCGAAAACCTTGAAAAGCTCCACTCTTGAAGAGTCGATAATCTTTTTAATCTCTTCGGCGCTCACTTTTCCGCTTCTTATCAACCCTTTTTTGATGCCGTCGGCTATGAGCAGCAGAAGTTTTGCGGTCGGAATCTTCTCTTTGGATGCGGCCTCTTTTATGTCGTCGAGATCCTCTTTTATATATTGCAGGATTTTGAGGTTTATCTCCAGAGACTCTTTCGCGATCTTCTCGATCTGTTCGGCGATCTTTTCGCTGATATCTATCTGCCCGTCAGCCAACTTCTGGCATCCTCCCTGCTGCGGAAAAATTTCGCTTTTCCGGAGATGAGCCACCCGGCCATTTTTGTGAAGAGCTCCTCCCACTTTTTATCTCCGACGACCGCCATCTTGTTGATATCTTTTCTGATCTCGAGGCCGAATTTGAAGTCGTCCCACGCCGCTTCGAGCGTCCACCCCTCGAACCTGCTCATATCGACAAGAATATTCAGGCTTCTCGGCGGCAGGTTTTTTACGGCACTCTCTATGAAGGGAACGAACGTTTCGTAATCCTCATGGGTCAGTTTGCCGACAAGTGTGAACTCTACATATACTTCGCCGTCGGCCTGTGTAAGCTCTATGAAAACCCCGGAAGTCTTTATCTGCATAAATCAACCCCTTTCTGCCGGTCTCTCCGGCCGTGAAATTTCGGGTGTCGCATCCTCTTCCCCATATTTGGGCAGGAGAGAGCTTCGACTTGATAACGGTACATGGCTGTGTCGCTACCGTCTGCCTCTTTCGCAATCTTTATGCTTTACCACGCATCTAGATTGCCCCGGTGCCGGCCCGGACAATTTTCCGGGTTGCGACAGGTTATCTATCCTCTTTGATTGTACCACGGTTTGCCGCAACATTCAAACTATTTTCAGTTCCAGCTGAAGATCGATGCCGAATCTCTTCCGCACTTCGGAGCGGGCCATCTCTATCAGGGTCATGGCTTCATCGAAGCTGCCGTTGCCGAGATTTACGAGGAAGTTCGCGTGTTGCGCGCTCCAGGCCATATCTCCGACCCGTCGGCCTTTGAGACCGACCGCCTCTATAAGCCTTCCGGCATAGTCGCCGGGAGGGTTCTTGAATGCGCTTCCGGCGCTCGGCTCTACGGGCTGGCCTCTTCTGAGCCGGAGCAGATCTTCCGCGAGAGCACTGTCGAATCCGCTCTCTGTTTTGAAAAGGGCCTCAAGTGCGACTCCGGGAAGGTTGGCGAAGCGGTAGCCGTGCTCTATCCGCTCTTTTTCGAACCTTCCTTTGTCGGTCGTCACCTCTATCAGCCGGTTGAAAGTTTCGTACGACTTGACTCCCGCGTTCATAGCCAGCGCTCCTCCCAGGGTTCCGGGAAGCTTCGCCAGATACTCGAACCCCCCGATATCGTGCTTTTTGCAGAAGGAGAGTATCTTCCCGGTCGGGGTGGCCGCACCTATGGCGAGCCCTCTCTCCTCCGGCCGTATGTAGTCGAAATCTTTTCCGAGCATCATGAGCGGCGGCGGGGCGGGGGAGACCAGGAGATTGTTGGCGTGTCCGATGAGCATGCGGCCCCCGGGAATTTCATCCCCCTTTTCAAGGACCAATACATCGGCAACGGGCCCGATCTTTATGCTGGAGAATTTGGAAAAGTCGACTCTTCGGCTCTTCAAAAAGCGAAGTCCTTTATCATATCGAAAAGTCTTGTGGTGAAGTCGATCATCGTATTCATCATCCACGGCATCGTAATGATCATGACGAGTGCGACGACGATGATCTTGGGAATGAAACTGAGCGTCATCTCGTTTATCTGTGTCGTCGCCTGGAATATGCTTATGGCCAGACCGGCGATGAGCCCGGCCAGCAGCATAGGCAGCGAGAGAATCAGGGCGACTTTGAGCGTCTCCACGCCAAGCGCTATGAACTGCGCCTCCACGGCTACCTGCCCCTTCTTTTCATGAGTATCTCGCCTCTCTGTATTCGTGTGGAATCATGAAGTCGGCAGCCTCTATCGGGCACTCGTAGAATCCGTGCTCGTAACCGATCTTAAAGAGCCTGTCGAGAGCCTCGATCTGTCTCTCGTCCATCGTGACGGAGCGGTCGTTGGCGTAGAGATCGAGATAGTTGTCGAGCGTCTCGGCATCTATGCGCACCAGATTTCTCTCCAGGAGCATTTTCGCCAGAATGGCGCGGTGTCTGTTGGCTACATCCACCGCCTTTATGAGGGCATCTTCGATCTCTATGGCGCGGGTAAGGGGGATGGAGCGCCTAAGCGCCATGCCGCCCAGCGGCAGAGGCAGCTCCTCTTTGGCCAGGTCGAGCCAGATATCCCACAACTCCCGCTCGACTTCGAGACTGTCATCGAAGTCGAGGATGCTCTCGTGTATGAGTACTCCCGCGTCAACCTCTCCGGAGAGTACCGCATCTTCGATCTCGAGAAAGTTTTTGTAGACGATCCGCGCTTCGGGGTATGCGATTTTGAAGAGCATCGCGTTTGTGGTGTGTCGGCCGCTCAGAGCCACTCTGAAGTTGCGGCGGAGCCGTTTCCCTTTGGGCTTTATCAGCTTCGGTCCGTACCCCTCCCCGAAGCTGACGGCGGTTCTGAGCAGTGCGTAGTCGTCGCGTATTCTCGGGTATATGGCGAAGCTGACGGCACTCACTTCGTAGCTCCCTTCGAGTGCCGCTTCGTTGAGGGTCTCTATATCGAGCGCCTTGTTCTCGAAGGGTGCCGGCGTAGATATCCAGCCGAACTTGACGGCGTAGTACATGAAGATGTCGTCGGCATCCGGAGAGTGGGCTATCTTTATCGTGCCGGGGGTCAATTCTCTTTGCTGCTCACTGCTCAATGCTTCTGCTCGCTTTCTCTTTTTGGTTGATTTTATCGAAATAGTGATAAAATATCTCTAATTTTCATTTCACGTGAGGTATTTATGGATATTGATCCCAACAAACAGAAAGCTCTGGATGTCGCGATAAAGCAGATAGACAAGGCGTTCGGCAAAGGTGCGCTGGTCCGTCTGGGCGACAAGGAGATCGAGCCTATCGAAGCGATCAGCACCGGTTCGCTCGGGCTCGATATGGCACTGGGTATCGGAGGCGTTCCCAGGGGACGGATTATAGAGATATACGGCCCCGAGAGCTCGGGAAAGACCACACTCGCCCTGCAGATCATCTCCGAGGCGCAGAAAAAGGGGAGTATCTGCGCTTTTATCGATGCGGAACACGCTCTGGACGTGCGCTATGCGAAGAACCTCGGGGTGGATGTCGAGAACCTGCTTGTCAGCCAGCCCGACTTCGGTGAGCAGGCGCTCGATATCGTAGAGACGGTTGCGCGCAGCGGTGCGGTGGATGTCATAGTCGTCGACTCCGTGGCCGCCCTGACGCCGAAGGCCGAGATAGAGGGCGATATGGGGGATACCCATGTGGGGCTTCAGGCGCGGCTCATGAGCCAGGCGCTCCGCAAGCTCACCGGGATTCTGCACAAGATGGAGACCACTGTCATCTTCATCAACCAGATCCGTATGAAGATAGGGACGATGGGTTATGGAAGCCCCGAAACGACGACGGGCGGAAACGCCCTGAAATTCTACGCCTCCGTACGTGTGGACGTGAGAAGAATCGCCACCCTGAAGCAGGGCGACAACCAGATAGGAAACCGCGTCAAGGCGAAGGTGGTCAAAAACAAAGTCGCTCCGCCGTTCAGGATAGCCGAGTTCGATATCATGTTCGGCGAGGGTATCAGCAAAGAGGGGGAGATAATAGACTACGGCGTGAAGCTGGATATCGTCGACAAGAGCGGAGCATGGTTCAGCTACAAGGAGACGAAGCTCGGACAGGGACGCGAGAATGCGAAGCAGACCCTGAAAGATAACCCGGAGCTCGCGGCGGAGATCGAAGAGGAGATCAAGCAGGCTCTGGGAATCGGAAGCAAGATGCTCGAAATGAGCGAAGAAGAGATCAAATCAGCAGGAGAGGAGTGATTCAGATGGTTTTTATCGACGATATCAGAGCAGACGAGGTGATGGACAGCCGAGGCAATCCGACGGTGCGGGCCACGGTTCGTCTCAGCGACGGAAGTGTTGCGGATGCGATAGTTCCGAGCGGGGCGAGCACCGGAAAGCGCGAGGCGCTGGAGCTGCGTGACGGTGGAGAGCGCTATATGGGCAAAGGTGTGTTGACGGCATGTGAAAACGTCAATATAAAGATAGCCGACGAGCTGATAGGGATGAGCCCCTACAACCAGAGCGAGATAGACGCGATCATGAAAGAGATCGACGGTACCGACAACTATGGCAATATAGGGGCCAATGCGGTACTCGGCGTCTCCATGGCTACGGCGCGTGCTGCGGCAGCGAGCCTCAAGATGCCTCTTTACCGCTATCTGGGCGGTGCAAACGCACTTGTGATGCCTACACCTATGCTCAACATTATAAACGGCGGGAGCCATGCCGACAACAGTGTCGACTTTCAGGAGTATATGATTATGCCGGTCGGCTTCGACGAGTTCTCCGAAGCGCTGCGCGCAAGCTCCGAAGTCTACCACAACCTGAAGAAGATACTCTCCGAGATGGGCCACTCCACGGCTCTCGGCGACGAAGGCGGGTTCGCTCCGAATCTCAGCAGCAACGAAGAGCCTATAGAGGTAATCATGAAAGCTATCGAGAAGGCCGGATACAGGGCCGGAGAGCAGATAGCGATAGCCCTTGACGTAGCGAGCAGCGAGCTTGTGGCTGACGGCGGTTACAGACTGGAGAGCGAGAACAGGACTTTGAGCAGCGAAGAGCTGGTCGGCTATTATGAAGAGCTTGTGCAGAGGTATCCTATCGTAAGCATAGAGGACGGCCTCAGCGAAGATGACTGGGACGGGTGGAGAGTGCTTACCGACCGTCTCGGCTCGAAGATACAGCTTGTAGGGGACGACCTTTTCGTCACAAATGCATCGATTCTGGCTGAGGGTATAGAAAAAGGTGTCGCGAACTCCATCCTGATCAAGCCCAACCAGATCGGTTCCGTCAGTGAAACGATGCAGACCGTCCGTCTTGCGCAGCGCAACGGATACACCTGTGTAATGAGCCACAGAAGCGGCGAGAGCGA
This sequence comes from Hydrogenimonas sp., assembly GCA_003945285.1. NCBI lineage: Bacteria > Pseudomonadati > Campylobacterota > Epsilonproteobacteria > Campylobacterales > Hydrogenimonadaceae > Hydrogenimonas > Hydrogenimonas sp. The sequence goes on from AP019005.1 coordinate 86,392, forward strand.
AGATGCGTTCATAGCAGATTTCGCCGTGGCGCTCGGAACTGGTCAGATCAAGACAGGCTCCACCGCAAGGAGCGAGAGAATCGCGAAATATAACCGGCTGCTCGCCATAGAGCGCGAGCTAGGCTACTTCGAGTATCTCGGCAAAGAGCTCTTCGGCTGATGGAAAAGGTCGATCTGCCTGAACGAAAAAGCGCCGTACCCTCGGCACTCTTCGGTCTCCCTCTCGGGCGGATCGCCATTGCGATCGCTGCGGTAGTCGCGCTGGGAATATATGTCGGCATCCTTCTGTTCGGACCAAACTCTCTAACGGTTCTGCTCGGTCTCGAAGAGCAGAGATCGGTCTATGAGAGGCATATAAAGAGCCTCAAAGCCGAAAACGCGGCTCTACAGAAGGAGTATTTCGAACTCAAGCAGCTGGAGCCGGACCAATGAGATACACCCTCTTTTTGACCATCTTTTCGATTGTTACACTTCTGTATGCGCGTGAGAACCCGTTCAAACGGGTAATAGACAATACGGTGCTTCCTCTCGCCTCCAACGAAGTCAAAAAGGCTCCACCCTTCAAATCCTCGAAGATCTCCCTTCCGAACGACGCCAGGGTTTTGACTTCCGTCGTCATCTACTACCAGTCGCTAGACGGCTCCATAAAGAAGCTGGTGACACCGGTAGACCGCTCGATAGATTGGCACAAGCCCATCTATATATCCCAGAGTTTCAAGAGCGTTTCACCTGCCGGCTCAAAAAAAGCGGAGAGAGCCGTAAAGCGGCACAAAAAGAGAGAGGAGCGAAAGGGCCCCTCCAGGGAGAGCGGCAAGCTCTTCAAGCCCCTGCCGTTTCTCTCCCTGGAGGTAGGTGAAAAGAGTGTGAAGATTGTGACAAAAGATAGGAAGATCAGAAGTTTCCATCTCAGCCGCCCCTTCAAGATCGCGCTCGATTTCAAGAGAAGAGCAGGTTTTCTGACAAAGCGGATATCGCTCTCGAAGCCCCCGTTCAAAGCGATAGAGATAGGAAACCACGACGGTTACTACCGCGTCGTTCTGACCCTCGATGCACCCTATAGATACAGAGTAGTCGAAAGCGGAGATGGGTATATCGTCAAGCTGCCCTGAAAATATCGTTCTGATCGGCTTTATGGGCAGCGGCAAGAGCACGGTGGGGCGTCTGCTCGCCCGCAGAAGCGGCCGCTACTTTCTCGATGCGGATGCACTGATCGAGTCGCAGCAGGGGCGGCCGATACCGGAGATTTTCGCGAAAGAGGGTGAGGGGTTTTTCAGGGCCCTGGAGCGCGAGAGTGCCGAATGGATGGCCGAATGTGTCAGGGGAACGGTGATCTCTACCGGAGGCGGGATGCCTATAGTAACGAAACGGCTCAGGGATATAGGGAGAGTCGTCTACCTGAAGATAGCGTTCGAAAAGATTCTTGAGCGTATTCCGCATTCGGAGCTGCAGAAGCGGCCGCTTTTTTCGGAGAGGAAGAGTGCGGAGGCTCTGTTTATGGAGCGTGAAAAGATATACGGGGAGCTCGCCGAAATTGTCGTGGATGCCTCGGCCCCGCCTGAGGCGGTGGCAGAGGAGATTCTTCGCAAAATCGCCTGACTTGACGGGCTCTACGCTCTTTGGGGCGAGATGGAGGTTATCGCTTTTATCGCGGCCATCGAGAAGAGAACCTCCAGCAGACTCGCGAGAACGAACGCTTCATAGTTGAAACGGTCTATACTGTTCGCATGGTATGCGATGGTCGCCACCGCTATGAGCAGTGTCAGGGGCATCGCCTGCGAAAATGCCAGAAGCATGGCATTTTTAAAGCCGCTGTGACGCACGAAAACGAGTGCCGAAACGAGACGCACGAAGATCATGATGGCCGTTATTATGACGGCCAGCATAACCAGACCCTCTTTCTGAAGCGCTTCGAGCGGAAAAGAGCTGCCGACATATATGAAGAAGATAGGTATGAGGAAGCCGAAACCGAAGCTGGAGAGCTTCGCCTCCAGATCCTCCTTGTGCGCAAAGAAGGTTGCTATAAATACACCGGCAATGAAGGCGCCGAACGCCACTTCCAGCCCCAGGTAGATCATGATTGCCAGCATAATGAAGAGCATCGCCATACTCAGGCGTATATCCTGCTCCTTCGTATCGAAGTAGGGCATCATCAGGTTTCTGATCTCCGGATACCACCAGAACAGCAGATGGAGCATATAGTAAAAGAGGACCAGAAGGAGAATGAAGGCTGCAAGTATGGTGATCTTCGAGAAGAATTCGAAGCCTATGCCGTAATGTATCCCGGCACTTGCGAGAGTGAGGACTATGATGCTTACCAGCTCTCCCAGTATACCTATGGTTATCGTAAGCTTTATCCAAGGGGTATCTTTTCCGTACTCTTTTGAAAGTGCGGCTATTATTCCGACCGATATGAGCGGAAATATGACCATGAATACAAAGCTCATTCCGAGCTGGTAGGCTATGAGTACGGAGAGTGCATAGAGCAGCCCTATATAGGCCGATCCGGCTTTGAGGGTAGCGGCATCGGTCTTCAGAAGCTTTTTGACGTTGACCTCGAGGCCTGCGACGAACATCAGGTAGAGAAAGCCGAATTCGGCTACAAGTTCGAAGAGTTTGTTATGCCCCTCTCCGAAGAGGCCGAACGCGCCCGCCGCCGCTCCGAGGACTATCTCTATGGGTGTTGTGGGGAAGTGCAGGATTCTCGCCAGAAAAGGGGCCACCCATATCAGAAGGGAGAGGGTGACAATGATCTGGACTTCAGTTGTCATGGCAGTCTGCGGCAATTTCGTAGCCGGCCGCTTCTATCATGCGGTGGTCACGCATGGGATCGCCGCCGGAGGTGGTTAGATAGTCGCCTATCACGATAGCGTCGGCCCCGGCTTCGAATATCTCCTGGTCACGCTCGCCGAAGGTTATCTGCCTGCCTCCGGCAATCATGATACGCTGTGAGGGGAGCATCCTTCTTGCGGTCCGTATCATCTCCAGCGCCTCTTCTATATCCATCGTATCTCTTCCAAGCGGCAGAGCTTCGTTGGGGTGATAGAAGTTGATCGGTACCGATACCGGCTCCAGAGACGCTATCGACTCCAGCAGGGAGATGCGCTCCTCCATGCTCTCTCCAAGGCCGAAGATTCCGCCGGTACAGAGGTTGAGATCCGCCTTTTTTACATTTTCACACGTTTCGTAACGCTCACCCCAGCCGTGGGTCGTGCATATTTCAGGGTAGAAATTTTCGGAGCACTCCAGGTTGTGGTTGTAGCTGCCGACACCGCTCGACTTTAGAGCCCTCAGCTGCCCTACGGTGGCGGTACCGTTGCATGCGATTATGTTGAGTTCGGGAACCGCCTTTTTGACAGCCTCGGCCGCTTCGCAGACGAAACGGAGCGTTTTGTCGTCAAGACCTTTGCCTGCGGTGACGAGACAGAAGCCGACGGCCGACCGGGTGCGTGCGGCTTTAGCCTCTTCGACTATCTTTTCGACCGGCTTGTGGTAGAAGCGCTCTATGGTTGCGCCGTAGCGCACACTCTGTGTGCAGAATCTGCAATCCTCCATGCAGTGGCCGCTGGAGATATTGCTGATGGCGCACAGAAAAATTTTCCTAGACATTTTCCAAAACTCTTTCGCATATTTTTTTATTATATTGCCATGCACTCTCTTTGATGCGCCTTTGGCAGTGGACCACCTCTACGACTTCAGGCTCTATTCTCAGCAGGACCGCTTCGCTTACCGGTTTGTTTCTCGCACAGACCTCGCCGGGGTTCAGAAAAAGCTTCCCCTCTTTTGTGCACTCCATGGAGAATTTGTGCGTATGGCCGAAGATGATTACATCGGCATCCGGGCTCAGAAACCATGGGTGGTGCATGAGTTTGAACCGCACCTTTCCTACGGTGAAGTAGTGCGGTTCACCGAAGAGGTTGTAACGCCCCTTCAGGTGGGCGAGCTTTCTGTCGTTGTTTCCGAGTACGGCCGTGTATGGCGCACCCGTATCCTCCATGTATGCAAGTATCTCCTCCCTGCCGATATCACCGGCATGGATGAGGTACTCGGCTCCATTGTCGAGCAGCATATCGATAGCTCTTTTCGCTCGCCCCACTTTTTTGTGTGTATCCGATACAACTCCCACTGTCAATCTCAAAAGGAAACCTTTTGAGATTCGATGAATGGTGCAGGAATGGTCACTGTACTCCCACTTTTTCCAAATGTAAGTCCGTATAGCGGGCAAGCGGTACTTTCCACTTTCCGCTTTTCGGTTTTCGGCGGCAGTTTAGGCTTCCGCATCTTCTCTGTGTTTGCACTTTATGCACTCGTATACCTCTTTACCGCGGTATGTGCGTTTCGCCATTGCATAGCCGCACTCCGGGCACTCTTTTTCGGTCGGCTCGAATTTCGATATGAAGGTACACTTGGGGTAGTTGGAGCATCCGAAGAATTTGCCCCTTCTCGAGTCTCTCTCCAGAAGCTCTCCTCCGCACTCCGGGCATTTGACTTCGAGAGTTTTAGGCTTCTCCAGGGATCTGGTGTTTTTGCATTTCGGGTAGGCGCTGCAAGCCAGGAAAGAGCCCCTCCTGCCTCTCTTTACAACCATCGGTGCACCGCACTTTTCGCACTTTTCGTCGGTTGTCTGCTGCCGGGCCGCGCCCTCTTTCTCCTCCTTCTCCACCGCCTCGGTGTAGCGGCACTTGGGGAAGTTGGCGCAAGCTATGAAGTCGCCGTAACGTCCGCTGCGCAGCAGAAGCTCGCTGCCGCATTCAGGGCACTCTCTGCCGATAGGCTCAGCCTTTTTGAGGCTTTTGATCTCCTTTTTGCCCCTCTCCACCTTCTCGATGAAGGGTTCGTAGAAGTCGAGCAGCAGCTTCTGCCAATCCTCTTTGCGTTCGGCCACCTCATCCAGCTTCTCCTCCATCTGTGCCGTAAAGTTCGAGTCGACAATTTCGGGAAAGTACTTCTCCAGTGTCTCTATGACCGTGAAGGCTATGGGGGTCGGGATAAGCTGGCGCTTCTCTATCTTTATGTAGTCACGCGATACCAGAATGGATATGGTCGGGGCGTAGGTGCTCGGACGCCCTATGCCGAGAGACTCCAGTTTCTTGATGAGACTAGCCTCGCTGTAGCGCGGAGGCGGCTCGGTGAAGTGGCGGTTCGCGGCCAGTTTTTCCAGCTTCGCCTCTTCGCCCTCTTTCAGCTCCGGCAGAAGGTTGTCTTTCTCGTCGTAGCCCATGACCCTGTAGAAGCCGTCGAAAACAAGCTTTCGTCCGCTAGCCTTGAATGTGCCGTGCCCGCTTGCGAAGAGAATTGTCTGCGACTCCAGAATCGCATCGGCCATTTGGCTTGCCAGAAAACGGTTGTAGATGAGCCTGTATAGCTTCAACTCGTCAGCGGCAAGATATTTCGCGGCTATTTCGGGGGTGAAGTCGAGACGTGTCGGACGTATCGCTTCGTGCGCCTCCTGCGCCCCTTTGGCCTTTGAACTGTATATCTTCGGCTTTTTCGGAAGGTACCTCTCGCCGAATGTTTTCAAAATCGTCTCTCTTGCGGCCTCCCGGGCCTCTTCGGCTATATTGAGACTGTCTGTTCTCATGTAGGTTATGACACCCATCTGCCCCTTGTCGGTCTTTACCCCCTCATAGAGCTTCTGAGCCAGCATCATCGTCTTTTTTGGGGAGTATCCGAGGCGTCCGGAAGCGCTCTGCTGAAGAGTCGAGGTCATGAAAGGAGGCGGAGTGGAGCTCTTTCTCTCCCTCTTTTCGATACTCTTTACCCGGTAACTCTCGGCTTTCAGGGTGGACTCCATCTCTCTCGCTTCGCCGGCATCTTTGATTGTCATCTTTTCGATCTTTTTGCCCTTGTACTCTACGAGGGAGGCTGCGATTTCAGGTTTGAAAACCGCATCTATGCTCCAGTACTCGACAGGCTTGAAAGCTTTTATCTCCCGTTCGCGGTCGACTACAAGCTTGAGTGCGGCGGACTGCACCCTTCCCGCACTCAGCCCTTTCTGGATCTTCGATGCCAGAAGCGGGGAGAGCTTGTAGCCCACTATGCGGTCGAGAAGGCGCCTCGCCTGTTGGGCGTTCACCTGATCCATATTGATCTTGCGGGGATGCGCCAGTGCGTGCTCGATCGCCTTTTTGGTTATCTCGTGAAAGACGATTCGCGGCAGCTTTTCGGGGTCTTTGCCGATAGCTTTCGCTATGTGGTAGCCGATAGCCTCGCCTTCGCGGTCCTCATCCGTCGCGATATATACCTTTTCACTCTTGCCGGCAAGCTCTTTTATCTCCTTCACTATCGCGCTGTGATCCTTGTCGACGCGGTATTGCGGCTCGAACCGGTTGTTTTCGAACTTTATGCCGAAGCTGTGTTTGGGCAGATCCCTGATGTGCCCTTTGGACGCTATAACTTCGTAATCTTTGCCTAGAAAGTTCTTGATGGTTCTCGCTTTGGCGGGTGATTCGACTATTATGAGGTTTTTCAATACTGTTTCCTAATACATTATATATGGGAGCGAAAGTTTTGTGGACGCAATTCTAACATAAAGAGCTCTTAAACTATTTTAAGGTTTGGCCGATATCTTTATAAAGAAGCCAACCAAAGGATTGAGAAATGGCAGATTTCGGAGCACTCAGCTCCCTCGGACTGGGGAGCAACGGGGCACTCAGCTACGATATTATCGACAAATTGAGACAGGTAGACGAGGATACCCAGATTAAACCTATCGACACTCAGATAGAGACCGTCAAGAATCAAAGTGTCGAGCTGGACAAGATAACAGCTATGGCTGCATCGATGAAGAGCTCTCTTTTCGAACTTTCCGATACGGTTCTTTTCGCCAGGCGCAGTGTGGATGTAAGCGGATCGGATATAGAGGTCTCTGTAGAAGACGGAACCAAGGTGCAGGATATCGATATACAGGTTAAGAACCTCGCCAGGGCGGATATCAAGCAGTCTAAGGGGTTTGCGACCCAAGATAGTGTTGTTACTACCGTGGATACAGATATGACGATTACGATAAACGGCCAGGATACTACGATTGCCGTAGCCGCCGGAACGACCCTGAGGGAGTTGGCCGACCAGATCAACAACGAGATGGGCGGAAGGGTTGAGGCGACACTGCTAAATACGGGTGGGACAGACCCCTACAGGCTTATTCTTAAAACGACGGAAACGGGTGCGGATCAGGCAATGAGCTTCTCGTTCGACGACGGTGACGCCGCTACGACCAACGATGACTTCCTGGACCTGACGATCCCGGAAGCGAGCGTTCAGGATGCGCGTGACGCTCTCTTTTCGTTCAATGGAGTGGATATTACAAGATCCTCCAACGTCGTGGACGATCTTGTAGTCGGCATGACACTCACACTCAAAAACGAAAGTACCACACACAACTATGTTTCGATAAAACAGGATAATGAAGCGATTGCAGATCAGGTACAGGGCTTCGTGGACCAGTACAACGAACTGATGGGTGAATTGACTGCCGCCACCAAGTACGATGCCGACAACAACAGCGCAGGAATCTTCCAGGGTAACGCCACGATAGTATCGCTGAAGCTCTCGATCAATAGAATTGCCCTGGGTACGGCACCAAACGGGAAGGGGCTGGCGGACTTCGGAATGGATGTTACCCGTGACGGAATTATGAGTTTCGACAGAGGCAAGTTGATAGATGCCCTGGAGAGTGACAGCGATACAGTTGCGGAGACATTTGCCGGGGACGAGAACAACCCGGGGGTCTTTGCATCTTTGAAAGATTACCTGACCGATGCCGCTACAGGCGGAGATTCGATGCTTTCCAATATGGACAATCTGCTGAAAGAGCGGGAGAACTCCCTCGAGGAGAGAAGAAGCAGAACCCTGGAGTCTATAGATACGAAGTATGAGATAATGGCAAACCGGTTTGCCGCGTATGACGCGATGATAGGTAGGCTCAACGCATCCTATCAGTCACTTCAGTCGATGATAGACGCGCAGGCATCCTCGAACAATTAGCGGCTTAAGTTGCAAAAGCGGTGCATACTCCGGCCGACACACTCTCGGCCCTTCCGCCGCGAACACGCCCGCGGCGACTCTCTCCCATACCGACTTATAAAACTCTGTGCGACACGGAGAAAAAATTTCAAACTACTCTATTTTGAGATTTGGGTTAACATAATTTCGGAAATGTCCGATATATATGTAAGAGCAAGGATGCTCTTTACCCAAATAAACCAAGGAGGAAATCATGGGATTTCGAATCAACACAAACATTGCCGCGATGAATGCACATCGCAATTCGCTTCAGACGAACCTCAACCTAAACAAAGATCTTGAGCAGCTCAGCTCCGGACTTCGTATCAACAGGGCTGCGGACGACGCTTCGGGGCTCGCGATCGCGAATACATTGAGACAACAGTCGCAGGGCCTGGGACAGGCCATTGCAAACGCCAACGACGGAATCGGCGTTATGCAGACCGCTGACGGAGCGCTGGAGGAGTACGAGAATATAATCAACACGATCCGTACCAAGGCTATCCAGGCCGCTTCCGACGGACAGAACGCCGATACGCGTGCCAAAATTCAGGCAGACATAGACAGACTGCTCGAAGAGGCCCAGAATATCGCTTCGACGACTTCGTTCAACGGACAGACTCTTCTTAACGGCGGCTTCCATGACAAAAGCTTCCATATCGGCGCCTACAGCGGCGAAACGGTGAATATTTCGATCAAGGATGCCCAGATAGCCAACATTGCAGAGTTTGCGATGGAGACTGCTACAAGCGGTATAGCTTCAGGTGCCACTGCTATGACTTTGAGTGTCAGTATGGGCGGTACCGTCATAGATGTATCCGCTACAGGAGCTACCGGCAATACCAGCCTTGAAAACGCCAAAAAAATCGTCGATGCCTTCAATGCGGAAGCACAGTCACTAAACGTCGCTATTCGCGCCACCGTAGTGGAAACGACGGCCAACTCCGGCAACTATTCCGTCAGGCTTGACTCCGCCTATGATTTCGTTGTTAATACGAACAGCGTTAATCTGACGACAGGTACGGCTGCCGTGGATACGGCCAACAACCTTTCAACCGTGGATGTCACGAGCCGTAACAGCGCAGAAAAGGCTATTATCATCACCGACTACGCTCTGCGGGATATAGACAGCATCCGCTCGGATATAGGTTCGGTCCAGAACCAGCTCGAGTCGACCATCCGTAACATTTCGGTGACCCAGGTAAATGTCGCCGCGGCCGAAAGCCAGATCCGTGACGTCGACTTTGCGGCGGTGTCGGCAAGCTTCAACAAGAACAATATTCTTTCACAATCAGGAAGCTATGCGCTGAGCCAGGCAAACGCCGTTCAGCAAAATGTTCTGAGACTGTTGCAGTAGGCTGCCTGAGAGGGTGTATGCGGCATCAGGCCGGCTGGTGCCGCGGCCTGTTCTCATACACACGCTCTTTACTGCGCGGCCGGTTTTCCGGCCGTGATGGCGTCGAGGTATTTTTCAATTATCTTGATGAGCTGTTCCGAAACCGCTCTCTGCAGATATTTGATATGGCGCTTCGGGTTGTCGACCCCTTTGGTATTAAAAAAGTCCCCCATGTAGCCGCCGATGTTCTGAAGATATATGATAAGTATCTGGCTAAGTTCGGATATATGTCCGTCCGGAGTCGTTATCAGATGAGAAGCCACTTCGGTAAACGCTGCCTGGAACTGGCCGACAGAGGGTTGACGTGTTTCGGAAAATGTTTTGACCGCCTGTAGCTTCTCCCTCGCATCTTTAATGCGTAATTCAAACATATCCAACTCTCTCGGGCTCATTCTGTTGTCAGCGTGAGTATCGAAAACTTCAGCCAGCTCATCCGTGAACCGTTCATCTTTGACCGGAATCTTCCCCAAGTCTACAGTTTCGGCTCTGGTAGGTATGCACTCCTCGAAAAAGGCACCGTCGTTCAAATTGTAGACCCTTCGGTTTGCACCCTTCAGCTTCCCGGTGAAGAAGTTGATCCTGTGTATCGACATATCGAAAAGAGGTGTCGTCTTGACAGTTCCGCCGAAATTGCCCTTTACCTCGAATGTGCTTCCGCGCAACGAGACAACCTCCCCCTCTTCTGTTCTTCCGGTTTCGACCCTGTTTTGTGCACTCATGTGACCTTCCGAGTGCGTCTTTCCGGTCTCCCTGTCCAGTGCGAGGTCCAGACCCAGCAGGTAGAGCTCTTTTGTGCCCCAGATAAGTGTAAGCGCATAAGCGATCTCGCCTACGCTGAAGCCTTCCAGGGAGCCCATTTCGAACCTGTACCTGGTTCTGTCTTCAAACATGTATGTTTTTTCTTTGTCTATAATGTTTTTAAAGAGCTTCATCTCTACGCTTGGAGACAGAAAAAAGACGGATCTGCCGTACAGGCTATGATCTTCCACTTTCGACAATGTAGAGAGTACGGGGTGCTCCTGCTCGTCAACATGCACGATGACGTCAGGCAAAATTCCGTGCCTGAAAAGAGTGGGAGTCGTCATGAAGAGCGCTACGACGGTCGCATGTTCGGCACTCTTTTTCAGCCACTCTATATTTTTGTCGAGGGAAGGTCCGGCGGCAACCAGAATGACAGGCCTTTTCATGAACAGTTCAGCGTTATGCGATTTCGATACATCGAAAAATTTGAAATCTTCACGGAGTGTTTCCAGCGTCCTTATGTTTTTCTGCAGAAGTCTATGGTGGGGGTATGTGATGTGCGAGCTTGTGACGATAAAGTTCTGGATCTTCCTGATTTTATGCAGGTAGCTATCATTAAACAGAAAATATTTCAAATAGCTGTTTCTGATGAAAGCCTCATGAAGAAACCTGTTGAAGGTCTCTTTGAATATGTAATCATTTTCCATGATACTGAAAAAAAGTCTGCTCTTTTTGCCGATTTCAAAGTAGTCTGTAACAAAAAGCGATGATCTGAAGATCTCCAGGTCATCTTCTATGATCAGGTAGATGTTCGCATCGATCTTTCGGTCTATCTCCTTTAGGTGAAGCCCCAGCCCGGTTCCGAAGAAGATGAATTTGTATATATGACGCATAGTAGTCGTGTTTTTGTCTATTATGCTGTCTATGTAGGATATTACAGGTGCGGTGGTGGCGAAAGAGGAGGCTGTCGGGTCGGTACTCCTGGCGGTATCTACGGCCTTTTGGTCGAATTTGAAATTGTAGAAAGTTTCTATAACCCCGTTGTTTTTGCTGTAGTTGACCCGTGAGGCTGCCTGCTTCGCCATCTCGCTGCTCGATGAACCGTAGAGCCATTTTCCCGATTCGAGTTCCAGCAGATCGAAGTATCCATCCTCTTTGTACTCGAGTGCATATTTCTCTTTGTACTGTCCGTTCTCTATAGCCAAAGAGAGCAGTTCGATCTTCTTGTGTAAATCCGGGTGCTCCATGGAGAAATAAGCCATGTTTTTCGTAAAGGTTTCGATCGCTTTTCTTTCGATATCCTGCATACAGCAGCTCCTCTTTTGTAAAAGTTCCGATGTCACACAAAAGAGCGTGCGGCACCTGTAAGTTTTGAAAGCTTGTAAGCTCTGCTTCCAGATTTGCGGTAAACGCCGGACCTAAACTCCGGTCTTGCGTAACATCGGCAAGGTGATACTCGTATTATACACCCTCTGTGCATATCGGAGCGGAAGTGTGCTCCCGGTTGCCGTACAAGGTTCACCGTACATGGGTCCCGGCCGCCTCTCTCTTCCTGACAGGTGGATGATGGTGTATAATTTCGAAACATCTGTAAAGGATATTTGCCGCTCTTACATAAAAGTCATCGCACCATGATCGGCCGGAAAACCGGCAGAAAAACCTCATCTATCCCGGAAGTGCCGCGTGTAGCCGTTCCGGATACTCATGGGTACCATGTATATATAGAGGTTTCCGCCCGTGTTCGGTTTTGTGCAAGGCAGTCTTCCCTGTCTGGCCACAAGCAATATCTATACCATAAATATAATAACTGACCTTTCCAGTTCGGTGTGCGGATTTTACAAAGAGACATTCCGGTATACCTAAGCAGGAAGCCGGGAGGTATATGGCCAGCGGATCGTTAGACCTTCTGACCCGCTTCGAGACGATTCTTGCGGTAAAAAGATGCCTCGACTCTTCGAACAGGGGAGTCGTTTTCAATCTTCTCGAGGGGTGCGACAGGGGTGGTTCGTTCAACCGGTGGTACCCTTCGCAGATTAAAAGAGCGTGTGAATCTTTCGGGGGAGTGGAGATTTTCAGCGGCTATCTGGACGGCGATTTCACCGTCAGGATAACGCTGTAGCGGATAGAGTAAGTATATGTATAGCATTTTCAAGGAATTTTCGTGTGTGCAATATTCGGTATCGTAGGAGCCTATGACGAGAGCGCGGCGCGCAGGGCCTTTGCGACTCTCGCGCACCGGGGGCCCGATGCCGAGGGTGTTATAGCCGAAAAGGGTCTCTTCCTGGCCCACCGGCGCCTCGGCATAATAGACCCCCTCCCCGAAGCCGACCAGCCCATGTCGGCAGAGGGTATTACGATTCTCCTGAACGGGGAGATCTACAACTACCGCGAGCTCAGAGAGGAGCTCGGCTGCCGTTTCGATACGAAGAGCGATACGGAAGTCGCACTGCGTGCCTTTTTGGAGTGGGGAGAGGAGATGCCCGGGAAGATCAGGGGGATGTACGCGATGGCACTCTATGGAGAGGGAGCGCTCCACCTTTTCAGGGACCCTTTCGGCAAGAAACCGCTCTACTGGAGCCGAAGAGGGGATACTTTTATATTCTCTTCGGAGATTGGAGCGATCAGGAGTTTTTTCGGCGATATACCTCTGTCGCGTGAACGCATCTGCTCCTACCTCTCTTTTCAGTCATCCGTCTCCCCTTCGACGCTCTATCCCGGGATTCATCAGCTCGAGCCGGGCGGCTATCTGCGTTACGAAAACGGAGACGTCGAGATATCGGTGCGCGATCAGTTGATTGTACCGCGGCGATACGACTTGCTGGAGGCGGAAGAGGTTGAGGAGCTGATAGCCGAGAGCGTAGGTTACAGGCTGGTGAGCGATGTGCCCGTCGGAGCTCTGCTCAGCGGAGGTGTCGACAGCTCTCTTGTGGCCGCTGTGGCCCAAAGGATGATGCCGCAGCCGCTCCCGACATTCACGGTCGGGTATGAAGGGTATCGGAAGTATGACGAGCGCCGCTTCGCGGAGAAGGTAGCCGAACATATAGGCAGCGATCACCGTGAGTTCGTGATGGGTGTGGATGACTTTCTGGAGAGTGCCGATGAGCTGTTTGAGCATCTCGATGAGCCGCTGGGCGACCCCGCGGCGATACCGCTCTGGTTCCTGAGCCGAAGAGTTAAAGAGAGCGGAGTGAAGGTACTGCTAAGCGGTGACGGTGCGGACGAGCTCTTTTTCGGCTACCGCCCCTACTACGAGATGGCGGATATAGAGAGGGCCGAAGATCTGAAATACAGAAACTGGCTGAGAAACTACTTCAGGAGCAACTACAGCCCCAACAGGGAGTGGGAGTGGTACAAACGGATCTTTGACGGCTCCGTGCTCTTCCGCTCTTCGGCCGAGCTCTTTACCGACCTCCAGCAGAACAGGCTCCTGAAACAGAACGTCAAAGACGACACCTCGTTGCGGTGGATCGGCGGTTATATCGAGCGCTTCGGCAAACCCGCCGGGCCGCAGTGGTTTACCTACATAGACTTCAAAGTACAGCTGGCCGAGGTTTTTCTGAAAAAGCTGGACCGGGTTACGATGGCCCACGGGCTGGAGGCCAGAAGTCCGTTCCTGGATAGAAAATTCGTTACGGAACTGCTCTCTTCTGATGCCGGGTGGCGGATGGGAGAGAGCCCCAAGTGGCTGCTAAAAGAGGTTGCCGCGAAATATCTGCCATCTTTCATTGTGGAGCGGAAGAAGAAGGGGTTTTCGTATCCGTATATGGAGTGGCTTCACCTAAGCGGCGGATTCGAGACTGTTCACAGGGTCAACCGGGAGCTGAATCTCTTCTCCGGCGAGCAGATATCCTTTCTCATGGAGAGGTCTAAAAAGGGGCGCTTCAAACACCATCTTTACGCAGTCTGGTCTCTTTGCAAATGGCTGGAAAAGGATATGAAGCTTTGACCTTGCGCAAAATCCGTGTGCCAAGCGGGGTTTGCCCCGCAGGAGACCGAAAAGTATCTATAGGGCCTTTGGAGGTGCCCTAAAAACCGCTGACTCCTTCGGTGCCCTGACGGGCAAGCGCTGTTTTTGAACGATATTTTTTTCCGAAATCCCATTGCGGGGGTTATCGCTGCGAACTTAATCAGCTCTATTTCCGGATTTGGGCAAATTCCGACATATTTTTTTGGTATTTTTCGATAAAATGGACGAAAAAGACTCCGGAGCTTACCGCATGACAAAACGGAGCGGAAGCCGCCCCTTGGGAAGAGAGCGGTCCGGGTAGAGCCTGAGCTGTCTCGATATCGTCGATTTCCTGGCGGCCGAAAGAGGATGGGGTTTAAGTGCTGAATGTGTTGATTGTGGAAGATGAGATCATAATAGCTCTACATATAGATAGTATTGTAAAGAGGATGGGGCACGCAGTTGCAGGGCTGGCTACGAATGAAGAGGAGGCCATGAAGTATGCCGATGAGAAGAGGGTGGATCTGCTGATATCAGATATACGGCTCGGAGATGGCAGGGACGGTATCGAGATAGCGGAGCAGCTGCAGACGGAGCACGGCTGCGCCGTCATACTGATAACCGCGTACAAGGACCAGGAGACCCTGAAAAAAGCTTTGAACCTGGAGCTGGAGGGGTATCTGGTCAAACCGTTCAGTGAACCTCGGCTGAGGGGTCTGATCGGTTCGGTGGCGGATAGATACGGCTGCCGCGGCTGAAGCCATTCGCGGAGGCGGCGCCTGTTAAGATGAACTTTCCGGCAGTGACTGCGCTTTTTCCAACCTCTTTCGGATACCGAGAAGAGGGTCTCTCGTAAGGTCCGGAAAAGTTCCTTTGATCCCCTTACCGTCTTCACCGTGGCATCCGCCGCAGTTGCTTATGTAAAAAGTGCGCCCCTTCTCTACCCACTCCGGACGGGAAGGCTCTCTTCCCGAGAGTGTCACCACGTATGCCGCTATCTTCGGTGCCGCTTCCGGGTCAGCGAATCCGGCCTGCATATCTCCGTAAGCGAACCCCAGGTGCTGGGATGATCCGCTGTTTATGATATTTTCTATGTAGTGTTCGAGGTAGGCGGTAGAGCGTAGCAGGGCGATACGCTTCTTTCTCTCCTTCTCCAGACACTCGGGGCACTCGGTAGCCTCTTTTTGCAAAGAGTGCGTATGGGGTGTCGGACTCTTCTTCACCGAAGGCCGGTTTATCCAGAAAGAGACCGCCACGATCAGCAAGATTGTAAAGAGAATCGAAAGGTGCTTAATCCGCTCAGCCATCAATCTCCAAGTATGCGCGGCAGGGTGATACCGGTCTGTGCCTGGTATTTGCCGGACTTGTCTTTGTAGCTTACTTCACAAGGTTCGTCGCCTTCGAAGAAGAGGACCTGCGCTATCCCTTCGTTTGCGTATATTTTCGCAGGCAGGGGGGTCGTGTTGGATATTTCGATGGTAATATGCCCTTCGAATTCAGGCTCGAAAGGGGTTACGTTTACTATTATTCCGCAGCGAGCATATGTGCTTTTGCCCAGACATATCGCAAGCACGTTTCTGGGTATCCTGAAGTACTCCACGGTTCGGGCCAGCGCGAAGGAGTTCGGAGGAACGATACAGATGTCGTCTACGACATCCACAACGTTTCTGTCGTCGAAACGCTTGGGGTCGACAACCTCCGCATTTACATTTGTGAATATCTTGAACTCGTTGCTTACACGTATGTCGTAGCCGTAGCTGCTCAGGCCGTAGCTTACGACACCTTTGCCGACCTGATCTTCGCAGAAAGGCTCTATCATCTTCTGTTTCAGTGCAGTCTCTCTTATCCAACGGTCGCTCTTAAGCCCCATGGACCTCTCCTTGTATTATTTTGATTTACACGTCTTCAGAAGCAAAGCTCCTGAAGACTACGCTGGCCGCTGTGGCACTAAAGCTAGCCATTTTATTGACACGTCTTCAGAAGCAAAGCTCCTGAAGACTACGCTGGCCGCTGTGGCACTAAAGCTAGCCCCTTGCGGGGCAGACGCTCACTTTGTTCGCGGGTAGCGAAACGCCGTTTCAGGTTATTCCCTTTTTCTCGAAATCTCTGATTTCGTAGCTTCAGGGGGTTGTAGGGACTTTAGTCCCTGCTCTTTTGCGGGCTTTGCCTGCAAAAGAAGTCGTATCCATATATCCCGCTTTAAAAAAATTGTGTTATTATATCAAATTAAAATCCCCATAAAACCGGAGAAACAGAATGAACCTGAAAGAGATAAAAGATCTTATAAAAGTTTTCAATACGAGCAACCTTAGCAGGCTGAAGGTCCAAAACGGCGATTTCTCTCTTGCGCTGGAGAAGGGCGGTGAAGCGGCGGCGCCTCAGGCGGCACCGGTCCGTAGCGCGGCCCAGCAGCCTGCCCCGGCGGAGCCTGCTCCCGTACAGGCGGAGAGTGAAAAGAGTCTTCCCGACAATGCGGTCTATATAACCTCACCCATGGTGGGCACCTTCTACCGCTCCCCCTCCCCGGACTCGCCGCCGTTCGTGAAAGAGGGAGATACGGTTCGCAAAGGGCAGCCTCTCTGTATCCTGGAGGCTATGAAGATCATGAACGAGCTGGAGGCGGAGTTCGATTGCAAAATTCTTGAGATTCTTGTAGAGGATGGTCAGCCGGTCGAGTACGACATGCCGCTCTTCCTGGTAGAGAAGGTTTGAGCCTATGGCTAAGATCAGACGTATTCTCATCGCGAACCGCGGGGAGATTGCTCTCAGGGCGATCAGAACCATAAAGGAGATGGGCAAAGAGGCTGTGGCGGTATACTCCACGGCCGACAAAGATGCCAGCTACCTCCGGCTGGCGGATGCTACGATCTGCATAGGCGGCCCCAAGAGTGCGGAGAGCTACCTCAATATCCCATCCATCATCGCCGCGGCCGAAGTGAGCGAGTGCGATGCCATCTTTCCCGGCTACGGCTTTTTGAGTGAAAATCAGAATTTTGTGGAGATATGCAGGTTCCACAATATCAAGTTCATCGGTCCGAGTGTCGAAGTGATGGCGATGATGAGCGACAAAAGCAAGGCGAAGCAGGTTATGAAAGAGGCGGGCGTGCCGGTTATTCCCGGAAGCGACGGCGCAGTAAAAGATGTGGAGGAGGCGCGCAGGCTGGCGAAGGAGATGGGCTTTCCGGTGATTCTCAAAGCCGCCGCCGGCGGCGGAGGCCGGGGAATGCGCGTCGTCGAAGACGAGAGCTATATCGAGAACGCCTATCTCGCGGCCGAGAGCGAGGCGATAACGGCCTTTGGAGACGGCACCATCTATATGGAGAAGTTCATTGAGAACCCGAGGCACATCGAGGTGCAGGTGCTTGCCGACAGCCACGGAAATGCAGTACATATAGGCGAAAGGGACTGCTCTATGCAGAGGCGGCACCAGAAGCTCATTGAGGAGTCTCCGGCGCTCTTTCTTGATGAAGAGACCCGCTCCAGGCTGCATGAAGCCGCCGTCAAAGCGACTAAGCATATCGGTTACGAGAGTGCCGGTACATTCGAATTTCTGGTCGACAAGCACAGGAACTTCTACTTTATGGAGATGAATACGCGCCTTCAGGTGGAGCACTGTGTCAGCGAAATGGTGAGCGGAATAGATATTATAGAGTGGATGATAAGGATTGCCGAAGGCGAAACGCTTTTCGATCAGAGCGAGGTGGAGCTGAGAGGACATGCCATAGAGTGCCGTATCACCGCCGAAGATCCTGTCAGTTTCATGCCGTGCCCGGGAAAGATCAACAAGTGGATCGCCCCGGGCGGCAAGGATGTCCGAATAGACTCACACGCCCACGCCGGCTATATTATCCCCCAGCACTACGACTCCATGATCGGTAAGGTGATCGTATGGGGCGAGAACCGCGAGAGAGCCATCAAAAAGATGCAAAGAGCGATGGACGAATTCGAAGTGGGAGGGATAAAGACTGTCATAGATTTTCACCGCCGCATGATGAGAAACCCTGACTTCATCGAGAACCGTTTCGATACCAAGTATCTGGAGTCCCACCTTTAGGCTGGACGGTTTCCGGGCTCTGCCCTGAAATCGGCAGGGAACGCACTCTCCTGAATCTTCGAATCAAAAAATCCTAAAACTTCCAGAGCAGTGACACCTTCTGTTCCATATCGGCACTCTCCACACCGTTGTATCGGGGCGGTGTGGAGTCGTAGTTGTAAGTTAGGCTGAAAAGCAGGAAAAAGTTCCTGTAGACCGGTGTCTGAAGTTCGGCAAGTGAGTAGAGGTTGAAGTCGGACCATCCTCCGATCTTCGGCTGATAGTAGATGTAGGCGTTCAGGCGCGCTTCGGTATCGAAAGCTTTTGTATAGAAAAGGTAGCTGCTGAGACGTATGTTGTGCTGCATCGGGTCTACCTGCGGCTGAATGAAGCGTATCTGCTCCAGAATCGCTCCGGCCGCCGTATAGAGCCTGCCGTATGAAGCGGTGTCGAAAATGCGCCACCTCAGATCCGCTCCGGCGACCGAGCGGTTTTTTATGCCGTTTATCCTGTTGTTCTCGCTCTGTACGAAACTTTCGAAGTAGAGTCCTGTGTAGATCCTGTGAAGATAGCGAAGGTGTGCAGACCCCTTGTTCTGTATCGATTTACCTTCCGTATCGGTATATTTGTATCCCCCGAAAAACCACAATGCAAAGCTTTCGTTACTGTCGTAGCGGATATTCAGGTCTCCGCTCATCTCGGTTTTGTCGGTATTGCCTCGTGTGTTCGACAGGGAGAGCGCTATGGAACCGTTCGTACCCGGGTGCTCCCCTATCTCGATCGGGGTTACGTCTATATAGGCGAGCAGCGGCAGGGCCGGGAGGATTGAAAGGAGCGCTTTTTTCAAACGGAAAACCTCTTAGTCAGGGCGTACGCAGAACTTTTACGGATGCGGCGGCCCTGAGCTTTTCGAAGTGGCTCTCTATGGCCTCCTGCTGCTTCTGCTCCATCCACATAGCAAACACCTTCTCTTTCACCTTTTCAAAAGGTACAGGCTCCGTATTTATGAAATCCTGCACCAGGAATACTACAAACTGTCCGCCTACGGGAATGATCTGGGTGAACTCGCCTTTGGGTGTCCTCGTAAGCAGGTACAGAAGCTCCCGGTTGAGCCCCTCGGTATCCAGCACCTCCTGCTTCCGCACGACTCCCCGAAGCGACGCAAGGGGGTTTCTCATCACAGCCTCGAGCGCCTTTCTGTCGGCGGAAGAGTACTGGATGACCTCGATCTTCTGCGGCAAAGAGAACTCTTTGATGTGGAGCCTGTAGTACTCTTTGAGCGTCTCTTCGCTCGGGCTCTGGATCTTTGTGCTCAGAATCCGGCGGTAGAGCCTCTCTTGAAGGAGTCTCTCTTTTATGTTCTTTTTGTACTCCTCCCAGCGCACCCCCTGTTTCGCCAGGATCGTACGCATCTGGAGAGTGTCTATTCCATTCTGCTTGGCGATTCTCTCTATCTCGTTCATGACATCGTAGTCGTCCACGCTTATCCCGAGCCGTTCCAGTTCCTCTTCTTTTATGCGCTTTTTAATGAGCAGCTCTATAGCTTTCGTCTTGGGAACTCCCAGACTCTTTTCAGTTTTGTATATCTCGTAGAGTGTTATGGGCTGATCGTTGACTACTATGCTGACGGCATCGACAAGCCCCGCAAAAGCGGTGGAGAGTGCGAAGAGAGAGGAGCATAGGAAAAGAGTTGTTTTTTTTATCATGATTACGGAAACACCTTGCACATTTATAGCCGATATTGTATCAGCTTTTTATCTAAAAGAAACTATAATGTTGTCAGTAAATATTTCAAGGGATCCAAAACATGGTTGTTACACGTTTCGCACCGTCTCCGACGGGTTTTCTGCATATAGGCGGCCTCAGAACCGCACTCTTCAACTATCTCTGGGCAAGGCGCAACAACGGAGAGTTCAAGCTACGCATAGAAGATACCGACCTGAGCCGAAACTCCGCGGAGGCTACGAAGGCGATACTCGAGGCTTTCGACTGGGTAGGTATGGATTACGACGGTGAGCCGGTATACCAGTCTGACCGCTTCGATCTCTACCGCAGCTACATAATGAAACTGCTCGACGAGGGGAAGGCCTACTACTGCTATATGAGCAAAGAGGAGCTCGACAAACTCCGCGAAGAGCAGATGGCGAGGAAGGAGAGACCTAGGTACGACGGGCGCTACCGTGACTTTACGGGCGAGCCTCCCGAAGGTGTGGAGCCTGTAGTCCGCATCAAGGCTCCTCTTAAGGGAGAGATCGTTTTTGAAGACGGGATAAAGGGGACGATAACGATAAGCGCAGATGAGGTGGATGACTTCATCATTGCCAGGAGCGACGGAACTCCTACATACAACTTCGTCGTCGCAATAGACGATGCGCTTATGGGAATGACCGACGTCATACGCGGAGACGACCACCTCTACAACACTCCCAAGCAGATCATCGTCTACGAGGCGCTCGGCTTCAAGCTTCCCCGCTTCTACCATGTTCCTATGATTCTGGGAGAGGGGGGCAAAAAGCTCTCCAAGCGTGACGGTGCCGCCGATGTGATGGACTACAAGCGCGCCGGATATCTTCCGGAGGCGCTCCTGAATTTCCTGGTACGCCTCGGGTGGAGCCGCGGAGACCAGGAGATATTCACGATGGAGGAGATGCTGGAGCACTTCGATCCGTCCGATATCAACGCTTCGGCTTCGCAGTACAACCCCGACAAGCTGCTCTGGCTCAATGCGCACTACATAAAAAACAGCTCAAACGAGAGGCTGGCGAAGCTTCTCGAAGAGTTCGGGGTCTACCTCCTGAGCCACGACAAGAGGGAGATTCTGCTCGATATCTTCAAAGAGAGGTGTAAAACCCTGAAGGAGATGGCCGAACAGATCAAAGAGGTGCTTGAGGCGCCGAAAGAGTATGACGCAAAGGCGCTCAAAAAGGCGATGAAGGGTGAAGCGGTAGAGATACTCGGCTCTTTTGCCGAAAAGCTCGGGAGTTCGGGTGAGCTCCACCTTCCCACGGATTACCACTCTTTGATGGAGGAGTTTGTGAAAGAGGCGGAGATAGGTTTCGGGAAGATAGGAATGCCCCTTCGTGTAGCGCTTATAGGGCGTCTCGGCGGGCCCGACCTCAGTGATGTGATGAGCATTATCGGAAAAGAGGAGACAACAGAGCGTATAGAGCGGCTCATAGAGCATGTAAAGGAAGCGGATGCCTCATAGTATTACGAAAGATGAAGTTTTAAAGTATCACGAGGGAGGTAAAATCGGTATCGAGATCACCAAACCGTGCGACAGTGCGAGGGATCTTTCGATGGCCTACACCCCCGGTGTCGCCGAACCGTGCCTGGAGATAGAGAAGAACCCCTCTCTCGCCTACAGCTATACGAACAGGGCGAACCTGGTCGCGGTTATTACCAACGGCACGGCGGTACTGGGGCTCGGAGATATAGGGGCGCTTGCAAGCAAACCGGTGATGGAGGGCAAATCGGTACTTTTCAAGAAGTTTGCGGGAGTGGACGCCTTCGATATAGAGATAGACGAGACTGACCCCGAGAAGTTCATTGCCGTATGCAAGGCTCTGGAGCCGACATTCGGCGGTATCAATCTCGAAGATATAAAGGCGCCGGAGTGTTTCGAGATAGAGAGGCGTCTGAAGAGTGAGACCAATATTCCGGTAATGCACGACGATCAGCACGGTACCGCAATTATAACCACCGCCGGGCTCATAAACGCCCTGGAGTTGACGGGAAAAGATATCGCCA
Organism: Hydrogenimonas sp.; assembly: GCA_003945285.1. NCBI lineage: Bacteria > Pseudomonadati > Campylobacterota > Epsilonproteobacteria > Campylobacterales > Hydrogenimonadaceae > Hydrogenimonas > Hydrogenimonas sp. The sequence goes on from AP019005.1 coordinate 108,259, forward strand.
AGATGAAGATCGTCGTAATAGGCGCCGGGGCAGCCGGAATAGCCTGCGCGAAGATGTACCGTCTTCTGGGTGCGGAGCGTATAGTGATGATCGACTCCAAGGGGGTGGTGCACAGCGGCAGAGACGATCTCAACCCTTACAAGGCCGAGTTCGCTCTAGAAACCGACGAGAGGAGCCTGGAGGAGGCCGTGAAGGGTGCCGATATGCTGCTCGGTCTCTCCAGGGCGGGAGTCGTGACCAAAGAGATGGTGGCTTCCATGGCTCCAAAGCCCATCATCTTCGCGCTGGCCAATCCTGTTCCGGAGATTCTGCCAGAAGAGGTCGCGCAGGTGCGGAGCGACGTGATGATGGGAACCGGACGCAGCGACTACCCGAACCAGGTCAACAATGTTCTGGGTTTTCCCTTTATCTTCCGCGGGGCTCTCGATGTCAGGGCGACGGCCATTACGGAAGGGATGAAGATGGCGGCTGCCAAAGCCCTTGCCGACCTTGCCAAAGAGCCTGTGCCGCAGTATGTAAAGGATGCCTACGGAGGTATAGATCTGAAGTTCGGACCGGACTACCTGATACCGAAACCTTTCGACAAGAGGGTGCTTCTGTGGGAGTCCGCGGCGGTAGCCAGGGCCGCATACGAAGAGGGTGTGGCGCAGGTGGAGAGTTTCGACTACTGCAGGTACCGGGCGAAGCTGGCGGCCGATATGGGTCTGATATTGGCCGACCCGTGTGAATAGCCGGTATAAACGGGCCTAGAGCGGGTTCTCCAGTGTGATCTGCACCAGAGTATTGACCAGAAGGGCGATCTCCTCTATCTTTTCGGTTCCGTTTTGCTGCAGGAAGTTTTCGAAACTCTGCTGCAGTACCATGTAGCGCTCTTCGCAGTCGTGGAGATAGCTGTCCAGCGCCTCCTCCATAGTCTCTCCCTTGCGCTGGTAGTGAATCACCTTTTCGCTGAGTGATGTTACGGCAAACTCGATAAACTCCCCAAGCTGTTTCTTTATCGTATGCTCCTGCTCGTTTTTGGGCCTGTAGCTCTCGAGCGCCTCAAGAATCTCGTTTATATGCAGCCGCTTTATGACCGAGTGCATCAACCTGGCCGTTTCGTTGAAGGGGCGGTGGTTCTTTTCATGAAGAATGATTGCCGCGATGGTGAACTTGAGATAGGGGAGGTGATGGAAAAACCTGTTTATACGGCTCTCTCCTTCCACCGTTACGCGAATCGACTCCTCCGGCGCAACCTCCATCAGCGAGGCGAGGTCGCTCCTGTATCTAAGGAGAGCCGGCGCATCGATCTGGTCGGGCGGCATATGTCTCATCATCCAGCTGATGCTGAAGGCGAGAGTGTTCTCTATTTCGAAGAGAAGCGAATACTGTTTTTGTGCCTCTAGTTTGTAGTCGTTGCGGAATATCTCGTACCTTATATCGTTGGAGCCGAAGAGCTGGTTGCAGATAAGGTAGCTCTTTACCTTGGATACCATTTTCTCTTCACCGAGTTCGTCGTAATCGCTTATGAAGGTTATGCCGGCGTTGTTTATGATTCTGTTTGCTATCACGGTTGCCGCTATCTCGCGCCTGAGAGGGTGAATAAGGATCTCATCTTCATATATGGCCGCGAAGGTTTTCGGAAAATATTTGAGCAGATACTCCTGTGCGAAAGCTTCGTCCGGAAAGCCGCTCTTTAGAATGAGCTGTTTCAGGAATATCTTCGTATAAGAGAGCAGGGTTCCGAGTACCGGTCTGACCATACCCCCGTTTTCATCCAGTATCTGCGTGATCTTCTCATCTTTGGGAATATGGAACTGTTTGCGGCTGAAGACCGGAAGCTCACGCTCCAGTATGGCGATATTCTGTAGAAAGGGGAGAAGATCGTTGCAGCTTCTGCGGTAGTCGAGGGAGATGGCGAGTGACTGGTAGTAGTTTGTCCAGAGGACCCGGTTCGTAACCATCTGGGCCTGCTTTTCGAGGGCGTCCGTACGGCTCTCCACATCCAGCTGCCCCTTTTTTACTAGCGAGCCCAGGGTAATCTTCAGGTTGACTTCGTAGTCACTGGTATTGACGCCTGCGGAGTTGTCGATGGCATCCAGGTTAATAAAGCCGCCTAGTTTGGCATACTCGATTCTGGCCGGAAGGGTGAAGCCGAGGTTTCCCCCTTCACACACGGCCTTCACCTTAAGTTCCGATGCGTCTATCCGTACATTTTCGTTGGCTTTGTCCCCTACATCCAGGTTGCTCTCCCAGCTCGCTTTGACATATGTTCCGACGCCCCCGTTGAAGAGAAGGTCGGCTTTTATGCGCAAAACCGCCTGGAGAAGCTCCTCTGCACTCATGCTCTTTCTGGTGCTCCTGATAAGCTTTCTGATCTGGGGAGAGAGCTCTATCTCCTTCTCGTCTCTGCGGAATACGCCGCCGCCCCTGCTTATCTTCTTCTTGTCGTAGTGGCTCCATCCCCCCTTCGGGTTGGCTTCGAAGAGCCTTTTGCGCTCTTCATAGGAGATCTGCGGGTCCGGGTCGGGGTCTATAAAGATTTCATTGTGGCTGACGGCGGCCAGAAGCTTGAACCGGGAGCTTAAAAGCATCCCGTTGCCGAATACGTCCCCGTTCATGGAGCCGATTCCTATCACGGTAACGGGAGTCTCGTAGATATTGACCCCCTTCTCTATAAAAAATCTCTCGACCGATCGTATAGCCCCTTTGGCGGTTATGCCTAGCTCCTTGTGGTTGTAGCCTCTGCTTCCTCCGCTGGCGAACGCATCACCCATCCAGAAGTTGCGCCTGAGCGCTATTTCGTTGGCCCTGTCGCTCATACGGGAGGTTCCCTTGTCGGCGGCGACCACAAAATAGGTATCCTCATCGTCATATCTGACAATCTTTTCCGGGGTCACCGCCTTTCCATCTTCAAGATTGTCGACCATGTCCAGCAGGGCGTCTATGTATGTTTCGTAGTAGTGGGCGAACCTCTCTCTGTCCAGGCTCTCTTTGGGCTCTCTGATTATAAACCCGCCCTTGGCGCCGCGCGGGATTATTATGGCGTTTTTCCCCTCCTGCGTAAGCATCAAAGAGCGTATCTCCAGACGGTAATCCTCGAAACGGTCGCTCCACCTTATACCTCCACGGCTGATCTTTCCCATTCTCATGTGGACCCCGCTGAAGTGGTAGTGGTGGACGAATGTCTCGATATGGGGCTGTATCCCCTTTAGGCGGCTCTGCATCTGATCCGTCAGGGTTTTGAATGCGATGGCCTCTTTCTCCATGAAGTAGTTGGTCCGCACCATCGCCCTGATCGTTTCGAAAATTGTCCTTATTACCATATCTTCGGTTATATGCGTAATAGGGTGCAGCATCTGAACGATCTTTTTCTCCGTCTCCTCCATCTCCTTTTTCCTTCTTTTGAGTGAGGGGTCGAACTTTAGACGGAAAAGTTCCAGAAGAGTGCTGGTTATTTCGTGATACCTGATCAATACATCGGTAATTGTGGCTGTGTTGAAAGCGGGAACGAGCTGGTTTTCGAAATCTATCAGAGCATACAGAAGTTCTAGCTCTCTTGGCGAAAGGTTTTCAAGAATGGTCATCTGAAGCAGCGGAGTGTTCGGCAGGGTGGGCCTACAGAGCATGATCTCGATCAGTTCGATAATATTTTTCTGTGCCTTTTTTATATCTGCCAGACGTCCGTTGCCTATCTTGTAGCGGCTTACGAATATCTCTTTGCCGTTGTGTTCGAGTCTGTAGGAGACTTCACTCTCTATCTCCAATCCGATATTTTTTAGAAGAGGAACTACCCCGGTAAGCATGAAACGGGCAGTGCCGTAGAGCTTAAGAAAAAGATCTCCCTCCTCGTCCTCTATGAACTGGGCCGCAAAGTTTTTGCCGGTAAGCTCTTCTTTTATCTGCTCCGGAAGCTCCAGGTCATCATCGCGAAGAATCTGAAGACATGCCTTGGCGTACTTTCTGTCAAGATCCATCAACACTCCTTATGTCTGCCTGTTCCTGCTGTTTCGGCTGCGGTACAGGCTGGGGCTTTCCAAGGTAGAAGCCCTGCGCGAAATCGATTCCTAGTGCTTTCACCTTTTCAAGTATGGCTTCCGAATGGACATATTCGGCAACCGTTTTGAGTCCGGCTCCTTTCGCGAAGTCGACTATCGTCCGCACGACCAGTTCGGCATTTTCGTTCCTGTCGATATCTTTTATAAGGGATCCGTCTATTTTCAGTATATCGATCTTAAGCTGAAGAAGCTTTTCAAAGTTGGAGTAACCGCTTCCGAAATCGTCTATAGCTATTTTCGATCCGAGCGCTCTTATCTCTTTTATGAACTCTCCCAGAATCTCGTAATCTTCTATCTCCTCACTCTCGACGATTTCGAAAACGATTTTCCATGCGCACCCTTCGTGGCTTTCGAGCAGATCCAATATCATACTCCTGTCATGGATATTCATGATGTCGCCGGCCGAGATATTGACCGAAAGGACGGTATCGGACTCTTCCGCCATCTTCAGCGTCCGGCGCAAAATCGCCGCCGTTATCTCTCCGCTCAGTTTCGCCTCTTTGGCGGCTTCGAGAAACTGGGCAGGCTCGAGAATCGCCCCGTCTTCCGTCCTCATTCTCGCCAGCGCCTCATATTTGACGGCGGCCCCGCTACCTATCTCTATGATCGGCTGGAAGTAGGGGATGATATCGTTTCTCGATATGGCGCGTTTGAGCCGCTTGAGGGCGAGGATGTTCCTGGAGATTGTCTCAGACATATCCAGGGAGGGTTCATAGATCGTATAGCGCCGCCTTTTGGAGCTCTTGGTGATCTTCAGCGCCATGTCGGCCGTCTCCAGAAGCTTGGCGTCGTAGCTGGCGCCTATGGAGATCGAGATATCGACGAACACCCCGTCAATATCGAGTGTCTTTTCATGGAAATGTTTCAAAATATCTTTTATTACACGTTCGGTGCGCTCCCGGCTTTTGAATTCGTAGAGTATCCCGAAGTCGTCTCCTCCGAGACGGTATATGTGCGCCTGCAGGTAGAGGGGGACTATCTCTCTCAGAATCTGTGCGCTGCGCTGCAGAACCATATCGCCTGTTTTGGAGCCGTAGAACTCGTTTATATGTTTGAACCTGTCTATGTTGACCAGTATGAGTGCCGGATGCTTCATCTCCTTTTTGTGCCCGACATAGGCCTCCCTGTTCTCAAGTCCCGTCAGATGGTCGGTTATGAGAGACTTTCGAAGCTGCTCCTGCACCTTTTTGAGCTCGATATTCTCCCTCTCGAAGCGGAAGATGAAGTAGATCACGATCAGTATGGAGATCAGGTAGAGTGCCAAAAACAGCTCCGCAAGCGTGTTTACGTGGGCCATATCTACCCCGGACTCTTCGGAGAAGTCTCTTATCGCCCTCTCCAGGTAGTTTTGAAACTCCGTATCGAGAATCTTTTCCAGGTCGACCCGGAATTTCGGAAATATTTTCAAAAAGAGATCCAGGTGCCCAACGGTAGCCTGCAGAAGCCTCTTTTTGTCCCTATCGGAGATCTCCTGTTTCAGGCTCTCGAGCTCACTCTTGTAGGTTTTGACCTCTTCGAGAAACGATTCGTCGAGTGCGTTTTTTGCAAGAAAGAGTGTCGCGTTGATTTTCGACAGCAGCATGACCACCCGCCTGTCGTTAGTGCTGTGGGTATCGAATATGTCGTACGCCTTGAGGGCCAGGGTGGGAAGATATACCGTGCTGTTTTTCAAAGATGCGTTGATGGTCAGAAATTCGTAGATGGTCTCTGTCACTTTTTCGAACCGCTCTTTCGCGCCGAGTAGATCCCTGAATGTTTTGCGGTATGCCGGGCCTCTCAGCCGCGGGTCATTTGAGAGCTCATTCAGCCTCTGCTCGATCTCTCTTATCTGGGTCAAAATTTTATCATTGTCGAAATATGGGAAGTAGCTCGCCTGAAGCACTATGCGCTGAAGCGTTATATAGTCGGTATGAAGCGCCCTGAATGAGTCTCCCGTCTTTTCGGCTGCCCGGAAACTGCTTTTGAGATAGTTTTGCTGATAAACGATAAGCACAACTCCCAGCAGCGCCGCGAACATGGCGGCCGTTGTCTTGAGAATTAGCCATCTCATGGGGCTACCTGCTCTCTCGGATTATCGTCGGCGGTTCCCCGGTCAGGGTTTTCAGGAATGCAGTCAGGGCCTCTACCTCTTCGGCGTTCAGATCGAAGCCGAGGTTGTGGTATGCCATCTTCCTGAGTGCAAGCTCCAGCGTGGGTACGCTTCCGTCGTGAAAATAGGGTGCGGTGAGTTCTATATTTCTCAGGGTCGGGACCTTGTATACATTTTTGTCGACGGGTGAGTGGGTTATGTGATATCTGTCGGGAAAGCTCTCTTTCCAGGGATACGGGAAGATGAGCCCCATCTTCTGGAAGCTGTTGCCGCCTATGTTTATACCGTTGTGGCAGGTTGCGCAGCCGAGAGTTTTGAAGAGTCTGTAACCTCTCTTTTCAAGAGCTGTGAGCTGCACCTCTTTTCGGAGGAACCGGTCGAATTTGCAGTCCGGGGTGATCAGCGCCTTTTCGAACTCAGCAATGGCGTCGAGGGCATTTTCGTAGGTGGGGGCCACTCCGTATACGTTGCGGAAAGTTTCGACATAGAAGCCGCTCTCTCCAAGGTAGCGCTCTATTTCCGCTTTATCCATAGCCATCTCAACCGGGTTGTGAAGCGGTCCTCTGGCCTGCTCTTTGAGATCTTTGGCCCGGCCGTTCCAGAACTGGCGGAAGTTGAAGTAGCTGTTGTATACGGTCGGGGCGTTCACGTGGCCGGTTTTGCCGTGCGCTCCGACGGATACCGGCCGCGGATCGGCTCCGCCGTGGTCGAAACTGTGGCAGCTTACGCAGGCTACACTCTTGTCCGACGAGAGGCCTGGATCCATAAATAGTATCTTTCCGAGCTCCGCTTTTTTGCGATCGTACTTTATCGAGAGGGGAATGGGCTTTATGGGGTCGGCCGCTTCGGCAGGCAAGGGAGCCAGAAAAACGGCAATAAAAATGTATATAAATATCTTCATGGTATCAATTTTATCACACTTTTTTATGTTGCGTTGCGGCAAGGCGCAGGAATCTTTTCAGAGCCATCTTCTCCCTCCACCCCATTTTGTAGTATATGAGCTTCAGGTATGCCCTGAGCTCTCTTTCCGATACGCCGTGTGCTTCGGCCTGATGTCTGAGGATATAGATCGGAATTTTCGGAGGATTTTTAAAGAAGTCCCGCGTCAACCTCTCTATCCGTCTGAAGTGGGGTGCATGGGCGCACAGTCTTGCGAATACGAAAGGGAGGTGCTCCCTCTCTCTCCACGCGGCCGAGAGGTCTACGGCTTTGCCGGGGTGCATATGGTAGTAGTGGAGCGCCTTGTCTCCTATGATCACTTCGCCCTCCAGGCCGAGGAGCTTTGCGAGGATATTCGAAGTGTCAGACTCTCTGTCGTTTTTGGAGGTCCCCGGAATAAGCAGGACGCTTCTTACCTCACCGTCTGCGACGATGCCGAAATCTGTACATCTGCACCGTCCGCTCTTTATGCTCGATATAACCGCCGCATCGACCCTTCCTGCAAGAAAAGCCCGGTTGATCTGTGAGGGTACGGAGCCGTGTCTTTGCCATGCACTCTTCTCCGAGCTGCTTCTGAGTCGGCGTTTCAGAAAGATATGAAACGGCAGCAGGTTGAGGTACTCAATTTTTCCGAAAATCATGGGCGCATTATACCCTGTGTGCTATAATCTTGCAAAAAGAGAAGGAGAAGAGGATGGTGAGAGTCGAGTTCCTCGGGCCCATCGGCAAGAGCCCCGTCGAGGTGGAGGCTTCATCTCTGGCGGACCTGGCGGAGATTCTGAAAAAGGACCCCGAAGTTGCGCAGTGGCTGGAGCAGTCTGCCGTAGCCGTGAATGACACTATGGTCGAAACACTGGATGTAAAACTGAAGTCCGGCGACAGGGTGAGCCTGCTTCCGCCTGTCTGCGGCGGGTAGCCGATGGTTCTGATCTACGACGGGCCGATAGAGGTCGAAGCCCTTCTCGGCAGATGGTACGACGCCGAACGCAACGGAAACTACGGCGCCATGGTCTCTTTTGTCGGTACGGTGCGCGAAGAGGGCGGCATAGAGGCGCTCAGTTTCGACATCTACCGCCCCCTGCTCGACAAATGGTTCGAAGGGTGGAGAGAGAGGCTCGCAAAAAAAGGGGCCCTCCTGGCGATGGCCCACAGCGAGGGGGATGTTCCCGTACACTCCTCATCCTTCGCCTGTGCGATTTTCAGTCCCAAAAGAAGGGTGGCGCTTGAGATGCTCGACGCTTTCGTGGAGGATTTCAAGGCGAACGCCCCCATATGGAAATATGACGTGATAGGCGGCAGGAGGATATATGCCGCCGAGAGATCCACACCTATGGCAGGCAGCGGCCTGCTGGCGAAAGGGTGAAGATGGGTTTCATATCGTTCGGGGAGTCGATGAAGATTCTGGAGCTGTCGCAGGTAGAGAGTGTAGGGGTACAGAAGGTTCCCCTCACCGATGCGCCGGGACGCATACTTGCGCAGGATATCGCGGCGCGGGAGAACTCTCCCGCCTATCCCACCTCGGCCATGGACGGTTATGCGATTATCGGCAGCGATCAGCGGCTCGGAAGGTTGAATATAGTAGAGGTAAACCCGGCCGGACACGATACTGAGGGGCTGAAGGTGGTTCCCGGAACCGCGATAAAGACATTTACCGGGGCTTTGATGCCGGAGGGTGCCGATACCCTGATACCTATAGAGAACGTTACGGTAAACGGGAGCTTCATCGAGATAAACGAGCCTGTTCCGGCGGGCTTTTCCGTCAGGCCTGTCGGCGAGAACTTCAAAGAGGGGGAGGTGCTGATAGGAAGAGGAAGCCGGATAGGGTTTGCCGAGACCGGGGTGATGGCAAGCCTCAATGTGGTCGCACCGCTGGTGTACCAGAAGCCGAAGGTCGCCATTCTGGCAACCGGAAGCGAAGTTCTGGAGCTAGGTGAGTGCAGCGACAATCCGGCCCGTATCCGCAGTTCCAACAACTATACGTTGGAGGCGATGGTTCTGCAGCACGGCGGCGAGCCTATACAGCTCGGAAGCGTACACGACGAAAGATCGGCGATTACGGAAGCTGTGAAGCTGGCGCTCGAGAGTGCCGACATAGTGGTCACCACAGGTGGGGTTAGTGTCGGCGACTACGATTTCGTAAAGGATGTTGTACGCGACGAGCTAGGTTGCGAAGTGCTCTTCAAAGGGGTTCGGATAAAACCGGGGCAGCATGTGATGGTAGCGAAAAAAGATAACAGATTCATAGTAGCGCTGCCCGGTTTCGCCTACTCCTCTACGGTAACGTTCATACTCTACGTTCTCCCTGTTCTCTACAGAATGAAAGGGAGCGAATTCGACCTTCCGGTAGTAACCGCCCGAATCGCGGACGGGTACAGGAAGAGGGCGAAAGGGAAAGCGGAGTTTGCGGCATGCAACCTAAGACTCGAAGGCGGCGAATATATATGTGACTTCGAAGGGAAGAGAAGCGGAAGCAGCGCCATCATGACAAATATGCTCGGGGATACGGGGCTGTTGTGGCTGGATGAAGATGAGGGCGACAAGGAGCCCGGCGACCTCGTGCGTGTCGTCAGGCTCGACTGAAGGGCGGCTTTTGCCCCTCAACGCTTCCGGAGGAAGGTCTTTATGACCTCCTCCTCCACTATTTCGTTATCGAACTTCACCACTATTATCTCCTCGGTCTTGTTGAGGTAGAAATCGGTTACACCGTTGACCATCTTGAGCCCCTCCACCTTTTCGGCGTCATACTCCGAGAATGGGAGGAATATGTTGTCCCTGACTCCCGGGCTTCTCATGGAGTAGATCCATGCGCCCCAGAAGATCGTAACTATAATGACGAATGTCGATACGCCGGCGGCACCGAAGTGCTGGTAGAGCCAGCCGCCTATAGCGCCGCCGAGGAATATTCCCACATAGGCGAAAGTGTTCGCCACTCCCAGTGCGGCACCTTTCTGGTGCACTTTGGCGAATTTGCTAACGAAGCTCTGCAAAAGCGGCTCGAACATGTTGAACCCTATGAAGAAAAAGACGGCTCCCACGGCGAACCAGAAGATCGAGCCGCTCCATCCCATCAGTGCGAACGAAGCGGCTATAAAGGCGATGGAGACCAGGAAGACCTCTTTCCCTTTGCCGTACTTCTCTCCGAATACCGCCGCGGGTCCCATCGCCACAATGCCGAATACTACAGCCGGCAGATAGACCTTCCAGTAATCTTCCGGGCCCATGCCGAACTTCTGCTTCATGACCAGCGGAATCAGGAAGAAGGCGATAGCCATCGTCGAGCTGTGAAAGAGGAACGTGATATACATGCGCACCAGGTCTTTATCTTTGAAGACATGCTTTATCTTCGCCTCCTCCTCCGAGTAGCTGTGCTCTATCTGCGGAGGCTCCGGAACTGCGGTGAAGAGAATCGCAAGGGCCAGGATAGCCAGAACGGCTGTCAGCCAGAAGAGGGCGCTGACGGAGTAGAAACCGCCGACAAGCGGCCCGATGATCATCGCCGCGGCGAAACTCATGGCGATGGTCATCCCCATGACGGCCATGGCGTGCGCCCGCTGATCCTCTCTTACGTGGTCGGCGATCATGGCGGTGACGACCGAGCCTATCGCGCCGGCACCCTGCAGGAAACGGCCCAGAAGAAGGATGTAGATGTTGTCGGCGACGGCACATATTACAGATCCCGCAGCGAAGATGAGCAGCCCCAGAAGCAGCGTCTTCTTGCGTCCTATACGGTCGCTCAGCACCCCGAACGGAACCTGCAGAACCGCCTGCGTCAGGGCGTAGCCGCCGACCGCTATACCGGCCAGAAGCGCGGTACCCCCGGGCAGCTCCAGAGCGTACTGCGACAGTACGGAGAGGACGATGAAGAGCCCGAAAAAGCGAAGGGCCACGATGAGACTTAAAGGCAGAACCTTTTTGAAAATCTCTTTCAATTTCAATCCTTATGGTAGAATTTTGGCAAAATTATACTCCGTTTTTAATAAAGGACATAATCGTATGAAAATTATACTTGCGACTTCAAACCGGGGTAAAGTAAGAGAGATAGCCGAAATATTCGCGGAAGATGAGGTGATTCCCTTTTCCGATCTGCTCGGTCCGATGGAGATAGTCGAGAACGGTGAGGATTTCGCCGCAAACGCTCTGATAAAAGCCAGAGCGGTCTATGAAAAGCTTCCGGAGGGCGATTTTGTCGTTGTAAGCGACGACAGTGGAATTTCGGTACCTCTTTTGAACGGTGAGCCCGGAGTATACAGTGCGCGCTATGCCGGCGAGGGTGCGACCGACAGGGAGAATCTCCAAAAGCTCGTGGAGAGGCTGAAAGAGAGAGGTGTTTCACGTACCTACGCATTCTATACGGCGGCAATCGCCGTCCTCTCCCCCGAGGGTGAGTATCTGGTTCACGGATGGATGCACGGAGAGGCGGTTGACGAGCCGAGAGGAGAGGGCGGCTTCGGATACGACCCGATCTTCATACCGGAGGGTTTTGACAGGACCCTCGGAGAGCTCGAGCCTGAGATAAAGCGGAAAATATCGCACCGCGGCAAAGCTCTGGATCTTGCAAAGCCTATAATATCGATGTTGAGGAGCCTGCATGCGTGAAACCTACAGGGAAGTCTTCATGGAGGATCTGCAGAGGGTTTACGAGGAGATACTAAGACGCCAGAAGGCGCTGGGCGACTACTACTCCCTGCTAGGCTCCGGGCATGCCGAGGCGGAAGAGTGGGTAGGCGACTTTCTCCGCCGGATGGAGCTGCCGGAGACCCCCGAAACCAGAATGGCCGCTTTGACGCGCCTCATAGGGCTCAGGGACGATGCGCTGACCCAGCTTCTCGAGAAGGAGGGGCGCAGCGAAGAGGAGATTATCGAGGCGAAAGAGAGGGCCTACAAGATGGTTGCGGACTTCTACCTCAAGCGCCACCTCGAGCTGCTCGACTGGATCGAGGATGAGGCTCTTTTGACGCCGTTTTACCGCGAGATTCTGAAGGAGGCGCACCGTGTAGGCGAAGCGATGAGCGGATGGCAGAGCGCATGGACAGCGCATATCATACACGGTGTCAACCGTGAACTCTACGAGCTCTTCAACGGAGACGAGGAGAAGATCTACGAGATGCTCGAGAGTGAGAATCTTCTCGATATGCGAGAAGAGGGGTGTGTCGGAGACCGCTGCTACTCCGTTCTGAAAAAGAGCCGAAAAGGGTTCAAGAGTGTCCCCTATGCAAAGGCGTTCCGCATGGAGGTGCAGGAGGTGACCAACAAACTCTCCAATATGCGCGGGGTTCTGGAGCGCATGGAGGATGAGGTGTTCGGTCAGCAGGGGGAGTGGCTCGCCTATATAGAGGCCCTGATAGATGCCTTTTCGCACGATGAGACTTCGGGACTCATAAAGAAGTGGGCGGAGGTAGACCGAAGGTGGATGGCGATAACCTCACCGATACAGATAGGACATCCGCTGGAGTACTACGAAGATCACTACCGGAAGGCGGTGGCGCTGGAGTGGGATGTGAGAGTCTCCTCTCCGAAGCTGATGCGAGAGAGCCATGTGGCGGGCAGGATACTCTCAATGGCGGAATCTATCGCGGAGGAGCTCGGGGATGTGGCGAAGAGGGTCAATGAAAACTGCGCCGCGCAGGTCGGGAGGACACAGCTCTACATCGGGGTGCCGGCCCTCTTCTACGGTGCGGAGTTCCAGGGGCTCTTTTCGGCACAGGTGGTTCCGAACGACACCGAGGTGAGCCGGGAGCTTGGCAAGAAGATCTTCGCTTTCGCGGACAATGTGCTGGAGTCGAAGAGGTCTAGGCCGGTCATGAGAATAGCCAGGGAGACATTCGGCGACGACTTTGTAAGGCGGCAGCGCGAGGTGATGTTCAAAGAGCCGGAAATATGGCACCGAGTCTACGAGATCACCACGATAGGGCACGAATACGGCCACATTCTCTGGGTGGACGACGATACCGAGACCCGAATGAACGGAAGCGGCAACTATAAGAATGTAGAGGAGTTCAAAGCGACTCTCGGAGGGCTGATGGCCTTCTTCTTCGACGAAGAGGAGTCTATGAAGGATGAGGTTCTAAGAGATACCGTATCGCGTGCGGTAAGCCTGATGAGTTGGCGCAAGACCGGCGAAGTTGAACCCTATTATGTAGAGGGGCTTCTGCATCTGGATATTCTCTTTGAAGCGGGTGTATTGTCCTTCGACGGCAAAAGGCTCCATATAGACACGGGCATCGGCGCCTACGAGAGGCAGAAGGTGATCTACAGGGAGCGCTACCTACGCCTTGTACGGGAGTTCTACATACCAAAAAGGGATGCCGGAGAGTATCTGTCCGACTATGTAGAGAAGGTTGACGGCGTATGGCTTCCGAAAGTTACGGAGGTTAGAGATTTCGTGAACGGTTATTGGGAGCGATACCTGCAGATCGGCCAGGAGACGATGCCTTTTTAGGCTCCGCCGCTCCCGCGAAGTATCAGATCGGATATAGCTTTTATTTGATATAATCAGCCAAAATTTCTCTTTCAAAGGTAGGCGTATGCTGCTTTTCACCCCCGGTCCCACCCCGGTTCCGGAAGCCGTCCGAATGGCGATGGCCGGACCCACTATTCACCACCGTACCCCGGAATTCGAAGCGATTTTCAAGCAGACCAGGGAGCGCCTTATGGGGCTCTTCGGCATGGATGAGTGCGTCGTGCTCGCATCTAGCGGCACGGGTGCGATGGAGGCGTGCGTAACCAACCTCTGCTTCAAGAAAGCGCTGACGGTGAATGCCGGGAAGTTCGGCGAGAGGTTCGGAAAGATAGCGCAGTCGTTCGGACTCGAGACGGTGGAGCTCAAGTACGGGTGGGACACTCCCGCCGACGTGGAGGATGTGAAGGCGGCGCTTGCCGACGATCCCGATATCGATGCGCTCTGCATCCAGGTAAGCGAGAGTGCGGGCGGCCTGCGCCATCCGGTCGAAGAGATAGCGGCGGCGGTAAAGGCGTTCAACCCGGATATCATGGTGATCGCCGACGGTATCACCGCGGTAGGGGTCGAGCCTATCGACACGAAAAACATAGATGCGCTCATAGCCGGCAGCCAGAAAGCTCTTATGCTCCCGCCCGGTATGGCGATGATCGGCCTCAGCGATGCGGCGGTCAAAAAGATCGGAGAGGGGCGCGGCTACTACTTCAATCTTGCAAGCGAAATCTCGAAGCAGAGAAAGAACACAACGGCATATACGGCGCCAACGACACTCATCATAGGGCTCAACAAGGTGCTGGAGATGATAGAGGAGCGGGGGTACGACAGCTTCTACCGCGATACGAAGGCGCGCGCATTGGCGACACGTGCCGCCCTGGAGGCGATCGGCTGCGTGCTCTATCCGAAGAGCCCCGCTCTTTCGATGAGTGCCGTCTACGACGAAGAGGCCGATGCTCTCAGATCGATCCTGAAGAGCGAGTTCGGTGTCAATATCGCCGGCGGGCAGGATCACCTGAAAGGGAAGCTCTTCAGGATAAACCAGATGGGGTTGATTCCGGTATATGAGAGCGCATGGGTCGTCAACGCCGTGGAGTGGGCCTACGACAGGCTCGACCGCCGCCCTTACAGCGGTCTTGCATCCAAGGTGTTCAACGAAGTCTACTATGCAAACGAGAAGATATGATTTTCGAACATGAGATTCCTGCCGGGAGCAGGCTCTACTTCGGGTCGACGGCGAAGCTGAAGCGTGAGATAGAGAATCTGGCGGGCCGCATACTCGAGGAGAACGGATTCGAGGAGATCTCGACACCGCTCTTCTCCTATCACCAGCATCAGAGTATACGCGACAGGAGAGAGCTCATCAGGTTGAGCGACCCCGCGAACAGAGAGGTGACGCTGCGCGCCGACAGTACGATCGACGTAGTGAGGCTCGTAACGAAGCGCCTGGGGCGTTCGACGGCCCAGAAGAGATGGTTCTACATTCAGCCGGTCTACAGGTACCCTACGGAAGAGACCAACCAGATCGGAGCGGAGTGCATCGACGGAACGCTGGCGGAAGTTCTCGATGTGACGCTGGAGCTTTTCGAAGCTCTCGAGGTGGAGCCGGTTCTTCAGGTATCCAATATACAGATACCGATACTTATTTCGATGGAGTTCGGAGTACCCCTCGATTGGTTCGCATCTATGCAGATGGAGAAGCTACTTAGCTCCAAATACAGCTGGCTGGGCAGGCTCGCGAAGGTGCAACATATAGAGCAGCTCGACGCCGCCATCTCCGAAGTGCCGCAGCTTCTTCGCCCGGAGCTCGAGAAGATGCGCGATCTGGTCGGGAACTGCTCTGTGGGCCGTTGCGTTACGGCCCCGCTCTACTATGCGAAGATGAGGTATTACGACAGCCTATTTTTCCGATGCTTCAGGGGGAATACCCCTCTCGCCAGCGGAGGGCATTTTGTAAACGACGATATCACGGCAGCCGGTTTCGCGCTCTATACCGATGCGCTGATCGAGGTCAAGACAAAAGGAATGAACGGATGAATCAGGCGGATTTGATAGTCGGTCTTCAGTGGGGAGACGAAGGTAAAGGTAAAATCGTCGATATGATGGCGCAGGAGTACGAGGTGGTCGCACGTTTTGCAGGTGGCCACAATGCCGGGCACACCATAGTCACAGACGGAAAAAAGTATGCGCTTCACCTGATACCTTCGGGCATACTCAACCCGGAAGCCGTAAATATCATAGGAAACGGTGTCGTTGTCTGCCCTACCAACCTCATGAAAGAGATGGAGCAGTTCGACAACCTGGAGGGGCGGCTCTGGCTCAGCGACAAGGCCCATCTGATTCTTCCCTACCACCAGATGATCGACCGGGCCAAAGAGCGGCTGAGAGGCGCAAAGGCGATAGGTACGACCGGACGCGGCATAGGACCGGCATATGCCGACAAAATCTCCCGTTCCGGCCACCGTGTGAGAGCTCAAGGATATAGAGACGCTTTTTGAGAAGGTAGTGGAGTTTCTGCATCAGAATCGTCCGATACTCGATGCGATGGGTGTCGACTGTCCGAACGAAGATGCCCTGAAAGATGATCTGAAACGCTACAGGGACGGTTTGATGCCCTTTATCGCCGATACTACACAGATGATCTGGAGAGATCTGGCTGCGGGGAGAAAGATACTCCTTGAAGGGGCGCAGGGGACCATGCTGGATATAGATCACGGCACCTATCCCTACGTTACGAGCTCCAACACGGTAGCCGGCGGCGCCTGTACCGGTATGGGGCTCTCGCCAAAAACCATCGGGAGGGTGACAGGAATCGCCAAGGCCTACTGCACCAGGGTCGGCAACGGTCCATTCCCGAGTGAAGATTTCGGCCCCGACGGCGAGAGGCTGAGGGTTCAGGGGCATGAGTTCGGAACAACTACCGGCCGCCCCAGGAGGTGCGGATGGTTCGATGCGGTGGCGATACGCTACGCCTGCGCACTGAACGGCTGCGACCGGATAGCGTTGATGAAACTCGATGTGCTTGACGGCTTCGAGACGATAAAGGTCTGTACCGGGTATGAGTTCGAAGGTGAAGTTATAGATTACGTCCCCTACGATCTCGAGCATGTCAAACCGGTATATGAAACCTTCCCCGGATGGGAGAGGGTCGAAGGCATCAGTGAATATGATGATCTCCCCGATTCGGCGAAGGCCTATATAGAGACGATAGAGAGGGTCAGCGGCGTAAGAGTCGGGATAATATCCACCAGCCCGGACAGAAGCGATACGATAGTGAGGTAGGAGATGCCGAAAAACTACCGCGCCCTGACGAAGCTTCGCAAAAGAGAGTTCGAGCGGGCGGAGCAGGCGCTGGCGGTAGTCAACTACAGGCTGGAGGAGCTGAAGCGCAAAAGGGAGATGTTGAGAGAGGATGAGCGCTCGACGGCTCTTCCGGCAGCCGGGAAAGGGGCCGATGTCGCCGGGGTGTTGGCTCAAAAGAGGAGCATACAGAGGTTGTTGAAGGCGGTAGAGGATCAGATTGAGAGCCTGAAGAGGCTGAAAGAGCAGCGGCAGGCCGAACTGAAGGCGGCAAACATCGCCTACGAGCAGGCGAAGAGTATCGAGTCGAAAGTGGTCGAAGAGATTTTGAAGAGAGAGAGGAGGCGGACACAGAACGGTCTGGACGAGATAGCGTCGCAGCAGTTCTGGCGCCTCAATACACCGAAAAAGGATTACGGTTGAGAAAGTGGCTTCTTCTGGCGATCCCTTTTATGCTGCTTGCCCGGTCACAGGAACCGCTGGAGTGCAGCAAGATTTTCGAAGAGCGCAAGCAGGAGCTCGAGATGAAACTGGAGCAGATCGACGAGCGGCAGCAGGCGTACGAGGCGCTCAAAGATGCGACCGAAGCGATGCTGAAGAGAAGAGAGGAGAAGATAAAAAAAGAGAGTGCCGAGCTGAATGCGACAAGAGAGAAGCTGAAAGCCGAAAGGGAGCGGATCGAAAAGCTCATAGCGAAAAACGAAGAGCTGCTCAAAGCGATAAAAGAGGCGAAAGCGGACAAGGTTTCACAGACATACGCGAAGATGAAAGCTTCGGCGGCCGCACAGATACTCTCCAACATGAAACCGGAAGAGGCGGCGAGAATCGTATCGACTCTGAAGCCGAAGACCGTAGGTCAGATTTTGGCGAAGATGGATCCAGAAAAGGCATCGGAGATAACCCTTATTCTGGAAGATCATATATCGGTAAAAGGGGCTGATCAGGTCAGATAGAAGCAGAGCCCGAATCTTGAAATAGAGATAGAAGAACTCGTCACGATGCTTGCAGCCATGCATGTCGTAGGAAATTATCGACACGCCTGACTGGCGCTCCCCAAATTTTCCCGAAACCGCCAGGCCACAAGAATCGCAACGATTTCAAACTATTCTGTTTCGAGATTTGGGCAGAGTTTTCGCTCTACTGCAGGTATAATCACAAATTTACCTAACTTTCGATAAACTGTCGAAAAAATTCGCCCGTTTCAAGGGCCCAAAGGCGCGTTATGAAGTTAAGTTTGGCCCATGCACCATACATTGCCGGCAAAATCGGCATAGATCTGGCGAACGCACCTTTTGTGAAGTTGAAAAAAGGTCTCGAGCCGGTTATCGGAAAGGCTCAGGAGGTTATAGAGAAGGATGTCAAGAACGAGCGTGCGCTCGAAGAGCGGGTAAACGAGCTCCTGGATGAGAAAGAGGATGAGATAGAGTTCATGCAGGCGGATATCCGCCAGCTCTTCTGGATGATAAAGAAGAAGCTCGCTCCGGAGTACGGTGTGATTCTGAACAGGGAGGATAGATACAGCGACCTATCCCATAAGATACTGAATGAGCTCTGGGAAGAGGACCTGATCGAGTATACGGTGAACGAAAACCAGGTGCGCGGCGTCATATTCAGGGCTATAGAAGAGTATATGAAATCTTTCGAAGAGATAGAAGACAAGGTACTCGAGAAGATTTCACACTATAAAAGGAAGCTTATACCGGGGACGGAAGAGTATGATCTTATCTTTGAACGTCTCTATGAAGAGGAGCTTAGAAAACGGGGGATGATGTGAGAGAGAATCTGAAGCCTGTATGGCTCTATCTGGAGAACGGTCTCTTTCTTGAGGCCGCTAGTTTCGGTGCCGAGGGTACCGCTGTCGGTGAGATAGTATTCAACACCTCTATGACCGGATACCAGGAGATCGTCACCGATCCAAGCTATGCCGGGCAGTTCGTCACCTTTACGATGCCGGAGATCGGAAATGTCGGCTGTAATGCCGAAGATATGGAGTCTTCCGCCGCCTGGTGCAAAGGCATTATCGTCCGTCAGTACCAGGATGTGCCTTCGAACTTCAGGAGTGAAGAGCCTCTGCACGAACTTCTCGAGCGCTTCGGGGTGCTTGGAATCTGCGAAGTGGATACCCGCCTCCTGACGAAAACTCTGCGTGAAGAGGGGTCTATGATGATGATCGCCTCTACCAAGATCGACGACAAGGACGAGCTGGCGCGTATTCTCTCCGATGCGCCGCATATAAGCGAGATAAACTACATTGAAGAGGTGAGTACGAAAAAGAGCTATATCCACGATTCCGGTACCTACGATGCGGTGCGATACAGATACAACGAACCGCCCAGGCCGGAGGCGAGGATCGCGGCCATCGATTTCGGGGTGAAGCGTAACATACTCAACGAGTTGACCGAAGCGGGGATCGAGGTTGAGGTGGTTCCGAACAGTATCGATGAAGAGGTGCTCATTCAGAGGTACAGGGATGGAGAGATTGACGGCGTATTTCTCTCCAACGGACCCGGAGATCCGCTCATCCTTAAAGAGGAGCAGGGGAAGATCCGCCGGCTTATCGAGGCGAAAGTCCCGATGTTCGGTATCTGTCTGGGACACCAGCTTCTCTCCATAGCCCACGGATACGATACATACAAATTGAAGTTCGGGCATCACGGAGGCAACCATCCGGTCAAAAACCTCTCTACCGGGGCAGTGGAGATCACTGCACAGAACCACAACTACAACGTACCGGAAGAGATAAAGGAGATTGCGGAAGTGACCCATACCAACCTCTTCGATGGCACGATAGAGGGGCTTGTATACAGAGATAGTCCGGTTATGTCAGTACAGCACCACCCGGAAGCTTCGCCCGGACCGCACGAGAGTAGATATATCTTCAGAGAGTTCTTGCGCATGATCGCCCGCTGACGGCGGAATGCGCTTAACACATACTTAACACTCATAACTTATAATGTTTCTTCAGATACCGCTTCGAACCTGCTAACCGACTGTTCTTCCTGCTCCTTTCGAAGCGGTATGACTACAAACATCAAGGCAAAAAAGATGAAAAAAACAGCTTCTTTTATAGCACTCTCACTGGTTGCGGCCGTAACAGTTCAGGCAGAGGAGGTGCTGCTTGATACGGTAGAAGTAGAGGGGGGGATAAATACGACCATAGTCAAGAATGTAGCCGGCGAAGAGGTCCGCTCTGCCGACCTTGCCGATGCTTTGAGCAAGCTCGATCCGGATATTCAGCTGATAAGAAGAAGCGGCATAGCCAACGATATAATTTTAAGAGGCCTCAGGAAAGACAATATCAACGTATTGATCGACGGTGCGAAGATATACGGGGGGTGCCCCAACCGTATGGATCCGCCGATATCGCATATTCTTGCAAGCAACGTAGAGAGAATAGTGATCAAGGAGGGGCCATTTGATGTCGAGAACTTCGGAACGCTCGGCGGGCTGATAGAGGTGGATACTCTTGCCCCGGAAGAGAGGTTCCAGGGTGAAGTTACACTCAATGTCGGAAGCTGGGAGTACAGGAAGACCGGCTTCCGGCTGACGGGAGGCTCCGAAAAGGTCAAATTCATTGTCGGTGCCTCAACCGAGAGCAGCGGCCAGTACAGGGACGGCGAGGGTAGAACCCTGGCGGAGCAGGTGGATGCGTTCGCCGACAGATATCCGACCGCCGACGGACAGAGGTATGCGCCGATGTACCATGAGATGAAAGCGTACAAGAAAGATACCGCGATGGCCAAGGTATTTATAGATATTGCCGACAACCAGGAGCTAAAACTGAGTTACACGGCAAACAGGAGCAACGATATTCTCTACCCGAACTCAAAGATGGATGCAAAGCGTGACGCATCCGACCTCCTCAACATAAAATACAGCGCAACCGATCTCGGAGAGTTGTCGAAAAAACTGGATGTCGAGTTCTACAATTCGTGGGTTGATCACCCTATGGGAACATACTTCAGGCAGGCTTCTATGATGATGGGGCTCTTTGAAAACATCATGTTCTCCAGGATATACGGCGGTAAGATAAAAAACAGCATGGATCTCGGCAAAGGGACGTTGTCATACGGGTTCGACGGAAGCAAAAGATTTTGGGAGGGGCACTATGCGAGTAACTCGGTACCGACCGGCATCTCGAGTATAGATAGTGCCGTTACGGAAAATGCTGCGCTCTTTGCCGAGTACGAGAGGAGTTTCGGAGATATCGATATGGAAGCCGGAATTCGGTACGACTCGACATCCGTAGGTAATGACGATCCGGCTGTTGCAGATAACGACTACAGCTACTTCAGCGGATATATTTTGGGTACATACAATGTAGACGAAACATCAAGATTTTTCCTGGGGGCAGGCAAGTCATCGAGGGTGCCTGACGGAAAAGAGCTCTATTTCCAGATGAAAGATGGAACATATGTAGGAAATCCGAATCTAAACAAGACTACTAACTATGAGGCGGATATCGGTTTCGAAAAGGAGTTCGAAGATGTATCTTTGAAGAGCAAGATATTCTACAGCCGACTTAAAGATTTCATAGCATATAACTTGACGAATGCAAAATATGAAAACGTCGATGCTAAACTTTACGGTATTTCGGTAGAAACGGCATATTCGGTCAGTGATGATATCTATGTTGAGGCCGGAGCTGCATACCAGAGAGGCAGAAAAGATAACCCGCTCACAGGACAGACGGACAGGGATCTTCCCAATGTTCTGCCGCTCAAAGCCAATGCGGCGGTCAATTACGACTTCGACGAGACACTTACGGCGAAGCTGTCGGCAGTGGCCGCCAAAGGGTGGAGTGACTACGATTCCGACAACGGCGAGCAGAAGATTTCCGGCTACACGGTATTTAACCTTAAAATCAGGAAAGAGATGGGTCGAAGTGTGACGGCTACTTTCGGAGTGGACAATATTCTGGATAGAAATTACGCCGTTAGCAACACTTATGCCGATATGATTTTGGTATCAGGCGGGGGAGTGCCGATGCTCCTCAATGAGCCGGGCCGCTACTACTACTGCAACCTTACCTTGCATTTTTAAAGCCTTCGCCGGATTTACCGGCGCCGGCATCCACATTCATTAAGCATACCTTAACAAAATAGTTAATTGAAAGTTAACAGATTTTAAGCGTACCTTCATAAAAATGTCACTATGATGTCATTGTCTTACTCTCTGGCTCCGTCGGGGGGAAACATTACAAAGGAGGTTTGCATGACAAATGCAGCAATGGAATACGATTATACCGTATCCAAGTGGTTCGCCTACCTAGCAATCATATTCGGGATTATAGGTATGCTTATTGGTGTGTTCATTGCCTTTCAACTGGCATATCCTGAACTGAACTACCTGTTCGGCCAGTACGGAACGTTCAGTCGGCTTCGACCTATACATACTAATGTGGTCGCATTCGGATTTACACTGAGCGGTATCTGGGCAGCGTTTTACTATATTTCACAGAGGGTATTGAAAGTCTCTATAAAAGAGAACCCGGTTGTTCACGGAATAGCCAAGCTGCACTTCTTCCTGTATGTGATCCTGGCGGCAGGTCTTGTGATCTCTCTGCTTCTTGGTATAACTACTTCCAAAGAGTACGCCGAGATGGAGTGGCCGCTTGATATCCTTACGGTTGTAGTGTGGATTCTATTCGGTCTTGCTATGTTCGGTCTCATCGGTATGCGTCGTGAAAAAACTCTCTATATATCCATGTGGTATTTCATTGCCTTCTTCCTCGGCGTCGCAATGCTCTACCTCTTCAACAATATGGAAGTTCCGACATATTTCGTTGCGGGTATGGGTAAATGGTACCACTCGGTCTCGATGTATGCTGGAACCAATGATGCGCTTGTTCAGTGGTGGTACGGACACAATGCGGTCGCATTCGTCTTTACTGTGCCGATCGTTGCGATGATCTACTACTTCCTGCCCAAAGAGTCGGGACAGCCAGTTTTCTCCTACAAGCTCTCTCTTCTCTCGTTCTGGGGTCTTATGTTCGTATACCTCTGGGCAGGCGGACACCACCTGATCTACTCTACGGTACCGGACTGGATGCAGACAATGGGCTCCATCTTCTCGGTTATACTGATTCTTCCTTCATGGGGTTCTGCGATCAACATGCTTCTTACGATGAAGGGTGAGTGGAACCAGCTCAAAGAGTCTCCACTGATCAAATTTATGGTACTGGCTTCGACTTTCTACATGCTCTCCACTCTCGAAGGTCCTATCCAGGCGATAAAATCGGTAAACGCTCTCGCTCACTTTACAGACTGGATTCCCGGACACGTTCATGACGGTACGCTCGGCTGGGTCGCCTTTATGATCATCGCAGCCACTCTCCATATGGCCCCTCGCTACTATAAGCGTGAGATATACAGCAAAAAGCTTATGGAGATGCAGTTCTGGCTTCAGACTACGGGAATCGTCCTCTACTTCTCAAGTATGTGGATTGCAGGTATCACACAGGGAATGATGTGGAGAGCGGTAGACCAGTACGGAAACCTGGCCTACTCTTTCATCGATACCGTTACGGTTCTTCATCCGTACTACACGATTCGTGCTATCGGCGGTCTGCTCTTCGTTATAGGTCTGTTCATGTGGGCCTACAACTTCGTTAAAACAATGCAAAGCGGCAAAGTTCTTGAAAAAGAGCCAGCATTCGCTTCGCCTATGGGCGCGTAAGGAGGTTTAGATGTTTCATTGGTTGGAAAAAAGACCGTTTTTCTTCTCGGTAGGAGTTTTTCTCGTTATCGCTTTTGCCGGATTGATAGAGATAGTGCCTGACTTCGCGCAGGCTTCAAGGCCTACAGTGGGTACAAAGCCTTATACGGTACTGCAGTTGGCAGGGCGTCATGTCTACATCAAAGACAGCTGTAACGCCTGCCACTCTCAGCTGATCCGTCCCTTCAAATCGGAGACCGACCGTTACGGCCCCTACAGCCTAAGCGGTGAGTACGCCTATGACCGGCCCTTCCTTTGGGGCTCAAAGCGTACAGGTCCCGACCTTCACCGTGTAGGCGAGTATCGAACGACCGACTGGCATGAGAACCATATGTGGGATCCGACATCGGTTGTTCCAGGTTCCATAATGCCGGCTTATAAGCATATGTTCAAGCAGAATGCGGATCTGGAGACTGCTTATGCCGAAGCTCTTACGGTCAAGAAGGTCTTCAACGTACCTTACGACAAGCCCGGAATGCCTTCTCTCGGCAGCTGGGAAGAGGCTCGAAAACAGGCTATGGAAGATGCGAAAAAAATTGCCGAAGAGATGAAAAACCAGGATGTCAAAGATGCGGTTGCCCGCGGAGAGATTCCTGAGATAGTCGCTCTGATCGCATATCTGAACAGCCTTCGTTGATATGGAATGAGCATGGAGAATATTAGAGAACTGCAGGCGTACGCATACTTCTTCTTCACCCTCTTCCTGGTAGTGATTCTGTATGCGTATATACTGCATCTCTACCGTGCGGAGAAGAAGGGTACAAGAAATTATGAAAAGTACGGTAAGCTGGCTCTGGATGATGATCTGGACTCCAAGCCGCTTGAGCCGCAGGAAACGAAAGATAAGAAGGAGCAAAAATGAATTGGTTAAGCGATAATATCAACCTTCTCGCTCTGATCGCAGCAGTCGTAATCTTGGCTTTGACTGTTTTGGTCGCAGGTAAATATATCAAGCAGATGAAGACCGACAAATCGACCGGTGAGCTTGCAGAGGAGAACTGGGACGGAATCGGGGAGTATAAGAATGAGTTGCCTTCCGGATGGGCCTACACATTTCTTGGGACAATGATCTGGGGGATGTGGTACTTTACAGCAGGGTACCCGGTCAATGCCTACTCTCAGATAGGTGAGTACAACGAAGAGGTCGCAGCCCATACACAGATGTTCGAAAGTAAATGGGCGAACGCCGACAAGCAGACACTCCAGGAGATGGGTGAGGGTATCTACCTTGTCCAATGCGCCCCATGTCACGGTATCGCGGGTGACGGTATGGACGGAAAGGCTGCCGACCTGACCGTATGGGGCTCCGCTGCCGGAGTTCTCGATACCATCAACAAAGGATCCAAAGGGCTTGGTTATCCTATGGGTGAAATGCCCGGCGGTCTTCTCAGTGGAGATGCCGCCAAGAAGGTAGCCGCATATGTCGCTAACGGTATGAAGGGGGCGCAGCCTTCCGAATTCTCCGCTTGTGCGGGATGCCACGGCGCAGACGGTAAAGGTATGGGCGGAATGGCACCGGATCTTACAACATATGGAACTCCGGCTTTTGTAGCTGACGTACTTGAACGCGGCAAAAAAGGGTATATCGGCACGATGGTCAGCTTCAAGGGCAGACTTACTCCGGTACAGGAAAAAGCTGTCGGAACATATATCCTCAGTCTTTCACGCGGTGAATAAGGAGTAAATGATGGAAAAACAGGGAAGTGCATTCGGAATCGACGGTATTGCCGGTATGCTTATAGCTACAGTATTGCTGCTAACTATACTGGCGGGGCTGGTTACAGCCGCAATCAAAACACAGCAGGCTACTGCCCAGCAGTCATATGAGATTGTCAATCCTCTCTCCATACAGATGAGAGGAGCGGATCTTTCCAACGAGACACATGTGATTATTCACGGTGAACCAGTGGGCGGTGATACTCTGCACAAGTACAAGTTCGAGAAGTAAGATCCGAAACAGATGAGGCAGGCGGCAAAAGGAAGAGGCTCAGGAGCCAAGGAGTACCTCAAAGGGTGGGTACCCTACCGGTACAAACGCTACTGGCTGTTTGCCATAGTGACGGTAGTGGCCCTGGTGCTGCCGTTCATAAAGATAAACGGCAACCACTTCTTCCTTCTCAACTTCGACCATAAGCAGCTGCACTTTCTCTTCGTGCGGTTCGATATGCAGGAGTTGTACCTGATGCCCTTTTTGCTGATGCTTCTGTTTCTTGGGATCTTCTTCATGACGACCCTGGGCGGAAGGGTCTGGTGCGGCTGGGCATGTCCCCAGACGATATTCCGCGTTATATACAGGGATCTTTTCGAGACCAAACTGCTTGGCCTCAGAAAGCGAATAACGAACAAACAGCAAGAGCCCGACTGGAGTAAGCCGGAGAATAAGGCGAAAGAGGGTGTGGCTATAGTGCTGTGGTCCGTGCTCGCCCTTATAGCGGCGGCCGACTTCACATGGTACTTCGTTCCACCGGAGGACTTCTTCCGCTATATCCAGGACCCGGCATCCCACCCGGTGCTTATAGGCTTTTGGCTGGGAATAGCACTCTTTCTTATAGTGGATGTGGTGTGGCTCAAAGAGAACTTCTGCATCTACATCTGCCCATACAGCAGAGTGCAGTCGGTTATGTACGATGACGATACGATAATGGCTATCTACGATGTACACAGAGGGGGGCATATCTACGACCATGAGGGTCAAGACGGTAAAAAGCTGGTACACAACATAAAAGAGCTGCACGAAAGAGAGCCTGAAGCGGAGTGTACCGCATGTGAAAGCTGCGTGAAAGTGTGCCCGACCCATATAGATATACGCCAGGGTATGCAGCTTGAGTGTATAAACTGCCTCGAGTGTGTGGACGCATGTACAAAAGTGATGGGGGCTCTCGGTAAACCGAGCCTCGTACAGTGGAGCAGCCCCAGAGAGATAGAGAAACGTGAGGGCAGGACAAAGTATATAAGACCGAGAACGGTAGCATACGCAGTCGCCCTGACGATAGTGACGGTAGCCCTCTTCGTAATGGGCACCAAAAAAGAGCATATGCTGCTCAACATAAACAAGACGGCCCAGCTCTACAGATTCACCCACGACGGCAGAGTGGTAAACGACTATACCTTTCTGTTCCAGAATACGGATACGAAAGATCATACATACTACTTCGAGGTAGTGGACAACCCGAAGATAAAGATAGTCAAACCGACAAAACCGTTCAAACTTCTGGCCCGTAAAAAGGCGAAGAAGATCGTACAGCTGGAAGCGGTAGAGCCGCTCGCCGAAAACAGCAGGAAAGATACACCGGTCCCGATAACCATAAGGGCCTTCGCGACGGATGACCCAGAAAAGATATCGGTGACCAGGCGTACGGTGTTTGTCTATCCCAGGTGGGATATAGTGCAGAAGAGAGTCAAAGAGGCTCGATAACATGTTACAATTACAGCAAAGGAGAGAAATATGATTCAGATAATGGACAAAGTTCTGGGTTGGGGAATGGTAGTCATGGCGGCATATACACTCTGGGCGGTTGTCACCGCAAACCACGCTTTTGTCGGCTGATAGTTGAGAAGAACCGACACTATGAAAAGAGGGGGGATGCTCCCCTCTCTGCTACTTCTCTTTTTTATCCCCTCTCTGCTTTTCTCCAAAACCGGTTTTATTCTCGTAAACGATGGTGTGATGCCTCCCAAACAGGTGGAAAAGATGGAGCAGATGGGTGAAGAGCTATACAGTAAAACCGGTGTTGCCGCATTTGTCGCCGCCGTCGCCGAACTCAACAAGACCAAACCTGTGGATCTCATAGAAGATTTTAAGGAGAAGTACCCCGACTACATACTTCTCTATTTTTCGATGAAACCGAAAGCTGTCAACATCTTTGCATCGAAGAGTGCCGAAAAGTTGATAGATATAGAGCAGATATTGAGCCCTCTGCCGTGGCGTGGAACCATTAAACCTGTGATGAGTCCCGCCTTCAGCAAGAGTGAGAGCGTCAAGAATGAAGTTGCGCTCTTCAACGGTTATGCCGATATTGTGGATCAGGCGGCTGAGAGCAGGGGTGTAAAGCTTGAATCGAGCATAGGAAGCGGAAGTAAAGATAGTTTCAAATTTATCAGATGGATCTTTTACGCTATTCTGACTCTCTTTTTCATTCAATATATCATATACAAGGTGAGGAGCCGTCGTGGAGAGTCCTGAGAAAAAGAAAAAAGAGATCAACTACTGGCCCTACACGATTGTCGGAATGATTCTTACGGTCGTCATGCTTTCGGCATGGACGATCAAGGTCGCCCTGAAAAACCCCGTGCAGTTGGAGAACAGTTATATGATGAAGTATCAGGATGTTGATGAAAATATCAACGATATACTTCTCAAGCAGCGGGAGTTCGACGGCAAATATACTATAGGGCTCGAGAGCAACAGGTTGAAGATCGGTCCGAACCGGATCTACGTGAAGGTTTTGAGCCGAGATGGAGATCCTGTAAAAGGTGCATCGGTCCGGGTGCTTGTCACCAGACCGGATACTACACAGTATGATACGGAGCTCGACAGATTCTCCTACAAAGAGGGACTGTACTCGAGTGAAGAGTTCAATCTGACAAGAAGCGGGCGCTGGAATATAGTGACGAGAGTAGAGGTAGGCGGTGATGTAGGATATAAAAAATATAAAACGTTTGTGAAAGAGGGAGCAAATTAGTCCGTCACCGCTATATACGGTGACGGAGAAGCTCTCCGGGAAGATCTCCCAGCAAGCTTATAAAATACTGAAATTAAGCTAGAATTAATCAGACTTACCCTACAATCGCTTCGTTCAAATCTTTTTAAAGGTCAAGCTACCATGAAAATGACAAAAATGGTAAACAGCGCTCAGGTTGAGCGTGACTGGATCGTACTCG
This sequence comes from Hydrogenimonas sp., assembly GCA_003945285.1. NCBI lineage: Bacteria > Pseudomonadati > Campylobacterota > Epsilonproteobacteria > Campylobacterales > Hydrogenimonadaceae > Hydrogenimonas > Hydrogenimonas sp. The sequence continues at coordinate 136,673 of AP019005.1, forward strand.
ATGCAGACGGAAAAACATTCGGACGACTGGTTACGGAGATCGCAACCTATCTTCGCGGAAAACATAAACCCTATTTTACTCCCCATGTGGACTGTGGCGATCATGTCATAGTTATCAATGCATCCAAGGTAAAATTTACCGGTGGGAACAAGCTTGAAGATAAGCAGTACCACAGACACAGCGGATATTTCGGAAGCGTCAAAAGCGAAAAGCTGGGAGAGCTTATAGAGAAGAACCCGGAAAAACTTTTCAAACTGGCGACACGCGGAATGCTGCCCAAGACCAAACTCGGACGTGCTATGCTGAAAAAACTGCGAGTATATGCCGGAAGCGAGCACCCGCATACAGCACAAGTGAAAGCAAAGGATAACTAAGATGGCTAATGTTTATGCAACTGGAAAACGTAAAAGCGCTGTAGCCAAAGTCTGGCTCAAGCCTGGCAGCGGAAAGATGACTATAAACGGAATGGGGCTCGATGAGTGGCTCGGGGGCCATGAATCTATAAAGCGAAAGGTTATGCAGCCGCTTCTTTTGACAAAGCAGGAGACAAGTGTCGATATAGTCGCACAGACCCTCGGCGGCGGCTACTCCGCCCAGGCTGATGCTCTGAAGCACGGAATTTCAAAAGCGCTTGTCGCCTTCGATGAAGAGTTTAGAAAGATTCTCAAGCCCAACGGGCTTCTTACACGTGACTCACGTGTTGTTGAGCGTAAAAAATACGGTAAGCACAAAGCTCGACGAAGTCCTCAGTTCTCAAAACGTTAATCTTTTTCCCGGGCATCTTCCCCGGGGGAGTTATAGAATGAAAAAAATCGCACTTTTTATACTTCTTTTCTCAATCTCACTATTCGCCGGTGTCAAGGATCTCGATATAGAGAGCTTCGAGAAGATAAAAAGAGAGGGTGTACCGGTCATAGATATCAGAACCCCTCAGGAGTGGCGCGAAACGGGTGTCATAGAGGGAAGCCACACGATAATGTTTTTCGACCGCTCCGGCAGGTATGATCTGAAGTCGTTTCTGGAGAGGCTATCCGCACTCGGCATAGACAAAAACCGCCCGTTCGTTCTTGTCTGCCGCTCCGCCAGCAGAACGAAAATGGTCGGTGACTTTCTGGCCGACAAGATGGGTTACAAAAAAGTTTTCGAACTCGAAGGCGGTATTCTCAACTGGAAAAGACACAACAAGCCTCTGGTTCCGCCGAAGTGATGATAAGGCTCCTCTCGGCGCTTCTTTTCCCGCTATTTCTCCACGCCTCCACTCTTCACCTCTCTCTTGGTGCGAATCCCAGCAGAATAAATCCTCTTCTTGCGACCGACAGCGCCAGCGGAGAGATAAGCGGCTGGATATTCAACGGAGTTGTAAAGTTTGACAAAAACGGCAGCATCGTCGGAGATCTCGCAGAGTCTTGGATCTTCAAAACGCCGAAAGTAGTCGTTTTCAAACTCAGAAGAGGTGTAAAGTGGCATGACGGCAAACCGTTTGACGCCGAAGATGTCGTATTTACGTACAATCTCCTGAAATCTCCTAAAATATTCACTCCCTATGCCAGCGATTTCAGATATGTAGAGTCCGTCAGGGCGCTCGATCCCTTTACTCTGGAAGTAAGGTACAAGGAGCCGTATTTCAAAGCTCTCTCCATATGGATGATGGGCATACTGCCCAAACACCTTTGGGAGGGTGTAGAGGACCCGATGACATCCGATCTCAACAGAAAGCCGGTCGGGACAGGCCCTTACCGCCTGAAGAGTATGCAAAACTCCGGTGATGTGATTCTCGAGGCGAACAGCGACTATTTCGAGCATAGGCCAAATATCGATTTCATACACTACCACTTTATGCCCGATCCGACCACGAGGTTTCTGATGCTGAAAGCCAAGAAGCTCGATATGGGCTCCCTCACCCCTCTTCAAAGAGAGAGGCAGCTGGAGGACTCTTTCCTCGATTACTACAGAATAGTGCAGATGCCCGGCAGGGGATACACCTATCTCGGATTCAATCTGAAGCTTCCGAAATTCAGGGACAGACGGGTTAGAGAGGCCATCGATATGGCAATAGATAAAAACGAGCTGATTAAAATACTCTTCTTCTCCCACGGGAAGGTCTGCTATGGCCCCTTTATGCCGGGAACATTCGCCTTCCCGAAAAAGAGTCCCAAACATACATATGACCCAGAAAGAGCGAAAGCGCTGCTCAAAGAAGCCGGCTATACCGACAAAAAACCTCTCGAATTTACAATCTCTACAAATGCCAACAACTCTACAAGGCTCTATGCGGCACAGATAATACAGTACCAGCTGGCGCGCATAGGCGTCAGGGTAAAGATACGAGCTATGGAGTGGCAGGCCTTTTTGAATACCGTAGTTACCCCGAGAAGGTTCGAAGTGATACTTCTGGGGTGGAGCCTGGGGCTCATTCCGGACGCGTATGCGCTCTGGCACTCAGATTCCGACAAGCTGGGAGGTTTCAACCTGGTCGGCTACAGGAACGAAAGGGTCGACAGGATGATAGAGAGGGCGGAGAAGTTGACCGATTTGGAGAGAGTGGGGGAGATATATAGAAAGATGTTCAATATAATAGCGGAAGAGAGGCCATACATTTTTTTGTATATCCCCGACTCGATAACCGCCGTAAACAGGAAGATAACCCCGATCGTACCATCCATAATAGGTATCATGCACAACCAGATAGATTGGATCAAGCCTTGACGTGTTCAAAAGGGAGGGGGCGCAAGCCTGTTACGATACTCTTTGACCTGGATGGGACCCTTATAGACTCGACGGAAGCTATTTTGGAGAGCTTTTACACCGCCTTTGGGGAGTTCGGCGGCGAAAATCCTGAGCGGGACCGGATCGAGAGGCTTATAGGCCACCCCCTGGATCGGATGTTTGCTTCTCTCGGTGTGGAGAGTGAATATATCGATGCGCATGTGGAAGCCTACAAGAGACACTACAGGAAGGTAAGCAGGGAAAAGACGACACTCCTCCCGGGAGCGGCAGAAGCGGTACGAAGAGCATACGACTTTGCGCTGCTGGGAGTCGTCACGACAAAGACGGGCCGATACTCCGTGGAGCTTCTTGAGCACATGGGGCTGATGAGCAGCTTCGACGTGCTGATAGGTCGGGAGGATGTAGTCAACCCGAAACCCCATCCCGAGCCGATTTTGAAAGCTTTGGACGCCTTGGGGCGGTCTACTGAAAACTGCTGGATGGTCGGTGATACGTTGATGGATGTGGATGCCGCCAGGGCAGCCGGTGTCAAACCGTTCGCCCTTACATGCGGTTATGCGGACGCGTCGGATCTTGAGTCTGCTTGCGAGCATCTGGCCCCCGATGCACTGAGCGCCGTTTCGGCGATATACCGGGTTGCAGAAAAAAGCGGGGTTTGAGATCGCGCGGGACGCAGAATGGGGGTATGCGATACATATTTATCTCTTTCTTTCCTCTTTAGCCGTAAAAAGCTTGCTTTAAGAGCCGCTTGATTACAATTAGCATACCTTAGTATATAAATAAAAAGCGCCATTAAAATCTTGCGAGTGAGAATAGGTTTTTTTGGTCTTTTGAAGGGAGAATCGATGTTGGAAATTCGCTGGCACTCTCGTGCAGGACAAGGTGCGGTTACAGGCGCCAAAGGTTTGGCGGATGTCGTATCACGAACCGGAAAATTTGTACAGGCGTTCGCCTTTTACGGATCGGCCAAGCGCGGTGCCGCAATGACAGCCTACAACCGTGTGGATGATGAAGAGATTCTCAATCATGAGAAGTTCATGCATCCGGACTATGTTCTCGTTATCGACCCGGGCCTTACTTATACCGCGGATATTACCGCGCATGAGAAAGATAGTACGAAATATATCATCACTACACACCTCGACAAAGATGAGCTGATTGAGCAGCAGCCCAAGCTGAAAGGCAAAGACATATATGTGGTAGACTGCATGCAGATCTCTCTCGATACTATCGGAAGGGCTATCCCGAATACTCCGATGCTGGGGGCTTTGATGAAGGTATCCGGGATGTTTGAACTGGACTACTTTCAAAATGCGATGAAGAGTGTACTTTCCAAATTTCCGCAGAAGATCATCGATGCAAATATGGCGGCGATCGAACGTGCGTACAATTCAGTGAAGTAAAGGAAGATAAGATGAGATATCTTGGATGGGATGAACTGCTCCCGGGAGCGATTCTCTTCTCGTTTGACGAGGAGATGGAGAAAGATGCGTGTGAAGTTCTGCCGGAAAACAGGCCCTATGCCGAAACGAACTCCCATGAGGCATATGTAGGTGACTGGCGGGTTCTGAAACCGGTATATAACAGAGATCTCTGTATCGACTGCCAGTTCTGCTGGATCTACTGTCCCGATGTTTCGATCATCTCCCGCGACAAAAAGATGATCGGTGTCGATTACGACCACTGCAAAGGGTGCGGCATATGTGTAGAAGTCTGCCCGACCAACCCGAAATCGCTGCTTATGTTCGAAGAGCGTATAGAAAATGAAAATGCTCTGGCCCAGTGGCCGGAGAAAGAGTAACAGGAGAGTTAGATGGCTGAAAAAATGGAATTGAATGAAGTGGAGGTCTGGGACGGCAATATGGCGGCGAGCCAGGCGCTTCGCCAGGCACAGGTTGATGTTGTCGCAGCTTATCCGATCACCCCTTCTACACCGATAGTTCAAAATTACAGTTCTTTTCTCGCCAACGGCTATATCGACGGCGAATTCGTAATGGTCGAGTCTGAACATGCCGCTATGAGCGGTTGTGTAGGTGCCGCGGCTGCAGGCGGACGTGTCGCTACGGCTACAAGTTCACAGGGGTTTGCACTTATGGCGGAGGTGCTCTACCAGGCGAGCGGTATGCGGCTTCCCATCGTGCTTACGGTTGTAAACCGCGCACTTGCGGCACCGCTGAACGTTAACGGTGACCACTCCGATATGTATCTCGGCCGTGACAGCGGTTGGATTCAGATCGATGCGTTCAACTCGCAGCAGGCGTACGATCTTACCCTGATGGCTTTCAGGATCGGAGAAGATCACAATGTAAGGCTTCCGGTTATGGTTCACCAGGACGGCTTCATAACATCACACACCGCCGAGAACGTCAGACCTCTCAGCGATGACGAAGCTTATGCTTTTGTCGGAGAGTTCAAGCCGATGAACCCGATGCTCGATCTTGCGAAACCGGTCACTTACGGCGTGCAGACGGAAGAGGATTGGCACTTCGAGCACAAAGCGCGTCAGCATGCGGACCTGATGACGAAGGTATTCGGAAAAGTCGAAGAGGTTTTCGAAGCCTTTGAAGAGAAGACCGGACGAAAATACAATATTGTCGAAGAGTATATGATGGATGATGCCGAAGTTGCGATAGTAGCGCTGGGCACCACCGTAGAGACTGCAGAGATGGTCGCCAAAATGATGCGTGAAGAGGGTATAAAAGCGGGTGTCGTGGCTCCGCGCCTCTTCCGCCCATGGCCCTATGAGCAGATCAAAAAAGCCCTCTCGAAGGTAAAAGCGGTAGCCTGCCTTGACAGAAGCAGCCCCAACGGGGCCCTGGGAACACTCTACAACGAAGTTACCGCATCGCTTTACCAGGGTGACAACAGGCCGGTAGTGACAAACTACATATACGGTCTTGGCGGCCGTGACTTCACGATAGACCACGCAAAAAACATTTTCAAAGAGCTGGATGCCAACGCGAAAGAGGGCAGACCTACTACACCACTTCAGCAGTTTATAGGACTTCGCGGTCCCAAACTGTCGTTTTATTGATAGGAGCGCACGATGAGTGAAATGAAAAAGATCAAAAACCTTAAAGAGTTTTCTACCTCTGCAGACCGTTTTGAAGGGGCGAACCTTCTTTGCCCGGGATGTGCGCACTCGATCATCGTCCGTGAGATTCTGAATGCCACGAACGACCCGCTTATCCTTTCAGCCTCTACAGGTTGTCTGGAGGTATGTACGGCCGTATATCCCTATACATCATGGGATGCCTCATGGATACATATAGGATTCGAGAACAGCTCTACAGCTATAGCGGGTGCGGAGGCTATGTACAAAACGCTCAAGAGAAAAGATAGGCTGCCGGAGTCGTGCAAGGGCAAATCTCCCAAATTCATCGCATTCGGAGGGGACGGCTCTACTTATGACATCGGTTTCCAGTGGATCTCCGGATGTTTCGAGCGCGGTCACGATATGATGTATGTATGTCTCGATAACGAGGTCTACGCAAATACCGGCGGACAGCGAAGCTCCGCCACCCCGATCGGGGCCAGTACCACAACATCCCCGGCGGGACGTGTCAGCTACGGAGAGAAGAAGAACAAGAAAGATATGGTGCAGATCATGGCGGCTCACGGTTCACCCTATGTGGCACAGGTCGCTCCGAACAAGTGGAAAGATATGGTCAAAAAGATCCAGAAAGGCTTCGCTACGGAAGGCCCTGTATATATAAATGCCATGAGTGCATGTACCACCGAGTGGAAATTTGCCCCGGACGACACGATAGCCATCTCCGACCTGGCTACAGACTCTCTGGTCTTCCCGCTCTACGAGATAGAGAACGGTACGAAGCTCACTATAACGTACAGACCAAAAAACAAGATTCCTGTAAGAGACTACCTGGGTGCGCAGGGACGCTTCAAGCACCTTTTCAAGCCCGAGTACGAGTATCTCATCGACGAGTGGCAGAAGAGGGTCGACGACTACTGGGAGTATCTCCAGAGGCGCGAAGAGGCCGGAGTATAAGAGAAGCCCCCTTACGGGGCTTTTCGGGCCATACTGCGTAAAAGGCGCAGCAGTTCCTTGGAACTTTATTTTGCCTATCCATATTCGGCATGGAGTAAAAGTTAAAAATTCTTCTTCACTATTTCCTCAAACGGACTTTAATCACAGATGTAGTACTCTAACAACTGACCTTACGCAAAATATGCACACCGAACGGGACCTGCCATGCACGAGCTGACGGAAAGTGCGCTTTTTTAGCTGTCTTTCCCGCTCAAATCCCGGGAAGCTACAAATTTTGCGTAACTTCAGTAAAAAAGGAAAAATATGCCTCTTCTTGAAAGCTTTACCGTAGATCATACGATTATGCCGGCACCCGCCGTCCGAAAAGCCAAAACGATGAAGACCCCGTGCGGTGATATCATCACCGTCTTCGACCTGCGCTTCTGCCGCCCCAACAGGGAGATGATGAGTGAAAAGGGTGTCCATACACTTGAGCATCTCTTTGCGGGTTTCATGCGTGACCATCTCAACGGCAATGATGTCGAGATTATCGATATCTCTCCTATGGGGTGCAGAACCGGTTTCTATATGAGTCTTATCGGAGAGCCCGATGAACGAACCGTTGCCGAAGCGTGGGAAGCCGCTATGGAGGATGTCATGAACGTTCGCAGTATGGCCGATATTCCGGAGCTGAACAGGTACCAGTGCGGAAGCTGCAGGATGCACTCACTCGATGAAGCAAAAGCGATAGCCAAAGGTGTGCTCGACCGCGGAATAGGTATCATGCACAACGAAGAGCTGAAGCTTGATCCGGAAAAACTGGAGGGTGCGACATGCTGATAGAACTTCCGCTCGACTCGAAAGATAGGGAAAAGGCAAAAATAGTTACGATGGAGAGCGCCGCCTGCTGGGGACTCATAACATTTGAAGAGGGTGCGGTAAAGGGTATCGAATTTTTCGACAGGCGGGAGGATATAAGCGATTTCGTAGATTATGCCGTCGTTGCCAGGCAGGGCGAGCCGATATGGCCCCTGATGGAGGAGAGCATATTCGTTCTGGTTGCCGAAGAGGGGATGGGTATAGATGAGATAATGGAGCGTTTCAAGTTCAAAGAGCTTCACGAGGCGAGCTACTGATAGGAGGAGCTGCGGCAAGTGGATGGTGAAAAGTTGTGGAAACCGGCTATAAAGGCATCTCTCGTAAAGAGTGATGACGGCACTTTTACCGCCCGCTCGAAAGAGTTCGACGAGTGCTACCACTCTACCAGGGACGGAGCCTTGAGAGAGTCCCTGAAAAAGCATGTGGAGCCGGCTTTCTCTCTTGTAGATCCCGAAAAAGAGAGTTTGACCATATTGGACATCTGCTTCGGACTGGGCTATAACACTCTCACTACACTCTTTCATATCAAAAGTAAAGGCCTCCCCGTAAAAGTGCATATAGTTTCACCCGAGATGGATGAGGCGCTGGTTCGTTCACTCGTCGACTTTCCATACCCCAAAGAGCTGCAGCCTTTCAGGACAGTCGTAGAGTCTATCGCCGAAAAGGGTGAATATGAAGATGAACGGACGTTCATAGAGGTGAAGTTCGGCGATGCGAGAGAGTTTTTGCGAAGCTGCAGCTTGAGATTCGATATTGTCTACCAGGATGCCTTCAGCCCCAAAAAGAATCGGCTTCTTTGGACACTGGAGTATTTCAGGGAGCTTGCCGCACGTCTTGAAAGAGAGGCGGTGATCACTACATACTCTTCAGCCACACCTGTAAGACTCGCAATGCAGGAGAACTCACTCTATCTCTATAAACCGCCTGAAAGCGGAGTGCGCAGCGGCACCATCGCCTCACCATCGCCTAACCTTCCGCTCGACCCTATAGATATGGCACTTAAAAAAGAGCGAAACCCTTCCGCATCACCTCTTAGAGACAACGGATTGTAGCGATACACCTCCGTCAAACCATCGAGACCCGTCGGTACTACACAAATCTCCCGACTCTGCCGGACCGAAAGCTCCGCACCGGTTTCAAACTACTCTATTTCAGAAAATCAGCTTCACTTATTTGTAAAATGTGTTATCATGGAGCCAAGCGATAACTATATTTTATAGACTGGATGGGAATCGCATGAAAGGAGGTCGCTTTGAAACTCGTAACAAAAGCGGTTTTGGCAGCGGTTGGGCTCTTCGCCCTTATACAGGCGGTGCCTTACGGCAGAGACCATGAAAACCCGGAAGTTTTGTCGGAGCCGAAGTGGGACTCTCCAAAAACGAGAGAGCTCTTTATGCGCGCATGCGGCGACTGCCACTCGAATGAGACAGAGTGGCCGTGGTACAGCAATATAGCCCCCGCATCCTGGCTTGTTACATACGGTGTAAAAGAGGGGCGTGAGCATCTAAATGTCTCAATGTGGGGTGTACAGAAGAATAATGAAGCGGATGAGGCGGCAGAAGAGGTGCGTGAAGGAGAGATGCCGCCTTTCGGGTATCTGCTGGCGCATCCCGAGGCGCGGTTAAATGATGCGGAAAAGAGGCTCCTTATAGATGGGCTGGTAAGAACCTTCGGTGATAGGAAAGATGATGACTGAAGCGGTTTCGGCGGCTAACTTTAAAAACTCCTTAGCTTATGCTATACTGCTAAATATAGTTTATATAAGGAGACTCAAATGGGAGAGCTTTTACTGAAGATAGCAAGGGAGGCGATAGCAGAAAAGTTCGGACTTGCGCCGCAGCTCGACAGGGAGAAGCTTATAAAAGAGCACCCTGAACTGCTTGAAAAACAGGCCACGTTCGTAACGCTTTCGATAAACGGACAGCTAAGAGGCTGCATAGGTTCCATAATTCCCCACAGACCGCTCATAGAGGATTTGATAGCAAATGCAAGGGCGGCGGCTTTCGAAGACCCTAGATTCCCCTCTCTTAGTGCGGAAGAGTTTCAAAATGTAGATATAGAGGTTTCGCTTCTGACTGTTCCTGAACAGCTCGAATACAGCGATATAGAGGATCTTCGCAGAAAGATAGTTCCGGGTAAAGACGGCGTAATTCTCCAGCTGGACGGCCGACAGGCGACATTTCTGCCGCAGGTATGGGAGGAGTTGAACGATTTCGACCTCTTTTTCGCACACCTTTGCCTGAAAGCCGGACTTCCGCAGAACTGCCTGGAGTACCATCCGGTAATATATACCTACCGTGTCGAGAAGTTCAAGGAGTGCGACAGCGCCGGATGCGGCCTGTAATGTACAAAACAGCGGCTCTCTCCGGTTAAAACCCGGTAACCAGAAAGTCTATTGCTGCTACAATCGCACTTCGTTCATCTTCCAGGGAAACCACTTTTGTTTTGCAATACTCTTTCGGTACGGTTGCCATCTCCTGCGTGACCATAACCACTTCCGAGTTCTCTATCGAGAAGATCGGGTTTAGATGTGAGATAGGTTCTACTCCTGTCATCAGCGGCACTACGGTACGTGTTGCGAGACCATCGAGAAGATCGTTTTGTATATCAAGAAGATACGGGACCCTTTCTGCCGTTTTCCTATTCGGATTTTTATAGACATCAAATTGTGCCACTAAAATCTCCTGAACTCTTCGGCAAAGATCCCTTCATCTTCTATCCGGCGATTGTACGCCTCCATGGAGAGGCGATTCTTTTCCAGCCACTCCCTTTTCGCACTCTCTTTTTGGAGAATGGCAAGGTGTTTTTTGAGTGCATCCCGAATAATCCGGCTCTTTTTTAGCCCGGTCTGCAGAGCGGTTTTGGAAAGCGCATCTATAAGACTCTCTTCAAGTGTTACCGTTATTTTCCTCATATGCGTTTCTCCTGAGTAACTGACCATAAGCAAAATTTGTCAGCCCCGGGATTTGAGCGGAAAAATATCGATCAAAAAACCGCGCTTGCCCGTCAGGGCGCCGAAGGCGTCAGCTGTTTTTAGAGGTGCCCTATAGATATTTTGCAGCGTCCCGCAGGGCAAATCCCGCTCGGCGTGCGGATTTTGCGTAAGGTCAGTGAGCAAATACCATATTTTACCATACTATTGGAAAGCATTAAGATATACGGAGATATAGATCCCGAAACTCTATCCCGAGAGCTCTCTGCTCTCCTCCGCTTTGAGAAGCCATACGAAGACTTCAGCGACCGCCTGGAAGAGCTTCGGGTCTATGTGTGCGCCTACATCCTCTCTCAGCAGCGATTCGGCGAGTGCTTCGTTTTGAAAGAGGGGAATATCGAACTCTTTTGCCTTCTCTATGATTTTGACAGCTATCTCTCCCCTGCCCGAAGCGACGACCTTCGGTGCACCCTCGTGCGCTTCGTACTTCAGTGCGGCGGCCTTTTTGTCTACTTTCTTATGTGGATCGCCAGCCATCTGCACCCTTTCGTCGTTTTCACCACCCTGTGCGGAGTGTCTGCCGGTATCAGGGTGAAATCCCCGCTCTTCAGTTCTATCAGGGTGCCGCCCATCTCCAGAGAGGCCCTCCCTTCGATCAGCAGTACAGCTTCGTCATGCGGCTGGTTGTAGAGCCGCTCATCCGGCGTGTCGCTGCTTACAATAAGCTCTATATGCACGTTTCCGTTTTCAAGAAGTGTTTCGAAGAGCTCCCCGGTTTCGGGTATGGGTACGTCGAAGAGATTTCGAATCATCTCAAAACTCCTCCAGCGGTATATATATGGGACCGTTTTGTGTGAGGCGGCTCTCTATCAGGTAGATGGGAGCCTCGATGGTGCCGAGAGGCTCGCTCATCCATGGGCGCTCCAGTGTTCTGTAGCCGTTCGAGCGCGTATGTTTTATGCGTGCGAGCGTAACATGGGGTTTGAAAGGCTCATCGGGCTCCATACCCAGCATCTGTGCGATTTTTCGGTGCATCACGGTGGAGACTACCGTCGAGGTTTTAAGAAAAAGAACTTTCGGGTGCGGATTGCCGAACGTGCCGTAGCCTTGAAGGGCCATAGGGAGGCGCGGCGCCATTTTGAGCTCTCTGAGCCTCTCGATAATAGGAGCGGCGCTCGGCTGCTCACCGAAAAAATACCATGTAAGGTGGAGGTTCTTCGGCTCCACCCACTTTGCGTCGAAAAAGGGTTCCATATCTCTTTTTATATCGTCATAGAAATCGACATTGGCGAAGCTGGCAAGAAAAAGGCGCATCTCTCTCCTTTCGGGCTAATAACCGCAAACTACCCACTGCACACTGCACACTGCCCGCTGCTAACAGCTGACTCTCAATAAAGTGCCTGTATCCTCTCTATCGTCTCCCACCCGGTCTTTTCGGACTCCTCCCGTTTTTGGAGTATGTTTGCCACGTAGCGGGCGAAGAGATCGGTCTCTATGTTTACCCTGGTTCCCCTCTTGTAGCTTCCGAAGAGTGTCTCTTTCATTGTGTGGGGGATTATGGTGAGCCTGAAGCCGTTTTGTGACGTTTCATTTACCGTAAGGCTCACTCCGTCGACAGTTATGGAGCCTTTCGGAATGACATACTGCATGAACTCCTCCGGTATGGTTATAAAAAAGTCGGTCCCGTTGCTTCTTCTCTCTATCTTCTCTATTTTGCCTACGGTATCGACATGCCCCTGGACTATGTGGCCCTCGAAACGGTCTCCCATCTTCATCGCCGGCTCTATGTGGACCTTTCCGCGCAGATTTTCGATGGCGATCACTTCGCGCGTCTCGTCTGCCAGCTCTACCGAAAAACCGTTTTCATACACTCCGACCACCGTGAGACAGGCTCCGTTTACCGCCACGGAGTCTCCTATCTTCGGGCGGTAAGATGCTTTCAGCGTCAGAATGTTGTTGCTGTATGAGACCACTTCGGCCGTTTCGCGAATAAGTCCTGTAAACATATTACCCCTCTACTCTATATACTCTCTAAGCTGCTCTCCGAGCTCTTTTTTGTGCAGAGTCTTCGGAATGATGGCGGCTACATTGCACTGTTTGGCGGAAAGCAGAAGCTCCCTGCTTATCCGTTTTGCAAAAAAGGCTATCTCTATGTCGGAAACGATCTTTCTTGCGTACTCTATGATCGATTCGCTCTCGACCCCGCGCATCATGGGGTTGATTATCAGAATGTTGGGCTGTATGTTTTTCAGATCCGGCAAAACGGCCTCCGGGCGGGTTGAGAGCACCACCTTTATATCCCTGTCGATCTCGCCGAGAGAGCTTTTGACCATACCGAGAAACTCCGTATCGTCGTCTATGCAAACAATACGCTTCTTCGTCTGAGCCTCAAGGTACTGCATAAGCTCCATCAGCTCCTGGTTCTGCCGGTTCAGCTTCGAGCTGTCGAGAGTCTTTAGGTAGTACTTCATATATGTCACGGCGCTGAACTCGTCGTGTATGCCCGCTTTTGCGAAGAAGCTCTGGATAGGTTTGGATCGGTTCGCCTTCTTCCACATCAAAGAGTCGAACCGGTATGCCAGAACGTCCTGTATCTTTCTCATCAGAGAGTCGTACGTTTCGGCAAACTCCGAAAAGCTCTTTTTGAACCTATCGTAGTACATCTTGTAGAAGTTGTCCAGCAGATCTATGTAGAGCCTGTTCTCTTCGGTCAGTTTGGCTACTTCATGAATTGTATCTACCAGTGAGCGCTTCAGTATCTTTATCTCGTTGAAAAGGTATATATACTCTTCGCTCTGGGCTGGCACTCTCTTGAGCCTTTCGCTCTTCTCTTTGATCTCCTTTTCGAGATTCGCGGCGCTCTCGCTGTGTTTGGCTATCCGGCTCTTGTTGAGCTCCAGTTTCGCACGGAGCTCCTTGTATCGGCTCTGTTTGTTGAGAAAAACCTTTTCATAGGCGTTCTGGATATAGTCGGTTCTCGATTTGAAGCTTCTGTAGGCGTCGTGGGCGTCGAGAAGCTCCTGCCTCGTCTCCGCCAGTTCATAGTTTTCGAAACTGTGGTCTATCTCGATGAGGTTGTTGTATGCGGTAGTCAAAAAGCGCTGCATCCTGATGTAGTCGAGCCTGCGGTTCTCCCTGAGCAGATCTTCGCAGTCGGATACACGTTTTCTGATATCGGAAAAGTGCAACTCTATGCAGGCCTCTACATCCATATCGGCCTCTATCAGCCAGGCCGGCTCCTTGTCGCCGACTTCGCTTTGCGGAGAATTTTGTCCGCTGTTTTCCCTCTTCCCTTCTCTCTCCTTCTCGGAAGCGGGCGAAAGACCGGTATCCGCTTCCGCGCCCTTTTCGACGGTGATATTCACGGCGTTTATCCCTTCGGCTGTGAAGTCGACTATCTCGCCCACGGCAGGAGTGGTTTCGTAGTCGTCCCACCCGTCGACATTGAAGTTGTATTTTCTGCTGTCGGGAGTGATGATCTTGCCTATGCCGGTCTGTTCGGAGTAGACGATAATTTTACCCTGCAATGAAGCCCTTTTTTTCAAATATCTTTAGAGCCCCGGTCCGTAGAGCGGTCCGGGCGGCATCTGAAGTCCGCCGTTGTTGTACCGTTTGCGTAATATCACCATATAAATCGTTAATATCATATCTTTTTTAAGCTCAAAAAGCCATATACGGTTGTGACCCAAATCCCGAAACAGAGAGCAACAGGTTCGGAATTTGGGTATAATCCGCCAAAACAGCATTCGAAAAAAGTGAGTATTGCTTATGAGATACGACGTGATTGTAGTGGGCGGGGGGCATGCCGGCATAGAGGCCTCCCTTGCCCCGGCCCGAATGGGGCTTAAAACTCTTATGGTTACTATTCTGGCCGAGCAGATAGGGGCCGCAAGCTGCAACCCGGCAATCGGCGGTCTCGCAAAAGGGCACCTGGTCAAAGAGCTTGACGCCCTGGGCGGAGAGATGGGCCTTCTGACAGACAAAACCGGGCTGCAGTTCAGGACTTTGAACGAAACGAAGGGGCCCGCCGTGCGCGGCAGCCGCGCCCAGATAGATATGGACCGCTACCGCATGGAGGCTCGTACCGTCTGCATGGGGACCGAAAATCTGGATATTCTGCAGGGGATGGTGGTCCGTCTGCTGATAGAGAACGGCAGGGCGGTCGGTATCAAGACGGAGCTTGGAGAGAGCTTTTACGCCAAAAAGGTGATCTTGACTACAGGGACCTTCCTGAACGGGGTTATCCATATTGGGGAGACGAAAAAAGAGGCCGGACGTGCGGGCGAATTCGCATCTACGGAGCTGGCCGGGCACCTGAGGGAGCTGGGTTTCAACGTCGGCAGGCTGAAGACCGGTACCTGCCCCCGTATAGACGGCTCTACGATAGACTTTTTGAAGATGGAGCCGCAGCCGGGAGACGAGCCGCCGAAGCCCTTCAGCTTCCGTACCCACAAAGAGAGTTTCCGCCCCAGGCAGCTCCCCTGTTTCATCGCCTACACGAACGAGAGGACCCATTCGCTGATTGAGGGAAACTTCCACAGGGCGCCGCTCTTTTCCGGACAGATCGAAGGTGTGGGCCCGCGTTACTGCCCCAGTATCGAGGACAAGATCAACAGATTCAGGGACAAGGAGCGCCACCACCTCTTCGTCGAGCCGCAGACTCTGGAGGCTACCGAATACTATATAAACGGCATGAGCACATCTCTTCCCGTAGATGTGCAGCTGGAGATGATCCGCTCCGTCAAAGGTATGGAGAGCGCCAAAATCGTACGCTACGGTTACGCCATAGAGTACGACTATGTGGACCCGACCGAACTCAGGCACACACTCGAGACCAAAAAGATAGAGGGGCTCTACCTGGCTGGACAGATAAACGGAACGACCGGTTACGAGGAGGCGGCGGCGCAGGGGCTTATGGCCGGAATAAACGCAGCGCTGGCGATACGCGGCAAAGAGCCTTTCATCCTGAGAAGAGACGAGGCTTATATCGGGGTTCTGATAGATGACCTGGTGACGAAAGGGACAAACGAGCCCTACAGGATGTTTACCAGTCGTGCCGAATTCAGACTGCTGCTCAGGGAAGACAATGCCGACCTGAGGCTGATGGGCTACGGCCACTCGTTCGGCCTGATAGATGAAGCGACTTTCGCCTCAATGCTTCGAAAGAGGGAGCAGATAGCCAAAGGTATGGAGCTGATGGAGGAGAGGTTCCTGACCCCGAGCAGGGAGTCGCTGGCCCTTCTGGAGTCGCTCGGAGTTCAGAAGATTTCGGACAAGACACCTCTTAAGCTTGTGGTCGGGCGCGGCGACTTCAGTGTCGAACAGCTGGAGAAGCTGATTCCGGAGACGGAGGAGTTCAGCGACGAGGCGAAAGAGCAGCTGCTTATAAATGCCAAGTACGACAAATATATAGAGCGCCAGAGAGAGACTATGGAGAAGATGCACGAGATGCTCAAGGTGAAGATACCGGAAGATATGAGTTTCGAGAACATATCGGGTCTGAGCAACGAGATAAAGGAGAAGCTTGCGAAATTCAACCCGCCTACGCTTCAGGCGGCCAGCCGGATAAGCGGTATGACTCCGGCAGCCCTGGAGGTGCTTCATGTATATATAAAGATGGCCGAAAAGGGAAAGCTCAAACCCAAATCCGGAAAGGATGGAAATTGAAACTCTATTACTACATAGATACGGGACACCGCATAGGTCTGGATCGTCTGAGAAGAAGCGCGCCCGTAATTGGCGAACTGGTAAAAGAGGGGGTCGATGTGACGATGCTTACAAACGATTTCCGTGCCGGTGAGTATGCCAAGGAGCAGTTCGGAATAAAAAAGTATGTCAGTGTCGACGTTGTAAGAAACATAGCCAATATAGCGACTCCCTCGGACTCTGTCGTCCTCGATACGGACTCCGTCTCCGCTTCGATGCTGAGCGATATGTGCGACTATTTCGGAAAGATCGTACGTATAAGCGACAACCCGGATGCCGTGCAGCTCGATGGTGAGCTTCTTATATCTTCTGCAGATATTGTTGCTGCACGATACTTCGGAGAATGGAGCCATACTATGGGCAATATATACTTTTGGGGGGACGACGACTATGAGCAGAAGCTTCTCGAAGTTTCGGATATCTTCAGAAATCTGCATATAGCTCTGCTTGAGGGCTACTACTTCTTCATGCAGTATGCAACCGGCCTCGAGGATAGATTTTCGAAGATTTTCGACTCGGAGTCGTACGATGAGGTGCTTACCGGTGCGGAACACTTTGTCACATCATCGCCCCAGAGTGCATTGGAGGCTCTGGCCGCCGGATCACAGCCGATCTATATAAAAAGAGAGTCTACGCCCGATTTCTGGAGTGATAGATTGCAAAAGTATGGAATACCACTGCTGGAGAGTTTCAGCGAAAGCGGGTTGAAGGAGCTGCTTGAAAAAAGAATTTCTTATAATGCTGAGCTTCTCGACTCGAAAAGAGCGTCAGATGTTGCGCGCTCCGTCTCCGAATTTATGGAGTTTTGAGTTTTTTGCAGTTGACGGTGGGTAAAAGTGGGAAAAAAAGATACACCTTACGATTGTGACACCTTATTTTATGAAAAATTAACCTTCGCAAGCCTATAATATTCAGATTTCAATTTCATTAAAGGATCAGCTATGGCAGAAAATAGCCGACGTGACTTTATGGGTAAAGTCTTCGGTGGTTGGGCCGCTCTCGGCGGTCTTGGTGTGCTCTATGCAGCCAAAAAAACCTGGGATCCGCTTCCAAGCGTCAAAGCGGCCGGATTCACTACGGTGGATCTTTCGGCGGCAGAGCCAAACGTGCTCAACATTGAAAAGTGGCGCGGGAAGCCGATTTTCATTCTTAAAAAGACTCCGGATATGGAGAAGAGTGACCGGGATGTCATTGTTGGAAAAGATCGCTTTATGGTAGCGATAGGTCTCTGTACCCACCTTGGGTGTATCCCGGCGTACCGTCCCGACAAGAAAGATTTCCTGTGCGCCTGCCACGGGGGTATGTTCGATACCAGCGGCGACAACATCAAGCCGCCGCCGCCGAGTCCGTTGGTGATTCCTCCGTTCAAGGTGGATGGAACCAAGCTGGTGTTGGGAGAAGAGGGACCTCAATATAAGAAAATGAAAGAAGCCGGTATAACGGCCTAAAGGAGCGGGTATGGCACATTTTGAAAAGGCGAACAGTCTGCATGAGTGGCTCGATCAGCGTCTCGCTATCGACACGCTGGAGCGGGTGCTTGCTAAAGAGTATTGGATTCCCAAGAATATAAACTTTCTTTGGGCTATGGGTATGGTGCTGGCGTTTACCTTCGGTATTCTGCTGGTATCGGGAATTTTCCTGTTGATGTACTATCAGCCGAACGTGGAACTGGCGTTTGACAGTGTAAACTATACGATTATGCGCGAGGTTGAATTCGGATGGCTTTGGAGGCATGTACATGCCGTTGCCGCATCGGTTGTATTCCTTATAATCTACATTCATATGTTTACCGGAATATACTACGGATCGTACAAAAAGGGCCGTGAGATGATCTGGATCTCCGGTATGCTCCTTTTCGTTACATTCTCTGCCGAGGCGTTCAGCGGCTATATGCTTCCCTGGGGACAGATGAGCTACTGGGCAGGTATGGTTATCACAAACCTCTTCAGCCTGGGTTCTCTCGAGCTAAACGGTCTTGTCGAGTGGATCCGCGGTGACTACGTTCCGGGTCAGGCGTTCCTCGACAGGTTCTTCATGCTGCACGTCCTTCTTCTTCCTCTTGCGATTCTGGGGCTGATCGGACTGCACTTCGGTACGCTCAGAATTCCTCACGTAAACAACCAGGACGGTGAAGAGATCGATTTCGAAGCGGAAGCGGCCAAGTACAAAGCAGGCAACAAAAGAGAGGCGAAGGTCATATCCTTCAAGCCTGACTTCCTTAGTAAAGATATGTTCGTGCTGAGTGTTTTCCTCATCTTCTTCTTCTATCTGGTCTTCTGGCACTACAGTTTCGCTATGGACCCGATCAACTTCGATCCTGCTGACCCGATGAAGACTCCTCCGCACATCTACCCTGAGTGGTACTTCCTCTGGAGTTACGAGATTCTGCGTCCCTTCCCGAAAGATCCTGGTCTGGTGGCATTCGGTATAGCGCAGGTCATCTTCTTCCTTCTTCCTTTCCTGGATAGAAGTCCGAATGTTGCGCCGGCCGCAAGACGCGGAAAGTTCAACATCTGGTTCTGGACTATGTTGGTAGATGTCATAGTGCTTACGATTATGGGTAAACTTCCTCCGGAAGGTATCTACAGTACGATCGGCCTTGTCGCGACCATAGTATTCTTTGCACTATGGATATCGCTGCCGTTCATAACCAAAAACGAAAAAGCAGTGTAGGGAGGCTGAAATGAAAGAACTGAAAATTTTAGCGGTAGTGGTTTTCTTTACACTGCTCACATATTGGGGAGTGGAGCCTTATGCCCACTCCGTTATGCATAAACATGTAGAGAGCAAAGACTTCAAATATGAAGATCTCAAGCCCCTGAAAAAGAGAGGGGATGCGAAAAGAGGTGCCGAGACATTCATGAGTGCCGGATGTACGGGTTGTCACGGTGTCGAGTCTGCAGGAATGCCGGCTCCGATGGACCCTGTTTCGGCGGCCGCGAGCTTCGGCGTCAACCCACCAGATCTGAGCAATGCCGGTGCCCTGTATGATGAAAAGTTCCTTGCGGCTCTTATCAAAAACCCTGCCCATGCCACAATGGTCGAGCACAAGTTTACGGAAGGCAGGCAGCACCCTATGCCGGGCTTCTACGGTGTCGGAGGCGATATAGATCAGGAGATAGCGGATATCGTAGCATATCTCAAATCGATAGCGAAAAAACCTGAGGAGATAACTCCGAAGATGGCGTTTGAAGATGCCTGTGGGCGTTGCCATGCGGTTCATTACGAAAATTGGACCCAGATCGGGGAGAAGCCGAAGTTCAAGTATAAAAAAGATGAGCTTCTTTTCGATGCGAAAGTTCTCGACTATCAGGACTATCTCTACAAGTATATGGGTAAACTTCCCCCGGATCTCTCTATGTATATCCGGTCAAGAGGTGAGCACTATATCTCCACCTTCATGGAAGACCCCCAGGCGCTTCTTCCCGGAACATCTATGCCTCGTGTAGGTGTAACTGCCGAAACGGCAGAGAAGGTCATCGAGTATCTGCAGGATTCCGGAGATCTGAAGCGTGAAGAGCGTGACAGTGTAGGCGTTATCGTTATGTTCTACCTCTTCGTATTCGCTTTCCTTGCATACCTCTGGAAACAGAGTATCTGGAAAGAACTGCACTAAATTTCTCTATCGGCCCGCATGCTCGATCCTGCGGGCCGACTTCTATTTTCCAAATTCCAGATAACGAAACTATACTCCCCTGAAACTGTCAATACACCTTTCTGGTGTACACAAAATTTATTCCGGAGCAGTGTGGCTGCAAGCTTCACGATTTCAGACCATTCTATTTCCGGATTTGGGATTTTTCTCCATATTCAAGCTTTTTAGAGTAGAATTACGGCAGGCAATACCGGCAATAAAATTTTTGATATTACGAAAATCTATTCACCGTACGGAACCGCTTCGGCGGTATTGCGGATGGGAGCTGTTTTTAAATATCTTCCGCTGAAAACCTGACGGCAGCTTTTCGTAATATCGGTTAAAGAGTCTATTTATGCTAATCGACGGACATGGACGCAGAGTCAACTATCTTAGAATTTCCGTAACGGAGCGGTGCAATTTCAGATGTCAATACTGCATGCCCGAAAAGCCCTTCTCCTGGGTTCCCAGAGAGAATCTTCTGACTTTTGAAGAGCTTTTCGAGTTTGTAAAGGTCGCTATAGACGAGGGTATCGACAAGATAAGGATTACCGGCGGAGAGCCGCTGCTTAGAGAGGACCTGGACCGTTTCATAAAGATGATCAACGACCATAAGAGCGGTCTTGATCTTGCGCTTACCACAAACGGCTATCTTCTTGCCGAAGTCGCCTTCAGGCTTAAAGAGGCCGGTTTGAAAAGGATAAATATCTCCATAGACTCACTGAAGCGCGACGTCGCCGCCAAGATCGCACAGAAAGATGTCCTGCCGAAGGTGCTTGAAGGTGTCGAGAGGGCACTTGAAGCGGGGCTTGGCGTAAAGGTGAACATGGTCCCCCTGAAAGGGATCAACGAAGATGAGATCGTAGATGTAATGGATTATGCGAAAGAGAGAGGCATGAGGATCAGGTACATCGAGTATATGGAGAACGTTCATGCCAAATCGGGACTCAAAGGGCTTAGCGGCAAGGAGATACTCTCGAAGGTGAAAGAGAGGTACACCATAAGAAAGATCGGACGCGAAGGGAGCAGCCCCGCATTCAACTACATCACTGAAGATGGATACAAATTCGGGGTGATCGATCCCCACAAACATGACTTCTGCGAAAGCTGCAACCGCATACGCCTCACCGCCGAAGGGCACCTGATACCGTGTCTCTACTTCGATGAAGCGATGAGTATCAGAGATGCCGTAAAAAAGGGAGATATAGCGAGTGCTACCGAAATTTTGAGAGAAGTTCTTCGCAACAAGCCCGAAAAGAACCGCTGGAGTGAAGGTGATACGGAGGAGTCTTCAAGAGCATTTTACGAAACGGGCGGCTGATGCTGTGAAGAGGGAGAGTGAAACACTATATCTGGTAGAGCACTTCTTCTCCATCCAGGGGGAGGGTCGTTACAGCGGGACACCTTCCATATTTCTGCGATTCGGCGGGTGCAACCTGCGCTGTCCCGGCTTCGGCTGCCATGAGGCGGACGGGAAGAGGATTTACGGGTGCGATACCGTACGGGCGGTCTACAGCTCACTATACGGCAGGAGCTGGCACAGGGTGGCGGATTTGAGTGAGCTTGAAGAGGTGATCTTGGGGTATGAAGATCGGCTCACATACCGCCCTGATATAGTCATTACGGGCGGGGAGCCCATGATATATACCGATCACCCCGTTTTCAGGGGGCTTTTGGAGCGGCTGGCGGCCGGAGGCTACAGGGTCACGGTGGAGACAAACGCCACGATAGCCCCCTCTTTGGAGAGAGACCCCTTCTACAGCGAGATAACCTTCGCAATGGCTGTCAAACTCTCGGGCAGCGGCGAACCGGAATGCAAAAGAGTCGTACCGGAAGCCATAGAGATACTGGCGACTAAAACGAAAGAGTCGTTTTTCAAATTCACGCTCGATCGCGGACTCGCGAGAGAGGGTGCGGCGGATCAGATAGCGAGGATATGTTCCGGATACGACAACGAAGTCTACTGTATGCCTCTGGGAAGCTGCGAGAGTGAGCTTCGGCTCAATGCGACGGCGGTTGCGGAGTTTTGCCTGAAGCACGGATACCGCTATAGCGACAGACTTCATGTAAGGCTCTGGAACAGGGAGGAGAGGCGTTGAAGATACGTAAAATGTTCAGGTTTGAAAATGCCCATATAGTCAGAGGGTGTACGACCAGACGGTGCAGCAGAAGCATTCACGGACACTCGTACAGGGTAGAACTGATCTTCTCGTCCGAGGCGCTTGACCGCGGCCAGATGGTGTACGATTTCGGCCTTACCAAGGGTATGATCAAGGAGCTCATAGATTCGTTCGACCATGCCATAACGCTGTGGGAAGGGGATGACCCGGAGTATCTTTCAGATATGAAGCGGTGGAGTGAAAGGTGGGTACAGATACCGGTAAACCCGTCGGCGGAGCAGTATGCCAGGCTCTTTTTCGTGATGATAGACAGAGTGCTCAGGCAGACAGAGATGGTCAACCGTGAAAGCGGGGTGGAGCTGGATAGTGTCGTAGTACACGAGACGGAGAGCGGGTATGCGGAGGCTTCGAGGGAGGATGCCTACAGTCCGAGACTCGGGGAGATAGAGTTGAGACGGTTTATCTTTTCGAAACGGGTGAGGGAGGAGTGGAGCGACCCATATATGTTCGAACGGCTGCTCGAGGGGCATATATTTGAAAATCCGAAAGTTGTATAGAAAATTTCTTATCTAGTTAATAGCGGTTAAAACCAGGAGGGCTGCACCGAAGTCCTTTTTAAGTCTACAGGCTATAGGATAGTGTCAGGGAACCTCTAAAAACCCATGTCCGGGCATTGGCCTTTAGAGGTGCCCTTTAGAAAATTGAGGAGGATCAGATGAGAAAGAGAGTTTTGATTTCAGCCGCGGCAGCGGTTTTGATACTTTTCGCCGGATGCGAAAAGAGAGAGAGTGAAACGGCCGGCAGCGGGGTTGAAACCGCCGCGAAGAGTCAGAGTGCTCCGCAAGCCGCCGAGACGGTTGAGAAGAGTGCTGTGCAGGAGAGTGCTGCAGTCTCCGAGGAGGTGCCGCCCAAGGCTGAGAGTGCGGAGCAGGAGAGCCCGGTAGTTGAAAAGGTAACCGAAGCGGCCGAAGAGGTTAAACACAAAGCTTCCGAAATTACCGAAACGGTAAAGGAGGAGGCTAAGGCCGCCGCAGCCGCCGTAACCGGTGCAGTCGGCAAAAAGGAGGGAGTCGATGCGGCCGCTCTTTACAAGTCCAAGTGTGCCGGATGCCACGGTGCGAAGGGCGAAAAACATGCCCTGGGCAAAAGCAATGTTATAGCTGGCCAGACCGAAGCCCAGCTGATTCAGAAACTTGACGGCTACAAAAATGGAAGCTACGGCGGTGCTATGAAGAGTATTATGAAGAGTCAGGTAGGCTCGCTGGACGAAGAGCAGATAGAGGCACTCAGCGGCTATATCTCTACGCTGAAGTAACCGATGTTACGCGAAGCTATCTGCGTAACGTCTGAGAAGTAAAGACCCAAATCTGGAAATAGAGATAGAAGAGCTCGTCACGATCATTGCAGCCATGCACTTTTGGGAAAACCGTCGACGCACCTGACGGGTGCGCCTCAAATTTTCCCGAAACCGCCTGAGCGCAAGCATCGCAACAATTTCAAACTATTCTATTTCAAGATTTAGGTAAAGAGCTCTTCCGCTTCGGCCGAACCGCGCGGGGAGTAGATAGGAAACGCTCTCACCAGGCTCCCCGCCGGAATCGACTCCGTTTGGGGGGTGGTTATGAGGAAACCTTCCGCTCTTTTGAGCGGGCTCACCATACCGGGCCCCTGTTTTGGCAGAACTTCGAATCCGTTAGTGCCGAAAGTTCCCAAAAGCACCGTATATTTTCCGGGCTTCACCCTTATATCGCTTCCGCTTGGAGTTAAAAGAGGCGCAATGTAGGGCCTGTTCATCCCCCTTAGACGGCGTATGACCGATTGTGCGAATATCTCGAAGTTCACCGCGGCTGCGGATGGGTTTCCCGGCAGGTTGACGACCCAGGTCTCCCCTATGCGCCCGACCGTAGTCGGTTTTCCGGGCTTGATGTCGACCTTTTCGAAGAGAATCTCCATGCCGAGCTCCAAAAAGGCCTCTTTCGTGAAGTCGGCGTCACCGACGCTCACCCCGCCGCTCGTAATGATAAGGTCGCTGTCCAAAGATGCGGCTATTCGCCTCTTTATCGACTCCAGGGTATCGGCTGTAGCTCCGGTAAAGTGTGTTTCACAACCCAGTTCCACGGCTCTTGCGATAAAGGTGGGTGCGTTCGAGTTGTATATCCGGTGCGCCTCTATCTTCTCGAAGTGCATCCGGAGTTCGTGCCCGGTGGCGAATATGCTTACGGTCGGCTTCCTGTAGACTCCGATGTGAGTTACTCCCTGGGCGGCCAGCTGCGCGACGGCATAGGCGTTGACAGTATCCCCGGCTGCGAGGATCTTCTCCCCTTTCGCAATATCCTCCCCTTTTTTGCGTATGTTTGCCCCCCTCTTTATCGTATCGGGCAGAAGTACGCCGCCCTCGCACTCTTCGGTATTCTCTACCGGTATTACAGCATCAGCCCCCGGCGGTATCACGGCCCCGGTCATTATCTTGACGCCGTGACCTTTCGTCACCTTGACCGGGCTTTCGTCCCCAGCAAAGATCGTCGGTTGCGGCTCTATGGTACCTCCGGCATCCGCCATCGTCACGGCGTAGCCGTCCATCGCGGAGTTGTCGAAACGGGGCAGGTCGAACCGGGCGTAGATATCTTCGGCACATATATATCCCGCTGCCGACTCTATGGGCACAATCTCTGTGCCTACCGCTTTTACGTTGCCGTGGATAAGCTCCAGCGCTTCGGATATGGATACCATCTGTCGATCCCCTTTGGGCGGAATACCGCTTTTTATCGTGATTATAGTACAATCCCTCTTATGGAAAAGATGGCACTCGAAATTCATATAGCTTCAGTTATCGTTCTGGCTCTTATCATTGCGGCCGATATCGCAGCGATCTTCATTCAGAAAGATGACTGGAAGCTGAAAAAGTATCTCAGGATTCAGGCGACCGCATGGTCAACGGTGTTGAGCATGGTCATCTTCACCGGCATGATTATGATGACGGTGATGAAGACCGGTTTTACGGTCAAGGTCATAGTGATGATCGCGGCATCACTGGCTCTTATAACCCTTGAAGTGAGGCGGCATCTCGATCTGAAGCGTGCAAAGATCGATAGTGAGTGCTTCGAGAAGTTCAGAAAAAGGGCACTCCGCTACTATATATTCGAACTGGTTTGGCTTCTGATGGTCGGGGGATTGTCGCCGCGACTCTCCTGAAGGAGTATAGGTGCAGTTTCTATACCATCCCGATGCGGGGCTGCCGACCGTTACCGTCGAGGGTGAGGCTTACCGGTACATTTTCAGGGTGCGCCGCCGTAAAAGCGGAGACCTGATCGCACTCCGCAACCTCAGGGACGACTATATCTCTTTCTACCGTATAGAGAGTGTAACGAAGAGGGAGGCTGTGCTTATTCTCGAGAGGAGGGAGGAGCGTACCGTCATGCCGCCGAAGCGGCTTCATATAGGCTGGTGCGTCACCGATCCGAAAACTGTAGAGAAGAGCCTTCCCATGCTCAACGAGCTCGGGGTAGCAAAGATATCGTTCATCTACTGCGACAGAAGCCAGAAAAACTTCAGACCCGATTTCGACCGTCTCAGACGGATACTGATCAACTCTTCCCAGCAGTGCGGGCGCAGCGGAGTGATGGAGCTTGAAACCGCCGACTCCGTCGCCGGCTACCTTGAAAAGTACCCCTCAAGCGCCGTACTAGATTTCGGCGGCACACCGCTCCCCTGCGATACGGATATCGGCTCCCTTCTCATCGGTTGTGAAGGCGGATTCAGCGACAGCGAGAGAAAACTTTTTGAAAATTTGACGATTTATGGGTTGGACACACCGTTGATACTGCGTAGCGAGAGTGCCGTCATGACAGTTTGCGCAAGGCTGATTCTGTAGAGCCGCTCGACGATATCGGCATACCGGGGCCGTACCGGGTAAAATATTCAAAGAGAGTCATAATGTTCTTCAAAAGATATTTCATCTTTCCTCTTCTGATATTTTTCTCTCTGTTTTGCCCGGAACCGGCATCGGCCGCCGACAACTGTACTCCTGTATCGGACTATACGGTTTCTCTCGATTCAACCAACAGCGTATACTCCAACAGCGGTTTTTTGCGCAGAAGGGATACCGATACATATTATGTGACGACAGCTTCGGCGGGAACTGTGACAATCAACATAGTCTCTTCGGCCGACAGAGTGCGTTTCTCATATAGTCAGACCTCATGTCCATCCGCCGGAGACGCTCCGGCCGCAGTTTCGGCCACATATACCTTCCAGTCGGCTGCGGATTTCAACATAAAGCTCTACAAAGCAGGCAGGGGCGGCGGAGGAAGAAGCGGAAACTATACGATAGAGATAACTTTTATACCCCTGAAGCCCATTGCCGAATATCGTATGGATGAGTGCAGTTGGAACGGCACCGCCGGCGAGGTTGTCGACAGCAGCGGAAACGGCCTGGACGGTACGGCACAAAACGGAGCGTCGACTCTTCCGGGAAGAGTCTGCATGGGCGGCTCTTTCGACGGCATAGACGACTCGGTGCTGGTTCCAGACTCGAGCCTGCTTGATGCTACGGAGGCTATTACGATTATGGGCTGGATCAAGCCGGAGCAGCTTTACCAGTATAACGGGGCGAACGCCAGAGGGGTTCTTTCAAAAAGGGTAAGTGACGACAGCGGCGAAGCCTACGGAATCTTTTTCTGGAACGGTCAGCAGATGGTGGATGACGACGGAGACGGCGACCCGGACAGGGCGAAGCTCTATATCGATATAGACGGATCAAACGACAGGTTTTCCACCGACTCATATATAAGCAAAGGGGTCTGGACACACTTCGCTGTCGTTTATGACGGCAATAGAACTCCGGCTTCCAGGGTGGAGGTATATATAAACGGTCAGCTCGACAAGGTAGGTGCCGAAAGCAGCAGCGCTCTGCCCGACTACGCCTCGGATCTCTACATAGGGGATCTGCACGCTCCCAACCAGTCCAAAGTATTCAAAGGTATGATCGATGAAGTTAAGATTTTCAACAAAGCACTCTCCGCAGAGAGAGTTCTGGAGATATACAGCAACGAGTCTGCAGGCAGAAACTTCGACGGAACTTCCAGAACCTGCAGCGACTGCCCTCAGCCCCCTCTATACAGAAACGGTACATTCAACGCGGTAGACTACACCCCCGTCTGCAACGCCGTACAGAACTGGGATGACAATATAACCACGAAGATAGCCGGATCGGCCTACTCGCTCTCCATTCTCGCGAAAGAGAGCGCTACCGGGCTGCCGATGGAGGCCAACATAACGAGGATAGATATCTACAGCTTCGCATCGGGAGATACCTCGCAGTGCAGCGGCGCCCCATACTCCGTGGCTACACTCTGCAGCGGCGGCTGCGGGTTCACCGATGCGGCCGGATGCCTTAGGGCGGATATACCCGCCTCTTTGAACGGAAACGCCGTGAAGTGTGCAGAGATACATATAGAGGGGAGAGATATAAACTCCTCCGCATCGTCCAATTCAAACGAGAGCAACAGCAGCGACAACTTTGCGGTGCGTCCCATGGAGATACTCTTCATACAGCCGGCGGCCGACTCCAATCTGACGGCGGAGCGGAGCTACTTTTTCGCATCCGGTCTGACGGCCGTGGCTGCCGACGGAGCGACCCCGGTCACAGACTACAATACGACGTTGACGCTTCAGGGCGTAAAGTATATGCGCAGCGGAGAAGCGAACTCCTCGCTTGCCGGAACGCTCAACTCGGCGGCTCCTCTCTTTGCCGACGGGAGAGCCGATCTGAATATGAGCTTCAGCGATGTCGCGATACTCTCGATGAGGCTGAACGACACCTCATGGGCAGCCGTAGACGGCGACGACACACCGTTGTCCGCAAGAAGGGTATACGGTGAGAGAAATGTAACCTTTATCCCCCGCAGGTTCGATCTGCAGTTTCTCTCTACGCCGGTTATGGAGAATAACGATACATCGAACCGCTTCACCTATCTCAGCTCCGATCTCAATATGAGCGCCTGGCTCAGGAGCCTTACGGTCGTGGTTACGGCGGTCGGGGAGAGGGGCGGAACTATGCGGAACTTCTCATCCCCGATGGATCGGCTTTTCGCCGACAGGGTGGAGATAACTCCGGTTTTGAGGCTCCCCGCAAGGCACTCGCAGGCAAGATACCTCTACGCTCCGCAGCCTGTAAGCGGTGCCGACCTCGGGTTCGATTCGGGAGAGGCGTTTATAAACTACGCCGATATCCCCTTCAATTACGACCGCTCATTCGACACTCCGGTCGATCCGTTTTCGGTATCGGGTTCGGAGGGTAATATTTCAGTCGGTGTCGCGGATGCTCTCTACCCCTCCGTCACCGGGAGCCTCTTCTCCGTTTTCGACGGCAACGCCACATTCTACTACGGGCGTCTGCGTGCAGAAGATATAGCCACTACAGACTCTTCCGTGACGAACAGGATAGGGCTTGAGGTGTATGACGGTTCGGCATCCTCTTTCGTCTCCGGTTTCAGGCAGAGCTCTTTAAGGTGGTTCGAAAACGCGAAGCATATAGGTGCCGCTTCCGGCAGAATACGCAGGGCCGACGCAACTCTCGGCTCCCTGCTGAGCTCCCCGGTCGACAGCTCCATCGTTATGGACTACTCTCTCTTCGGAAACGGCTTCATAGTCATGGAGATAAACAGCAGTTCGGCTCTCGGCAGAAGCCGTACCATCCACCTGGATATCGATCCATGGCTCTGGTACGTCCCCAAAGGGTTCGGTGCCGCCTACAGTTACTCGGCCGACAGCGACTGCTCCATGCACCCCTGCTTTATCTACAGATACGAAGTGAAGGGGGAGGGCGGCGGCGGAGTGCAGTCCGGTGATTTCAACGGCTCCGACTTCGGTGTGGAGACGATAGATCTCAACGCCACATTCGAGCGCAAACAGGGAGTGAAACTCTTCAGATGAGAAAGGCTCTGACACTAATAGAGATGATATTGACAATGGTCATAGTGGGGCTGGTCTTCACTGTGGTACCGAAAATCATCTTTGTTACAAACAGGAGTTTCGAGACGGTAGCGAAGGAGGATGCCCTCTACAACGCCCTTTCGCTGGCGGGAATCGTGGCCGAGCTTCCCTGGGACGAGAACAATACGAAGTACGATGCGATTCTCCTTACGCAGAGTACGCAGGCGGAGTATCTCTGCGACGCATCCACCGGTTTCTACAGGGTCGGCGGATTCAAAGGGGGGCGCAACTGCATCGGCTCCGGTTCGGCGGCCGCATCTGCTGTTGGACGTGAAGATGCCCTCTTCAACGACATGGACGACTACGACGGCTACAGCGTGACGACAACTACGCCGAAGGGTGCGAAGTACGAGCTCAATGTAACTGTGCGCTACCTGGGGGAGCCGGCCGCGACCTCTCCCCTCGTCGATCTCTCCGCTCTCGCCCCTGCGGCCGGAACTACCAATATAAAAGAGATCAGCGTCACCGTGACCTACGCGGATTCGAAGAGGCCGTTCGTCTCCTCCGTATACTACCACTCAGCCAATATAGGACAGGTGCGGATAAAGAGGAGGGCGTGGAGATGAGAAAGGCGTTCACGCTTATAGAGATCATCATGGTCATCTCCATAACGGCCATTCTGGCACTCGGAACATTCAAGGCGCTGGATGCGCTCTACATAAGAAGTGCCAAGGCTGGTGCGGTTACAGAGCTCTCACTCAATTCGCAGTCGACGCTGGACCAGTTGAGCAGTCTGCTCTACAACAGGGTGCCCGGAAGTGTGATCGGGTACGATCCCTCCGACGGCAGTTACGGGCCGCTGGAGAGTCTTGCTGTTGCGAGGCCCGTGCTCGAGTGGATAGGGAGTGCGAGCGAGAGTCTGGAGAGGAGGGACTACAGCGGTTTCGTGGATATGAATGCGAGCGATCCGGCAGCCAATATAGTGGTTTCGCCAGACAGCGACGGAGCTAGAGTCAATGCGACTCTTCAGCTGAAGTTTGGCACAACGGCGGACCTCTTCGCGAACGATCTTGTGAGACTCGTTTTTGCCGGAAGCTACGACAGCGGTGCCGGCGAGGGAAGCGGCTTTTCGGCGCGTTTCGGATGGCACGGCGGTAGTGCCGGCTCCATCTACGACATCGTGATGGACTCCAACGGGAATATAACGCTCAACGCCGACCCCCCCTACATCTACGAGAAGTACTACCTCGCCGATACGGCATATGCGGTCGCCAGGGGGGCCG
Organism: Hydrogenimonas sp.; assembly: GCA_003945285.1. Classification (NCBI taxonomy): domain Bacteria; kingdom Pseudomonadati; phylum Campylobacterota; class Epsilonproteobacteria; order Campylobacterales; family Hydrogenimonadaceae; genus Hydrogenimonas; species Hydrogenimonas sp. The sequence continues at coordinate 166,875 of AP019005.1, forward strand.
ATATAGATCTCTCCGCCTCCTGTATCGCTTCGCTGGGGTTTACGCCGAAAGATGACGCTCTCTTCCTCTTTTACGACTTCAGGCCCTGGAAGGGGGAGACCTTCTGCGCCGACGGCAGTGCGACCCCGTCCGGCAGCGTGACCCTGCTGGCGGAGAGTGTCTCCGGCTTCAGGGCGCAGAAGGTAAACGGCATAATCAGGCTCGCCATAGATATGCAAAAGCCGATTCGCGGCTCTACCCCCGTGCATATCTCGAAGCAGAAGGCGGTATTCTGATGAAGGCAAGAGGCGCATTCGGGCTCTGGCAGGCGATCGCCGTGATACTGGTTCTGGGAGTCATCATGACCGTTACGATGCGCTATGCGAAGATCGGTGCCCTCCATACCGCAGACAGCTACACGAAGGAGCAGGCGGAGCTCTTTCTAAGAAGCGCGGTGGAGATGGCGCTGCTCCAGATAAGCGCACACGACAGAAGCGGCGGATGCCTGGGAAGCGTGAAGGTTGTCTCGAGAGACGGCAGGTTCATAGCCGACATAAACATAACGAGATACTATCTGCTCGAAAATAGTGCCGATCTTGCACTCTGCGGCACTCTGGGCTACCCTATACAGAGCGAGGAGTCGCACGGAATGGTGATGATCGAAGCGGTTGTGAGAAGCGATCCGTCCAATGCGAAGATCGTGCACCCTGTAAGGATTTTGAGAAGGAGTCTGCAGAGGCCATGAGAAGAGGATTCACACTGATAGAGCTGATCTTCGTCGTGCTGCTGATAGGGCTGCTCGGTGCCGTTGGAAGCTCCCTCTACAGGCCCGAAAAGGTGCTCTCCGACACACGTTTCATTGCGGCGAAAATAATGAAGAGCAGATATGAGGCCATAGGTTACAGCCGCTCCGATTTCGACGGCGGTACGCTCGGGGGAGATGCCGGGTGTATCACCCTCTCTGTCGATTCTCTGAACGATCCGCCGTCTAAAGCCGGAGGCTACAGACTTGGGAAAGATACGAGCCTGACCGTGAGCGGTCTGTCGGGGAACAGAATTTGCTTCGATGAGAAAGGGTATCCGCATGACGGGGACTTTTCCATAGGTTCACTCCTTCATAAAAAGGTCGATATTAATGTCAGCACGCCGCAAAAGAGTCTTCTTATAAGTGTGATGCCTTTCAGCGGATACGCGAAGATAGAGTATTAGTATTTTCTATACGTGAGACTCTTTGGCGGATAGAACTTTTTTGGGAAGTATGGAGTCGGTTGATAACTGACCTTACGCAAAATTTGTCAGCCCCGGGATTTGAGCGGAAAAATATCGTTTAAAAAACCGCGCTTGCCCGTAAGGGCGCCGAAGGCGTCAGCGGTTTTTAGATATTTTGCGGCGTCCCGCAGGGAAAATCCCGCTCGGCGTGCGGATTTTGCGTAAGGTCAGTTAATAAAAAATAGGATCGGGAAAGAGATGTCGGGACGCAAACTCTACTACTGCATAGACGAGAGCGAGGCTTTGGAGTTCGATGGAGCCTCTTTCGTCCGGGTCGATACAAAAAGAGCGAAAAGAGGCTTCTGCGGTGCAGTGGTCGCCCCGGAGCATATCCGTTCGCATACATTCAAGATCCCTCCGGAGACCGAGGGTGAGAGGCTCGATACGCTGGTGGAGATAACGATGTTCGAATCGGGCGGATTGGATCTGGAGAAAGAGTATGCGATAGCGTATGTAAAGCACCCTCTGGAGTACGACTCCTCCATGCTTATAGAGGCGTTTGCGGTTGAGCGCTCCAGATTGACGCAGACCTACGGGGGGGTAGCCCGGAAAACCGGACATATAGACCTTCTTGCGGTGCCGTATACCGTCTATGAAGGGCTCTATGCGTACGACAGGGCTGATAGGGGCAGGGTGGAGCTCTTCCTCTATCTGGGTGACGGCTCATCTTACGCCGTGCTCTGCAAGGATGGAAGATATATCGCCCACAGAGATCTGCTCTCCATCTCTTCGATAGCGGCGGAGGCGAATATCAGTGTGGAGGCACTCAAGGATACACTGCGCAAACGCGGTCTGGAGAGCCGTCTCTACGGCCCGGACGAACTCCTTTTGATAGAGACCGTCCAGAGAGCCTTCTCTTCCATAGTCGAGCGTGTGGCTCAGACTGTCAACCACAAGCGGGGAGTATTCTCCATAAAGAGTGTCGACAGGCTCTATCTCGATTTCGAGCAGAGCCTTATACCCGGCCTTTGGGAGCTCTTCGACAGTTACGGTTTCGAAGAGAGTGAAAAGAGTGAGCTGGTCTGCTGCGAATCTCTCGAGCCGCAGATGCAGCATACCGGGGTCGAGGCTCTCTATATGCTGGCCGTGCGTGACCGGAAGGTGGAGCCGGTAAATCTCACCATTTTCGAAAAAAGAGAGAGCTTTTTCAGGACACATACCGGCCGCTTCGTCGCCGCCGTGGCAGCCGCTGCGCTTTTGAGCGGCGGATACGCACTGATCAAAGAGAGGGAGCTGGCGGAGCTTCAGAGTGAGGGTGTGCAGTTGAAAGCGAAGCTGAACGACGCGAAAAAGAGGGTCGCCGTTATGAGAAAGGCACTTGCGAAAGAGCGCTCGGAACTGGAGAGGGTGCTCAAAAAGGTCGAGCGCGGCAGGCGTGAGATCATGGCGTTCGACGAGACGGCCGATGCCGCGCTTCTTATCGAGGAGTCGAAGCGCTACAGGAGGAAGATGGTTGAAGATGTGGACAGGGCGCTTGCCAAATACCGGTTGAGTGCGGCATCTCTGGAGCAGAACGGCTCGAAGGTCATCGAAGTGGAGATAGTGAGTGAATACTCCAGGCGGGACAGAATAGCGAAGTTCATGAAGAGCCTGATAGACGAGGGCTACAGAAGTGTAGGAACGGGGGAGATAAAACTGGATGAGAACCTCTACAGCAGCCGTGTGGAGATTGTCAGATGAGACTTCTGGAGGATACGCAGCAACAGCTTGATGCGATGGGGCCGCTCAAGCGGGCTCTATTGACTATCTCTGCCTCCGGTATGATAGCGGCCGGAGTCTGGTTCGGCTTTATAGAGGATCTGGAAGCAGATATAGAGCGGAGGGCTTCACAGAATATACAACTGCAGCGCCAGATAGAGATTTCCGACCCGGCCAGAGTCTCCGTAAAGATTGCAAAGCTGCGTAGAGAGAGGCTCGCTGCCGCAGAAGAGCTCGAAAAGAGTCTCGCTGCCCGCCGCTATCTGAAGACACGCATGGAGCGTCTGCAAAAGCTGAAGTTCGACCATGAGAGAATGGCCGATCTGCTGGACGGAGTTTTGAAAAGGTCGGTAGAGCTTGGGCTTAGATTGGATATGATAGAGAGTGTCGACTCCCGTATGGATGTAACACCGCTTCTGGAGAGAAAGAAGCGCATAGAGGTGGAGGGTGCAGGAGCCTTCGGAAACATAGTGAAGCTCACGCACTACATAGAGAGCCTGCCCATACTCGCCAGGATCGACTCTCTGGCCGTTTTTCTGGACGACAGAGGCAAGACGGCGTTCAAGATAGCAATCTCGACATACGGAGTTAAGGAGTGAAAAAGATAACAGCCGCCCTGTCTATTCTCTTCACGCTTCATCTCTTCGCGTCGCAGGAGAGCGTTTCGGAAGTTCTGAAGAAGTTTGAAGCTCTCGATTCGGCTTCAGTACCGGAAGCCGTGGAGTACAGGATATACGACCCATTCGTGCGGGCGCTACCTCTTGTTAAAAAGAGCCGTAAAAGGAGTCCGGTACCGCATCACCGGAGTCTCAGTATAACCGCGGTAATGAACGATAAGGTTTTTGCAAGTGGGCGTTGGCTCCATATAGGCGAGAGGATAGGCCGATACAGAATAGCCGGGATAAAGCGCGGAGGGGTACTGCTCGAAAGGGGAGGTGTCACCCGATTCGTCCCTATCGGCGGGAAAAAGAGAATATTGGATATCAAGGAAGATCTGAAATGAGACGTACGGTTGTCGCTTTTTTTGTTTTTGCTACGCTTCTGTTCGGTTCGCAGGATTGCAGGACGAAGCTCTTCTCGTTCAAGACCTCCGGCGGCAACGGTGTCGTAACCCTCTATGATGTTCTTGAAAACCTTGCCGCTACGTGTGAATTCAGCGTAATGTTTTCCGACAAGGAGGCGGCAAAAGTGCTCAAAACACCTCTTAAGATGGTCTATATCAAAGATTATACCCTCGAGGATATGTTCCGCTTCATTTTCGACGACCACAATATGTTCTACAGCTTCGACCGGGCCAGAAATGTGCTAAGGGTCTCGTATATAGAGACCAGGTCATTCCATATAGACTATGTAAATCTGAGCGAGTTGAAGACCGAATCTGTAAAATCGATTACGGTCGGTGCATCAGGAGGAGATTCCAGTGTCTACGGAAGCAGCTACAGCGGTTCGCAGAGCTCCTACGGCAGCGGAACCGGGAGTTCCGGAAGCGGCACCAACTCCGACTATACCACAATCAAGACGGTTACCGAATTCAACTTCTGGAACGACTTCAAGGAGCAGATAGACGCCATCTTGCAGCGTGACGAAGATAGCCATACGGTCAACAGCAAGGCACTAGTCAACAACGAGGCCGGCATAGTGACCGTTACAGGGACCAAGCGGCAGATAGAGCGCGTCGAGAGATATATAGAGCATGTAACTGGGCGGCTCCACAAGCAGATCATGCTTGAAGCGAGACTCGTGGAGCTACGCTACAACGATAAAAATACTACCGGTGTTGACTGGAGCCGTTTTGATCTCTCTTTGAAGGGTGAAGTCTCAGATACCTATCAAAGAGGAGAGGCGGCACTTACAAAGAGGCCGTTCTACTCCTTCAGCTACAACTTCACTATGGACGGCCTTCTCGACTTTCTGCAGCTCTACGGGACGGTAAATACTATTTCAAACCCGAAGATAATGACGCTCAACAACCAGCCGGCGGTGATAAATGTAGGCGATCAGATAAACTACAAGTACCAGACCGGGGCGATAACCACTACGACCACCGGAAATCCGGTAGGGACGACTACCTACCGGCTAGGCTCCGTATTTATCGGCCTGACGCTTAACATAGTCCCTGAAGTTACCGACGACGGGTTCATCATACTGCGTGTCAACCCGGTAGTCAGCGAGATGCTTGGAAGCAATGCTACAACCGACTTGACATATTCACAGCCGGACAACGGTACGGATGTTGAGCGTACGATGCCCCCGGACGTGAAGATAAAGCAGCTTACATCGATCGTAAAGGTGAAAAACGGCAACAAGGTGATCATCGGGGGTCTTATAAGCAACCGCAGCTACTCGACAAACTCGAAAGTTCCGGTACTTGGAGATATTCCGCTTCTTGGCAGGGCCTTCCACCATACAGGTGTGGAGAGCCAGAAGGTGGAGCTCATAATAATACTTACACCGAAGATCGTCGACGGGACATCCTTCCCCTCTATCGACGACGCACTTCAGATGGGGATGAAGTAGATGCTGGACTATAAAAAGGCGGCCTTGCTGTTTGAAGACAGGGCCGAGAGCGGTGACTACTTCGACTCCGCAAGTGCCGAGCTCTCCAGGACGACTCTGAGGTCCCTGATATGCGAAGATGAGAGAAAGCTCCTGTTTCTTCTGGGCGATCCGGGAGTCGGAAAGAGCCATATGCTCGAAACGGTAGCCGAAGAGATGAAGGGTGAGCGGCTCATCGTCCATCTGAAGGAGCCCTTTTTCGAGCCGAAAGAGTTTCTGGAGCGGCTGCTGCGCGAGGCTGGAGAGCCGACAGGCGGAGAGATAGACGGTATGAAAAGAGCAGCCGTCGACATATACGGACAGAGGGAACACCTGGTCATGATAGACGAAGCGCAGTTGCTGGATGAAAAGTCTCTGGAGCTCCTGAGGATTCTTGCCGACACGAAGGCCTTCAGGCTCCTTCTTTCGATGCACAAAAGAGAGGGCGAGGAGATTTTGGCGAGACCGCACTTCAGGACCAGGAGCCACCGTGTCGTAGAGATTGGCGAACTCTCCGAAGATGAGGTGCGCAGATATATAGAGAGCAGATTAGGGAAGAGCGGCCTGGGTGATATCTCAGGGATGTTCGGCCCAAGGCACTATAAGCGTATATACCGCTATAGCGGCGGAAACTTCAGAACCGTGAAGCGGATGATGCAGACTCTTTTCGAGCTTATGCGGCACGCAAAAGAGAACGGACTGTCGAAATATTCGGTACCGTCTGACTGTACGCTTGATATGGCGGCACTGGATCTGGAGCTGATAGATGCATAACAGGTTCGAATCGCTGCTGCGCCGCTGCAGGGCGAGAAAGAGAAAGATCCTGATGAAGCGTATGGCGCTGGCGACGCTGTTTGCCGCTGCCGCTGCCGCCGCACTCTACCTTACCGGACGCGAAGGTACGCTTTTCGGGCTCGAAAGAGGTGAAGAGGTTTCGGCCGTGCCCGCCGAGAGAGCCGAGGCGACGGTAAGGCCCGCCGTAAATAGGGCGGATTCGACAGCTGAGAGTGCAAAGAGTACGGCGGTTTCGGAAGATCTGCAAGGGCGGCCCGGTCACAATGAGCCGAAACCGAGCCGAAAAATGGAAGATAGCGGGGAAAAAACCGCCGCCCCGGCAAAACCGGTTAAAGTCGTTAGAGCGGAAGAAACCTCTTCCGAAGTTACCGAGAAGAGGGCGACGAAGCGCCCTCCGGAGAAAGAGGTGATACTTCTCAACCCGCCCGAGAAGCGGAAAGTTGTGCTGGAGGTCAAAGAGGTTGCGGATATCGAGGCGCTAAAAGAGAGGTATGCCAACTCTCCCGGTTACGAGGTTGCACTGAAAATCGCGGAAAGTTACTATGACGAGGGCGATTTCGAAAATGCCTCCGTATGGGCCAGAAAGGCCAATCTTCTAGATCGCGACGACGAGAGGGCGTGGCTGATCTATGCGAAATCGGAGTACGCATTGGGGCGTGAGGAGCGGGCGAAGAGGATACTCAGGCTCTACCTTGACTACAAAGAGTCTCCCGCGGCGCGTTCTTTGCTGATAACGTGGAGCGGAGAATGATAAGAAAGAGTGTCAGGCTTGGAGATATTCTGGTCGAAAAGGGGCTCATCACAGAAGAGGAGCTCTCTTTGGCCCTCGGAAAGCAGAGAGAGAGCGACTACTCCAAAAAGCTCGGTGAGATTCTGGTCGATGAGGGGTTTGTAACCGAAAGGGAGATTGCTGAGCAGCTGGCTGAGCAGCTGAGGCTGGAGTTCGTAGACCTTTACGGGGTGGAGCTGGATTTGAAGCTGATTGAACAGTTTCCTCTGCAGGTACTCAAAAACGCATGGGCGGTCCCCTTCGGAGAGGATGAGGAGAGTATATTCGTGGCCACCTCCGATCCTCTGAATTACGATGCTCTCGAAGTTCTGGAGAGAAGTGTGGTCGCGAAGCCCATAAAGCTCTTTCTGGCGATGAAGGGCGAGATTCAGCACATATTCCAGCGTATCGAGATCATACACTCCACCAAATCGATAGTGGCCGAGGTAAAGCGTGAGATAAAGCGGCACGGAATAAAGAACGAGAGCGAAGAGAGTGCCGTTTTGAAGCTGATAAAGCTCATTATCAGAGATGCCGTCATAAGAAATGCCAGCGACCTTCATATAGAGCCCGATGCCTACGAAATGTCCGTCCGCGCCAGGGTAGACGGCGTGCTTCACGAGACATTCGTTTTCGACCTGGAGGTCTATACGGCGCTTGCATCGCGCATAAAGATACTCGGAAACCTCGATATATCGGAGCGTCGCAAGTCTCAGGACGGGCGGTTTATGCTCGTAGTCGACGGCAGGGAGTATGACTTCCGCCTTTCCGCCACTCCCACTCTTCACGGCGAGTCGATAGTGATGCGTATTCTCGATCAGCAGAAGGTTCTGATGAAGATGTCGGAGCTGGGTTTCGAAGAGGAGAATCTGAAAACCTTCCACGAAGTGATACATCAGCCCTACGGCATAGTTCTGCTGACGGGTCCGACGGGAAGCGGAAAGACTACGACTCTGTATGCCGCCTTGAACGAGATAAAGAGTATAGAGAACAAGGTTCTCACCATAGAAGATCCGGTCGAGTATCAGCTTCCGCTTATACAGCAGGTGCAGGTCAACGAAAAGATTGGCTTCACTTTCGCAAAGGCCCTGAAGTCGTTTCTCAGGCAGGACCCGGATGTGATCATGGTGGGTGAGATTCGGGACTTCGAGACCCTTTCGGCGGCGGCACAGGCGTCGTTGACGGGGCACCTGGTCTTCTCCACGCTCCACACCAACGACGCCCCGAGTGCCGTCAGCAGAATGGTGCAGATGGGGCTGGAGCCCTATCTGATCGCCGATGCGCTGATAGCGATAGTGGCCCAGCGCCTAGTCCGAAAAATCTGCCCATACTGCAAAACGGAGAGCAGGCCCCACCACGACCTTGTAAAACGTGTAGAGAAGTATCTGCCGGAAAATCCGGTATTCTACCGCGGGAAAGGGTGTCCGGAGTGTGAAATGACCGGCTATATGGGGAGGACTCTGATAGTGGAGATACTGGGCGTAGACGAGGCTGTGGCCCAGAAGATCTCCGAAGGGGCTTCGAGGCTGGAGATAGCCAAAACCGCAACGGAGCGGGGGCGATACCGTCCGATGGTGGAAGACGGAATAAGAAAGGTGCTCGCCGGAGTAACCACTCTTGAAGAGGTGTTGAGAGTGACCAGGAGCTGACCGTGAAGTACTACAGGATCGACTACCGTCGGGGAGAGAAGCGCGAATCGATAGTTCTTGAGGCGCAGTCGAAAATGGATGCGGTCACGGAGTTCAGAGAGAGAACTCTTGGTGTCATGCTCTCTGTAAAGGAGGTCTCAAAGCCTCTGTCGCTTATCTTCGGGAAGTGGCTAGAGGCCTACCGCTCCCCGCTGCGAAAAAAGAGGGTGGCCCAGGAGCCCTACATAGCTACGCTTAGACAGATCTCCGTGATGCTCGATGCCGGGCTTCCCATAAACCGGTGCATCGAAGAGGCGATACGCTCGACCGACGACGAGATGCTGAAGGAGATTTTGAAGTCGGTACTTGCCGACATCGAAAGCGGAATGAGCCTCAGTGAAGCTGTCGAACCCTTCCGCGTTCAATTGGGCAGTATCTCGTTATCGATGCTCCATCTCGGGGAGCAGACCGGAACCCTTTCGGACTCCATAAAGAAACTGGCCGATATTCTGGAGCAGATCCAGCACAACAGGAGAGAGCTGGTCCGCGCTACACGCTACCCTCTTTTTACCATAATCGCCATGATGCTGGCATTTGTGGTCGTCATCGTGATGGTCGTGCCGCAGTTTCAGGAGATATTTGCCGAAAGCGGGGCGGAACTTCCGTTTCCGACGCTTCTTCTTGTATGGACAGAACATGCACTTACCGAGTACGGCCCTCTCATAATCGCGGCGGCGGCAGCATTGAGCATTCTCTTTTCATACCTCTACGGAAAATACACGAAAATCAGGCTCGAAGCCGACCGTCTGCTTCTGAAGGTCTATATTGTCGGCAAAGTGACGCACTATGCGATGATCGGGCGCTTCGTCTACATATTCAACGTACTGCTGAATGCGGGCATACCCATAACCGATGCGCTGGATGCGGCAACCGGAGTGGTCGAAAACAGCTATATGCGAAGCAGGCTTGAGACGATAAGAGGTGCTATAGAGGAGGGGCGATCTCTCAACAGCGGCTTCGAGGAGAGCGGACTCTTTGCCAATATGATTGTGCAGATGGTGAAGGCGGGAGAGCAGGGCGGAGCCCTGGGAACCATGCTTCAGAAGGTGACAGACTACTACCAGGAGCGTTACCAGCACATAGTGGACAATGTCGCGGCGATGTTAGAGCCCATATTGATCGCCGCTATCGCCGGTTTTGTACTGGTGCTTGCACTGGGGATTTTCCTTCCCATGTGGAGTATGGCCGAAGTGATGGGGATGTGATGGAGAGCGGAATAGGAACCTTGACCATAGTAGTCATAAGCACCCTCATTCTGGCGTTCGGACTCTGGATCATCAGAAGATTGACGCAGATGTAACCTCTTTTGCGGAGGGGTTCTACCCAAATCTCGAAATAGAATAGTTTGAAATTGTTGCGATGCTTGTGGTCAGGCGGTTTCGGGAAAACTTGAGGCGCACCCGTCAGGTGCGTCGACGGTTTTCCCAAAAGTGCATGGCTGCAATGATCGTGACGAGTTCTTCTATCTCTATTTAGAGATTTGGGTTCTAATTGTCGACAAGCCTGAAGATACCTGTGGTACTGTTGTACTCCCAGTAGTCGTTTCCGTCAGGTTTCCCGGCGATATCCGGTGACGCGGCTTTCACACCGTTGTTGGAAGCGGGCCCCCTGTAGTATCCGTCCGCACCCTTTACCCACTTCACACTTTTTCCGTTTTTGAGTATCTTGTCCAGAGGAGAGGTGTCGCTGCTGCCGAGTGTAAGAGGGTAGCCGCTGGCAGAGTCAAACTGTGAGGCGTCAGAAGGATCTATGTTGAAGCCGCAGGTAAATGAGCCCTCGTTTATTATCCACTCGCCGTGGCAGGCATCTATGGCGGTCTGTACCGATGCGGCGGTGGAGAGTTCGGAAGTTATTTTCGCATTGTCACGCATTCCCAGAAACTTGGGAACCGCGACGCCGCCGAGCACTCCTATGAGCAGAATGACGAATATAAGCTCGATAAGCGTGAAGGCGGCTCTATTTTTCATATCTCTACTGAAGATCGATATTTACGGTATAGACACCGTTGAATGTGGAGTTTGGCGAAACCAGTCTCTTCAGCTTCTGGTACTTGGCGTTTGCAGAATCGTTCACTACGTTTATCGTGGCGGTAAGCGTAGGAGGATTTTTTGTGTGGTCTATCAGGATGGTAGCGTTCAGTTCACCGTTTTTACCCTTGTACTCCCATGCCGAAGAGGATGCGTTGTACGTGGCGTTGATGCTCCAGTAGGGAGAGCCTTTCACTTCGAAAATATCCGTGATGTTCGCATCCGTTCCGTTGAGATCGAGTAGATTCAGATATGCCGGCGGAACGGAAGATACGGCATCCTGTACAACCTTGAATACATTTGTGACTTCGGCGTTCTGTTTCATTCCTTTGTATTTCGGAATCGCGACCCCGGCAAGTATTCCTATAACTATGATGACGAAGATAAGTTCGATAAGGGTAAAACCTTTTCTCATTGGAGACTCCTGTAGTGTGTTTGATGTGAATGTTGTAATACCAATATCGTCTAAGCGGATTAAAAATTAAGCCCGGATTTTGCAACAGAGCCGCATAAAAATGCCGGACGTTTTGCTTTGGGCACTTGCAAAATCGGTATCAAGAATTGATACCTGACCTTACGCAAAATTTGTCACTTCCTAAACAGTGAAGAGCAGCTTTAGGGAGGACGTTACGCTTTTTCATAACGCCAGTCAGCAGATTTTCTCTTTGAAGTGTACAAAGGGAATGCAACCTCTTTCTCAACAACCAGAAAGCGGTCATTTCGGAGATTTCGATACCTTGTCGAGTAGTCAGGCTCTTAAATTTTTGTTGTGGTGAATGCAGAAATTTGCAAAATTTTTTTATTTAAAGTATAATTACGACCCTCCCCCTAACAGCAGCGGTTTGTTATATTTGCAAACCGCTGTCGTATATGACGCCAAATCAATACATAAGGAAACAGCAATGAAAAAAGGGATCCATCCGGAGTTTGTCGAGTGCAGCGTGACATGCGCGTGCGGAAACCACTTTACGATACTTTCAAACAAGCCTGAGATGCGCATAGATATCTGCAACGAATGCCATCCGTTCTTCACGGGATCAGAAAAAATCGTCGATGCCACCGGTCGCGTCGAGAAATTCAAAAGCAAATACAAGCTGGACAAATAACCAGATAATTGCTTACGCTTCTTCCCACCCCGATAGGAAATATCGAAGATATATCGATACGGGCACTGCGGGTGCTGGAGGAGGCCCAGATAGTTCTTTGCGAAGATACAAGGGTCGCAAAGAGGCTCCTCAGACTGCTTGAAGAGCGGCACGGGCTCACCGTAAAAGCGGAAAAATTCATCTCTCTCCACAGCCATAACGAAGATAGGGTTCTCTCCTCCCTCGGAGCCGGTTTTTTTGAAAAGAGCGTCGTATATATGAGCGATGCTGGAATGCCGTGTATAAGTGACCCCGGTGCTCTTCTGGTGGAATACTGCCAAAAAAACGGCATTGAGTATACGGTACTTCCGGGACCTACCGCCTTTGCGACAGCCTATGCCGCCAGCGGTTTTGCATACGGCCGTTTTATCTTCTACGGCTTTCTTCCCCATAAAGGGGCCGAGCGCTCCAGAGAACTTCAAAAACTGCTCTCTTATGACTACCCTGTCATTTTATACGAGGCACCGCACCGTTTTGAAAAGCTGCTTGCGGAGCTCGAACTGAAAGCGCCCGAAAGAGTGATTTTTGCGGCAAAAGAGCTCACCAAGATGCATGAGCGTTTTTTCAAAGGGAGTGCAAGAGAACTCAAAGAGCGCATTACCGGGCCCCTTCTTAAAGGCGAGTGGGTTGTCATCATCTCGCCCGGAGCGGAAACGGTCCGTGGCACAGCGCTGGATATCTCCGACATAGAGGCCCTGGATCTGCCGCCGAAACAGAAGGCGAAGCTTCTCTCAAAAATGACGGGACTCAGCGTCAAAGAGTGTTACGAAAAGGTTTTGCCTCCAAAAAAGTGACCTGAAAGTGACTTCACGTACGGTTTTTGTAATTTTTCAAACATTTTTGGATAAAATAGGCTTATGATAATTTACGGCAAACAGATTTGCGCAACCCTTATGCGGCGTCATCCTGAATTGATCGAGCGCTTCATTCTAGCTAAAGAGTTGGATAAAAGAGAGTTCTCCAGGATAAACAGAATGGGCAAACCGATAGAGAGGGTTGACCCGAAGAAGGCGCAGGCGCTGGCACGAGGTGGAAACCATCAGGGTTGGCTCTGCGAAGTGAAGCCCTATAGATATGCCGATTTTTCAGAGCTTAAAAACGCCGATTTTCTGGTGGTTCTTGCAGGTCTTACGGATGTCGGGAATATCGGAGCTATCATTCGCACAGCCTACGCCCTTGGTGCCGACGGAGTAATTGCATCGGGGGTGAAGCAGCTGCAGAGTGAGGCGCTGATACGCACCAGTGCGGGGGCGATGTACGATATGCCTGTCGCTATCGTTCCCAATCTTCTGGATCTGCTCAACGAGCTGAAGCAGAGCGGCTTTACACTATACGGGGCCACCATGGAGGGTGAACCGGTAGAGGATGTGGAAGTGGAGAGGAAGAGGGTACTGGTGCTCGGAAGCGAAGGGGAGGGAATCGCCAAACGTGCGCTTCAGAAGATGGACCGGACCGTCTCGGTAAAGATGGCCCGTCCTTTCGATTCGCTGAATGTGAGTGCCGCGGCGGCGATATTAATCTACAGGATGGGGCATGCTTGAGAAGATATTGAAACAGTACGGGGTAGACAAGGTAAGCGCAAAGACCAAAATAGCGAAAAAGAACCTCGTCAAACTGCGCGACAGGGATTTTGAAGGCTTTTCCAAGCCGCAGGCGTTCGGATTTCTATCGATACTTCAGAGAGAGTACGGCGATGAGTGCACAGAGTTGAAGACGGCGCTCGAGGTATGGTTTACGGAGCAAAAAGGCGGAGAGAAAAAGGAGGAGATCTTTATTTCGGCCGATGAGCGCAAAAGCGAGCCGAAATATAGAGGCGCCATCGCCGTAATCATCCTGCTGCTGCTCGCCGCAGCCGCCCTCTACTTTTTCCGGGCTGGGGAGAAGCCGGAGAGCGGAGTCAAAAAGGCGGCAGAAACGCACACTCCGCTGCCTGCTGCCCAAAATGAGGCTAACGAAAGCGTATCCGCCGCCGCATCGGCTCACGAAGAGAGCCTTGAAGCGGCGAAACCGAAAGTAGAAGAGGCCGCTGCGCCGGAGAAAGTGGAGGCTGTCCCCGAAAAAGAGCAGAGCGAGCCCAAGCCTTATGTGCCGATGGAGAATCCCGTAATAACACCTGTTGTAAAGCTATGGTTCGGCATCATCGACCTGGAGAGCAAAAAGAGGGTTGCGAAAACCACAGCAGACCCTTACGAGATAGAGTCGAAAGGAAAGAGGCTGCTCATTACGGGGCACGGACGCTTCGAGATAAGCGACTCTTTCGGAAATCTGTTCAAATACAACGATGCGAAAAAGCACTACTTCCTTATTGACGACGGAATGGTCAAAGAGATTCCCCTCTCCGAGTTCAGACGCCTCAACGGAGGAAAGGTTTGGTAAAAAAGCTCTTTCTATCCCTGCTGTTGTGCTCTTTCCTCTCGGCAAATACCGTTCTTCAGAAGGTCCGCTCTCTGCTTGATGAAGAGACCTACAGTTCACACAGCAAACTTATAAGCCTTCTTTTCGAAGATGAGCAGGCCTATATGAAGAGTTCGAGTGTAGATATGATAAAGGTGGCCTCCACACTTGAGGAGAACGGCCTTTTGAAGCTTTCACTCCCGGAAGCGGCCCAGGTTGAGCTCACGTTCGAATATGGAGGCGAAAACCCGCTTCTTTTTATGAAGCTGATTGCCGATACACTCAGGAACATGGGGCTCTCGTTCGTTTTGACGAAAGAGGCCAGGCTGGATAGGGAGGGGTTCTCCTGGACGGTGATGTTCGAGGCGAAGACGGTGCCCGATCCGGTTCTGCTGGCCAAAAGGGTAGAGAAAAACAGGGCGGAAGTCACAGACCTGGAGAGGCTGGATGCCGCAAAGTGGCGCTACAGAATCGATACGGCCAACGCGGTTGTGTCCGCAAAACCGATAGCGGCCGGCGAGAGCCTGAAGGTGGTTCGCCCCATACGCCCCGTATGGATGGAGGTCGGCCGCATAAAGAGGCTGATAATCAGGGAGCTTCCCGGAAGCCACTGGTATCCCGATGTCGTAGTTTATGATAAAATGCTGCGTATTTTATCCATGAAGCAGCGCGAAACGCGTACGCGCTATCTCAGTCTGAGGCTGCCTTCGGACGCGGCATATGTAAAAATCAGCGACCGTTTTACGCTGGAAAATCTTCGCAGCGGATTGAAGCTGACCGCAAAAGGTGAAAAGTAGAAATATGTTCGATGAAATAGAGTTTGAAAAACTTAAACGGCTTCCGAAATATGTTTTTGCCGAAGTCAACGACCTCAAAATGGCGGCAAGACGCGCCGGAGAGGATGTCATAGACTTCAGTATGGGCAATCCTGACGGCCCGCCGTCGAAAAAGATCATAGAGAAGTTGGTGGAGTCCGCCAAAAAGCCCAAAACTCACGGATACTCCGCAAGCAAGGGGATATACAAGCTGAGGCTTGCGATATGCAACTGGTATGAGCGCAGATACGGTGTCGCCCTCGATCCTGAGACGGAAGCTGTCGCCACGATGGGGAGCAAGGAGGGGTACGTACACCTGGTACAGGCTATTACGAACCCGGGCGATACGGCCGTTGTTCCCGACCCTACCTACCCGATACACTCCTACGCTTTCATGCTGGCCGGAGGGGCGGTCAAAAAGATGGAGCTCGTTTTCAACGAGAGATACGAAGTGGATGAAGATATATTCTTTATCAATCTGAAAAAGGCGCTTGTCGAGTCGGTTCCAAGGCCGAAATATGTTGTCGTGAACTTCCCGCACAACCCGAGTACAGCCACAGTTACGCCGGCATTCTATGAGAGGCTGGTCGATATGGCAAAAAAGGAGCGCTTCTACATAATAAGCGACATAGCCTATGCGGACATTACGTTCGACGGTTACAAAACACCCTCCATTCTGGCTGTGGACGGCGCCAAAGATGTTGCTGTGGAGAGCTATACGCTCTCAAAAAGCTACAACATGGCCGGATGGAGGGTAGGCTTCATAGTCGGAAACCCGAAACTGGTAGGCGCACTTCAGAAGATCAAGAGCTGGCTCGACTACGGAATGTTCACCCCGATACAGGTCGCCGCCACTATCGCCCTGGACGAACTAGAAGGTGAGGTGGAGAACACTATCGAGAAGTACAGAAAACGCAGAGATGTGCTCATAGACGCTTTCGCGAAGGCGGGCTGGCCGATAGAGAAGCCCAATGCAAGCATGTTTGTCTGGGCCAAGCTGCCCAAAGAGGCCCTGCACCTGGGAAGCCTAGAGTTCTCCAAAAAGCTGCTGACCGAAGCCAAAGTGGCCGTAAGCCCCGGCATAGGTTTCGGAGAATACGGCGACCAATACGTCCGCATCGCGCTTATCGAGAATGAAAAGCGCATAAGGCAGGCGGCACGGAATATCAAGAAGTACCTAAAGAGTTTAAAGGAGGAGGGCTGATGCGGAAAGCTTTTCATAAAGGTGCCGAAGGCGCCGCGGGCCCGCTGCCGAAGCGGACACAGCGTCAGCGCAGCCGGGGCGGCTTGGCCGGTTCGGCGTATCGAAACGGATAAAAGTGCCGTAGCTGACAAAAAAACAATAATCAAGGCAAAGAGGAAATATGATCCAGGTAGGAATTATCGGTGTAGGAACCGTCGGCGAGAGTGTGGCACGGATTCTGCGGGATAACAGAGATATAATCAGTGCCAGGGCGGGAAAAGAGATCGTCGTCAAAAAGGGGGTGGTACGCAATCTCTCCAGATCGAGAGATGTGGATATACCCCTGACCGACAATATAGACGAGGTTCTGGAGGACCCTGACATAGATATCGTCGTGGAGCTTATGGGCGGAGTCGAAGAGCCCTATAAGGTAGTAAGCAGGGCATTAAGAAGCGGTAAGGCCGTTGTAACCGCCAACAAGGCGCTTCTTGCATACCACAGGTACGAACTTCAGGATGTGGCCGGAGAGATCCCCTTCGAGTTCGAAGCGAGTGTCGCCGGGGGTATACCGATAATCAAGGCTCTGCGGGAGGGGCTCAGCGCCAACCATATAGAGTCCATCACAGGAATAATAAACGGTACGGCAAACTACATTCTGACCAAAATGATGAACGAGAAGGTGGATTTCGAACCGGTTTTGAAAGAGGCGCAGGAGCTCGGCTATGCTGAGGCAGACCCCACCTTCGATATCGGCGGTTTCGATGCCGCGCACAAGCTGCTTATCCTGGCCTCCATAGCCTACGGTATAGATGCGAAGCCGGAAGATATACTTATTGAGGGTATAGAGCAGGTTACCCAGGCGGATATCTGTTTCGCGAAAGAGTTCGGATATACGATAAAACTTCTGGGAATAGCCAAGAAGGTGGGAGAGTTCGTAGAGCTTCGGGTGCACCCGGCTCTCGTTCCAAAGAGCCGTATGATCGCGAAGGTCGACGGAGTCATGAACGGTGTCAGCGTCATAGGCGACAAGGTGGGCGAGACGATGTACTACGGTCCCGGTGCCGGAGGGGACGCTACGGCGAGTGCCGTCATAAGCGATATAATAGCTATAGCCAGAGGGGGTAAGAGTTCACCTATGCTCGGTTTCAAGAGACCGCTCGAGAGCGGGTTGAGACTGCTTGGCAGGGAGTCGGTGGTCAGCAAATACTATATTCGCCTGGAGGTGGAGGACAGACCCGGTGTACTCGCCAAGGTAAGTCGAGTTATGGGTGAAGAGAATATCTCTATAGAGACGATGCTGCAAAAACCGGGAAGCGGTGAGTCGGCTTCGCTGCTTCTTGCGACGCATCTGTGCAAAGAGAGCTCTATGCAGGAGGCTCTGAAGCGTCTTTTCGAACTGGAGAGCGTAAGAGAGCGGCCGGTTATGATTAGAATGGAAGAGTGAGAGTTTCAGGGGGAGGTGCGGTTTGAAATATGAGGAGATAGAGAGTGTATGTACCTACTGCGGAGTAGGGTGTGATATCGTAGCCGAAGTTGACGGTAACGAGATACACAAAATCAGGGCCGACAAAGACGGCTATGTCAGCCAGGGAAAACTCTGCGTCAAGGGGAAGTACGGCTTTGGCTTCGTCAACTCCCCCGAACGGGTCAGGGAGCCGCGTATAGCGCGACGTTTTCTTGAAAAGAACCCGGATATAGCCGAAAAGATCGGTGGGTCGCTAAGGCCGCTCGACGACGACTGGTTTACGACCGATCTGGATAACGCCGTAAAGGCGGCGGCTATGAAGCTTACAGCCGTAAGAGAGACTTACGGTGACGAGAGCTTCTGCGCCATAGGCGGTGCCAGGAGCAGCTGCGAGAGCGCCTACATGTTCCAGAAGTTCACGAGAGACGCCATGAACTCCCCGCATGTGGACAACTGTGCGCGTGTCTGCCACTCCCCGAGTCTCAAAGGTATGCGCGCCACGATAGGGGAGGGGGCCGCGACCAACCCCTACAACGACATCTACGAAGCGGAGTTCATTCTCATAATAGGCTCCAATACGACAGAGGCCCACCCCATCGTCGCGAACAGAATCATCGATGCCGCACGCCTCCACGACAATGTCGCCGTCATGGATGTGCGTGAGATAAAGATGATGAAGTACGCCAAGCACAAGGCGGTCATACCGTACGAATCCAACCTGCTTGTACTCAACATGATGGCGCATGTCATCCTTAAAGAGGAGCTCTATAACAGGAAGTTCGTAGAGAGTAGGACCAGCGGGTTCGAAGAGTTCAAAGAGAGTATTCTAGCCGACCCATATACCGATCCGGAGTTTTTCAGAACCGTACCCGGGTATGAGCATCTGGCTACACTTATCCCGGTCATAGCAAGGGAGTATGCCCTCAAAAAGTCCATGATATTCTGGGGGCTCGGAGTTACAGAGCATCTGGACGGAAGCTACGCCGTCATGGCCATTACCCACCTGGCACTGCTGACCGGCAATGTGGGAAAGAGCGGGGCCGGACTGATGCCGCTTAGGGGGCAGAACAATGTACAGGGAGCCTGCGATATGGGGTGCCTCCCATACTTCGCACCGGACTATCAGAAGCCGGAAAAAGAGGGGCTGATGACCCCGCAGCTGATAGATGCTATGCTCGAGGGTGAGATAAAGGCGCTGCTGAATATGGGAGAGGATGTTGCCCATATACACCCCAACCAGAATAAGATAGAAAGGGCGCTGGAGAGGCTCGAGTTCATCATGGTGCAGGAGCTCTTCATGACCGAGATAGCCAAACGCGCCGATATAGTGATAGGTGTAAAATCGGCATACGAAAAGGAGGGGGTCTACATCAATGCGATGAGGCGCCTGCACCTTTCGCAGCCGATCGTACAGAGCGATCTGCCTGATGACTGGGAGGTTCTGGTTAAGCTCGAAAACGAGATGAGGGGAAGCTACAGATACTCCAGCGGCGAAGATATCTGGAACGAGGTGCGTGAAGTGGCTCACAGGCGCTTCAGCCAGGCTACCTACCTACGTCTGAAGCGCCATCGAAAGCGTGGGCTTCAATGGCCCGTATATACCGAAGATACACCCGTTCTTCACCTGCTCGACTTCAGAACCGACGACGGGCTCGGAAAGTTTATCTACCACGGCTACAGGGAGCGGGGAATGGTAAAGGAGTTGAGGTCCACAGGTATGGGGTCCGGGTTCTACCTCACGACAGGCAGGACGCTCGCCCAGTACAACAATGCCGCCCAGACACACAGGTGTGAAAAACTGGAGAGCCGCTACGGTGAAGATATTCTGCTTGCGAGCGAAGATGATGCAAAGCGCCTCCCCGGCAGCGAATATGTGGTTTTGAAGAGCGAATATGGCGAGAGTGCGCCTTTGCGCCTGAAGCTTACAGGCAAGATAAAGCCCGGTACACTCTTTGTGACATTCCACCATGCGAAATCGAAGATCAACTATCTCTTCGGCGACGAAAGCGATGAGCTCATACTTACTGCGGCTTTCAAATCCGTGAAAGTGGAAGTTCTGCCGGCATGAGCCGCGCAACCGGGGATATAGCCGAGTCCGCAGCGGTAGAGTTCCTGAAAAAAGAGGGGTGCAGGATCGTCGGGCGCAACGTCTCCTGTCGCTTCGGAGAGATCGATATAGTGGCCGAAAAGAGCGGTGTCCTGCACTTCGTTGAGGTTAAAAGCGGCAGAGGTTTCGAACCGATCTACAATATTACGCCGGCCAAACTCTCGAAACTTCTTCGCACGATCGAGTGGTATATACAGAAGAAGAGGATAGATATGCCCTATCAGCTGGATGCTCTTGTCGTGAAGGGTTCTAAGTGTGAATGGATTGAGAATATCACTATCTGAAAGCGAAACAGAAGCAGTACCCGACTCTGATGTGTGAAAAAACGTAACGTCACCGTAAAATCTACGATTTAACCGCTTTTCGAGGTTTCAGAAGAGTTATGGGAGTGTGTCGCCTTCCGCCAAATCCGGTGTTTGACCCAAGCTTTGTATGACATTGGCGGATGAGTAAAAACTTTTAAAGATTTAAAGGGTATAATCGAAGCATCTATTTTTTTCAAGGAGATCCGAAATGGGCAAATATATCGAGCTTACAAGCAGCAACTTCGACGAGACGGTGAAAGAGGGTGTTACACTGGTAGACTTCTGGGCACCGTGGTGCGGACCGTGCCGCATGATAGCGCCGGTTATAGAGGAGCTGGCCGACGAGTATGAAGGCAAAGCCAAAATCGCGAAAGTGAATACGGATGAAGAGCAGGATCTTGCTATCAAATTCGGTATCCGCTCCATCCCAAGCATCCTCTTTTTCAAAGACGGCCAGGTGGTCGACCAGATGGTAGGTGCCGCTTCAAAGCAGGCGTTTGCCGAAAAACTAGACGCACTCATCGGCTAAACAGCTCCCATGGCTGACGGAAGAAGGAGGTCTCCGTTCTCCTTCTCCTATGTCTTTGCGTCGTTCTTCGGCGCGGCTATGATAGCCGCCGCTTTCGCATACTTCAACTATAAATACTCCCAGTACAGATTTATCAATTTCAAAGAGATGATACTCTATACTAAGTCCCAAATATTCGTGCCTGACAAAGAGCGGTACATAGTCGTGATCTACAGTTCGCACATGGGAGATATAGAGGAGTCTCTGAAGCGTCTCGGGAAGAAGAACAGCGTGCTAGCGATCGATCTCTACCAGCAGCGCAGGGAGAGCGGAGCGGGAGTGATATATGCGACGGCAGGTACAAATACGCTGCTGAAGATTATCCACAGATTCCATATTCGTGAGGTTCCCAGCTACTTTATGATCAAAAGGGAGAACGACAAAGGTCTATACAAGCAGGATAGCAGGGTCTATCTGCTAAACGGTGCAGATGAGTGAAAACAGACAACCTTCCATCGGAAACTCTGTTTTATCCGCTGACGCCCTCGGCGCCTTGACGGGCAAGCGCGGTTTTTTGAACGATATTTTTCCGCTCAAATCCCGGGGCTGACTGATTTTGCGTAAGGCCAGTTATCCGTTTTCGCGGTTCGGAGAGGTGCGCTGCCTTCCGAAGAAGGTCGTTGTT
The DNA here is from genome assembly GCA_003945285.1 of Hydrogenimonas sp. Classification (NCBI taxonomy): domain Bacteria; kingdom Pseudomonadati; phylum Campylobacterota; class Epsilonproteobacteria; order Campylobacterales; family Hydrogenimonadaceae; genus Hydrogenimonas; species Hydrogenimonas sp. The sequence continues at coordinate 188,242 of AP019005.1, forward strand.
CCGTTTTTCGCGTAACATAAGCCGTTAACCATATCACGGCTTGAAAAAAAAGGAGAGAAGATGCTCGATTTGGCGATTATAGGCGGCGGGCCGGCAGGATTGACCGCCGGTCTCTACGCTACAAGGGGAGGTCTTGAAAACGTTGTGATGTATGAAAAGGGTATGCCGGGCGGGCAGATAACCCAGAGCAGCGAGGTGGAGAACTACCCGGGAATCACCGAAGTGGTCACCGGTATGGAGTTGATGCAGGATTGGCCGAAGCAGTGTATGCGTTTCGGCCTGAAACACGATATGGCCGAGGTTGTAAGGGTGAGCAGGCCCGAAGGCCCCTGCTTCAGGGTCGAGTTGAGTGACGGGAATGTCGTATCCGCAAAAAGTGTGATCGTAGCAACCGGAAGCACGCCAAAGCGTGCCGGTTTCAAGGGCGAAGATGAGTTTTTCGGAAGAGGAGTAAGTACTTGCGCCACTTGTGACGGCTTCTTCTACCGGGATAAAGAGGTCGCCGTTATAGGAGGCGGAGATACGGCACTCGAAGAGGCGCTCTTTCTTGCCAATATCTGTTCGAAAGTCTATCTGGTCCACCGGCGCGACGAGTTTCGCGCCGCCCCCTCCACGGTCAGGCGCGTCAGGGAGAACGGTAAGATAGAGCTGGTTCTAAATGCCGTTCCGGAAGAGGTATACGGCGATAATATGGGTGTGCGGGGATTGAAGGTTAAAAAGAGAGATAGCGGTGAAGTTATCGATATTCCTGTTCCCGGAGTCTTCGTCTTTGTAGGCAATATCGTCAACAACGGTGTACTGAAGCAGGAAGACGGCACATTTCTGTGCGACGTGAACGAGTGGGGAGAGGTGGTCGTGGATCTTGCCATGAGAACGAGCGAAGAGGGGCTTTTTGCGGCCGGCGACGTGCGCATCATGGCGCCGAAGCAGGTTGTGTGTGCGGCCGGAGACGGGGCAAACGCCGCGATAGGAGCCATCGCATACGTCGAACATCTTAAACGGGAGAATATATGCTGAAAGTAGGAGTCTACGGAGCCAACGGACGGGTAGGACAGCTGTTGGTCAAAAACCTTCTGGAAGATCCGGATACGGAGGTCGCCGCACTTTGCGAGAGGGACCGTATAGAGTATCATGCGCCCGAGGGCTCGATGGTGACTAACGATGCGAAGATATTTCTCGACAGCTGCGATGCGGCTATCGATTTTACGGTACCGGAAGCTACGGAGGCGCTGCTACGTGCGGCTATGGAGCGCCCCAGGCCGCTGGTCATAGGGACGACCGGACTCAACGACGCACAGCGCGCACTGCTCGAGGAGGCGAGCGGCATAATGCCGATTCTCTATGCCACCAACATGTCTGCCGGTATCGCGCTGCTCAAAAAGCTGGTGCAGATGACGGCTGAAAAGCTGGCCGATTTCGACATAGAGATCGTGGAGCAGCACCACCGCTACAAGAAAGATGCACCCAGCGGCACGGCTCTTACACTGGCCGAGTATGCAGCGAAAGGGCGCGGTCTCGATCTGCAGAAGGTGCGTGTGAGCTGCCGTGACGGTATGACCGGAGAGCGCACGAAAGATGAGATAGGTGTATTGGCGGTCCGCGGCGGGGATGTCGTGGGGCGTCATACGGTCGGGTTCTACAACGACGGCGAATTCATAGAACTTAACCACACGGCGACCAGCAGGGAGACCTTCTCCAAGGGTGCTGTACGTGCCTGCAAATGGCTTGCCGGACAGCCGGCCGGCCTCTACGATATCAGCGACTGTTTGGGACTCTGAGATGAACGATTTGAACGAAAAGTGTGCGGTAGTAGGTGTTTTCGGTGTGAAGGGGGCGTCCCAGATCGCCTATTTCGGGCTTTTTGCCCTCCAGCACAGGGGCCAGGAGGCAGCCGGGATCTGCTCCAACAGGGACGGAAAGTTCCATATGATCAAAGACAGGGGGCTCGTTACCAGGGTCTTCAGCGAGAAGAAGATCAAGAAACTGAAGGGTGACATGGCCATCGGCCACACCCGCTACTCGACCGCCGGAGACGACTCAATCCTGGATGCGCAGCCTGTATATGCCCGATACGATCTCGGTGAGCTGGCCATCGTCCATAACGGTAATCTGACCAACGCAAAAGAGGTGCGTGACCAGCTCATAAAACGGGGTGCTATTTTCCAGACGTTCATGGATACGGAAAATATGATACACCTGATCGCCAAAAGCGAGAAGGAGAGGCTGATAGACCGTATCGTAGATGCCCTTCACAAAGTCGAGGGAGCATACTCCTTCGTTATCCAGAGCAGAAGCAAGATGTACGCCATAAGAGACCGTTTCGGTTTCCGTCCGCTCTCCCTGGCAAAGCTGGGAGACGGTTACATGGTGGCAAGTGAAACGTGTGCCTTCGATCTTGTGGGCGCCGAGTTCATAAGAGATGTCAAGCCGGGAGAGATGATTGTCTTCGAGAAGGGGAAGACGCCTAAATCTATTCAGGTTTTCGAGCCCAATCCCCATAAATGTATCTTCGAATATATCTACTTCGCGCGTCCGGACAGTGTGGTATTCGGCAAAAATGTATACGCCCTGCGTAAAAAAATGGGGGCGGAGCTCGCGGATGAGCTCCCCGTAGAGGCCGATATGGTCGTACCGGTTCCGGACAGCGGCGTGGCCGCCGCACTGGGCTATTCACAGCGAAGCGGTATTCCGTTCGAGCTGGGTATAATGCGAAACCACTATGTGGGCAGAACATTCATAGAGCCGACGCAGGAGCTTCGGAACCTGAAGGTCAAGATGAAACTGAGCCCCATCCGTGAAGTGATAGAGGGAAAGAGTCTGGTTGTCATAGACGACTCGATAGTCAGGGGAACGACAAGCCGGCAGATCGTATCCATGCTCAAAGAGGCAGGAGCCAAAGAGGTGCATATGCGCATATCCTCCCCCCCTACGACCGATCCCTGTTACTACGGTGTGGATACGCCCGAAAAACAGAATCTTATAAGTGCAAGAATGGGTACCGAAGAGCTTTGTGAATTTATAGGTGCAGACTCTCTGGCATTCATCTCCATAGAGGGTCTCATCAGAAGTGTAGGTGATGACCAGAACTACTGTAAAGCCTGTTTCGACGGGAACTATATCGTATAAACCGCGCAAGGGCGGCAGACGGGGAGTCTCTCTTTTCGGGGTGTCGCCTCTGCGCGGAAACAAAGGGGGAGCTTGAAAAAAGTCTATACAATAGGGCGATACTTTCGTAAGAAGTATGGTGAAGATGTATATAAAGTACCGCTCAGTATCCAGGGGTTCACCTGTCCGAATATTGACGGAACGGTGGCAAAAGGGGGGTGCACCTTCTGCCTGAACGAATCGTTCAGCCCCAATCTCTCCAAGCCTTCCAAAAAGTTCTATCTCAATCCGCGGAGCGAAGAGAACCCGCTGCTGCTGAAACAGCTCGAGCAGGTCCGCATCCAATACTCGGCAACCTCCGCGAGGCTGCGCGGAAAATATGGAGTGAAGAAGTTCATAGCCTACTTCCAGTCTTTCACCAATACATACGCCCCGATAGAGACACTGAAAGCCCTCTATGAAGAGGCGCTCCGTCAGCCCGGCTGCATAGGCCTGAGTATAGGAACCAGAAGCGACAGCGTTTCAGACGAGATACTGGACTACCTTGCAAAACTCTCCGAAAGCTGTGAAGTGTGGGTCGAGTACGGGATACAGTCTATATATGACGAAACGCTGGAGGCGATAAACAGGGGACACGACAGTGCGAATGTCAAAGAGTGGATAGAGCGGACCAAAGAGAGGGGGCTCAATGTCTGCGGGCATGTAATTTTCGGTCTCCCCGGAGAGAGCGGGGAGATGATGCTGGACACCGTCAGAGAGTCTATAAGATGGGGAATCGACTCCATAAAGATACATCCTCTTTATGTAGTCAAAAACACAGCTCTCGCGGTAGACTATGCAAAAGGGAAGTTTACACCGATCGATGAGAGCAGCTACATCAGACTGCTCGTCGAGTCTGTAAAAATGCTCCCGCCGTCCATCAGCGTACAGAGAGTGACGGCCGGAATAGAGGATAGTTCGCTTCTCGCCCCGGAGTGGTGCAGAAACAAGCATGATCAGATGAAACATATAAGAGAGGCTCTGCGCGAAGCCGGGTATATATACTGAGAACTCTCTGCCGTCGGCGTTGCCGTATCGTCAGTGGCAGTAGAGTTTGTATATCATCCGTGTTTTCCGGAAATAGGGCGGATATTTCATATGGATTGTAAAGGGGCGGACCTCTCTCGGCTCGAGGTTTTTCGCAACCACGAACTCTCTTTCGATCGTATTGGGGCGCTCCTGTTTTGACTCTTTCATGGAGAAGAAGTCGCCGAGTCCGGATGGTTTGAAGACCTGACTTCCGCTAAGTTTGCCGGCCTCGAGCGGATTGTTGATCATCTTTATCGTCAGCTTGCACTGGCCGATTTTGAACTTTCCTACATTCTCGACCTTCCCTTTGAAAACGATCTCCTCGCTTCTGAGCAATCTGGTGTTTTTTATGGAGACGAGCTTCGCCTTTTTGGTATATTTGTCGAGGACGAACATACTGAAAACCGCAGCGGTAGATGTGACCAGAAAAGATGCGAATACCATTGACCAGAAGACGTTCGGGCGGGACTCCTTTTTTGAAACCACTACCAGCAGAATGAAGAGAACGATGAAAAAAACCAGTACAAGCCAGTGTAGTATCGTCATGTAGGTCATGGGTAGCACCTCGGTTGCACGCTGAGATTGAAGTCGGACATATTGAAATGATCGACCAATATCCTGAAGGGTTTAGATTCGCCGCGCAAGACCGGAGAGTCGAGGTGCTCTATACGTACCAGTGCCGGCTTCAGGATCGCTGCGGCGCGCTTGAGTGGATTGTCAGACGGTCTATATATCATGACGGCGAGGTCGCAACGGCTGAAGTCGAGTCTGCTGCTGTTTTTCAACTCCCCCTCGATGACCAGAGAGCTGCTGTATTTGAGAATCTTGGTCTCTTTTACCTTCGCATCGGCGGCTCTAAGATAGCCGTCCATTATCACTTTTGCCGCTATAGGACCGGTAAAAAGAAGCATAACGCCTGTAAGCAGAAGAAGATAGGAGAGGGCTCTTTTTCTGACTATCGCGGCCAGCACAAGAAGAAGAAAGGCCAGGAAAAGAGCCCAGCCTATCGCCATGTAGTCATATTTTGTCAGTGAATGGAGAGTGTAGTATATGTAGCTGCGAAGATATTCAGCCATCTTTTCTGCTGTTTTTCTCTTCTATGCCGCTTACGCCGAAGCGGCGGGCCAGCTCCTGGCGTATCAGATCGGGAGATACCCCTTTTTTGCCGAGGGCGACCAGTGTATGGTATACAAGGTCGGCACACTCGTAGATGATCTCCTCTTCGTTGTCGTCTTTGACTGCGAAGCAGAACTCTCCCGCCTCTTCGACAATCTTTTTCAGCATACTGTTTTCATTGCCCTGAAGAAGCTTTGCGGTATAGGAGCTTTCAGGGTCGCTCCTCTTTCTCTCCAGAATCGTATGGTAGAGTCTGTCAATTACTCCGTATACCGCGGCGGTATCGACTTCCGACTCCGTTGTCGCCCTTTGCGACTCTATATCGTTGAAGAAGCAGCTCTTTCGGCCGGTATGGCAGGCTACACCCTTTTGGTGTACCTGCAGGAGCAGTGTGTCGGCATCGCAGTCGAGCAGCATCTTTACGATCTCCTGCGTATGGCCGCTGCTCTCACCCTTTTTCCAGAGCCTCTTTCTGCTTCTGGAGTAGTAGTGGGCATAGCCTGTATCACGGCTAAGATCGAACGCCTCCTTGTTCATGTATGCGAGCATCAGAACATCTTTTGTATCGGCATCCTGCACGACCACAGGAACTAGAGGACTCTTTTCCCAGTCGGGTTCAACCATTCTTTACCTCTGCTTTCTTCGGGAGCGGACCGCATAAGCGGTCTAGCGCTCCATGGATGTTGTCTTCTGCTTATCCTTGCTGTCGATCCAGATGTTGGGGACCGCACCGCCGGGTGTAAGGAATATTTTAGCATCTTTATTCGTTTTGAGAGCCTCGTTGAACTTGCCCTGTACCTCGATCTGGCGAAGCTGCAGAAGTTCGTTCGTGAGTGATTGGCTTATAAGCCTGTTGGCCTTGGCCTGGGCTTCGGCCTCTATGCGTATCTTGTCGGCCTCTCCCTGGGCCTGTATCTTCTTCGCTTCTGCCGTACCCTTTGCGAGAGCCGCTTTCTTCTCCGCTTCCTGCTGCGCTCGCAGAACCTCGTATTTCACCCTTTCAGCTTCCTGTTTCGCGATCTGAACACGCTCTATCTGATCTTTGATCTTGGAAGGAAGTACGATGGCCCGCAGCTGTACCGCTACAAGTTCAACAGGATTGTGTTCAAGCTTGTCTATCTCTCTGGCTATATCGTTTTGGATCTTTACTGCGATCTCGTTACGCTTCACCGGAAGCTCTTCCGCTTTGTACTGGCCGATTACGTTCCTGACCACATCGCGTACCACAGGGTTTATGATCTTCTCTTCCCAGTTGAGGCCCCACTCCGCTATTGTCTGGGGTGCATTCTCCGGGTTGAGCCTGTACTGAACGGTAAGCTCGATGTTTACGGGAAGTCCCCTGGCATCCAGCACCTCGATGGCGGGTTTTATCAGAACCCCTCCCCTGCGGTTGAAGTCGCCCTCTCCAGCAGTGGTTTTATAGTTGACGATCCTGACCTTGGTGTCTACGACTATTACATCCTGAATAGCCGGTATGAACATGTGAAAGCCCGGAGTCAACGGCTGCGGGTCGAATTTTCCGGCCGTCTTCAATATTCCGACCTCGCCCGAGTTGATTACGACGAACGGTTTGAAGAATATCAGAAGTGCAGCCACTATCACCACTACATAAAGCAGTGTCGCCTTTTTGCTGAAGTCCTGTATGAACTGCGGAGGTTTCGGAGGACGGTTTTCGCCTCCGCCTCCGCCGTTTTTCTTGTTGAAGTAGTCGTTCATGTCTGCCGGCATGAAAATCCTTTTTATTTTGATTTAACACGTCTTCAGAAGCAAAGCTCCTGAAGACTACGCTGGCCGCTGTGGCACTAAAGCTAGCCCCATTCGGGGCAGGCTGTTATGTTACTTCTTTTGCAGGCCAAGCCTGCAAAAGAGCAGGGACTAAAGTCCCTACAACCCCCTAAAGCTACGAAATCAGAGATTTCGAGAAGGGGGGAAACCTAAAACAGAGTTTCGCTTCCCGCGAACAAAGTGAGCGTCTACCCCGAACGGGGCCGATTATTATGTTGCTTCTTTTGCGGGCTTGGCCTGCAAAAGGCTCCGCTCAGATATAGGTCAGATAGTGTTCGAAATCGCTGTTTCGTCCGTATACCACGTTGAAGTACTCCCGCTGCAGCTGCTCTGTAACGGGTCCTCTCTCTCCTTTTCCGATCACTCTGGCGTCCACCTCTCTGACCGGTGTCACCTCGGCGGCGGTTCCGGTAAAGAAAGCTTCGTCGCAAATATATACTTCATCCCTTGTTATACGCCTGAATTCTACGGTGTAACCAAGTTTTTCAGCCAACTCTATGACCGTGGCCTGGGTGATCGACTCGAGACTGTTGTCGTGGGGCGGAGTTATTATGACCCCGTCTCGGACGATGAAGAAGCACTCGCCGCTGCCTTCGGCTACAAACCCCTCTTCGTCGAGCAGCAGCGCCTCTTCGTATCCGGCTTCGATCGCTTCGAATTTGGCCATCTGTGAGTTGAGATAGTTGGCTACCGCCTTCGCTTTTCCCATTGTCGACTTTATAGAGTTCCGGGTGAAAGAGGAGATCTTTACGCGTATCCCCTTCTCCAGCCCCTCGTCTCCGAGGTAGCTTCCCCACTCCCAGGCGGCTATGGCCGTCTCTACCGGAGCGTTGACGTGGTAGACTCCCATTACCCCGTACCCGAGGTAGATGATCGGACGGATGTAGACGTTGCTTTCGAAACGGTTCTCTCTCAGAAGCTCTATCTGTGCCGCCTCCAGCTCCTCCAGTGCATAGGGGCATTTGATCATCGTGATTTTCGCCGAGTTGAGCAGCCTTTTCGTATGGTCCCTGAGGCGGAAGATCGCCAGCCCTCTCTCCGTTTTGTAGGCGCGCGTACCTTCAAATACTCCGTTGCCGTAGTGGAGTGTGTGTGTCAGGATGTGGACTTTGGCTTCGTCCCACGGAACGAGTCTGCCGTTCATCCAGATGGTATCAGATTTTTTCATTCAGTGCTCCAAAAGGGATAATTCGATAAAAAACTGGTAGATTTTATCTTATAATAGATTAAATGCAGTTTTTGGATAATGATTTTACAGGAACTCCATTGTAAAATCGGGGTTGAAATTATAAACAGTATATGAATCAGAAGGAGTCGGGAATGGTTGAAGCGAAACTTTTCATGGGTTCTAAGGAGGAGACGAAGCCGGAGCGTGCCGTAAGGTATTCGCCGTACGATGCAAGAGCGGTCTCCACGCACCCGGTCTGCGGTGCCGAGGATGCTAAGAGGGCTCTCGCGATAGCCGAGTCCGCCTTTGCAGTTGCCAAAAAAGCGCCTCTTTCACAGAGAGTCTCGTGGCTGAGAGATGTGGCCTCCTCTTTGAGAGAGCAAAAAGAGCTCTTCGCGCGTACCATTACCGACGAGATAGGAAAGCCGCTTATGTTCAGCCGCATAGAGGTGGAGCGCTGCATCGAGACGGTTGAGCTGACGGCGGACTCTCTCATCAATCTCAACGGGGAGACCTTTTCTACCGACGCTACAGCCAGCGGAAGGGGTTCGACGGCTTTCTGGAGGCGTGTTCCGGCGGGAGTAGTAGTGGCCATCACGCCGTTCAACTTTCCGCTCAATCTGACCGCACACAAGCTGGCTCCCGCACTGGGCGCAGGATGCAGCGTGGTTTTGAAACCGACCCCCGAGGCGCCAGCCACAGCCTACCTGTTCGCAAAACTCTTCATAGAGAGCGAATTTGCGGTGGAGGATGCGCTGAGTGTGGTATATGGCGATGCGGAAGTGGGAGGAGCACTGGTATCCAGTCCGGTTCCGAGGGTCATAAGTTTTACCGGCAGTGTTCCGGTCGGTAACATCATAACGAAGAGCGCCGGAATAAAAAAGGTGAGCCTGGAGCTTGGAGGCAACGCCGCCACATTCGTCGAGAGAAGTGCCGATATATCTGGTGCCGCGGCAAGATGCGCCTTCGGAGCGTTCGTCAACTCCGGACAGGTGTGCATATCACTGCAGAGAATCTACGTCGATTCGCCGATATACGACGAGTTTGCCGAGAAGATCGCCGAAGAGACCGGGAGGCTCAAGGTGGGAAGCCCATACGAGGAGGATACCTTCATGGGGCCGCTCATAGACAAAGAGGCGAACGAGCGTGCCTTGAAGTGGGTGCAGAGTGCGAAGAGCGAAGGAGCGCGCGTGGTCGCCGGCGGAGAGGTAGTCGACGGCATATTCGCACCGACCGTCATGGCCGATGTGACCGACGATATGGAGATAGTCTGTGAAGAGGTCTTCGCCCCGATCGTGAGTCTTGTCAAGGTCGACAGCTTCGAAGAGGCAGTGCAGAAGATGAACGACTCACCCTACGGTCTTCAGTTTTCGATATTCACGAACGATCTGGCTCTCGTGCGAAGATCGCTGGATCTCTTCGAGTGCGGCGGCATAGTGGTGAACGACGTTCCTACGGTGCGTTTCGATATCCAGCCCTACGGCGGCATGAAGCTGAGCGGCGTCGGACGGGAGGGTCCGAGATTCGCACTCGAGGAGTTTACCGAGATACAGTCGGTGGTGATATTCTAAATGGCGAAAAAGGTCGCTCTGAGCGCATGTCTGGCGGGTGTGAACTGCCGTTACAACGGGGAGCCCAAAGCGAACCCGGATCTTGTCGGGAAGTTGGAGAAGGAGGGGTGTGAGATTCGGCTCTTCTGCCCGGAGGATAGCTGCTTCGGCACTCCCAGGGAGGCGATGGATCTTGTACTGACTGATGAGGGCATAAAGGCTCTAGGCAAACTTTCGGGAGAGGACAAGGCCCCGGAGGTGGCTGAGTATGCCCGCTCTTTTTTTGATGAAAACGGAGATATCGACCTTTTTGTAGGCAAAGCCAGGAGCCCCAGCTGCGGGGTTTGTACCGCTCTTCTTTACGATGAAGCCGGTAATCTTATAAGCGACGGGGAGGCGGGGATAATGGCGGCCGAAGCCAGGGCCAGGGGTATCGAGACGGTCGATGACGAAGATCTGCTTTAGCCGGGCGGAACTTCACTCTTCAAAGGGTCTTTTGATCCTCTTTTTCAGCTGCGACTTATCCCGGTACATCTTTTCGTCCGCTATCTTGAGCGCTTCATTGAACGGCTCCCCCTCTTCGCAAGTGTGAATACCGTAGGAGAATGAGGTCGTGAAGGAGCGATCACTGTATTTCAGCCGCTTGTTTAGAACCTCTTCGCGGCACTTCTCCATCTTTTTCGACTCCTCCGGCGAGTCGAAGAAAACCAGAAACTCGTCCCCCCCGTAACGGACGACCGGTGCACCTAGAGCCATCAGGTGCGAACTTATATACTTCAGAACCTTGTCGCCGGCGATATGGCCCAGCGTATCGTTTATCTCTTTGAAATGGTTCAGGTCCACCATCGCCATGGTATACCCGTTTTTGAAATTTCCATCATCGTCCAGCAGGTTGGCATGGAGCCACTCCCTGTTCCATGCTCTGGTCAGCGTATCCTTGTAGACACTCTCTTTGAGCTGCTCTATCTCACGCCGCAGAGCCTCGGTCTCTTTTATGCTCTCGTTCAGTAGTTCGTCGTCATGCTCTTTCATAGCTTTCAGCGCTTTTTTCGAAGCTCCGTCCAGACTCATCACCTGTTCGCTGCTCTTTCTGTTCAGATCCAGCAGCTGCACTATCTTCTCGTCTATCGTTACTTCTGTAGCCTCGATGAGACTCTCTTCGTCCAGACCGTGTTTTTGCGCGATTTTGGAAAATATCGAACTATATATCGGCGGAGTTACGATATCCAGAGGCTCTATCGCCTCCTTACACTCCTGTGACGCCGCTTTGAGGGTATGCTTATCCATATATGCTCCAGCCTTATTTATGTATCGTCTCTTGATGTACGGCAGTTTAAAACTTGTCTGACACTCGATCTGTTCGAAACATAATCGGTTAAAAAGTTACTTTTTTGAGCCTTTTTCATGCAGAGCCGGCAAGCGCCCCGTGTAGAGATCGATTTTAATCCATATTTCGCGTAGTATCGGAATCTGATTTAAACTGCCGCATCCACTCCAGATTCTCTTCAACCATATTTTCATATCTTTTTTCGAGCTCCTGCAGAATATTTTCGAGCTCCCGGAGAGTGAAATACTTCAGGTATGCAGGATTTATCGCGGTATCGTTCCCGTCAAAGCTTAGCAGCTTCTCTATTTTCTCCAGAATTTCCTCTTTTTCCATAATGGTATACTAACGCAAAAATATTTAGGAGTAGATGATGGTTGAAACAGGTCAGAAAGCACCGGAGTTTTGTCTGCCGAATCAGGATAACGTCGAAATATGCCTAAGAGATCTGAAAGGGAAATGGGTTGTTCTCTACTTCTATCCGAAAGATCTCACTCCCGGCTGTACCACCGAAGCGTGTGATTTCACGGAGGCTCTGCCCGATTTCGAAGATCTCGATGCGATCATTCTCGGAGTGAGTCCAGATTCGCCGCAGAAGCATCAGAGGTTCATAGAGAAGAAAGATCTGAAAATCACGCTGCTCAGCGATGAGGATAAAGATGTTCTTAAAGCCTACGGAGCGTGGGGGCCGAAGAAGCTTTACGGCAGGGAGTACGAGGGTGTGATCCGCTCCACATTCATTATAGACCCTGACGGGAAAATCGCCGCCGTCTGGCCCAAGGTCAGGGTAAAGGGGCATGTGGAAGCTGTAAAGGAGAAGCTGAGAGAGCTGCAGGAGAAAAGCGATTAAATACAGCTTAATTTAAGAGCTTTTTTAGTATTATTGCACTCCCTTTGTCGGGAAACCTCACATGTGTCAATCCTTGACAGGTTGCGCGAAAGCGTTGATGGGCACAGAGGAACAAACCTGGGCATATGCCACAGTAAAAATTTTTCTCAAGGAGAACCCATGGTCACAATGAAAGACCTTCTAGAGTGCGGTATGCACTTCGGACACCAGACACGTCGTTGGAACCCGAAGATGAAGAAGTTCATTTTCGGAGTAAGAAAAAACATTCACATTATCGATCTGCAGAAGACGCTTCGATACTTCCGCTATACATATAATGTTGTACGGGATGCCGCTGCGGAAGGGAAGACGGTAATGTTCGTAGGAACCAAAAAGCAGGCGAGAAACGCGATAGTCGAGCACGCTCAGCGCTGCGGTATGCCCTACGTTCAGACCCGCTGGCTCGGCGGTATGCTCACAAACTACCAGACTATAAGAAAATCTATCCGCAAACTCGAAGTGATCGAAGAGATGGAAGAGAGCGGAAAGATGGATCTTCTGACAAAAAAAGAGGCGCTTATGCTCAAGCGCAAGAAAGAGAAGCTGGAGAGCTATCTCGGCGGTATCCGCAACATGAAGAACCTTCCTGATTATCTTTTCGTTGTAGACGCCGTTAAAGAGCGAATCGCGATCAAAGAGGCCAAAAGGCTCGGTATTCCGGTTATAGCTCCGCTCGATACAAACTGCGACCCGGACGTTATAGACTATCCGATCCCAGGCAATGATGATGCTATCCGCTCCATTCAGCTCTTCTGCCGGGAGATGGCCGACGCCATCATCGAAGGGCGCGAACTTGCCGCTCAGGAGGCCGAAGAGGAGGAGCCTGTTAGTGAAGAGGAGATGGCTGCCGTGACAGAAGAGGCGGTGGCTGAAGGCGAAGCGGAAACCCAAGAGCCTGCCGAAGCGGCAGCAGAGACAAAAGGAGAGTAACCATGGCAGTAACTGCGGCAATGGTAAAAGAGCTGCGCCAGATGACAGGCGCGGGAATGATGGATTGCAAAAAGGCGCTGACAGAAACAGACGGCGATATGGAAAAAGCTGTCGAGTGGCTCCGTAAAAAGGGCCTCTCCAGTGCAGCGAAAAAAGCGGGCAGAATCGCAAGTGAAGGTGCCATCAGCATCGAGATCTCCGACGACCACAGAAAAGGGACCATCGCCGAGATCAACAGTGAAACAGATTTCGTCGCGCAGAACGACAACTTCAAAGCGCTTCTGAAAAAAGCGACCCGCCACGTTCACTGCTCTACTGCGACCACTGTAGAGGATCTTCTTCAGACAGAGATCGACGGTACCACCTTCGAAGAGTACCTGAAGGGTGAGATAGCCAAAATCGGCGAGAATATAGTGATGAGACGTTTCGTCACCGTAGATGCGGGTGAAAACGGTACGGTAGAGGGCTATATTCACGGTAACGGTAAGGTCGGTGTTCTCATTGCGGCCAAATGCGACAGTGACAAGACCTGTGAAGCCGTCAGACCGACACTCAAAAACATAGCGATGCACATCGCGGCCATGAATCCGGCCTTCCTCGATGAAGAGGCGGTACCTGCCGAGGTACTTGCGAAAGAGGAGGAGATCGCCAAGGAGCAGCTCAAGAAAGAGGGTAAGCCGGAAGCGATCTGGGACAAGATCATACCCGGAAAGATCAAACGCTACCTCAAAGACAACACACTTCTGAACCAGCCGTTTGTAATGGATGACAAGAAGACGGTGGGAGAGGTACTCGACGAAGCGGCCAAAGCCGCAGGCGGAACGGCCAAGATAGTGGAGTTCATCCGTTTCGAACTGGGTGAAGGAATCGAAAAGAAAGAGGAAGATTTCGCGGCTGAAGTCGCGGCTCAGATGGGCAGCTGATCAGATTATGCTATCTTCCGACCGTTCGGCACCCTCTCTTGAAGAGGGTACCGGACTGCTCAAAGCCCGAAACCTCTCTCACTCCTTCGACTACCCTCTCTTCAACGACATATCACTGGATATAAAGGAGTCTGAAAAGGTTGCCGTCATAGGTGTAAGCGGCAGCGGGAAATCGACACTACTCCATATACTTGCCACACTTCTGGAGCCGCAAAACGGCAGCGTCAATCTTCTCGGTTCGGATATCTATTCGCTTACTGAGAGGGAGAGACTCGCTATAAGGCGCTACGAGATAGGTATCGTTTTCCAGTTTCACTACCTTTTCAAAGGGATGAGCGGAGCCGAAAATATAGAGATCGCCGCGCTTCTTAGCGAAACCGAGCCGGACGCAGCGCTTCTGGAGAGGCTGGGTATAGCCGATCTTATGCACAAACGTGTAACGGAGCTCTCCGGAGGCCAGCAGCAGAGGGTCTCGATAGCGAGGGTGCTCTCGAAAAACCCGAGAATTATCTTCGCCGACGAGCCGACAGGAAACCTGGATGACGAGACTGCGCATATTGTCATGGATACCGTATTCGAACATGTGGAGAGGGTGCGCGGAGGACTCTTCCTGGTTACACACGACGAGAGAATAGCCTCCGGCTGCGACAGGGTCTACAGACTGGAGCGGAGCAGACTGGAGCTTCTGGGGTGAGCTGGTACAGCTTGCTGCAGCCCGACCATATATACACCTTTCTACTGCTGTTCGTACGTCTCTCCACCCTCTTCGTCTTTCTGCCTTTTTTCAACCATATGTCCATTTCGCCCCAGGTAAAAGGGGCATTTGCATTCTACCTGACGCTAGTTCTTTTTCCTGTCGTAACCGTAACACCGGAGCCGGAGAGCTACGGTATGCTCTTTGCCGCGATCTTCTCCGAAGTGATCATGGGGTTGATAGCCGGTGTGATTTTGAATATCGTCTTCGGAATCTTCTCCTATGCGGGTGAGCAGATAGCTTTCGTTATGGGCTTTTCCCTGGCGAGTGTCATAGATCCGCAGAGTCAGATCCAGTCACCGCTGGTCAGCCAGTTTCTTCTGCTTACGGCTATGGTGGTACTTCTGGCGTTCAACGGCCACCATATCATCCTGGCATGGATGGTGGATGCGATAAATGCGGCTCCTCCGGGAGGATTCGTACTGACCGACGATATATTCAACTATCTTACCGACGCAATGGCCCACCTTTTCGTTATGGGCTTCTCGCTCGCCTTCCCTATCATCGCACTCTCTCTTCTCTCCGATATCATCTTCGGAATGCTCATGAAGACCATGCCGCAGTTCAACCTGCTGGTCGTTGGCTTTCCGATAAAGATCGCCCTCTCCATGGCGGTCTGGATCGCCGTTCTGGGCTCGATGATGCTCATATTCAAAAATGAATTCCTCTCCGCGATGAAGGTTCTGGCGGAGTGGATTCAGTAGGGTTTGGCTTTTGAGAGCATCCTTTCGAACGACCTTTCCATTCCGGCGGCCTTCCGGTAATCTTCCGCAAATGCGAGAACCTCATGGTTCAATCCGAAAGCGGAGTAGGTCCAGTTGGCGGAGCCGAAGATCAGGTACCTGCGGTCAATTATCATCAGTTTCATATGCATCAGGCCCTCTCCGTCGCCCCTTCTGCGCGCTTTTCCGCTGAGCAGGTATGTGTCGATATTGCGGAACTTGGAGAGATACCCTATTCGGCTTCTTCTGTTGCGTATATTGGATTCGCGGTCGAATATGACTCTTATCTTCACGCCGCGTCTGGCGGCATTTGCCAATCTTTTAGCGATGGTCTTATGCGTAAAGCTGTATATCGCCGCATCGATTCTGTATTTTGCGGTATCTATGCGGTGGAGCATCTCTTTTAGCGCCGGTTTGGCTTCGTCCGGAAGGGTGTAGATTTTCAGTTTCGTATCGGCGGCAAGAATCGCGGCCGTAAAAAGGAGTATAAGCATAAAGGCTCTGTGCGGATACATGCGGCTCCTTAATTGGGTTTGTCCAGTCCCGCGTCGCGCCTTGTCTGCGCAAATGCTTGCAAAGCTATGGCCGGGCATGGGTTTTTAGAGGTGACCTAAAGCAAAAATAAATGATCATGATTATACAATAAAATATTCAGCCGGTCCGCATTCGGGAATCCGGCCTCAGACAACAGATAAAAGGCTTAAGAATGCGCATGCTCCTGATAAATCAAAATCCTGTCGTTTCGAAGCTTTCCGGCCTTAGTGCACAAAAGTCGGGGTTCGAGGTCGTAGAGACACCCTATGCGGAAGAGATAGAGGAGGGGCCTTACGATGCCCTTTTCATAGACGACGCGAAGCTGGACGAGATAGATTTGGAAGATCTGAAAAAGCGGAGCGGAGCCAAAAGAACCTGCCTTATATACTCCGATGAACAGAGCAGGGCGGAGAGTTTCGACTACTACCTGAAAAAGCCCTTCCTCCCGACGGAGATGGTAGATCTTCTTTCAGAGATCAAAGATGAGATGCTTCTGCCGGAGATGGATGAGGGCGGCGAAGAGAGTGCGGAGGAGGAGGTCGAGGGCGCAGCGGCCGAGGAGGAGCTTTCTTTGGAGGAGCTTTCTTTGGAGGAGCTTTCTTTGGAGGAGCTTCCCGGGGAGGAGGCCGCTGCCGCGCAGCAGCCGGCCGAACCGCTTGAGCCGGAAGAGAGCAGTGATAGAGGCGAAGAGGAGAGTGTGCAGGAGGAAGAGGACTTCGAAGCACTGCTGGAGCAGTTGGAAGAGGTTGAAGAGGGGGATGTAACCGAAACTGTGTCGGAAGAGAGAGAGGAGCCGGAAGAGGGAGTCTCCGGGAATGCGGAAGAGACCGAAACCGAAGAGGTGCAGGCAGGCGCGGAAGAGGCCGCCGGTACGGAGGAGTCGGAAGAGATCGACTTCGAAGCCCTGATGGAAGAGGTTAAAGATATCGAGAGTGAGGAGTTGACACAGGAGCCTGCCGCGGAGAGTATCGAGGATGAGGATATTGAGGCTCTGCTGGAGGGAATAGATATTCCCCTGACGGAGGAGGAGGCTCTTGCGGAAGAGGCGGGTTCGGAGGAGTCTGAAGTACTTGAAGAGCTTCCCGATATCGAGGGGGGGGTTTTGGACGAAGAGCAGGTAAATGTTGTAAAAGAGCTTCTCGAAGAGAGTACGGAGCCGGAAGAGGAGAGCCTGGAGAGTGAAGAGCTTTTCGAAGAGCAGGATATTCTCGGGGAGCCGATTCCGGAGGAGGAGCTTTTGCCGGAAGCCGAAGAGGTGCAAGAGGGTATCGAAGAGGCAGCGGTTACGGAGGAGGAGCCTCTGCCGGAAGAGGAGGAGCCCGGCCTGGAGAGAGAAGAGGAGGAGGATGAGCTGGACCTTATAAACGAAGAGGAGCTTGCCGCCGCGCTCGAAGTCGGCGCCCCCGCCGCAGCCGCAGCCGTCGAAAAGGAGCCTGCCGGGGCAGGAGCCGAAGATGGGGCGAAGCTGCTCGCTTCGCTTTCAGGTATCGATCCTGAAGCGTTGAGGAAGCTGCTTGCCGGTGCACAGATCACGATAAACATAACCTTCCCGAAAGAGGTGTGAAAGTGCATAGATTCGGAGCAGTTTTAATCGTTTCCGGCCCGAGCGGCGCCGGAAAGAGTTCCCTGATAAAGGCGGCCAAAGAGCAGATCGGAGACCACTACTTCTCTATCTCCACAACAACGAGACCCCCCAGGGAGGGTGAGAGAGACGGTGTAGACTACTTCTTCGTAGACCAGGAGACTTTCGAAGCCGATATCAAGGCCGGGGAGTTTCTGGAGTATGCGCAGGTCCACGGAAACTACTACGGTACATCTTTGAAACCGGTACGAAAAGCGCTCGAAGAGGGAAAACTGGTAATATTCGATATAGATGTGCAGGGGCATGCGATAGCGAGGGAGCGAATGGGGGATCTGATAACCTCGGTCTTCGTAACGACTCCGTCGCTCGGAGAGCTTGAGCGCCGCCTTCGAAGCAGGGGGACAGACGGGGAGGAGGTTATCAGGAGCCGCATACAGAATGCTCTGGTGGAGATAGAGTATATCAGTGCATACGATTACCTGATCGTCAACGATGACTTCGAAAAAGCTCTGGACTCGTTCATAGCGGTCGCGAAGGCAGCGAGGCTCAAAAAGGGGCGCAAACAGTCGCTCTCGTTCATAAACCGGTGGCGGGAGTCCTGAGAGAGCCGACCCGCCCGGTTTTTATAGTCTACTTTGATTCGGGTGCACTGCCCATAAGGCATGCAACAGCCAACGAGAGATATAATATCAAAAACTATTGTTACGCAAAATCTGCACGGCGGAGGGGATTTGTCCCGCGGGGTGCCGCAAAGTACGGAAAAACAGCGATACCTTCGGTATTCAAGCGGACCGGGAATGGTTTTTTTCAACCTCTTTTCCACGCTAAAACCGTGGGTGACGAATTCTGCGTAACTTCAGTCAAAAACTTGTAAGGAGACAGCATGGGAATGCCATCTATGCCGGAACTGTTGATTATTCTGGCGATCGTAGTACTGCTTTTCGGAGCGAAGAAGATTCCTGAACTCGCCAAAGGTATGGGGAGCGGAATCAAGAATTTCAAAAAGGCTATGAAAGAGGATGACGATGAGGAGGTGAAGAGCGCCTCCGTCGAGACAAAGGGTGAAAAGCGTGTCGAGCAGAAGGGCGAGGCGGGCGAAAGCGCCAAGCCTGAAGAGAAAAAAGAGGCGTAGGGTTATCTTTGAGACACAGAGTATACACTATTCTTCAGAAGCATATAGACCATCCGGTCGTTCTTGAGAAGCCGAAAGAGAAGAGCTTCGGCCACTATGCGACTCCTATAGCTTTCTCTCTTGCAAAGGTACTTAGGCGCAACCCGATGCAGATCGCGGAGGAGCTCGTAGAGAAGCTTGAGAAAGAGGAGATGTTCGAGAGGGTAGATGCTCTCAAAGGGTATGTCAATATCAAGCTGAGCCGAAACTTTCTCAACGAATA
The DNA here is from genome assembly GCA_003945285.1 of Hydrogenimonas sp. Lineage (NCBI taxonomy): Bacteria > Pseudomonadati > Campylobacterota > Epsilonproteobacteria > Campylobacterales > Hydrogenimonadaceae > Hydrogenimonas > Hydrogenimonas sp. Next base: position 207,086 of record AP019005.1, read on the forward strand.
TGCGGTCTGGGCCCTGAAAAACGAAGATCAGTTCGGGGCCTCGGAGGCTGCAGAAACCATTCTGCTCGAATTTGTAAGCGCAAATCCGACCGGCCCTCTGCATATAGGTCATGCGCGGGGTGCCGTATGGGGAGATGTGCTCGCCCGCATAGGCAGGCGCCTGGGGTACGGAATAGAGCGTGAATATTACGTTAACGATGCCGGAAACCAGATATACCTGCTCGGCCTTTCGGTATATCTCGCCGCCCGTGAGTCGGTTCTGGGCCTAGAGGTAGAGTGGCCTCAAGAGTACTACAGAGGCGAATATATAACCGATCTTGCCAAGAAAGCCGTCGAAGCCCTGGGGCCAGAACACTTTGCCGATGAAGCTTTCATACCGGAGATATCCGAATGGGCCAAAGATCGTATGATGGAGCTTATCAACGAAAACCTGCACGAAGTAGGAATCCACTTCGACCACTATGTGAGCGAGAAGTCTCTCTACGACAGATGGGACGAGGTTCTTACCAAACTGGCCGATGCGGGGGCCGTTTACGAGAAGGATGGCAAATGGTGGCTGAAGTCTACCGAGCACGGTGACGAGAAGGATCGTGTAGTGGTGCGTGAAGACGGCAGGCCCACATATCTTGCCGGGGATATCGTATACCACTATCTGAAGTTCGAACGCGGATATGACCACTACATAAATATATGGGGGGCGGACCACCACGGGTACATAGCGCGTGTAAAAGCCGCCATAGCCTTTTTCGGCCACGATCCGCAGAAGCTGGAGATAATTCTTTCACAGATGGTATCCCTGCTCAAAGGGGGAGAGCCGTACAAAATGTCCAAGCGTGCGGGAAACTTCATTCTTATGCACGATATTGTGGAGGAGATCGGCCCAGATGCACTCAGATTCATATTTCTGACCAAGAAGAGCGATACGCACCTTGAGTTCGACGTGGAAGATCTGAAAAAAGAGGATAACTCAAACCCGATATACTATATAAACTATGCACATGCGAGGGTCTTTTCCCTGTTCGAAAAGGCGGGAAAGAGCCGGGAGTCGGTATATGACGCTTCTCTGGAGAATCTGGGTGAAGATGCCTACGACCTTCTATTTACGGCGCTCCTTCTGCCGGAAGTTTTGGAGGATGCATTCAAAAGCAGACAGCTGCAGAAGGTTACCGAATATCTGAAGCAGCTGGCCGGAATGTATCACAAGTTTTACTATGACAACAGGGTCATAGGTACGCCTGACGAAGATGCCCTGCTCAAACTTTCGGCGATGACCGCCCTATCTTTGCGGGTAGGACTCAAAATGCTCGGAATCGAAGCCGCAAAGAGGATGTAGCCCTCTTCCCCTGCCTTTTTGCCGCTTCGTGTGCGGCGTAGAAGCTGTCCCCCCGCTCTTCTATATTCACGATTGGAACACGGTTTGCTTATATCATATACAAGAGTTCCGGGCATATAGCTTGCAGACTGTTCCGGTCAGCCCGGAACTCAATCTTCGGGTTCTCTTTTTCCAAGTGATTCCAGAAACTCCTCAAGGTTGTATTTTGCGCGGTAGGAAGGTACCATCAGGTGTATCATTATATCCCCAAGATCCACAATGGTCCACTGCTCTCCCTCCTCAACGGCAAGAAACTTCTCACCTGCCGGCTTCAGTTCATCTTTCAGATATTTCAGCAGCGCCAGTGTGTGCTTGTCTCCGAGTGTTGTCGCTATGATGACGTATCTGGTCAGATAATCTTTGTCGCTCAAGTCGAAAACCTGGATATCTTCCGCTTTTTTACGGTCCAGGATATCTATTATTCTCTCGATTCTCTCTTCTGTTTCCTGTTTCAATTACTCTCCTGTTCTCTCTTTTGTGAATAGTAGTTTACCACCTCTTCGCGAATCGGCTCCGGAATCCACTCCGGATCGATCTTTTCGCGCAGCGCCGTGGAGCTGACAGGCATATCTACATCGAGGCGGATGAATTTTTCGGGTATATCCGTACCCGAACGGGTGGCGACAACCCATTTCACCATTTTCTCCAGATCTTTGTAGCGGTACCACCTGTCGAGCGTTTCGAGGTTGTCCGCACCGATTATGAGGTAAATTGTATCAAAAAACTGTTTGAAATGGCTGACTGTGTCGTATGTGTAGGATTTTCCGTCTCTTCGTATCTCATAGTCACTCACCTCTATTCTGGGATCGAACGCCGTAATCTTCCGGAGCCATTCGAGTCTGAGCCGCGCAGGGGCCGTATGACCCTTTTTGAATGGGCTCGTGTAGGCGGGCACCACTATGAGCTTATCGATATCGAGCACTTCAAGCGCCTTTTTCATTACCGCAATGTGGCCGAGGTGCGGCGGATCGAAGCTTCCGCCGAATATCGCAATTCGTTTCTCTTTCATTTAATAATCATTATACACTTAATTCGATAAAATCAAGCCGATATTTTGGTTCAAGGAAACTGCATTGGCTCTAAAGATTGCAATCAACGGATATGGACGAATCGGGCGCAGTGTCGCACGTATCGTCTCCAAGATGGAAGATGTGGAACTGGTTGCGATTAACGATCTGGCCGATCCGCGGACTATGGAGTATCTTACACGTTTCGATTCCGTCCACGGCCCGATGGATGAAGAGATCTTCGTGGATGGAGAGAGTCTGGTAATCGGCGGCCGGCATATAAAGATTTTCAGAGAGCCTGAACCGGCCGACCTGAGATTTGCCGACGAAGGTGCCGATGTGGTTCTGGAGTGCAGCGGCCGCTTTCTGCGCAGGGAGCAGGTAGAGACCCACATAAAGCGCGGTGCCAAAAGGGTCATCATATCTGCCCCTGCAGAGGATGATACGCCCACCTACGTGTTCGGAGTCAACGCTTCGGACTACAGGGGTGAGCAGATAGTCTCCAACGCCAGCTGCACCACCAACTGTCTCGGCCCGATAGCCAGAATTCTCGATGCCGAATATGGTATTAGAAGCGGTCTGATGACGACGATACACGCCTACACCGGCGGCCAGAGCCTTATGGACAGCGCAGTATCGAAAGATATGAGAAGATGCAGGGCGGCGGCGGTGAACCTGGTACCGACCGGCACACATGCCGCGGAGGCGATATACAAGGTTCTGCCGTCTCTGAAAGGGAAGCTGCACGGGCAGAGTGTAAGGGTTCCGACGCCGGATGTATCTTTGATGGACCTGAACCTTGTACTCTCGAAAGAGACGAGCGCCGAAGAGGTGAACTTCCTCTTTATGGAGTATGCGAAAGGGGAGTTGAACGGAATTCTGGGCATCGACAACCGCTACGGCGTGAGCCAGGACTTCTGCGGAGATACCAGAAGCGCAATAGTGGCCGAAGACCTGACCCAGGTAGTTGGAGGAACGATGCTCAAAGTGATGGCATGGTACGATAACGAATGGGGTTACGCCAACAGGCTGGTCGAGATGGCGAAATATATAATGAAGTGAGTTTAAAGGCCAAGCCCGCAAAAGAGCAGGGACTAAAGTCCCTACAACCCCCTGAAGCTACGAAATCGGAGATTTCGAGAAAGGGAATAACCTAAAACAGCGTTTCGCTCCCCGCGAGCGAAGCGAGCGTCTGCCCCGCATGGGGCGGACCATTATGTTACTTCTTTTGCAGGCCAAGCCCGCAAAAGAGCAGGGACAAAAGTCCCTACAACCCCCTGAAGCTACGAAATCGGAGATTTCGAGAAAGGGAATAACCTAAAACAGCGTTTCGCTCCCCGCGAGCGAAGCGAGCGTCTGCCCCGCATGGGGCAAGCTTTAGTGGCACAGCGCCCAGCGTAGCAGACAGGGGCTTTGCTCCTGTCTGCGTGTTAAAATAAATAAAAAGCGAGCGTCTGCCCCGCATGGGGCAAGCTTTAGTGGCACAGCGCCCAGCGTAGCCTTCGGGAGCTTCGCTTCCGAAGGCGTATAAATCAAAATGAAAGGATTTCAATGAAGCTTCTTACCATCAAAGATATGGAGCTTGCCGGAGAGAAGGTATTTATCCGATGCGACTTCAATGTGCCGCAGGATGAGTTCGGCAATATTACGGACGATCGGCGCATACGTGCGGCTCTGCAGACAATACGATACTGCCTAGATCATGATTGCGCGATAATTCTGGCAAGCCATATGGGGCGTCCGAAGGGGGAGTTCGATGAGAAATATTCGCTCAAAGCGGTCGCCAAGAGGCTTCAGTCGCTGCTTCATCATGAAGTTACACTCGCAAAGGATGTCGTAGGGCCCGATGCCACGGCAAAGGCGAAAGCTCTGAAAGGGGGTGAGATACTTCTGCTGGAGAATGTAAGATTTGAGCCCGGAGAGACAAAAAACGATCCCGAGCTTGCCGGCAAGATGGCCTCTATGGCCGAATTCTATGTAAACGACGCATTCGGTGTGAGCCACAGGGCGCACGCTTCCGTGGAGGCGATAACCCACTTTTTCGACAACAGCCACAAGGGGGCCGGCTTCCTGCTCCAAAAAGAGATCAAATATTTTCACAAGCTGCTCAAAAAGCCGACCAGGCCGTTTATGGCGATAGTCGGAGGAAGCAAAGTCTCCGGCAAACTAGAAGCGCTCATAAACCTTCTGCCGAAGGTTGACAAGATGGTGATAGGCGGGGCGATGGCCTTTACATTCTGGAAGGCCCGCGGTTACGAGGTAGGCAAGTCGCTGGTGGAGGATGACCTTCTCGAAGAGGCGCGCCACATTATGGATGAGGCCAAAAGGCTCGGGGTCAAGTTCTATCTGCCGGTAGATTTCGTGGTGGCGCCGGAGTTCAAAGAGGATGCGCAGGTCAAATATGTCACTTTTCAGGAGATTCCGTCAGACTGGATAGGGCTCGATATCGGACTTGCCTCTACAAGGCTTTTCAGGGAGGCGCTAAGTGATGTTCAGACTATCCTCTGGAACGGTCCGATGGGAGTCTATGAGATGGATAAATTCGCCCGGGGAAGTTTCAAGCTGGCCAACTATGTGGCGGAGTCGTACGCTACAAAGATAATAGGAGGCGGAGATACGGCAGATCTGGTCCAGCGCGTAGGTGTCGATGACGAGATGACATTCATATCGACCGGAGGAGGAGCCAGCCTGGAGCTTCTGGAGGGTAAGACACTGCCGGGTATAGCGGCGCTGGAAGTGAAGGAAGAAGATGATGCGTGAAAAGATCATTGCTGCGAACTTCAAAACAAACCATACGCGCGGCTCGACAGCCGACTATGTTGCTTCACTGGACAGATTCGCAGCCGAAAAGGGGGTGAAAAACCCGATATATATCTTCCCTCCGGCTACGGCACTGGATAGGTTTGAGACGAAAAGCGGTATAAAAATCGGCGCCCAGAACGCATATCCGACTGTAAAAGGCTCTTTTACCGGGGAGATAGGTCTGGAGCAGCTTGGCGAGTTCGATATAGATACCGTACTTGTAGGCCACAGCGAGAGACGCCATATTGTTGGTGAGACGCAGGAGTTTATTGCCCGGAAGTTCAGATGGTTCAAGGAGCAGGGCTTCGAGATCTTCTACTGCATAGGGGAGCCGCTTGAGGTGAGAGAGGCCGGAGAGGAGGCGGTCAGGCGCTATCTGGTGGAGCAGCTCGAGGGGATAGACACTACCTACGAAAGGTTGATCCTGGCTTATGAGCCGGTCTGGGCCATCGGGACCGGCAAGACGGCGACAACTGAGCTCATAGAGCAGACTCACGCCGTCATAAAGGCACTGAGCGACAGGCCGCTTCTGTACGGCGGCAGTGTCAAACCGGCGAATATTGCCGAGATTCTCTCGGTACCGGGTTGCGACGGTGCACTGATAGGAACTGCGAGCTGGGAGGTCTCCGGTATGCAGAGTATGCTCGAGATATCGAAAAGTGAAGATTGAGCGGAGATTGTCAATCTGGATTTTCGATATTAGTCTTAGATAGATAGTATGGAAATAGCAGTAACAAGCTGAAGCGGCAGGCTCTGCTCGAGCTTTGTGTAATATAAATCAAAATGAAACTAAAGGAGAATCTTATGATAATGGAGGGTAAAAAGGGCCTCATAGTCGGTGTCGCAAATAACAAGTCCATAGCCTACGGAATAGCGAAAGCCTGCCGGGAGCAGGGTGCAGAGCTGGCCTTTACATACCTGAACGACGCGCTCAAAAAGAGGGTTGAGCCGATAGCCGCCGAACTCGGGAGCGATATGGTCTATCCGCTGGATGTGAGCAAGCCGGAGGAGTTCGAAGCTCTTGCCGAGAGCCTTAAAAGCAGATGGGGAACGTTCGACTTTGTGGTCCATGCGGTGGCGTTCGCTCCGAAAGATGCGCTCAGCGAGCCTTTCGTACAGACAACGAAAGCGGCCTTCGACGTAGCAATGGATGTATCGGTCTACAGCCTCATCGAGCTGAGCCGCCATATGCTTCCGCTGCTCAATCCGGGAGCATCTATTTTGACACTTAGCTACCTGGGGGCCGAAAGGCATATTCCGAACTACAATGTTATGGGTGTCGCCAAGGCGGCCCTGGAGGCGACTGTACGTTACCTGGCCGTAGACCTGGGGTATCCCGACGGCATCCGCGTCAACGCCATAAGCGCCGGCCCCATCAAGACACTTGCGGCAAGCGGTATAGGAGATTTCAGGACCATAATGAAGTGGAACGAAGCCAACGCTCCTCTGAGGCGCAATGTGACCATCGAAGAGGTTGGAAACAGTGCCATGTATCTGCTCAGTCCCCTTTCGTCCGGAGTGACCGGGGAGGTACACTATGTGGATGCGGGCTACAATATCATGGGAATGGCCGCGGTGGATGAAGAGGATGGAAAAGCCGCTTTGAGGTGGGATAAGCTTAAATAGACGTTACATAATGTAAACGATATATACAATAACCCTGATTTATGCTTAATAATGGTGGTTTAAGTTTACCGTATGATATAATGGCGCTTGCAAGCTAACAAATAAACCCTAAGGAGTAGGAATGAAATTTGCAAAACTGAGCCTCGCGGCTGTTATGGCAATGGGTATATCTGCATTCGCGGATGTTAAAAATATCAAAGTAAGCGGCGATGCCAAGCTTTACTACAGCACAACAGATGCGAACAACGGAGATCTTTTCGATCAGAAGAGCTCTGCAGGTCAGGCTGCTCTCGATATAGCTGCCAGCGCCGATCTCGCTGACGGTGTTGCAGGTAAAATCGGTGTTACCATGCTCAACACTCTGGGCCTCGAAAACAACCTCGTAAGTCAAGTGTGGGATGCAGGTCTCAGCAATCAGTGGTGGGTAAGCGAAGCGTGGCTGGCGAAGAAGATTGCCAATACTACAATTAAAGTAGGTCGACAGACTCTCGATACACCTCTCGCATTTACCGAAACATGGTCTATAGCCAAGAATACATTCGATGCCGCTGTTGTTCTCAACAACGATATTCCCAACACTACACTCGTAGCTGCATGGGTAGGTCGCGGTAACGGTACAAGCGCTACACCTTCAATAGCGAGCCCCAATTCTGCCGTAGCACCTGTTGCATCTTTGGCAGGCGTGGTAAACAACGCTCAAGACGGTAACGATCCGTTCGGAACATATCAGCAAGACGGCGCATATGCTTTCGGAGCCGTCACAACTGCGATTCCTATGACAACAGCCCAGGGATGGTACTATAATGTAGAGGATGTCGCTACTGCCTACTGGCTGCAGGCTGATGTAGCGCTTGAGAACGAGCTCAAAGGCCTCACTCTCGGTGCTCAGTATGCTACTCTTAACCTCGACGCTGCCAATACCGATGACGGCTCAATCTGGGCTCTGAAAGTCGGTTATGCAATGGATAACGGCCTCTCGCTCTCTGCGGCATACTCTTCTAGTGACAAGTCTACTGCAGGTGCGGGATGGAATACCGCAACAAATACAGGAGCATCTAAAATATACACTGAAGCATGGTGGGCATACGGTGAAGTTACCGCTTCCGATACAGACTCTTACTCTTTCGAAGCAGAGTATAGCGTGGAAGATGTAGCCGATTTTGCCGCATACTACACAAATGCAGATCACGCAACCGGTGATGATATGACAGAGATCACAGTTACAGCTTCAAAATCTTTCGGTTCACTTGATGCCACACTCGCTTATATCAATACCGATAAAGTGGAAAATGACAACATGGTTCAAGTCTACCTCACTTACAACTTCTAATAACGCTTATCAAAGCTTCAGCCGCTTCCGCATCTGCGGAGGCGGCTTTTTTTATGCCTAAATTTTCATAATTTTGATACAATGCTCCAAAGCCCGAATCCGGAACCCGGCCTACAGCAGCCGTCACAAAGATTTCATTCTGTGCACTTCTCCCGTTCGGGCAAGAGGGTAAGGAGACTCTATGTTAAAGAAGATTCTGTTTATGCTGATTGCCGCTCTTACGGTTTTCGCTTCCGAATTCGTTACGCTGGAAGACGGTAGAACTATAATGCTCAAAGATGACGGCACCTATGAAGAGGTGACACTCATCATCAAGGATGGGAAGCAGATAGCCCTGAAAAAGGACGGCACATGGGAAGCTCTGCCGCATGAAGTTCCCGTAGTGGAGAGCGTAGGAGTGCAAAGGCAGAAAATGGGTCCGGCCGCTTCGGCCTTTGCAAAGATTCTCATCGGCCGCTGGGAGTCTAGAGACGGGGCCACGGTGTATGAGTTCAAACCTGACGGTACTATGCGCCTGAAACGCAACAACAGGTGGAAGAGTACGACCTACAGGGTTGACGATGTCAACGAATCCAAAAGAAACATCGTTGTCAACATAGGCGAGGGGAGCAGGCTCGGGTTCCTCTCGATAGGCGGGGAGCATAGAGTGCTCCATATCGAAGAGGATGGCAGGACGATGCATGACGAGAGTTACAAGGTCAAACATCTAAGAGACCTGGTACTGATAAAGAGCAGATGAGACTGATTTTCGACAAGATAGTCTATATAGGCGGAATGCTGCTGCTCATTTCGCTGATCTCCTTTATAGCCATACACGCCGCACCGAACAGCTTTTTTGCCGCCGGAGAGCTCAACCCGAACATAACCAAAGAGTCCATAGAGCACCTAAAGGCCATCTACGGCCTCGACAAGCCTCTTTGGGAGCAGTATCTACGGTGGGTCTGGGCCATGCTTCATCTCGATTTCGGCCTCTCCTTCTCCAGCGGGGAGCGGGTAAGCAGTGAGATAGCCTCCCGTATTCCGATAACCCTCGTGATGAATATTGTATCTATGGTATTTGTATTTTTCATCTCTTTGAGGCTCGGCATAAGAGCCGCACTCAAAAGCTACACCGCAGAAGAGAGGGCGATCAAGCAGCTGTCGCTGGTCAGTTTCGCTATGCCCTCGTTCTACCTGGCTCTTCTGCTCATTCTGCTGCTCGGATTGAAACTGGGCTGGTTCCCTATAAGCGGGCTTCAGAGTATCGAGCCCAAAGAGGGTCTCATGAAGTGGCTCGATGAGGCCTGGCACTTAGTGATACCGATATTCGTAATGGTTTTCGGAGGGATAGGCGGCCTTACCATGTATATCCGCTCTTTGACGCTGGAGATACTCAAAAGCGACTACATCTTCTTCGCCAAAGCCAGGGGAATAGATGATGCAACCATAAGAAAAAGATTCATACTTCCGAACCTGATGCCCTCGGTCATTACGATTCTGGGCCTCTCACTGCCGGGTCTTATCGGGGGAAGCGTCATTATAGAGTCGATATTTTCGATAAACGGTATGGGGCTGCTCTTCTTCCAGTCGGCACTGAGCCGCGACTATCCGGTCATAATGGGGATATTGATAATTACCGCGTTTTTGACGCTTCTGGGAAACGTGCTTGCCGATCTTGCGCTCTGGAAGCTCAATCCGTATGCGAAGCGGGAGTGAGTTTTTTAGTGTGTAGTGGGTAGCTGGCAGCTGGCAGCTGGCAGTTTGCAGTTTGCAGTTTGCAGTTTGCAGTGGGGCGCCCGCTGGTTGCGGGCTTGGAGTCAAAACCGCTCACTGCTAGCTGCACACTGTCCGCTTTTTTACTCTCCGAAGAGCGCTTTCAGGGCATCGGGGTTGAGCTGTTTCTCCTCTTCGGAGGTGCCTTCGGCTGTCGGGGCTGATGCTATCTCGTTCAGCTCTATCTGGTAGCCGGTGAGCATTGAGGCGAGTCTTATGTTTATCCCGCTCTTGCCGATCGCTTTTGACTTCTGGTCGCTCGGAAGAGTGACTATCGCCTTTTCGCCCTCTATCTTTACACTGCTTATTATCGCAGGGCTGAGGCTTCTGGCTACGAAAATCTCCGGTATGGGCGAGTACTCTATGCAGTCGATGTTCTCATTATGCAGCTCTTCGCTGACGGCGTTGATGCGCACACCCCGTACACCGACGGTCGCTCCCACGGGGTCGACCCTGGGGCTGACTGCCGTAAGGGCCACCTTGGCTCTCTCCCCCGGTATTCTCGCAGACTTCTCGATGACCACCAGGCCGTCGGCTATTTCCGGAACCTCCTGCCTGAGCAGCTCTTCGAGAAACTTCGGCATGGTTCTGGATATTTCAAGATGGATGCCGAACTTCTTGTCTATGCCGACATAGCGGAGTATACCCTTGATCGTATCTCCGACACGGAAAGATTCGCCTTTGATGCGGTTTCTTTTCGGAAGAACGGCCCGCACCTCGTCTATCTCTATATAGGTATTCTGTTCACTGTCGACACGTGTCACCGGACCGTTCACTATGGTTCCTATCATCGCTTTGTACTTGTTGAACATCTGCTCTTCGACGAAGCGCTGTATGTGGTACTCTATTTCGTGGTAGAGTGCGGATGCCGCACTGCGGCCGTAATCTTCGAGAACCACTTCGCTAGTGAGTTCGTCGCCGAGCTCTACATCCGGGTCGATCTCTTTGGCCTCATCTATCGATATGTACTTTTCCGGCTCATCCACGAGCCTGGGGTCCGTCGGTTCTACGACGGTGATTTTCTGATAGAGGGCATACCGCTTGCTCTTTTCGTCTATCTCGGCTTCGAAGTCGCACTCTTCGCATATGACACGTTTCGCGGTCTGCACCAGGGCGGTTTTGAACGCCTCTTTGGCCGATTCGGGCGGCAGCCCTTTTTCATGGGCAATAGAGTCGATAATATCAATAATTTTTTCCATACTTTGACAATTCCTTTTGATTTCCGTCTGATTGTTTTTCGTGCGCAGTAGAGAGGGTTTCGTGAAGCAGAACCCAATTTTGCGGCGAATGAGTGCCCTATTATACTGAAAGCAATCTTTATCATTTATAAAAGCTTTACCTTTGTTTTGATACAATGTATAGAGTATTTACGCACTTTATATAGAGGATTGATATATGGAACTGAAAGCGGCCAGAACGGAGCTGAACGCCAAACCGAAAGCGATTACGGTAGAGAAGATAGAGAAAGAGCTCGAAAAAGAGGGTCAGAAGATATTCTATTTCGACAGGGAGAATTCGCACAAGGATCTCATGGAGATGGTTGAGCACTTCGAGTCGAAAGGCTATAGTGTCTACTTCAGGGAGATCCGCTTCGGTCTCAACGAGAACGACTATCTCTACGAAGTCCACATTCTAACTTGATCCGGAGAGCTAGGCGAGTGGGGAAAAAGTACTACATCGAGACGCTCGGCTGCGCAATGAACGTTCGCGACAGCGAGCATATGATAGCGGAGCTCTCTTTGAAAGAGGGGTATGAAGAGGCGAAGAGCCCGGAAGAGGCGGATCTCATACTGATAAACACCTGCAGTGTGCGGGAGAAGCCGGTTAACAAGCTCTTCAGCGAGATAGGCCAGTTTGCAAAGAGGAAAAAAGAGGGTGCCAAGATAGGTGTATGCGGATGCACCGCCAGCCATCTCGGTGAAGAGATAATCAAAAGGGCCCCCGTCGTCGACTTCGTGCTGGGAGCCAGGAACGTAAGTAAGATAACTGAAGTGATCCACAGGCCCAAAGCGGTCGAGGTAGATCTGGACTACGACGAGAGCGGCTACGCATTCGGAGAGTTCAGGACATCGCTCTACAAGGCCTATATAAACATCTCCATAGGCTGCGACAAGCAGTGTTCGTTCTGTATAGTTCCGCATACACGCGGCGAAGAGATATCCATACCGGCGGATCTGATACTGCAGGAGGCTGCCAAGGCGGCCCGGACCGGAGCCAGGGAGATATTTCTTCTGGGGCAGAATGTCAACAATTACGGCCGCAGGTTCAGCGGCAAGCATCCGAAGATGGGCTTTACGGATCTGCTCAGGGCGGTAAGCGAGATAGAGGATGTCGAGAGGATAAGGTTCACATCTCCGCATCCTCTCCATATGGATGACGAATTTCTCGAAGAGTTCGCGAAAAATCCGAAAATCTGCAAATCGATGCATATGCCGCTGCAGAGCGGTTCGAGCCGCATACTCAAAAGCATGAAGAGGGGATACACAAAAGAGTGGTTTCTCGAAAGGGCGGCGAAGATCAGAGAGATGGTGCCGGAGGTATCGATAAGCACGGATATAATCGTAGGCTTCCCGGGTGAGAGCGAAGAGGATTTCGAAGATACCATGGATGTCGTCGAAAAGGTGAGATTCGAGCAGATATTCAGCTTCAAGTACTCTCCCAGACCACTGACTCCCGCCGTCGATTACGAGGGGCAGGTTCCCGACGAGGTGGGATCAAGGCGCCTGAGCAGGCTTCAGGCACGCCACAACGAGATGCTCGACGAGATGAAAAACGATAGGCTGAACAGGATCTACGAGGTCTATTTCGAGGAGCTCAAGCCCGGCGGAAGAGTGGCGGGCCGTACAGATAACAACTGGCTGGTGCAGGTCGAAGGGAGCGAAGAGCTTCTCGGAAGAACCGTCCCGGTCAAGATAGTGGAGACGAGCCGCCTCGGAAGCATGGGGGTAGTTGTTGCGTAAGCGGCTTCTGCGCCGGCTCTCTCTGATTGTGATACCGCCTCTGGGCCGGTTTATAATATGGTTTCTCTATCTGACCAACAGAAAGAGGTGGCACATAGAAGGGAGACTGCCCGATACCCCCGTGGTCGTGGCATTTTGGCATGCCGAACTTCTGCTGGCCCCTTTCATCTACAGAAAAGTGGCTCCCGGCCGCCATATCGATGTCATGATCAGCGAACATTTCGACGGTGAACTGATCGCCAAAACGATGGAGTTTTTCGGTATCGGTTCAATACGCGGATCATCTAGCAAGGGTGCCGCAAAGGCTCTGATTCAGGCGATAAGAAAGATAAAGGACGAGGGCGGCGACGTAGCGATAACCCCCGACGGACCCAAAGGGCCGAGACACACACTTTCAGACGGAATCGTAGCCATAGCGCGCAAGACCGGAGCGCCCGTGGTCATATTCAACTACAGGCCCTCCAGGTACAGGCAGGCGAAGAGCTGGGACCGCTTTCTCATTCCGCTGCCGTTCGGAACTATCGACTTTTTCTGTTCGGAGCCGATATATATATCCGACATGGAGCCGGAAACGGCGAAGAAGGTGATTCGCGAAAGGATGCTCGAACATGCGATCTAGGTTGGTATATCTTCTACTCGCCCTCTCCCTTCTCGCCGCGATGGCGATATTCGCACTGACCAACCCGTCTTACGAAAAGGCGCTGGAGGCGAGATGGCAGTACTTTATGGGCAACTACGACGAAGCCTACAGAATCGCCAAAGAGGCTTACGAGCTGGATCGCTACAACCGTATGGCGTTCACCGTCATGACCCAGACCGAAGTGGCCAAGCGCTATCTCGACTACATTAGAGAGGGTGAACGCTATCTCGATCTGATAGAGGATGTCGCGAACCACCCGCCGATAGGCGAGGCGGACAGGGTTCGCATAAAGATAATGTGCGAAGTGATGATGGGGAAGTATGAAAAGCTCTCCCCCACCAAGCTGACCGACAGAGATCTGGTCGAGCGTGCCGAAGAGATATATAAAAAGTTCGAAAGTCTCTATAGGTCGTTGTTTAACTGATGTATACAGCGTAACATCAGTTTTTTAAGCAAAAATAGTTTAAGATTATTGATGTTACACAAAATTTCTCTCACCGGGGAGATTTGAGCGGAAAAAGAGGTCAAAAGATCGCGATTTGCCTGTCAGGTCTCCGAAAACGGCGGCGATTTTAAGATATTTTGCGTAATATCAGAGTGTAAATCTACCAAAGGTTGAGCGTGGGCAAGCTTGGACGCTATTTCTGGCCGAAGACGGCTCTTCTGTTTTACGTTATGGAGGAGACGATATTCTCCGCATTCGGTTATATCGAAGACGGAAAGTTCGATATACAGCAGAGGCGTGAATTTGAAGTGTCGAAGAGCTCCGGGTTTGTCGGTTGGTTCGAGGAGATAAGAGAGACCTACCCCAAAACATATCTATGTGCGATGCTCGATACCTCCAACCAGGGTGCCGTTCCGGGCTGCTCCAAAAGCGCCCTTGAGAAGTACGGTATAGATGCCGCTCTGGTACATACCCACTGCATTGGCGGGAGCTGGATGGTATACACATCTCTTGTGGAGATGAAGTGGTTCGAACAGAGGTTCAAAGGGGTCGAATTCGATCTTCTATACTCCCCTTTCGTGCTGCTCTACAGGAAGTGTATGCCTATGCTCGACGAGAAGCCGGCACTCTTTCTGCTCCATCAGAAGGGTTTCGCGTTTCTGGCCATATTTTCTGCCGGGAAGCTCTGGTATGCCCAGGTGCTCGTCATCGGCGGCGCAGAAGAGGGCGAGAGCGGCACGGGAGGTGCGGATGAGGGCGAACCGGCGGATCTGGCTTTCGACCTCGAGCTGATAGACGAGGAGGTGGAGTCTATCAGCGATGTGGATCTGCTTGGAGATTTCAGTGAGGAGCTCGGTGAAAAAAGCGAGGAGGATGAGTCCGCTTTCGAGCTTCTGGAGTACAATCTGAACCTTTTCGAAGAGATAAAGTCGGCACTTTCACGCTTCTACCGCGACGAGAGGTACAGCCACGATTTTATAGAGAGAGTCGTCATTTTCGATATGGACGATCTGGGGAGTGATCTCGTACGGTATATAGAGGATGAGCTTTTCATGAAGGCGAGTCTCCATACTTTCGATCCGATAGAGGTTATGGCCGAGATCGTTGCAGAAGATCTGGAGAGCTGAATGAGTTACAGTTTTATAAAGCCCAAAAGAAAGCCCAGGTTTGACTCTGAGAGCAGAATGATCCTGATATTTCTGACGGTGACCCTTTTGCTTGTTTTCGGTTTTACCGCCTATATTCTTCTGAAAAAAAGGTCTATGCAGAGCGATATCGTCTCCATGCGTGAGCGTACCGCCTCTTTCCATCTGAAAAGCAGAGAGTTCAAAGAGGAGATATCCCGTATAGAGCGTCTCGTTCGCAAATATGACACCATAAGCACCAACAACACCCTTATGAAAGAGAGTATTCAAAATCTCTTCGACCTGGTACCGGACCAGATCACGCTGACCAAAGCGATACTGGACAGAAACGGGCTGGTCCTCTACGGCGTGACTCCCTCAAAGGATGTATACAACTATCTTCTGCTTGCACCGCTCAAGTCGGTGTTCCAGAGAAACGTTACGACATTCTACCCTCTTGAAAACGGCTGGTGGCGTTTCGTTTCTGTCAACGAGGGCAGCATAGAGGCTGGAAGCGAGGTGGAGGAGTGAGTCTCAAAGAGGTGCGCCTGATACGGATGCTGATATGGATACTTCTCTACCTGGTCGTTCTTTTTGTGCTGATATTCGCACTTGTCATTCCGTCGGTGAAGGAGTACAAGCGGATAAACGGTGCGTATATCCAGGGCAAAGCGGAGTATATGGCCGCACAGCAGGAGTATGACGAGATATACGAGAGGCTGAAACATCTTCAGAGCAGACATAGAAAAGTTACCGAAGCTTTCGAAAACCGGTGGGATGAAAAGCTCTTTATGGAGAGTGCGAGAAAGTTTTTCAAAAAGGCCGATTTGAAACCGGTCGACATAAACCTCTCCGACCCATACTTCAAAATCTATGAGCTCAATGCGATGACGAAGATGGAGTCTCCGCAGAACTTCTACCGTTTTCTGGATGCCCTCCCATCCCTTCCGTATGTGATAGAGGCTGATTTCCCTATAGCGTTCCGTGCGGCAAAAGGGGAGATAGAGGGGGTTTTCAGAATCAAGGTCTATGAGGAGAAGAGAGCCGAAGATCAGAACGGAAGCGACGATAACATCTCTTCGTCGGCTCCGCAGGAGAGTAGATAGGGGCGTACCTTGGGGGGTATTTTCAGCCTGCGGCACAGCTCTTTGAAATCTTTCGGCATCTTCTCCAGGGAGTAGGGTGCTATCCATATGCCCGGACCGGATATATCCACGGCCCACTCACCGCCTACAACAACCGACCTCTGTTTCAGAATCTCCTCCTTTTGCGCCGCCGAGAGCAGGTATCCGCTCTTCTTGAGATAGCTGTCGATAAGGCGGAGGGCCGCGGCTTCGTCATCCGGTTTTCTGAGTAGTACCGCACGTCCGCACCTGAAGAGCTCTTCACCTTTTTGCGCAAGGATCTCCTTGTCTTTGAGCATGTAGCGGAAGCTCCTGGCCACCCCGTCGGCACACTCTCTCATCAGAAAAGAGGCCGCCTCTTTTCTGAATCTGTTTCTGGTATATTTCGGGCTGAGGTTCGATTCGTCGAAGAAGTATTTTATTCCTCTCTCTTCGAGATAGTCCAAAAGCCTCTTTTTGGGTGTAAAAAGGAGCGGTCTGACCAGGAAATACCCCTCTCTCTCCTCCACCGGCCGCATACCGACGAACTCGACCGTTCCGCACCCTTTGCATAGCTGCATCAGTCCCCATTCGAGCATATCGTCGAGCTGGTGGGCGGTGATCAGGTTTTCATACCCCTCTTCACGAATGATTTTTTCGAAAAACCTATAGCGCTCCTCCCGTGCGCGGCGTTCGAAGTCTGATGTAGAGAGGGAGCACCTGTGCAGGTAGAGCCTCCTGTTGTCCCTTGCCGCCAGCTCTTTGGCGTAGTTCTCCTCTTCTACGCTCTGAGCCCTGCTGCAGTAGTTGACCGTCGCTATATCGAAATCTGTCTTCAGCTCTTTGAGTAGATGGTAGAGTGCGGTAGAGTCTACACCGCCGGAGAAGGCCAGCAGGCTCTTTCTCCCCCGAATCCGCTCGAGAGCCTCTCCGTCAAGCATCTACGACACGTCCTATAAGCTGGGTTCCGGCCAGCTCCGTAATCTCCACGGTATAAAGGCTTCCAAACTCCAACCCCTCTATTTCGCTCTCGTTTATCAGCAGCTCTCCGTCTATATCCGGTGCCCAGAGCAGCGGTCTTGCGGAAAGTAGATACTCATGCTCTTCGCTCGGCCCCTCCACTATCGCTTCGACTCTCCTTCCCACCATCGCGTTCAACGAGGCTTCGGTACTCTTGGCGACCACCTTTTCGAGCGCTTCCACTCTGCGGTTTACGGTTTCTGGATCGACTTTCGGTTCAAGGTTGTACGACTCGGTCCCCTCTTCGTCCGAGTAGGCGAATATGTTCACCCTGTCGAAGCCGAACTCTTCTAAATAGTTGCGGAGTTTTTCGAAGGCCGCCTCATCTTCCGTAGGGAATCCCACTATCACACTCGTTCTCACGAAGCTCCCTTCGACACCTCTCATCGCCTTCAGAAGGTCATCTATTCTGTCACTCCCTATGCCGCGTTTCATCTTTTTCAAAATCAGCGGGTCGATGTGCTGGATAGGCATATCGAAATAGTTCTGAAAAACCGGAGATTCCGCTATCTTGCCGATGAGTTCGAAAGATGTCGTACTTGGGTAGAGGTAGAGAATACGGGCACTCTTTACACCCTCTATCTTCTCTATCTCCCCGATCAGTTTCACGAGACCGTCTCTCATGCCCATATCGTAGAGGTAGCTGCTCGAATCCTGCGAAATGAAGCTGAAGTCGTAGAAGCCCTCTTTCACGAGACGGCCAACCTCCTTTACGACGCTCTCGAGGCTCCTGGAGTGTAGCTTTCCCTTGAATCCCGGTATCGCGCAGAAGCTGCAGGTCTGGTTGCACCCCTCCGCCAGTTTGATGTATGCGTGGGAGGTCGAACCGGTGATTATCCTCTCCTGGTTGTCGCTAAGGAAGACGTGCGGTGTGAAACGGCTCTGTTTCGAGCTTATCAGTTCGTCGATCCTGTCGTAATCGCCCACCCCGGTGAAGATATCCACTTCGGGCATCTCCTTTTGGAGTTCGGCTTTGTACCGTTCGCTCAGGCATCCGGCCATCACCAGGACGGAGTCGCTTTTGCGGGTCTCATGCAGCCCGAGAACGGTCCGTATGCTCTCCTCCTTCGCCGCATCTATGAAGCCGCATGTATTCACGATGATTACATCCGCTTCGTCGGGAGCATCCGTCATATCGAAATTTTTCAGTCGGCCGAGCATCACTTCGGTATCTACGAGATTTTTTGTACAGCCGAGTGAAACGACATGAAGTTTTCTGTTCATAACAATCCTAAACTTTTTTCCGAATTCTACCATAACGAAGGTCAACCCGATACGATTTTCACAATAGATTCACATCGAATACGCTAACATACCGGATACGAAAATAGGTAAAAAAGGAGGAAAAATGAAAAAAATGGTTGCAGTCGGACTTCTTGGTTGCGCTCTATGGGCTGCAGACACTGCTGGGACAATGAAGCAGAGCGTGGAGCTGGGATATATCGGCTCTACGGGAAACTCGGAGAGCCAGTCTCTGAATGCCGCGTACAAAAACGACTATAGGTACGATTCGGCGACGGATATGCACCTCAAAGCGGATGTTCTGTACGGTGAGAAGAGCGGAGTCACTTCGGACGAGCGCTACAGGCTCTTCTACGATATAAACCGCTACCTTAACCGCGATCTTTTCGTATACGGTGAGGCTTCCGCGCTAAGAAACACGTTCGAGGGGTATAACCAGCAGTACAATCTCGGTGCCGGTATGGGCTATAACATACTTAAAGACAACAAGCAGTCTCTAAAAGGGAAGGGCGGTCTGCAGTTCAGAAGAAGCAACTACACTTCGCAGCCGCACGACAACTTCTACTATCTGAAAGGCGGCCTCGACTATCTCTACAACTTCAGTAAAACCAACCGGTTCACCGCTTCCTGGAGTGTGCTGGACAACCTCAAACGTATAAAAGATTATGAAACTGTTGTCAACCTCGGTCTTAAAATGCTGATAGTCGACCAGCTCTCATTCAGAGTGGGCTTCGAGATCAAGTACGACAACGTTCCGCCCGCCGGGAAGAAGAAGACCGATACCACCACCACTGCCGGTATAGTCTACAGTTTTTAAGGGCCGACGTCCCGCTTTTTGCGTAAGGCCAGGTCAGTTACATAGCTTCGGTTAAGGGGTAAAAGTGGATTTCGACTTTTTGAAAGATATAGATATAAACCATTTCATCGACCTAGGCATAACCTACGGTCTGAAGCTACTGGGTGCAGTTGCGATATTCGTTATCGGAAAGTGGATCGCCGGGGGTTTGACGAGGAGCATAAAGAGACTTATGGAGCGCGGCAAGGTGGAGGCTACGCTCGTATCGTTCACAGGAAGTCTCGTATATGTCGTATTGATGATCGTCGTCATCCTGGCGGCGCTCAACAATCTGGGGGTAAATACGACCTCCTTCGTCGCCATCCTGGGTGCGGCCGGCCTGGCCGTAGGTCTGGCTCTGCAGGGTACGCTCTCCAATGTCGGTGCAGCGGTCCTGCTCATACTGTTTCGACCGTTCAAGGTCGGTGACTTCGTGGAGGCCGGGGGTACGGCAGGAGTGGTTGAGGAGATAAATATGTTCTCCACCATCTTCAAAACCGGTGACAACAAAGTGGTTATCGTTCCCAACGGTGCGGTTATCGGCGGGACCATCACCAACTACTCGGCCAAAGAGACTAGACGTGTCGACTGGACCTTCGGCATAGGTTACGACGACGATCTGAAACTGGCCAAAAAGACGCTCGAAGAGATACTGGGCGAAGATGAGCGGATTATGAAAGATCCCGCACCATTCGTCGCGGTTTCGGAACTTGCCGACAGCAGTGTCAACTTCGTATGCCGCGTCTGGGTAAAGAGCGGTGACTACTGGGGAGTCTATTTCGATACTCTTGAAAAGGTGAAGCTGGTATTCGACGAAAAGGGTATATCGATTCCCTATCCGCAGATGGATGTACATCTGGATAAACCGCAGGAGAGCTGATGCTTCTCTTTTCTCCCCTTTTCTGGAGGAATGTCTTATAATACCTGCATGAAAATCAAAAGCAATCTCTGGTTCGAGAGCGAAGAGAGGGCCTTTTTCGGCAAAGGGCGCATCGAGCTTCTGGAGCAGATAGCCCGCTGCGGCTCCATATCGAAAGCCGCGAAAGCGATGAAGATGAGTTACAAAGCGGCATGGGATGCGGTTAACGAGATAAACTCCCTCTCCAAAGAGCCGATAGTTGTCAAAGAGACCGGCGGCAGGGGAGGCGGAGGAACCAGGCTCACGGAAAAAGGGCTTGAGTATATCCGTATCTACAAAGAGCTCGAAAAGCTGCAGAGCAGGTTCTTCGACCTCCTTGCCGAGCGGGCTGAAGATATGGATCGTCTCGGCTCCATCGGCGGAAGGCTGACTCTTCAAACGAGTGCCAGAAACCAGTTCTCCGGGACGGTCGTAAAGATCGAGTGTACCGATGTCGAGTGCGGAGTGGAGCTTGATATCGGTGAAGAGCGGCCCATAAGAGCGCTTATAACCAGAAAGAGTGCCGAAAATATGGCGATAGAGGAGGGGATGGAGCTCTTTGCGCTGATCAAGAGCAGCTGGGTATCGATCGGGAGAGAGCCATCTGTAGACGGAAGCCTGAACTCCCTGGAGGGGAGGGTCGCCTCTTTGAGAGATGACGGTGACTTTACAGAGACGGAGCTGCTTTTGAAGGGCGGTAGGGTCGTAGTTTCAGTAACCTCTTCAGTAGATGCCGCCGAAGGGTTGAAGGTGGGCGAAAAGGGCTACGCGGTTTTCAGCCCCTCCGATATCATTTTGGCGAGATAGGGGATTTTCCCAAATCCCGAAATAGAGATAGAAGAACTCGTCACGATCATTGCAGCCATGCACTTCCGGGAAAATCATCGACGCACCTGACGGGTGCGCCTCAAATTTTCCCGAAACCGCTTGGCCACAAGCATCGCAACGATTTCAAACTATTCTATTTCGAGATTTGGGATTTCCCGTTTCGGCTAAGCTTCCATTCAGTCGGTTGGGAATAGAATTCGTTATATATAAAAAGATATAACGCTATGGAGAAGGGAGAAATCTTTGCGGTTCGGTTTGTTTCTGGCTTCACTCACTCTCTCTGTTCCTCTGCTCTGCAGTGCAGCAGGGGAGGATACAAAAGCTCTTTTATGTTCCAACGGTTCGGTCTGTTTTACAGAGCCGCCGGCAGATGTGCAGAGTCTCTCCCGGATTTTCGCCCAAGGGGAGTTTGTCGGGCGATTGAGAACGAACAGCTTCTTTTACGACTACAGAGACGACTCTTATGCCGGCCGCAAGGATAACCGGGCGGTTGCCGTCGGGGGTTCGCTCATTTTCAGGTCGGCACTTTATAGAGGCTTCGGTGCGAAAGCGGCACTATATACATCCCAGAATCCGTACCATATGGATGATGCCGATGTTGTCTACCTCAAGTCGGGTAAAGATGTAACGGACCGGTACAGGGTTTTGAAAAACGGAGATTGGGGAATGAGTGTTCTTGCCGAAGCCTTTCTCAGGTATATGAAGGGTGGCACGCAGTTAAGAGCCGGAAGGTTGGCCTTCGACTCTCTGCTTACGGCTGCCAACGACTCCAAGATGATACCCAACACCTTCGAAGGTTACACGCTGGAAACCCCTGTTTTCGGTGACGGCTGGCTCAAGGCGGCATGGCTGGTGCGCCAGAAGCTCAGGGGCCACACCTCTTTCCACCATCTGCTCGCATACGGTGACGACCCGGCCGATCCCTACTCGAAATACAGCCAGAACGACGACTCGGCCATGCACCGCGGGCTGACACTTTCGAAACTGAATGCGCTCGGCATAAAGGATAGGCTTCTGGTTGCCGAGTATAGAGGCGGTGTCGGCAAAAGAGCCGGGGTGATGCTGAACTACAGCACGGTTCCGGACCTGCTCTCCTATGCGGCGGCGGATATCTACCTCTCCTTCCGTGCCGCCGGGGTGAAGATCTCTCCGGCGCTCAGGTATCTCAGGCAGATGGACGAGGGTGCCGGTGCCATTGGAGGCGCAAATCTAAAAGGCGACACCGCCGGATATGCAGACCCAGACTCGCTTGACGGCGCTCTTTACGCGGCCAGAGTCGATTTTGCGCGGGGGGATGTGTGGCGTCTGAGGGTAGGGGTGTCGTACGTGGAGGACAGGGGTGACATAGTGGCTCCCTGGCGCGGTTTCCCCACCGGCGGCTTTACGCGCGCCATGGGGCAGTACAACTGGTATGCCGACACGCAAAGCTATATGGTACGTGCAGATTACGACTTCGGTGAAGCCGGCATCGCAGGGGGGCTCAAGGGCACCGTAAAGTATGTGATAGAGGATTTTGACGATGCCAAACCGGGTGTCCCGGCCGATATCGATGTTGTAAATATAGATATTACGGAGAGATTCGAAGCGGTTCAGGGACTCTATGCAAGGCTGCGGATGGCGATAGGCTTTGGGAGCTCACAGGCTCAACCCGTACAGAAGCCAGACCCATCCTATTCGGAATACAGGTTCGAAGTGAACTATCTGTTTTAAAGGATCGGCTTGAAAGTTCTCTTTTTGACTCTTCTTCTACTTTTTTGCGAGAGTCTGGGCGCTACCGTTACGGTCGCATCCGCCGCTAATGTAAGTTACGCCCTCGAAGAGCTGTGCGAAGATTTCGAAAAGGGGAGCGGAGTGGATGTCAGGGTGGTTGTCGGCTCTTCCGGGAAGCTCACCGCACAGATAGAGAGGGGAGCCCCTTTCGACCTGTTTCTATCCGCGGATATGAGCTACCCGGTGCGTCTCTGGAAGAGGGGGTTCGCGGTGAGCAGGCCGCGGGTATATGCCGGGGGTTCGCTGGTGGTATGGAGCCTCAAGGGTGCTGATATAAGCGGGGGTGTAAGATCTCTTCAGGACGGCTCCATCGGGCGAATCGCCATAGCCTCCGTGAAGAGCGCACCCTACGGCAGGGCGGCCGAAAGAGCGCTCAAGGCGGCCGGGGTCTACGAGAAGGTAAAGAGCAGGCTGGTCTATGCGGAGAGCGTTTCGCAGACCAACAGATATATCGTCTCGAAAGTTGTAGATGCGGGCATAACGGCGAAGTCTGTCGTTATGTCGCCCAAAATGGCCGGAAAGGGGGAGTATGTGGATGTGGATCCCTCTCTCTACACCCCGATAGAGCAGGGTATAGTCATACTGAAACATGCCGAATCGGGGTCGATGGAAGATGCCAGGAGATTTTATAACTACATCTTCAGCGACAGGGCGAAGGCGATATTGAAAAAGTACGGGTATATCGTGGAATGAACAGGCTCAGAGGCAGAATTAGCGCCATAGAGAGTTCTGGTGAGCTTTCACGAACGGATATAGAGTGCGGAGATACGGTATTGACGGCGTATCTGATGGGCGGTGTGGAGGAGAGTTTCCGCGAAAAAGTGGGGAGTGAAGTGTGGGTTCTGTTCAAGGAGAGCGAAGTGGCGCTCGCCAAGGATTTCAGCGGTCAGATCAGCCTCCGCAACAGATTCGAAGGGCGCATAGAGTCGATAGAGCGCGGAGATCTTCTTGCGCAGGTCACTATTGGATACGGCAACGATACGATAGTCTCAATAATAAGCCGCCGCGCATGTGACGCCATGAAGCTTCAAGTCGGCGAGAGTGTTACCGCGCTCGTCAAGGCAAACGAGATAACGCTGATGGAGTGCTCATGAGTGATCCGATGTTCTGGGATACAATGGAGCTTACATTCCTGCTCGCTTCGGTTACGACGATGATTCTTCTCGTCATAGGCATACCTATTGCATACTACCTCGCCACTACCGAGTCACGCATCAAGCCGGTCGTGGAGACCTTAGTCAGTATGCCGCTGGTGCTCCCGCCGACCGTGCTCGGCTTCTATCTGCTCGTAGCGTTCAGTTCTGAGAACGCTTTCGGTCGCTTTTGCGAAGAGGTTCTGGGGTTCAGGCTCGTCTTCTCGTTCTGGGGGCTGGTTCTCGGCTCCGTGATCTTCAGCCTTCCATTCATGGTCCACCCGATTCAATCGGGCCTGCAGTCTCTTCCCAAATCTCTGGCTGAGGCTTCCCAGATGCTTGGAAAGTCCGGAGTGACGACACTTTTTAGGGTACTTCTGCCGAATATAAAGCCCTCTTTGCTCACCGGAATCGTTATAACTTTCGCCCATACGGTCGGAGAGTTCGGAGTGGTTTTGATGATAGGAGGCAACATACCGGGCGAGACGAGAGTGGCTTCGATAGCCATATACGATGAGGTGGAGGCTCTGAACTACGCGGCGGCGAACAGCTACGCCATGGTACTTTTCGCCGTGACATTCTCCATTTTGCTCTTTGTCTACATCTTCAACCGCTCATTTTTGAGAAAGATGTGACATGGTGAAGATAGATATCGTAAAGAGGCTGCACTCCGCCGAAGGAGACATGGAGTTGAAGATACGAGCCTCTTTCAAGAAGGGTGACTTCGCGGCCTTTTTCGGAGAGTCGGGAGCCGGAAAGACTACGCTTCTTAGGATTGTCGCAGGTTTGCAGAGACCGGACTACGGCCGTATAGAGGCGTGGGGCGAAGTGTGGTTCGACAGTGAAAAGGGGATAGACGTTCCGCCGCAGAAAAGAGAGGTCGGTTTCGTTTTCCAGGACTATGCACTCTTTCCGAACATGAGTGTGAAGGAGAACCTGAAGTACGCCCTGAAAAAGGGTGACGACGCATCGATCGTGGATGAGCTTATAGAGACGACGGGACTTGGCGCGCTGGCATCCAGGTACCCATCCACTCTCTCCGGCGGACAGCGGCAGCGTGTAGCGGTGGCACGTGCGCTTGTAAGACGCCCGAAGATTCTCCTGTTGGATGAGCCGCTATCCGCCCTCGACCACTCGATGCGCTCTAAACTTCAGGACGAACTGGCGCAGATACACAGAAGATTCGGCCTGACCACCATACTTGTAAGCCACGATCCCGGCGAGATATTCCGCCTATGCAACTACATGTACCGTATAGAGAGGGGGAGTGTGGTAAAGGAGGGAAACCCGTCGGACGTCTTCGTCAGGGAGCGTATAGGCAGCAGTTTCAAATTCGCCGGCGAAGTACTGGCCATTGAGAAGTGTGAAATGGTCTATCTGCTCACCGTTGCCATCGGAACACAGATAGTGAAGATCATGGCTACGGAAAAAGAGCGTGAAGGGTTGAGAGTTGGAAGCAGGATACAGATAGTATCAAAAGCGTTTCATCCGATGATTTTCAAAATAGAGTCTTGAGTTTTTGTTGAAAAGAAGGTGAGTCAGTGGTGGCCAGAGGCAGAATCGAACTGCCGACACGCAGATTTTCAGTCTGCTGCTCTACCGACTGAGCTATCTGGCCGTCGTTTGAGTGGTCGAAATTATATGTGAAATCCGCTTAAAAACTGCTGATTGCTTTTTTGAAGATTTCGCCTCTTTGAACGTAGGAGTCGAACTGGTCCAGGCTTGCGGCCGCAGGTGAAAGCAGGGCTACCGAGTCGCGCGTATGCTCTTTGTCTATCAGCTTCACGGCTCTTTCGAGATCGCCGCAGAATATGTGCTCTATGGAGTGCTCTTCTGCCGTTTCGCACAGCTTTTTCGCGTTGGAGCCTATTGCGAAGATCTTTACGTCGTACTCTTTGAGCCCCCTCATGAGAGGGGTAGGGTCCACCCCTTTGTCGTCTCCGCCCAGAATGAGAAGAACTCTTTTGCCGGCGTGGGGAACCAGAGCCTGAAGAGCGGCATCTATGTTTGTCGCTTTCGAGTCGTCTATCCAGACCCTTCCTTTCGAATCTTTCAGAGGCTGCTGACGGTGGGGCTCTATCTCGAAGGAGTTTATCGCATCGTAATCGACTTCGTCAAAGAGTATCCTGCTTACCCCGAGCGCAAGAAGCGCATCGAGCAAAAATGCCCCTTCGAAGCGGACTTTTTGTATATCTATGCCGAAATAGTCTGCAAGAGAGTCCGGCCCTTCGTAAGCGATTTTGTAGCCGTCGGAGGGTGTGTCGGCAAGGGCCCGCGGCAGCAGGACGGCTTCGCCTTCACGCATACGCCCCAGCGGCATCAGCTTGTCAGAGAGGTATCTCTCCTCTCCGCCGTGCCACTCCAGGTGGTCCGGTGTTACGGGAAGCAGAAGATAGAGGTCCGGTTTGGCGTATCTTGTGTAGTGAAGCGTGAAGGAGCTGGTCTCGAGAACCCATATAGGGGCTTTGTGATCCATCTCTGCCAGAGGGGTGCCTATGTTTCCGCCGCTTACGGCTCCACGTCTCTCAAGCAGGTGCGTAACCATCCCGGTGGTCGTCGTCTTCCCGTTTGTACCGCTTATCCAGATGGTGTAGGGGGGGCGGGTTGGAGGTGTCTGGTTTTGGGTGTCGGGTTTTAGGTTTTTGGTTAGTTTACGGCCGTAGTCGGAGAGGAAGAGGTCGTATTCGCTTATCAGGTTCTTCGCTTTTTTGATCAGGGGGTGGTTTGGCGGGAATCCGGGGCTAGGAATCTCCAGATCGCTTCTGCTTTCGTCGAAGAGTGATGTAGGGAGCAGGAGGTTTCCCTCTCTGTCACGTTGCGGCACGGTAACCTTGTCGTCGAAAAAAGTAGAGGGACCGAACCTTTTGGCTATAGCTCTGGTTGTTTTTCCGTATCCAAACAGGGAAATCTTCATGAACTGCTCTCTTTCACTACGCTATCGGCACACGGAAACTCCGGGCGGATGACCGGCATCATCTTATCTTCAATGTTATAAGCGCGACGAGGTTGGCTATGAAGGCGATGATCCAGAACCTTACGATTATCTTGTTCTCCGCCCACTGCTTCATTTCGAAGTGGTGGTGGATCGGCGCCATCAGGAATATTCTCTTGCCGCGCAGCTTGTAGCTTCCGACCTGTGCGATGACGGAGACGGTCTCTATGACGAATATGAGGCCTATCAGGATGAGCAGGATTTCACTCTTGCCCAGAATGGCCATATAGCCCAGAAAGGCTCCCAGCGCAAGGCTTCCGCTGTCACCCATGAAGACCTCCGCGGGGTTGCAGTTGTACCATAGAAACCCTATAAGAGCCCCGCTTAGAGCCGCCGCCACCACCGCTACTTCTCCTACGCCTATGATCTTTGGCCAGAGCAGGTAGCTGCTCAGGACGGCGTTACCGGTTACATAGACGATGACCCCGAGCGAGAAGAGTGCGAAGACTGAGGGGACCGTCGCAAGCCCGTCGAGCCCGTCCGTAAGGTTCACCGCGTTGCTGGCGGCGACTATCACCACGGCCCAGAATATAAGTGCCCCCCACCCCATATCGAAGATGGCGAACTTCACGAAGGGGACATAGAAGTGCGAATCGAAACCTATATAGTAGAGCAGAAAAGAGGCCGCAGCCACTCCGAGCAGCATCTGGAGCCCGAATTTCGCGCGTGCACTGAGGCCGTGGAGGTTGTTTTTGCTCACTATCTTTCCTATATCGTCTCCGAATCCGATTGCGCAGAACGAGATGAGTGTAAAGAGTGCACCTACGGTGTATGGGTTTGAGAGGTTGGCGCTCAAAACCGTAGCTATAACTGTAGAGAATATGAAAACAACCCCGCCCATCGTCGGAGTGTCGCTCTTTTTTAGGTGGTTTTTGGGAACGAATTTGTTTATAGGCTGACTCGCCTTTTTCGATTTCGCCCACGCAATGAAGCGCGGCATGAGATATATTGTCAAAACGAAGGCTATGAAGAATGCAAAGCCCGCCCGGACGGTAATATATTGAAATAGGTTGACGTCCATATGACGGTAGAACCAGTAGAGCATATCGTTTAATACCTGTACATTAATATTTTAAAAGTATAATTTTAATATAGTTGCGCATAAAATTGTATAAATCGATATATATGCCGTGTAAACGGACTGCAGGGAGTCGACGGGTCGGACGGGTACGCAGCCGGCCTGTTTGCACGGCTTCATTTGAAGGGATATAGAAGTGGCGAACAGATGTATACTTGTAATAACCGACGGCATAGGTTATAAACCGAACGGCAGAGCCAACGCCTTTTTGACGGCGAAGAAGCCGACATACGACAGAATATTCAAGACTCTGCCCCACTCGCTGATTCACACCTACGGACTGCATGTAGGGCTTCCCGAGGGGCAGATGGGAAACTCGGAGGTGGGCCATATGACGATAGGGAGCGGCAGGGTGCTCTACCAGGATCTCGTTAAGATCTCCCTCGCTCTCAAAGATGGAACTCTGGAGAGCAACGAGACTCTTCGTGAGCTACTCTCAAAGAGCGGACGGCTCCATCTTGTCGGACTCATGAGCGACGGCGGGGTCCACTCGCACATAGAGCATACCATCGGCCTCGCCGCGATTGCCGCGAAAGCCGGCAAGAGGGTCTTTTTGCATCTCGTTACCGACGGAAGGGATGTCTCCCCCACTTCCGCACCTGAGTATCTGAAGCGGCTGGAGGAGATAGAGGATGAAAATATCACCGTAGCGACCCTCGGCGGGCGCTTCTACACGATGGACCGCGATCAGAGGTGGGAGCGGATAGAGAAGGGTTACAGGGCAATAGTGGAGGCTACTCCGAAAACCGGCCTTTCTCCTCTGGAGTATATGGAAAAATCGTATGGGGAGGGGGTTACGGACGAGTTTATAATTCCGACCGCTTTCGAGGGTTACGACGGGGTGCAGGAGGGCGACTCCATGCTCTTTACCAACTTCAGAAGCGACCGGATGAGAGAGATAGTCAGCGCGATAGCCGACCCGGCGTTTGACAAATTCAAAAGAGAGAGGGTCCATCTGCATGTCGCGACCATGACAGAGTACGACAAATCTTTCCCCTACCCTGTACTCTTCAGAAAAGAGGTGCCGAAGCAGACGCTGGCCGAGGTGATCTCCGATGCGGGGCTGACGCAGCTGCATACCGCAGAGACCGAGAAGTACGCTCATGTTACCTTCTTTTTCAACGGCGGGGTGGAAGAGCCGGTTATGAACGAGTCGCGCGTGCTTATTCCGAGCCCGAAGGTAAAGACTTACGATATGAAACCGGAGATGAGCGCTCCGCAGGTCGGCGATGCGGTACTGACCGCGATGGATGAGGAGTACGACTTCATCGTCGTCAATTTCGCGAACGGCGATATGGTGGGGCACACCGGAAACTTCGAAGCGGCCGTACAGGCTGTAGAGGCGGTGGATCGCGAACTGGGGCGAATTCTGCAGAAGGCTGAAGAGAAGGATTACCGCCTGGTACTCACCTCGGACCACGGTAACTGCGAAGAGATGGTGGATGAAGACGGAAATGTCCTTACCAACCATACGGTCGGCGATGTCTGGTGTTTCGTGATGGCGCCCGGAGTCAAAGAGGTGAAGCCCGGTGCACTCAACAATATCGCACCGACTGTTTTGAAGCTGATGGAACTTCCGATTCCCGATGTTATGGATGAGCCGCTGATTTAGCGCAAGTTCAGCTATTAGTTCAATTTTGAAGGAGATTTGATGAGATTTAGTGGTAAAAATGTTCTGGTTACAGGAGCAAGCCGCGGTATAGGCGCGGAGATAGCGAAGACTCTTGCCGGGTACGGTCTCAAGGTCTGGATAAACTACAGAAGCGGTGCCGAAGCCGCCGACGGTGTGAAGGCCGAGATAGAGGCTGCCGGGGGTGAAGCCGCCGTAATAGGTTTCGATGTAAGCGACGAAGCGGCATATGTGGATGCCGTCAAGACCATCGTCGATGCTGACGGCGAGCTTTCATATATTGTCAACAATGCCGGAATAACCAAAGACAAACTTGCAATGCGCATGAAAGCGGAAGAGTTCGAAGC
Organism: Hydrogenimonas sp.; assembly: GCA_003945285.1. Classification (NCBI taxonomy): domain Bacteria; kingdom Pseudomonadati; phylum Campylobacterota; class Epsilonproteobacteria; order Campylobacterales; family Hydrogenimonadaceae; genus Hydrogenimonas; species Hydrogenimonas sp. Next base: position 237,020 of record AP019005.1, read on the forward strand.
GGTACTTCGTGCAAACCTGACATCCGCTTTCGTCGGCTGCAGAGAGGCGATAAAGGTGATGGGCAAAAAACGGTTCGGAGCCGTAGTCAATGTGGCATCGATAGTAGGTGAGACCGGAAACGCCGGACAGACAAACTACAGCGCCTCCAAAGGGGGGCTCATAGCGATGACGAAAAGCTTCGCTCTGGAAGGCGCGCCGCGCAACATCAGGTTCAACACCGTAACACCCGGTTTCATCAAGACAGATATGACAGATGAGCTCAAAGAGGAGATAAAAGAGGCCTTCATCGACCGCATACCCCTCTCGCGCTTCGGAGAGCCTAAAGAGGTGGCGGATGCGATAGCCTTCCTGCTGAGTGACCACGCAAGCTACATCACAGGAGAAACCCTAAAAATAAACGGCGGAATGAATATGGCTTGAGCCGTGAAGAAAACGACACCTGCGTGTCGTTTTTAGGCTCAAGCGGGTTTTGGCGTCTGCACTTGTGCAGCCCGAAACCCCGGACCGCATGAACCGGGCCGGAAGTGAAGAGAGAGTGAGAGCTGACTCCGCTAGGTAACGAATGGCGAGAGGCGCCGGTGCGGAAGAAAACGACACCTGCGTGTCGTTTTTAGGCTCAAGCGGGTTTTGGCGTCTGCACTTGTGCAGCCCGAAACCCCGGACCGCATGAGCAGATGGCCGAAATCGCATTCTCACCGGGGTCGGAGGCCAGGCTTGGCGAAAAAATGGACCTTTTCCGGTCAAAGCAGTACTTCATTTAAAGAAAATTTTGCTACCATAATACGATTCATTTTAAAAGGAGAATACAATGGCAATTTTTGACGATGTAAAAGAGGTAGTTGTAGAGCAACTCAATGTCAGCCCTGACGAAGTAAAGATGGAATCGAAATTCGTTGAAGACCTGGGTGCTGACAGCCTCGACGTTGTTGAACTGGTAATGGCCCTTGAAGAGAAATTCAATATCGAAATTCCGGATGATCAGGCTGAAAAGATTCAGACGGTAGGCGATGCCGTCAAGTTCATCGAAGAGAACAAGTAGAGCCCGTTTCCGGGGAAAAGAGTGAAGGCCGGGTGTTTTTCCGGCCCAATTTCAGAGTGCGAAGGAGAGTATGTGAGACGGGTAGTCGTAACCGGACTTGGGATGATAAACGCGGTAGGGCATGATAAAGAGAGTTCTTTTAAAGCCATACTTGAAGGACAATGTGGCATTGAAAGAATTACTTTGTTCGACGCGGAGAAGCAGAGCGTCAAGATAGCGGCGGAGGTAAAAGATTTCGATCCGACCGTAGTGATGGACCCCAAAGAGGTTAAGAAGGCCGACCGTTTCATTCAACTCGGAATAAAAGCCGCCGACGAGGCGATGAAAGATGCGGGAATCGATGAGAGCGTTGAGCGGGAGCGCTTCGGAATATCCAGCGCTTCCGGTATAGGCGGTCTTGCAAATATAGAGAGAAACGCGGTCATATGCGAAACCCGCGGACCCCGCAGGATATCTCCCTTCTTCATTCCTTCCGCACTCGTCAATATGCTCGGCGGATTCGTATCTATCTACCACTCTCTCAAAGGTCCCAACCTCTCCAGTGTTACCGCATGTGCGGCCGGAACGCATGCCATAAGTGAAGCTGCAAAAACCATCATACTCGGAGGGGCGGACAGAATGTTGGTAGTGGGTGCCGAGGCTGCCATCTGCCCCGTAGGCATCGGCGGCTTCGCGGCTATGAAGGCGCTCTCTACGCGCAATGACGAACCGAAAAAGGCCTCCAGGCCTTTCGATGCGGACCGAGGCGGTTTCGTCATGGGTGAGGGTGCCGGTTCCCTGGTGCTGGAGGAGTATGAGGCGGCCGTCGCACGCGGTGCGAATATATATGCGGAGCTTATAGGCTTCGGTGAGAGCGGGGACGCCAACCACATAACCACTCCAGCCCCGGAGGGGGAGGGAGCATACAGGGCGATGAGGGCCGCACTCGAGATGGCCGGAAATCCGAAAGTTGACTATATAAATGCCCACGGTACCAGCACCAAGTATAATGACTGGTACGAAACCATGGCTATCAAAAAGGTATTCGGCGGAAAAGAGAACTGTCCTCCTGTAAGCTCCACAAAGGGGCAGACGGCCCACTGTCTCGGAGCCGCCGGAGCCATAGAGGCCATCGTCTCTCTCCTGGCTATGCGTGACGGCGTAATTCCACCGACCATCAACTACGAGACTCCGGACCCGGACTGCGATCTCGACTACGTTCCAAACACTCCGAGAGAAGCTTTGCTGGATGTGGTCATGAGTAATTCGTTCGGCTTCGGCGGTACCAACGGTGTAGTAATCTTCAAAAAGGTCTGACGTGGCAACATACCTTCCGTTCGAGGAGAAGCTGAAAGAGATCGAGAACGAGATTGCCGCGGCAAAGGTAAGAGGCGACACCGATGCCATAGTCATTCTTGAAAAAGATCTCGAGAAAGAGCTCTCCAAAATTTACAAGAATCTCTCCGATTTCCAGAAGCTTCAGCTTGCACGCCACCCCGACCGCCCGTACGCACTGGACTATATCCGCTTCCTGATGCGTGACGCGGTGGAGATTCACGGTGATAGAACCTTTCGGGACGACCCTGCAATCATATGTTACCTCGGCTATATAGGTGACGAGAAGTGCCTTGTAATAGGTGAGCAGAAGGGGCGCGGAACGAAAAACAAGCTGAAACGGAACTTCGGCATGCCCAATCCTGAGGGCTACAGGAAAGCGTTGAGAACGGCAAAGATTGCGGAAAAGTTCGGCCTTCCCATACTTATGCTCATTGACACTCCCGGCGCGTATCCCGGTTTGGGAGCAGAAGAGCGTGGACAGAGTGAGGCGATAGCCAGAAATCTTCTGGAGTTGAGCCGGCTGGACACCATTACCGTATCCATTGTTATAGGAGAAGGGGGGAGCGGGGGAGCACTTGCGATAGGGGTGGCCGACAGGCTCGCCATGATGCGCTATTCAATCTTCAGCGTCATCTCCCCGGAGGGGTGTGCCGCGATATTATGGAACGATCCCTCGAAGGTGGAACAGGCTACGAAAGCTCTTAAAATCACCCCCGACGAACTTCTGAAGATGGATCTGATCGACGATATAATCGATGAACCGATGATAGGGGCCCACCGTGACAAAGAGGGTGCCGCACAGGCTGTCAGGGACTACTTTCTCTCACAAGTGGAGCAGTTGAGAGAGATGGGGAAAGATGAGCGGATGAAGCAGAGATACGATAAGATGATGAGTTTCGGAGCCTTTCTGGATCCGAATGAGGAGTGAGTTGCGGTAAACGGTCGTCAGCCGGATAGCTCCGGCCGCGCCCGCTGTTACAGGTTGTGTTTCTTTTTATAATCCAGAATCATTCTGTAGGCTTCGTCTTTCAGTCTAAGCTTCTCTTTTTTGAGCTTCTCCAGCTCCAGGTCATCCATATGTTGCCGACCCTCTTCCACTTCCGTTACGATCTTGTCCAGCTCGTTGTGGCGTTCGAATATCTTGGCGAAATGCGCATTCTCTACCTTCAGTTTGCTGATGATATCGCGGTATTCATGAAGCATTGTTCTACTCTCCTGTCAAATTTTTCTGATTATATTCAAATATTGCTTATCAGGTCCTGTAGTCGGCATTTATCTTGACATATTCATACCCAAGGTCGCAGCCGTAAGCGGTGAAGGCACCCTCTCCTATACCCAGATCGCAGTGGATGGCGAAAGAGCTCCTCTTCATCACATCCGCCGCTCTCTTCTCGTTTTCGGTATCGAAAAGAGTCTCTCCCCTCTCGTAAACAGTTACGTTTCCGAAGGCTATCGTAAGGGTAGAGGGGTCACACTCTATACCGCTGGCACCTATCGTCGATGCTATCCTCCCCCAGTTGGGGTCCTCTCCGTAGAGTGCGGTTTTCACCAGTAGTGAATTTGCCAGGGCTTTTGCGGCGACAGCGGCCTCTTCGCGGTTTGCGGCACCGGTTACTTTGAACGCCACGCACTTCGTAGCCCCTTCGCCGTCTGCTACGATTTTCAGCGCCAGTTCGTGCATGACCTTTTTCAGTGCGAAGAGGAAGGCCTCTTCATCGAAGATACCCGATTTGCCGTTGGAAAGAAGCATAACGGTATCGTTCGTGGATGTGTCACCGTCGACGCTGATCGCATTGAATGTATCCTCCGCGCACTCCTTCAGCATCGGTTCCATCTTCCTGGCAGGTACCGAGGCATCGGTGGTTATGAAGCAGAGCATCGTAGCCATGGCAGGGTTGATCATGCCGGCTCCTTTCGCCATGGCGCCTATTCTGAAGCTCTCCCCGTTTTCGAGTCTCACTTCGAAAGCTATCTGCTTCTCGTAACTGTCTGTGGTCATAATCGCCTTTGCGGCATCGTCGGGTGACTTTTTCGAAAGATCGAACCTCTCTATGCCTTTAAGAATCTTCTCTTTGGGAAGGCGGACACCTATTACGCCGGTGGAGCTCATGAGAGGATTCTCTATTTTTTCGAAAATGCTCTTTGCATATCCCAGTATGGATTCGATATCTTCGATCCCTTTGCTGCCTGTCATGGCGTTTGCATTTTTTGCGTTGATCAGGATGAAGTTCGTTCTCCCGGTTCCGCTCTTTATGTAGTGTTGAATTGGTGCAGCTTTGAATCTGTTGGTGGTGAAGATAGCACGTATGTCGCAAAGAGTATCGGAGTAGATAAAGGCCAGGTCTTTCTGGCTGTCCGGTTTCAGCCCTGCGCTGATACCGTCTGCGTAAAAACCTTCCGGAGCACATATGCCGCCGTCAATAGATAGAAGTGTAAACATGTAAACTCCTGATTAGTATCGCTGAAGCTGGAAATGTCGGGTTGCAGTTGTCGAGAAGACGACGGAGCAGAAGGGGCCAAAGGTATACCCTTTGGCATAGTAGGACTTATACGCCCTTTTTCTTCATTGTGCGGAGTGTGGACGCCGCGACCTTGATCTTTTTGCGTGTACCGTCTTCGAGCGTTATTCTTACCGTACGAAGGTTCGGCAGGAAGCGTCGTTTGGTTTTGTTGTGAGCGTGGCTTACATTGTTTCCGGACATCGGACCCTTGCCTGTTATTGAGCATTTGCGTGCCATTGTTTTGCCTTTTTGAAAATTTATGGTGAAAAAGTTGGCTAATTCTATTGAAACAAACCATATATTTCGCTTAAATTAAGCGGCAATTTATAAAAGCGGAGTGCCATCTTTGGTAATATGAAAACTTTTACGATAAAATTGTATCAAAACAGCTATAAGGCTTATTCACGATGGTTACGCCCCAGCAGATTTCTGAATATATGAAGAGAGTTCCTCCGCTTCCGGAGGCGTTGAGCAGATCTTTGAAATCTCTGGCCGAGGGAGATTTGGCTGCGGCGGCGAGAGCCGCTTCTGCCGATCCGGCGCTCATTCGATATCTAAAAGATGTCGTCAACAGCGCCGCATACGGCTTCAAACAGGAGCTCAAAGAGCCGATGCAGATATTTTCTGCTCTGGGTATCCAGCGTGCCAGGCAGCTCCTCTATGCATATATGGTCAACTCTGTCGCACCGGAGAAATGGGGATATTTTGCTCTGGAGAGAGAGGAGTTCGGAAATTTCCAGCTCTCTTTCATGCGGAAGTGGGAGAAGATAGTCTCAGCAGAAAATTTCGACGAGAGATTCATGAGTGCTGCTGCCGTTATGAGTGCCGGGCTGATTGTAGCCGACGCCATATTCGCCGACCGCGCTTCCGATGTGGCCCTTATCAGGGAGAGCGGTGATTTCGATCTGGATACAATTCTGGAGCGTGTGAGCAGTCTGAACTTCGAACGGCTGGTTGCGACCATCGCCGAAAAGTGGGAAGTGCAGAGTGATATCGTCAGGCTCGTTTCACTCGCTTTCGGAAAAGAGGAGTGTGACGGTGACGAACTGTGCAGAGCCGCCCGTTTTCTGCATCTTCTGCTCTTCTATGAGCTCAGTAGGCCACGGATGCTCGAAGCCGGCGCAAACTCCTTTATATCATTCAACCAGGAGTTTGCAACACCGGTACTGGAGCGATTCGAAGAGATTGTGGGTGTAGAATGAGACCGGTAATAAAAAAGCAGCGAATCGCCCTTTTCACTCCGCAGGGTTTTCTCGACGGTAACAGCGCTACCGGGCTCATCACGATGCAGGATATGGAGGTAACTAAATCTTCGGGTGTACATATGGTGCTCGTTTCGATGAAGAAGGTTGTCTTTTTCAACAAAAACGGTGTGACCATACTGCTAGATATCCTGACGAAGCTGCAGAAGGAGATGAAAGCGACCATAGGTTTCTGTGACTACAACAGAAAGCAGTACGAGGCGTTTTTCAACCTTTTCGAAGGGGAGATCCCGTTCAGCCTCTTCAAAACCCTGGAGATTGCGATGCTCTTTGCAGGCGGAAGGGACTCCAAGGGCGAATCCGAAGAGAATGTGCTCATATATAACGAAGATTCTACCCAAAGGAGTATGCAGGCGATAGAGATATATGACCGGGGCTACAATCCCGTAGTGGTGCAGAAGCGGGATGATTTCAACCAGAAAGCGCAGGATAGAGAGAAGTTTGTCGAGGTGATCGATATAACCTATCTGGGTTTCATGGGCAGCAGGATAGCCGCGAAGACCAGGGGTAACTGCGTCATCTACTACCTGAAAGGTTTTCTTGACGGTTCGGTAACGGAACAGTTCGATGTTATGTACCATCGAAACTGCCTGAAGGTCGGTTTTCAGCTCTTTATGTTCGATGCGACGAGAGTCAGTTCACTCAACATACATGCAGCCAACTTCTTCTCGAGGTTATCGACGGCCGGCGCGGAATACGGTGCTCTCATCGCTATCGTGGGACTGGACATGGATAAGACTCCAAAGGCGTTCGTGGAAGAGTTGGAAGATGCCGGAATCATGTTTTTCGAGAGTGAAACGGACTTCTTTGCGGATGAGATTGTAAAATCCATGACAGGCGGCGGGGCGGCGGTGAAAAAAGAGAGAAACAGGTTGACAAAGCCGGTAGTGGCGAGACTGCCGGTATTCGTTGACGCGGCGATGGATACGCTGCAGATGATGACGAATATGATTGCCGTGAAAGAGGATATGAAGATACAGCCGCTGGTTACGGCGGGGAAAGATCTGATGGCCAGCTCCGTAGCCTTCTATGGGGATATTGAGGGAATGGTTACGCTTATCATGCCCAAGAAGCTCGTGCAAAGGTCATGTATGCTCCTTGTAGGGGAGGAGAGCGATGACGAGGAGGTGCTCGGTGACGCTCTGAGCGAACTCGTGAACATTGTCGCCGGAAAGTCGAAGACGATGCTCCAGGAGGCCGATGTAAATATAAACATAACGCTTCCGAGAAGCTATACGTCCATCGATGACCTGACCGCCACACTGGAAGGGCTCCAGGGGGTTCAGGTGAATTTCAGTTTCGATCAATATCCTTTCACATTCTATCTGAGCCCGTAGAGTCTCTATCCGGGATACCGGATATGGTTGTAGATATTGGATATTCGTATAAAGTTTTCGGTACCGTTTGATTAAGGAGTCTGTATATGTTGGTGGCACCCAGTATTTTGTCGGCCGATTTCGGCCATCTGGCACGCGATGTAAAAGCGATCTGTGACGGGGGATGCGACCTGGTCCATGTCGATGTGATGGACGGCCATTTCGTTCCCAATCTCACTATAGGGCCGGTGGTCGTGGAGGCGGTGGCAGAGGCGGCCACGAAACCGCTGGATATCCATCTTATGGTGGAGAACAACACCTTTTTCGTAGAGCTCTTCGCTCCGCTTAAACCGGAATATATCTCTTTCCATCTCGAGGAGGAGAAGCATCCCCACAGGCTTATCCAGAAGATTCGCGGACTGGGAATAAGGCCCTCTATCGTTCTGAACCCGCATACCCCTCCCCAATGTCTGGAGTATCTCCTTGAGGATCTGGATATGGTTCTTTTGATGAGTGTAAACCCCGGCTTCGGCGGGCAGAAGTTCATTCCGAGCGTTCTGGAGAAGGCAAAGCGGCTGAAAGAGCTTATAGAGAAGCGAAACCCCAAGTGTCTCATAGAGGTGGACGGCGGAGTCAACGATAAAAACGTACATGAGCTTAAAAGTGCCGGAGTCGATGTGGTCGTGGCGGGAAGCTACGTTTTCAAACATGAAAATATAGCCGGCGCCATAGAGAGTCTGAAGGTCTGAAAAAAGGATTGAAAATAGTTCCCTCAGCAGAGTCAGAAAAGAGTGTTTCCTCAGTTCCGAAGGTCAAGATATGCGGAATCACATCCATAGAGGATGCCCTGATGGCGGTAGAAGCAGGGGCGGACGCCCTCGGGTTTGTCTTTTATGAAAAGTCCCCGCGCTATATCGGAGTCAAAGAGGCGCGAAAGATTACCGAAGTTCTCCCCCCTTTTATCGAGAGGGTGGGGCTTTTTGTAAACAGAACCCCTCTGGAAGCGGATCTGGCGTGTGCAGAGAGCGGAATGAGCCTGGCCCAGATCCATTTCGATGTAGACGGGAGCTATTTCGATTCGCTTCGTACAAAGGCGCTGCCGGTCGTGAGGGCCGGGTCGAAAGAGGATATCATGAAATTCGCTCCGCGCTACAGGCTGGTGGATGCATACTGTGAGAGCTACGGAGGGGCGGGAAAGCGCCTCAACCTGGAGTGGTTCGACGGAGTGGACTGCTCCAGAATCGTACTGGCGGGCGGACTGGACCCGCAAAACGTTCGTGAAGCTCTTGCTTACGGTTTTTACGGGTTTGACGTCAGCAGCGGCGTGGAGATCAGGAAAGGGAAGAAGGACCCCGAAAAGGTGCGCGCCTTCATCGAGGCTGTAAAAGGGGGAGTATGCGCCCCCTGATAGACAATATAGTCGCAGCCGTCAAAAAGAGAGGCGGCAGGATGGATCTGGAGGGGTTCAAGGAGCTTATACAGAAGAGCAGGGACTCCCTTTTCGAGACTGTAGATACCCTGATGGAGCTGGTTATAGCCTCCGGGGTGCCCATCGAGATAGAGGGTGACGAGGTGGTGCTCAAGACCGCATTCATGCCGTGGCGGGAGGAGACTTTCTGCATTGTCGACGTCGAGACCAACGGCAGCAAGCCGAGCCGCTCCCAGATCATCGAGATAGGGGCCTTGAAGTGGAGAAACGGGGAGGTGGTCGACAGGTTCGAATCTTTTGCCGAGTGCAGCTACCTTCCATACCAGATAAGCGAGATTACGGGAATAAACCCGGAAGATCTCGAGGGTGCCCCGCCGCTGCAGAAGCTGCTACCGCAGTTCAAGGAGTTTCTCGGCGATGCGGTTTTCGTGGCCCACAACGCCACGTTCGACTACAACTTCGTCTCGTCATCGTTCGAACGCTTCGGACTAGGTGTTCTCGGAAACAGGAGGCTCTGTACGATAGATTTGGCGAGAAGGACCATAGAGGCGGAGCGCTACGGGCTCGGACACCTTAACATCGCTCTCGATATCAACACCCTGGTGCACCACAGGGCATATGCGGACGCGGTTACAGCTGCGAAAGTTCTGGAGATAGGTCTGAGAAATCTGCCGGAGTCCGTTGTGACGGTCGAAGAGCTCATCGATTTTACGAAGCTTCCCGTCAAAAAGGCGAGGGAACTGGTCTCCCGTTGAACGGGCGGAGGCAAAAACCTCTTCTTCCACACGTTGATTCAAAATTCAAGACAGATGAAGAGACGGGTTGGCGAAATCTGCTAGCATTGCGATTTGAGCGGCAACGGGGCGTTAAGAAAACCGCTCGTGCCCGAAGGGTTCCGTAGGAATTTGCGGTTTTTAGCCTCGTTGCCGCGTCCCGAAGGGCAAATCGCATCTGCGTACAGGTTTTGCCGACCCGTCTCGGGTTTTTCTCTTTACGCTCGAGTTTTGAGTTACCTTGTCTCCCGTAACAGATCCGGCGTGCAGGTTTTGTGCAGGATCGGTTCTATAATCAATCCCGTATAAATCTATTCAGAACCTTCGTAGCCAGCAGGTCTCCCCATACGTTTATCGAGGTTCTGAACATATCGAGTATCCTGTCCACGGCGGCGATGAGCCCTATCGCCTCGAGCGGAAGCCCGACCGCGCTTAGAATCATCGTCATCATCACCAGTCCGGCTCCGGGAATTCCTGCCGCCCCGATCGAGGCGAACGTCGCCGTGACGAAGATAATAATCTGCTCCGTAAAGCCAAGCTCCACGCCGAAGCTGTTGGCTATGAACATGACCGCGATCGCTTCATAAAGAGCCGTACCGTCCATATTCACCGTCGCACCGAGCGGCAGGATGAATCCTGCACTCTCCTTTTTCACTCCCCCCTTCGTCTCGCTCACCTCTATCGAGACCGGAAGCGTAGCCGAGCTCGAAGCGGTTGAGAAGGCGACCAGCACCGCTTCACGCACCTTCATGAAGTAGGTGTAGGGGTTGAAGCGGCCTATCAGGTAGGCGACGGCGGGCAGAATCACCAGTGCGTGCAGAAAGAGGGCGACAAGAACCGCTATGACGTAATCTTTCAGCTGGTAGAGAGTCTCCAGGCCCTCTTTGGCGATGACGTAGCCTATGAGTGAAAATACCCCCAGAGGCGTCAGCAGAATGACCCATCCGGCGATCTTGCCCATAGCATCGTTGAGAGCGTCGAAAAAAGAACTTAGCGTATCGCGCTTCTTCGCCTCCAGATGGAGAGCCGCTACGGCGAAGAAGATGACAAAGACCAGAACCTGCACGATTCTTCCTTCCGAAAGGGAGGCGAAGATGTTTGCAGGTACGAACGAGAGCAGTAGAGCCGATATGGAGTGCTCCTTCGGAGGAGAGACAGGAGCGCTTCCGGCGAGCTGGTGTGCACTTCCGGGCTCGATTATGTTTACGACCAGCAGGCCGGCGGTGACCGCCAGCGCCGTAGTGAGGAAGTAGTATCCGAACGCTTTCAGACCGAGATTTTTCAGGGCCTCTCCGCTTCCCAGGGAGACGATCGCCACGAAGACGGATGCGAAGACCAGAGGCACTATCAGCATTTTAAGAAGCATAAGGAAAAGATCGCCCATCCATTTGAGCGACAGCATCGCTTCGGGCAGCCAGACTCCGCCGGCGATTCCGGCAAAGATGGCCGCAAGCGTAAGAGTCTCGGTAGACAGATACTTTTTCATTTCTCTCCCCCTATTTTCGGCAACTGCCACTTTTTTCTGTAGGCTATCAGCCTCAGCGCCAGAGCCGCCGAGGCAATGATACCCAGTGTAAAACTGTTGAGGCACCCTAACCGGTCGCAAAGATATACGGATGCGGCTATAAGCAGTGCGATTGTACCGTAAAAATCGCTTGTGAGCACCATTGGTACTTCGTTCACCATAATGTCGCGCAGCATTCCGCCGCCGACCGCGGTAATGAACGCCAGAAGCATGACACCGAATATGTTGAAGCCGGACTCTATGCCCACGAGTGCACCCGTTACCGCAAACGCCACGAGACCTATGCTGTCCATCAGGATGAAGATGGCGAACCTCTCGGGCTGCTTTTTGGAGTGGAGTTTCAGTATGTAGGCTGCGGCTACCGCAAGTGTGACGATTATGAGTACCGAACTTTCGGTAAACGCTACCGGCATACGGCCTACGATCACGTCACGTATCACACCGCCGCCCAGTGCCGTAAGAAAAGCGGCGATAAGTATGCCCAGTAGATCGAGCCCCTTCCGTACCCCCATAAGGTATCCGCTTATCGCGAAGCTGGCCAGACCAAGTGCGTCGGCGACCGAAAATAGTATCATGCCAGATGGTCTATATAGTCGTCTTTGAAACCTACATAGCGGCGTGCGGATGCGTAGAGCTCATCCACCTCCAGATCGCTCAGCTCCCTTACCGCTTTGGCCGGAGAGCCTATTATGAGGCTTCTTGGAGGAAACTCTTTGCCCCCGGTAACGAGCGCCCCCGCGCCCACGATGGACTCCCTGCCTATAACGGCTCCGTCGAGTATCGTCGCGTTCATTCCGATAAGGCAGGCGTCGCCTATGGTGCATCCGTGCAGCATAACCCTGTGCCCTACCGTCACATCGCTGCCGATGATCGTAGGATATCCGTCGCTCATATCCGGGTTTTTGTAGTGGGTAACGTGGATCATGCTCAAGTCCTGGATGTTGGTCCTGTCGCCTATGCGTATCTTGTGGACGTCGGCGCGTATGACGCAGCCGAACCAGATGGAGCACTCCTCCCCCGTTTCTAGATCTCCTATCAGGGTGGCGTCGGGAGCCACCCAGCTCTTCTTCCCGATTTTCGGAAACCACTCCTTGTAGCGTAAAAGCATCTGCACTCCTTTTTGGTTTGTAGCCGCTCTTCGGCGGGGATTGACTCTCCCTGCCCTCCGTTTCCGCAATAATTCAAAACTAAAGATAGATGAAGAGACGGGCCGGCAAAATCTGCCGGTATTGCGATTTGAGCGGCAACGGGGCGTTATGAAAACCGCTTTTGCCAGAAGGGTAAACCGCACCTGTGTACAGGTTTTGCCGGCCAGTCCGGGTTTGTTTGTTTGCGCTTGACTTAACTCTTACAGCTTTTTTATCTTCTCTATCTCGTCTCTCAGCCGTGCAGCCTCCTCGAACTCCAATCTTTTGGCAGCCTCTTTCATCTTTTTTGTCAACTCTTTTACTATCTTCTGGCGCTCTTTCGCCGGCATCTTCTCTATTTTGCTACTCTTTTGATACAGAATGCCGTGGTCTTCGAGCCTTAGGTTCTCATCTAGCCGTCTTCCAACCGATTTGGGTGTTATGCCGTGCTCCTCGTTGTAGAGCTTCTGCCTTTTTCTTCTGTGCAGGGTTATATCTATGGCATTTTTCATCGAGTCGGTCATCTTTTGTGCATACATTATCACCCTGCCGTTGAGGTTTCTGGCTGCACGCCCCATCGTCTGTATAAGCGCAGTTTCCGAGCGTAGAAAGCCCTCTTTGTCGGCATCCAGGATCGCCACGAGGCTGACTTCCGGAAGATCGAGCCCCTCTCTGAGCAGGTTTATCCCTACGAGGACGTCGAATTCGCCCGTTCTGAGGCTTCTGATGATCTGGTTCCGCTCTATGGCGTCGATATCCGAGTGCATATACTTCACCCGAAGTCCCAGGTCGTTGTAGTAGGTGGTCAGCTCTTCGGCCATCTTCTTCGTGAGTACCGTGACAAGCACCCTCTCTCCGCGTTCGACGACCTTTTTGATTTCGTCGTAGAGGTGCTCTACCTGGTATCTGCTGTCTACAACCTCCACCTCCGGGTCGAGCAGACCCGTGGGGCGGATGATCTGCTCCGCGACAACCGCGCTCAGCCCTATCTCCAGCTCCGCCGGTGTCGCGGAGACGAAGAGGTAGTGGGGTGCCTTCTCTATGAACTCTTCGAACCTCAAAGGGCGGTTGTCCAGAGCGCTCGGAAGCCTGAAGCCGTACTCCACGAGAACCTCTTTTCTGCTTCTGTCCCCTGCGTACATTCCCCGAAACTGCGGCAGACTCACATGCGATTCGTCTACGATTATCAGGTATGGTCTGCCTTTCAGCTCGAAGTAGTCGAGCAGGGAGTACGGTGTCTCTCCCGGCTTTTTGTCCGTAAGGTGGCGGGCATAGTTCTCGATACCCTTGCACATACCCGTAGTCTCCAGCATCTCCAGGTCGAATTCCGTCCGCTGTTTGAGGCGCTGATACTCCAGAAGCTTACCCTCCTTCTTGAACCAGGCGAGTCTTTCGGCGAGCTCCTCCTCTATGCTCTTGATGGCCTGCTGAAGCTTGTCGCCTCCCACTATGAAGTTGCTGGCGGCATAGATCGTGGTCGTTTTGAGGTCGGAGATTTTTCTATTGGTGAGCGGGTCGAAGGTGTAGATCGCCTCGATCTCGTCGCCGAAGAACTCGATGCGCAACGCCTCCTCTTCGCTGTAGGCGGGGTAGATATCCACCACGTCGCCGCTGAGGCGGAAATCACCGCGGTCGAAGAAGTTGTCGTTTCTCTTGTAGCCCATCTCCACGAGTCTCAAAAGGAGGGTGCGCTGGTCGATCTCGTCGCCGATTTCCAGCTTCTGGACCATCTTTTTGTACTCGATCGGGTTTCCGAGTCCGTAGTTGGCCGAGACCGATGCGACCACGATTACGTCGTCGTAGCTCAGCAGGGAGGCGGTGGCGCTTAGCCTTAGGCGCTCCAACTCGTCGTTTATGGAGCTGTCCTTCTCTATGAAGAGGTCCTGCCTCGGTATGTAGGCTTCGGGCTGGTAGTAGTCGTAGTAGCTTATGAAATACTCCACATGGTTGTCAGGAAAGAAGCCTTTGAATTCACTGTAGAGCTGTGCCGCCAGGGTTTTGTTGTGCGTCATTATCAGTGTCGGTATCTGCAGGTTCTGAATGATCTGCGCCATAGTGAAGGTCTTTCCGCTGCCCGTCACCCCCAGCAGTGTCTGGTAGCGGTTGCCGGCCTCTATGGAGTTGGTTAAAAGTTTTATCGCCTGCGGCTGATCTCCCGCCGGCTTGAAATCGCTCTTTAGTTCGAAAAGCAAGATGCTCCTTTTCTGTTTGCGGCTCAAAAGTGGTTGGATTTATAGGAATTAGTCTATAATTATACCAGCCATACACAAATAGCCAAGGATTTTTAATATGGAGAATATACCGGTCATCGAACAGCTTTCCCGGAGAGTGGATGAGGTTGTCGCCAGGCTCAAGCGTCTGGAGGAGGAGAATATCCGTCTGCGCAACGAGCTTGTGGCGGCAAAGGGGCAGAGTGAAGCCAAAGATGCACAGATAGCAAAACTGACTGAAGAGCTTGCCATGAAAGATCTCGAGATCGAAGAGGTCATCGGCAAGATAGAAGCGATGTTGGGCGAATAGGCGAAACGATGAAAAAGATCTCTCTCGTCATCGGCGGGAAACGTTATACGATAACACTCGAAGAGCCTTTCGCGGATGAGGTGGAGAAGGAGCTGACGGAGCTGTTCGACCCTGCAAACGACAACGAGACAAAGAGACTTCTACAGGCGTTTCTCACCAAGCAGATAGAGTTCCTGGAGCTCGAAAAGAGACTCGAAGAGCTGCTCGAAAAACTTCCGAAATGACTTTTTCCAAAATTAAGTAAACATTTACGCAAATTGGCCGATAATAGCATCGAGCCTTTGTAGCGACAAAGGACAGACACCACATTTAAAGGAGTTGCTATGCGACGAGGTTTTACAATGATCGAGTTGATCTTCGTGATCGTTATTCTGGGAATTCTGGCGGCGGTCGCCATTCCGAAACTGGCTGCTACAAGAGATGATGCGAAAATTTCGAAACTCTCAGCCAATCTAAGTACGCTTCTAAGCGATGCGGCGGCATACTACACATCGCAGGGGCAGGCCAACTGGAAAAATGCAAATTGGGGAGATGTTACGAATGTCGAGCTTTATACAGATACAACCGGCTCTACCTCCGCAAAAGGCAGTGCTGTTACGACGGCAGTCTATATTGTGGATGAGCCAGGAAACGGAACTGACTGTTTTGACATCACTGCGACTTCAGACGGAAACTTGACCATCGCCAATGGAGCCGGTACGTCGGAAGTCTGCAAAGGAGCACAGGCGTTGGCAAAAGATCTTATCAAGACTCACTCCTTCGGGGGTCAAAGAATAGCCCGCTGATTCTGAACCGCCGAGGGCTCTCTATTCGGTAAATCAGTTTCCGCCCCCCTTGGGGGCTATATTAAAGTGTAATATAAAGGGTCCGAAGGGTATGGCTCTTTATATTGGACTTAAACGTAAAGCTTGAGCGAAGTCCAAGCCTTGGCGGGGAGTGACTCTTCCCCCTGCGCCCCCCTTAAGCTGCGAAATAGTAGATTTCGAGATGATGTCACGCTTTTTGCGTAACATCGGTTAACAATTGAAATTCGGGAAAAAGATAGCTATGGAAAGTTTAGGAAACAGAGGCGGCTTTACCTTGTTGGAGCTCGTTTTCGTCATTGTCGTTATAGGCATACTGGCTTCCGTAGCCATGCCGAGGCTCTGGGTGACCAGAGACGACGCGATAATAACGAAGGGGAGATCGGACGTAGCGACGATCAGAAGCGCGATAGCCACTCTGAAGCAGAAGAACCTTCTGGAACAGGCCTCGACCCTGCTGCCGGCGACTCTCGACACCGCCGCCAGCAATACTGAGAATGAGCAGCTGTTTACAAATCTGCTCGACTATCCCATATACTCGAAAGATGCCGACGGGCATTGGATGAAAACCGGCAATACCGAATATTCCTACAAAGTGATGAATAACAGTGTAGTCTTCGATTATAACCCTGCCACAGGAAGATTTGATTGTGATCACACTAACGAATACTGCAGAAAGCTGACCCACTGATCAGAGATATATGTACTACTACGATGTTTGTCTTCTAGGCAGACGAGCCCCCACTTTTACCTTTCATTATGATGAAAAGATAGAGCCGTATACCGTTGTAGACGTAGAGGTGCGCGGAAAAAGTGTGAAAGGTGCGGTCGTGTCCGGGGTCGAACCCCCCTCTTTCGATACGAGCCCGATATGTGAAGCCGGACCTTTCAGGTTTGCCGATTATCAGGTTCAGACCGCTCTTTTCATAAGGGACTACTACTCATGTACGCTCGGTGAGGCGCTGGCGCTTTTCGAACCTTTCTCCAAAGAGACGGGTGCAGGTTCGGCTATGCCCGAAGATGTGAATATCTCTCTCTCGGCCGCTCAGGACGAAGCGCTGAAGAGTCTGTCGGCAAAGGAGTCGGCTCTTCTTTTTGCGCCCACCGGCAGCGGAAAGACCGAAATATATATGAAGCTCTTCGAGCGTGCGCTGAAGAGTGGAAAGAGTTCTGTTTTTCTGATGCCGGAGATAAGTCTTACGCCGCAGATGGAGAAGAGGCTCAGGGCCCACTTCGGAGATATCGTGGCCATCTGGCACTCCAGGCTTACAAAGAAGAGGCGCGAAGAGACGCTGGGGCGTATACGAAGCGGGGAAGTGCGCATAGTGGCGGGACCGAGGTCGGCTCTCTTTCTGCCGTTGAGGGATATCGGCCTGATAGTGGTCGACGAAGAGCACGACGACAGCTACAAGGCGCACAACCGTCCGCGCTACCATGCGAGAGATCTCGCTCTTTTCATGGGTAGAAAGCTTGGGGCCCGGGTGGTGCTGGGAAGTGCGACACCGAGCGTGGCCACCTACTCCAGACAGCCGGTTGCAAGAATCAAAGAGCCCTATATCAAAACTAAAAAGAGGTTCATCTTTGAAAAAGGAGGGTGTGCACTGACGCCTGCCATGATCGAGGCTATAGAGAGCCATACGGCTGCCGGTGGCCAGGCCCTGGTTTTCCTTCCTACCAGGGGAAATTTCAAATATCTATACTGCGACAACTGCGGCTATACGGTCGAGTGCCCCTTCTGTTCGGTCGGTATGACTCTTCACAGGAACCAGAGAGTCGTCCGCTGCCACTATTGCGGTTATGCCGAGAAGATTCCCCCGTTCTGTCCTAAATGCAGGTCGATCATACAGAGTGACAGAATGGGTACTGCAGAGGTGGTGGAGCAGCTCGGTGAGCGTTTTTGCGATCTGAAGATTCAGCAGTTCGACAAAGATACCATCACGACGGCCGGCAAACTGCAGAAGGCGCTCGACAGGTTCGCCCGAAAAGAGACCGACATTATCGTAGGTACCCAGATGCTCGCTAAAGGGCACGACTACCCGGACATAACCCTTGCGATCATACTGGGGCTCGACTATATGCTGGCGCTTCCGGACTACAGGGCCAGGGAGAGGGCGCTCTCACTCTTCTTCCAGATCTCCGGCCGTGCGGGGCGCACGAAAGAGGCCACTGTGATCGTGCAGACGAACCAGCCGGAATTTTTTACCGAATATATCGGAGATTACGAAAAGTTTCTGAAGGAGGAGTTGGAGTTCAGAGAGGGGCTCTACCCGCCCTCCATGCACCTGTGCCGACTCCTTTTCGCCTCGAAAGATGAGAAGAGCGGTGCGGCGAAGGTAGCCGACGTAAAAAGGGCCATCGAGCGGTTCGGTATTGTGGAGATAGTGGGTGCCGGCAAAGCCCCGATCGAAAAGATTGCGGGCAGGTTCCGCTTCAACATTCTTCTAAGGAGTCCCGGACGCGGTGAACTTCTGCGAGTCGTCAAGGCGGTCGACGACGGCAGCTTCGAGGTCGATATGGACCCCGTAGATTTTGCCTGAATATTCGATATAATCCTTTTATGATTAAACGCTACCCGACAAAACAGATATATGTCGGCGATGTCGCCGTTGGCGGCGATGCGCCGATATCGGTCCAGTCCATGACATACTCCCGTACCGCCGATGTGGATGCCACGGTGGAGCAGATAAACCGCCTCCATTTCGCCGGGGCGGATATAGTGCGCGTCGCCGTGCCCGACTATGAGGATGCCGACGCGCTAAAAGAGATAAGGTCCAGAACCTCCCTGCCGCTCGTTGCAGATATCCATTTCAACTACCGTCTGGCGCTCATAGCCGCCGAGTCGGTCGACTGTATAAGAATCAACCCCGGTAACATAGGAGATAAAGAGAGGGTGAGGGAGGTCGTGAAAGCGTGCAGGGAGCACGATATTCCCATTCGGATAGGTGTCAACTGCGGTTCGCTGGAGAAGAGGTTCGAAGAGCGCTACGGCCAGACGGCCAGAGGCATGGTGGAGTCCGCGCTCTACAACATAAAGTTTCTTGAGGACCTCGATTTCACGAACATAAAAATATCGATGAAAGCGAGCGATGTGGAGCGTACCGTCGAGGCGTACAGAACTCTGCGTCCGATGGTGGAGTACCCGTTTCACCTCGGAGTGACCGAAGCGGGAACGGTCTTTCATGCCACGATAAAGAGTGCTATCGGGCTGGGGACCCTGCTGCTCGAAGGTATCGGAGACACGATGCGTGTCTCGATAACCGGCGAACTCGAAAAAGAGATAGAGGTCGCACGCGCAATTTTGAAAGACAGCGGTGTGGCCAAAGAGGGGTTGAATATCATCTCCTGCCCGACATGCGGGCGTATAGAGGCCGACCTGGTGAAAGCCGTGGCAGAGGTGGAAGAGAGGACCAAACATATAAAAGAGCCCTTGAATGTCTCGGTCATGGGGTGTGTCGTAAATGCCATAGGAGAGGCCAAAAGCGCCGATGTCGCCATAGCCTACGGCAAAGGGAGCGGCCTTGTTATGGTAAAGGGCGAAGTGGTGGCGAAACTGCCGGAGAGAGAGCTTGTGGAGAGATTTCTGCAGGAGGTCGAAAAGATGGCGAAAGGGATGGAGTAGAGAGTGGAAGAGCATCTGTATAATCTGAATATAGAGCGTGCGGTTTTAAGTACGATCATCTTCGATCCGGCCGAGTATGAAGAGATTGCTTCGCAGTTGAGGCCCGAAGATTTCTACCATCCGTTTCATCAGAAGCTCTTCGCGGCGATGGAGGAGCTCTTCAGGGCCGATATGCCGATAGACGAAGAGTTTCTGAGAGAGAAGCTCAGCGCCAAAAAGCAGTTCGACGAGGTGGCGTTTCTGGATATTCTGGGAGCCAACCCGCTCTCAAATACCGGCGCATACATAAAAGAGATCAAGGCGAAGTCGCAGAAGAGGGCGCTTGTAGGACTTGCCACCGAGATAAAGAAGCTCACCATCGAGGAGGATATGCCGGTAGCCGATGTTATGGATGCGGTGGAGTCGAAACTCTATGCCATCACATCCGAGGGGTCGACACAGGATTTCCGCGAGAGCGAAGAGATGGCACTGAGCACCGTCGAGTATATCAAAAAGATGAAAGAGCGCGGCAACTCGATGCTTATCGGCGTCGATACCGGCTTCAAAGAGCTGAACAGAATGACATCCGGATTCGGAGAGGGAGATCTTGTCATAGTTGCGGCAAGACCGTCGATGGGGAAAACGGCATTTACGCTGAATATGGCGCTGAAAGCACTCGAAAACGGTGACGGGGTCGCCTTCTTCTCGCTTGAGATGCCGGCCGAACAGCTAGTTTTGCGGCTCCTAAGCGCAAAGACCTCCATAGCGCTGCAGGATCTGCGTGTAGGCAACCTGACCGACGAAGAGTGGACCAGGCTTTCAGAAGCGGTTGACTGGCTCAGCTCCCGTAAGCTTTTCGTCGACGATGAAGGCTCGATCAACATTCACCAGGTGAGGGCCAAGCTGCGAAAACTCAAAGCGCACCATCCCGAGATAAAGGTGGCGATGATCGACTACCTCCAGCTTATGAACAGCGGGAGCAACAAAGACCGCCACCAGGAGGTGAGTGAAATATCCAGGGGGCTCAAGATGCTGGCGCGTGAACTGGAGATCCCGATAATCGCCCTTTCGCAGCTCAACCGTTCACTCGAATCGAGAGCCGACAAACGCCCCATGCTCTCAGACCTCCGTGAGTCTGGCGCCATAGAGCAGGATGCCGACATAATCCTGTTCGTATACCGTGACGACGTATACCGCATTCGCGAAGAGAAAGAGAAGGAGATGAAAGCCCGGGCGGAGGGCAGGGAGTACAAATCCAACTTCCACGAAAGGGAGGAGGAGGATGCGGAGATTATCATAGGCAAGCAGCGTAACGGCCCCACCGGAATCATAGAGCTGAAGTTCCAGAAACGGTTCACCAGGTTCGTAGACGCTGGTCATGTTCCGGTTGAAATAGTATATGAACAGAGCAATATAGATACCGGCAGCGAAACGAAAATTGAGCTTCCACCTATCTAAACCGACTCTGATAGAGGGCCGGCGTGAGTGGGCCCTGTTCCTTCTGTTCTCGGCGGCGGTTTTCGCCCTCTCTCTGGGTGTAAGATACTACCTCTTCAAAGATTTTACTTCGAGAGATAAAGTTTTTGCCGCAGCCGAAGTGCTTTTGCAGTATACAAAGAGTAAAAACGGCCGTTCATATGAAGTTCTGAAGCTCAAAACAGACGACGGAGTAACCTTCTATACAACCTCCAAAGAGCCTATAAAAAACCTCTCCGGGCGCAGGGTGACGCTCCTGATCTTTCCGAAAAGGGTCTCTTTCAAAGAGTACCTCTCCACACCGTACATACCCTCTGTTCTAACGGGCGTGGAGCATGAACGTTCGGTGAGGATGGAGCTATTCGGGAAGATCAGAAAAGAGCACAGCCATCCGTGGTTGCAGGAGCTTTTCGGCGCGCTTTTTCTGGCGATTCCGATATCGAAAGAGCTGAGAGAGCGGGTGAACCTGCTCGGTATAAACCATCTACTGGCACTCAGCGGATTTCATATGGGGCTCTTGTGGCTGATCCTGTACGGCGGTCTCGGTATGCTCTACAAGCCGCTTCAGCAGCGCTTCTTTCCGTGGCGCCACCGGTTGCTGGATGTCGGGGCGGTCACTCTTTTGCTGCTCGGAGCCTATCTTATCTTTACCGGAATGCCGCCCTCTCTAATGAGGGCATATGCCATGGTGGTCGTAGGCTGGATTGCGCTTCTTTTCGGCTTCGAGCTTCTCTCGTTTTCGTTTCTGGCTTTTTGTGTCGTTCTGCTTCTGGCGCTCTTTCCGCCGCTGCTCTTTTCTGTAGGCTTCTGGTTCTCAGTCAGCGGCCTCTTCTTCATCTACCAGTTTCTGAACCTGAGCGAGGGGTGGAGCAGGTGGGTTCTTGTTCCGCTGCTGAATATCTGGGTCTATCTGGCGATGCTCCCCGTCGTACATTCGATATTCGGGACCTTCTCGCTCTATCAGCTTCTCTCTATCCCGCTGACGCTTCTTTTTTCACTCTTTTACCCGCTTGCCATTGCTCTACACACTGTAGGCCTGGGCAGCCTTGCTGACGGATGGATAGTTGAGCTTCTTCAGCTGCCCGAAAATTCCAGCAGTGTCGAAGTGTTCACCCCTTTATGGATTTTGGCCCTTTTTGTCTCTCTCTCCATTCTTGCCCTCTTCAGGCGTGTCGCACTCTATCTTCAGGCTGGATTTATACTCCTTTTCTTTCTCTTCCTTGTTAAGCAGATAGCATAGCTTCTGGCCGTAGAGGAATATGATCCACGAAAGGTATATCCAGAGGAAGAAGAAGAGCAGGGTGCTGAAAGAGCCGTATACGGTCGTGTAGGTTTTGTTGTGTACAGTGTAGTAGATGAAGATGTTTTTTCCCATGTACCAGATCAAAGATGCGAAAAAAGATGATATCAGTGCCGCTTTGAAACGTATGATTACAGTGGTCGAAATTTTGTAGGTGACGAAAAAGAGCATCCAGATTATCAGATATGGAAATATCGACAGGAAATCTATACCGCTCGTATAGCTAGACTGGTTGAGTATGTATTGGATTTTTACAGAGAGATAGATGGATGCCGCCAGCGCCATAGGACCGAGGGTGATAAGCGTCCAGTATGTAGTCAGTGCACTCCAGAACCCTTTCTGCTTCGTCTTGAATATCTTTCCGACAATATATTCGTAGTTCTGGAAGAACATTATGGAAGCGATGATTATGAATATAAAACCTATAACCCCCAGTTTCGATGTATTGGCCAAAAATGTGTCGATATAGCCGGAGACAGTCTCCTGCGAAGCGGGCATCAGGTTCGAGAATATGAAGCTCTTGATCTTTTCGTACTGTTCGCTGAAGTTCGGCAGCCGGACTATGATGGAGAAGCTGACCAGCAGCAGCGGTATAAGCGTGAATATAGTATAGAAACTCAGGCTCGCCGCATAGAATGTAATATCCGGGTCATAGAAGCGTTTAAAAGAACAGTAGACTCTCTTAAAAAGCTCTAACAGTTTATATCGCATATACGGATTCTATCATAGATACCGATATTGCGCAAAGTACTGTATTGGCCAATAACATACGTCACCAGGGAGTGATTTTCGGATAGAATTGAAAAATCTGATATTTTCAACGGTAGCCGTTTAGACTTTTTTCGTATTTGGGTATAATTCACCTGAAAAATGGTTAACCTATGTTGCGAAAATTGAAAGACGGTCGATCTTTTCCGCGCAGGTATCGAGATATACCGGAAACTGTCGGTACATTAGAGAGTGGAGTTGTGTATATGCACTATTCCGCCGGAGAAGGCAGCCGGATGTATTGCAAAGCATCGGATGGCAACTATAGAGTGTCGCATAAAAGATGATATCATAAGCTTTTCGCAATGACGGTCATAACGATAACATTGTAAGCGGAAGAGGAAACAGTTTTGAAAAAGAGTGAGAAACTTTCGGAAAACGAACCTCAGGTACTCATTCCTTACGGTTATATGCCGTACCATTCGCCGGAAGAGGATGAGATAGATTTGAGGCGGTTGTGGCAGACGGTAGTGCGCAGAAAGGCGGTACTTTTTGGTGTTACCGCTTTTGTGATGATAGCTGCGGTTGTGTATCTGCTGGTTACGAAACCGGTCTACGAAGCGAAGGCGCTGATACAGATCGGGAGTATCAACTCGAAACTTTTCGAGACCCCGGCAAGCCTGAAGTCGAAGCTGGAGATGATCTATCACGTCAATGATAAAAACATTGAGCAGGAGTATCCACGCATCTATTCTGTATCGACTCCGAAAAAGAGTGAAGATCTGATCGGCTTGAGTCTTTACGGGTTGAATAATGAAGAGGCCATAAGAATGGCCCGGGAGGTATACAATTCGATCGTATCGAAGCACAGGAAGATTATAGATAGCTTTACAGAGCTTCAAAAACGCCATCTGGCGCAGGTAGAGGCTGAGGCGAAGCGTCTGAAGAGTGAAATAGGCAGGCAGACGGAGCTCATAGAGAGCCAGAAGGAGCTTATGAAGCAGGCTTTGCAAAGCGGTAACAGAGAGGAGGCCGGTTTGATATCGGCCGAATACTCCAAAAACCTGGAAAAGCTTTTTGCGCTACAGGGCCTTCTGTCCAAAACTTTGGAGCGTATAAATACCATAGAGCTCTCACTCTCGCCACTTAACGTAAAAGAGACCCGACTGGTCGGAGATATCGTCACATATGACCATCCGGTAAAACCGAAAGTGAAACTTGTTTTGGCGGTAGCATTCATAAGCGGACTTATGCTGGGGCTCTTTATACTCTTTTTCATGGAGTTCATCACGAAAGAGAGAGGCGAAGCCGCCCCTGATTAAAGGCAGATGTATACTGCGTAATATCAGTTAAAGAGCCATCTTCCCCGGATTCAGAATGTTGTTCGGGTCGAAGGCTCTCTTGATATCCCTGAAAAGGTTCATCTCCTCCTCCGTGAAAGCCAGATGCATGAATGGCGCTTTCGAAAGGCCTATGCCGTGCTCCCCGCTCAGAGTCCCGCCGAGATCGACGGTTATCTTGAATATCTCCTCTATCGCCCTGTGGCCGATTTCAAGCTGTTCTGGGTCTGAGCCGTCCACCATGACGTTCGTATGGACATTGCCGTCACCGGTATGGCCGAAACATGGGATTTTCACCTTGTACCTGTTTGCAACGTCGTTGATATGCCTGAGCAGTTCGGGCAGAACCGATCTTGGAACCGTGATATCTTCGTTGATCTTCTTGCTTCCGTAGACCGTTATGGACTGGCTCGCGTTTCGGCGTGCAAACCATAGATCGGCAGCTTCGGCGTCGTCGCGCGCCTTCTTGAACTCCATGCAGCCGTTCTCCATGAAGACCCGCTCTATCACATCCATCTGGTAGCCTATCTCCTCCGGAAGGTTCCCGTCGACGTCGGTTATGAGTATGGCGCCGGCCTCCGTCGGCAGCCCTTTGCTGTACTTCTGCTCAACCGCGCGTATCGTAAGGTTGTCCAGAAACTCCATGGCCACCGGCGTCACCCCGCTCGCCATCGTCTTGTAGACGGCCTCCATCGCACTGTCTACGCTCGGGAAGATGCCCATCGCCGTCTTTTTCAGTTTCGGTTTGGCTATCAGTTTGAGGGTTATTTCCGTTATTACGGCGAGTGTTCCTTCGCTGGCTATAAGGATACCGGCGATATTGTAGCCGGCGACATCTTTTATCGTCTTTTTCCCGGCCCGTATTATGTCACCGTTCGGCCTTACGGCGCGTATAGCCATGACATAGTCTTTGGTGATGCCGTATTTTGCCGCTCTCATGCCGCCGGCGTTTTCACTTACATTGCCCCCTATGGTGGAGTACTCCTGGCTCGCGGGGTCGGGCGGATAGAAGAGCCCTTTGGCCTCCACTGCTTTTTGCAGATCCATGTTTATGACCCCCGGCTGCACAACGGCTACCATATTGTCCATATCGATCTCGAGGATCTTGTTCATATGCTTCTCCATCGCAAGAACGATGCCGCCGCTGGAGGGGAGTGCGCCGCCGGTGAACCCGCTTCCGGCACCGCGGGGTACGATGACTATACGGTTTTCGTTACAGTATCTGAGTATTTCGCTCACATCGTTCTCGTCGCGGGGGAAAACCACCGCATCCGGTTCGAAGCGCTCCCTGGTGGCGTCGTAGGAGTATGCGATGAGGTGCGCCTTGTCGCTGTATATGTTCTCTTCGCCGACAATCTGCGTGAGACTCTCTATATGCTTTGCCTCTATCATCACTCCTCCTCAACCTTTTTGTAGTATTTGTCGAAATCTTTCAGTTCGTAGTTGCTGAAGTCGTAAAAGGGTGCCTCTATCTCCCCGAAACGGTTGTAGAACGGAGCGGTGAGCTCTCCTTCGTTTGCAGACAGCTCGGTTTTGGCCACCTTTTTCCAGCTCAAACAGTCAATGAAGTCGGTACCGTCTTTGAACATGAACATGACCAGCCCTATATGCTGCTTTCTGCACATTTTCATAAAGCTGTTTTTGTGCGGCAGTGCGTCCCTCTCGCTTGCAAGCTCGACGGCGAAAAGATCGGGATGCACAAGCGTCAGTTCAGGGAGCGCCTCTCTCGCTTTCTCCAGTGAAGCCGGGTTCGGAACTATGGGAAGTACACGGTCGTATAGGTAGCCCAGAATGACTTTGTCCCCGCTTTTTGGTTCCGCTTTTATGGAAGGAAGCCTATGCTGGGGAAGTGCGTCAAACGGCAGCAGCTCTATTTCCGAGCGAGCCTCTCCACTGTTTTTCACTACGGCCGCTGCTATTATGGCTTCATGCTCTTTGTCGAAACGGCGTATAACTATGCCGCTGACTCCCTCGGTCAGGCCGCCGACCGGGATCACTCCTACACTGCCCGATACCTCCTGCAGTACGGCTGCAGTTCGTGAAGGCAGCACCGCAGCGAGGAGTGTGGACGCCGAAAGGAGAAAAAGGTAAAAAAGAGTGCGAAGCATAACGGCAATTCCTTCTGTTTCGATATTGGTGGATTATACTCAAACCTACTTTTAAAGCGACTTTAACGCCTCTTTGAGTAGAATATGGGCTATTTTGAAATGAAGCGATACAACCTGATGCCCAGACTTCTCATTATTATCACTCTTTTTGCCGCTTTCGCGGCCGCATCCGTCGTAGAAAGGGCGCCGTGGCCGCAGGGGGAGAGCTTTCTCCATTTTCTGGAGCGGCACGGCATACCGCAGTCTATCTACTGGGACCTGGACAAAGAGGATAAAGAGCTTTGCGAAGAGATCCGTGCCGGCGTGCCCTACTATACGATGTACGACGACAACAGGAGCGTCATAGAGCAGGTGTTGATACCCCTGAACGAAGAGCTTCAGATACACCTCAAAAAGAGCGGCAGCGGCTACACCTTCGAGATGATCCCTGTCGCCTACAGGCAGATAACGGAGAGTTTCGCCATCCCCATAGAGCGCTCACCCTACCAGGATATCATAAAGGCGACGAACAACAGGGCTCTTGCATATGCGTTCGTGGACGCTTTCAAAAACAGTTTCGATTTTACTAGGCTTAGAAAAGGCGATATGCTGGCCATAGTATATACAGAAAAGATCCGATTGGGACGTACGTACGGCATTCCGGTTATCGAAGCGGCCATGATAGAGAGGCGTAAAAAGCCCTACTATCTCTTCAGGTTCAACGACCGGTACTACGACGAGAAGGGGAGAGAGGTAGAGGGGTTCATATTCAGAAAACCGGTAAACCGTGTCCGGATTACATCCCGCTTCACACTGAGACGTTACCACCCCGTGCTGAAGCGCTACAGGGCCCATCTGGGTGTAGATTTCGGCGGGCGTACCGGGACTCCGGTCATGGCAGCCGCTGACGGACGTGTGAAGTTCGCCGGACGCCTCGGAGGATACGGTAACGTCATCAAGATCAGGCACAGAGACGGTTTTATGACGCTCTATGCACACCTTCACAAGTTCAGAAGGGGCATAAGAAGCGGCAAATATGTCAAGAAGGGGCAGGTCATAGGCTATATAGGCTCGACGGGAATGAGCACCGGCCCCCACCTTCACTTCGGACTCTACAAAAACGGGCGGCCCGTAAACCCGCTCGGGGTTATCAGGATCGCGAAAAAGACCATCTACGGCAAGACGCGCAAAAAGTTCCTCCGCTACGCTTCACAGATGAAAGAGCAGATAAAAGAGGCGATAGATACAAACGCCACTCCTACGAAAATGGATGATCTTTCCGAGGCGATGATGCCGTTTGTACGCAACACGAGGATAGGCGGTTGATAGAGAATTTCCGCATAGAGCCGCTTACCGATTCGCACTTCATAAAGCCCGCGCTGGCCAGGTATGAACAAGACGGTGTCCAAAAGAGCTGGGAGATAGTGCAGGCGCACGACAGCGTTGCGGTACTTCTTTATGAAAGAGAGCGGGACATTTTTATACTGGTAAGGCAGTTCAGACCTGCCGTCTATATGCGCGACGGCAGCGGCTACACCTACGAGCTGTGCGCAGGTATAGTGGACAAAGAGGTCTCCCTGGAACAGATAGCGAAAGAGGAGATCGAAGAGGAGTGCGGTTACGACGTTCCGTTGAGCCGGATAGAGAGAATCACCTCGTTCTATACCTCTGTAGGCTTTGCAGGCTCGAAGCAGACACTCTATTTTGCGGAAGTGGATGAAAAGATGCGGGTGCATAACGGGGGCGGTATA
The DNA here is from genome assembly GCA_003945285.1 of Hydrogenimonas sp. NCBI lineage: Bacteria > Pseudomonadati > Campylobacterota > Epsilonproteobacteria > Campylobacterales > Hydrogenimonadaceae > Hydrogenimonas > Hydrogenimonas sp. The sequence goes on from AP019005.1 coordinate 264,893, forward strand.
GATATGGAGCAGATCGAAGTGGTGGAGCTGCCTGCAGCCGAGGCCCGCTCTTTCATTTACGACGAATCGAAGCCCAAGACACCTGGGCTGATGTTTGCGTTTATGTGGTTTTTCGACAGAACTAGTCTATAAACCTTTTCAGAAGCCCTTCGTATGCGTCTATACGGCGGTCTCTCAGAAATGGCCACCAGCGTCGAACCTCTTCGCCTCTTTCAAGGTCTATATCGCAGTATAAAATCTCATCTCTATCTTCCGAAGCTTCGGCAAGCATCTCGCCCTGGGGCCCGCAGACGAAGCTGCCTCCCCAAAATCTTATACCCTCCAAAGCCCCGCTCTCATCCTTTTCGAAACCTACGCGGTTTACGGCTACAAGAGGGAGTCCGTTGGCTATGGCATGGCCCCGCTGAACGGTTCTCCAGGCATCTTTCTGGCGCCTCTTTTCAGCTTCGCTGTCGGAGTCGAACCACCCTATGGCCGTGGGGTAGATCAGAATCTCCGCCCCGCGGAGCGCCATGAGTCTGGCGGCCTCCGGGTACCACTGGTCCCAGCAGACCAGCACTCCCAGCCTGCCTACGGATGTATCTATTGGCTCGAAGCCCAGGTCGCCCGGTGTGAAGTAGAACTTTTCATAAAAGCCGGGATCATCCGGAATGTGCATTTTGCGGTACTTTCCGGCAACGGAGCCATCCTTTTCGAATACTACGGAGGTGTTGTGGTAGAGACCGGGAGCACGCTTTTCAAAGAGCGATGTAACAAGAACCGTGCCGCAGCTTTTTGCGATACCGGACCAGTATGCGACATCGGCTTCGTAGGATTCGGCCAGATCGAAAAGGCCGGTATCTTCGTGTTTGCAGAAGTAGGGGGTCTGGTGAAGCTCCTGCAGCACCACCAGCTCAGCCCCCTTTGCGGCGGCTTGCTCAACCATATCGGCGGTCGCTTTCAGAGTACTTTTTTTATCCTCTTTCACAGAGTGCTGCAAGAGTGCAGTTTTCATGTTTGAACTTCCTTTTCATCCACGGGTTTGGAAAAAGTAGATATACAGATAGTGCCGCAACGATTAAGGCGTATGTTGCAAAGAAGGATCAATCTCTTCTTTTTTCATACTCCAAATTTACGCATACCTTTCAGATACCTGACACAAAGTCTGTTTACCGAGCAGGAAAACCTTGTTAGATGTTGCAAAATACAAAAAACGCCAATACATCAGGTGTCTTGGTAGGCAAGTACCTTTTCCCAACAAGATTTTCCCATTCAAATCCCGAGGGAACAGATTTTACGTAAGGTTGGTCAGTAAGCTCCTTCTCTTTTAAGCACTACTTTTACAGTTTTAAAAAGGATTATTATGTCCAGCCAAATAGACCAGTTTATTACATACCATTTATCAATTTTCACTCTGAAATCATAATCTGTATCGCTTCGTCCGCTAACCTGCCAAAGTCCGGTTATTCCCGGTTTGACCATATAATAGTAGACTGCATTCTCTTTATAGTACTGTTCGATCTCTTTTTGAATTACAGGTCTTGGACCTACAAAATACATATCTCCCCGAAGAATGTTGAATATTTGAGGAAGCTCATCAAGTGAGGTTTTTCTCAAAAAAGCTCCTATTTTCGTTACTCTCGGGTCATTTTTTAGTTTAAAGTTTTTTTCCCACTCATCTTTTATTTCAGGATTCTCTTTTAAAAGTTTTTCCAGCCTTTTATCGGCATCTACATACATACTTCTGAACTTCAAGGTAGGTATAGACTTGCTGTTTTTCCCTACTCTGGTATGAACAAAAAAAACAGGACCTGGAGACTCTTTTTTTACAAGAATTGCTATTATCCCGATAATTGGAAGTAAAATCGGCAGTAATATAATTGCCAAAGTATAATTAAACAAACATTGAAGTAGTTGTCTGTACTTCGATTTCAGTCTATTCTGAAAAACGATAAGGTTGGTCCTTGTATTGAAGAGAGAATATATATGAGACTGGGTCAAATCATAGTCATTCATAAGGGGAATGAAGTTGACTTCATGTCTGTTTTGCAGTTCACTATCAATCAAGTGGCTCAATTTATTTATGGTGCCGTTGGAAGAGTTGATAAAAACGGTCTTCGGCTCTTTTTTATTTGCAGGTACATATCCAAGATATGGATTGCTGAAAAGCTCCTTTTTCAAAAATTCGTCATTTGCATAAACTTTGACAGGTTTTTGCCATATACGTATCCTGTAAAGGAGAGTTTTTGTTATTATTTTTAGAAAAGGGATCAAGAATGCCATCAATATGAACGATAGAACAATGACAATGCGGGAATAGTTTTGTACACTTTTTGTCAATGCCAGATATGCCAAAACGATAATCAGGCTGAAAAAAAGCCCTTTGAAAATCAGCCGGCTTTCATGCCAGAAGTCGTAGCGGTGAGTGTATATTCCTTCATAAGCCAATATGGCAATTGTTATTGTGTAGATCGGCCAGAAGTTCAGGTAGTTCAAAACATCGATTGTGTGAGTGATGTCCAAAATATCAAAAAAATCAATAAGATTCCGCAGTTGATAAGCTAGAATCAATGATAAAACAATAGCAGCGATATCGACAAAAATGAAAATAACTTTGGATAGTATCTCTTTCATCGGTTCCGAATCTTTATTTTTAGCGATGACCTGCCCCCAAATTTAGGTCCAATCCCAGAGTTAGATTTTGATTGTATATCAGGCGACATATTTTCTGCCTGAAACCTTGGCCGGTGGCTGTTTGTCCAGTGAGCTGTGCGGTCGTTCGTGATTGTAATGATTTCGCCATTTTTCGATGATGACAGCGGCCTCTTTCCGATTGTAAAACCACTCCCTGTTCAGACACTCGTCCCTGAATTTTCCATTGAAGCTTTCCACATAGGCGTTCTGCCAGGGAGAGCCTGGCTTGATGAAAGCCGGACCGATATCATTGTCTGTCAGCCATTGAATAACCGCCTTAGCCGTGAACTCCGGCCCATTGTCACTGCGGATGAATTTGGGCCTGCCGTACAGTGTCATCAGGCGAGAGAGCGTATCGATGAGATGGTGCGTCCTGATGGAAGCCGCTACCTCCAGTGCCAGGCATTCTCTTGTGTATTCGTCTACGACCACCAGAATCTTGAGCTTCTGCCCATTGGCGGCACGGTCGCTGACGAAATCGTAGCTCCAGACATGATTGATATGCCCGGATTGCAGTTTGATCGGGTCGGTTCCCGGACGTCTGCGCCTGGGACGCTTCTTCGGCAGCTGCAGGTTCAGCATTGTCCATAGGCGATAGATCCGCTTAGCGTTGATCGTCTCGTTCATTTCCCAACCCAGCATCACACCGATGCGGCGATAGCCGAAACGGGGATATTTCTCGCTGAGCGCTTTGACCGATTCGGCCAGCACCTCGTCCTTGAAGGGCTGTCTCGGTTTGTAGACCATACTCGACCGGCTCACGCCGATCTCCTGGCAGGCCCGCCGTTGCGAGACGTTGTGCGCTTGCATCATCCGCACCGCTGCACGCTTCTGGTCGGGCCTTACCACTTTTTTTCGACAACATCCTTCAGCGCATCGTTGACGAGTATCTGCTCCGCCAGCAGCTTTTTCAGCCTGGCGTTCTCCCTTTCGAGCTCTTTGAGCCGCTTGACCTCGGAAACCCCCATGCCTCCATAGAGCTTTTTCCACCGGTAGAACGTCGTATCGGATATATTGTGCTTTCGGATGACCTCCTGGTCTGTCGCGGCCCGCTCCGCCTCCTGCAAAATTTTGACGATCTGCTCTTCACTAAATCGTTTCTTCATGTTTGGCTTCCTTTGTTAGAAATTATATTCTAACTCTGGATATGGCTTGAATTTCGGGGAGCAGGTCAGCGAATTATACCCAAAATCAGTTACGGCTGAAGTCGTCATCCAGGCGTACTATGTCATCTTCTCCGGTATACTCGCCCACCTGCGCTTCTATAAGAACTACCGGAATCTTTCCTTCATTCGCCAGGCGGTGGACTTCACCCATCTTTATGTATGTCGATTCGTTCGGGCGTATGAGTTTCGTTTCGTCTCCGACCGTGACTGTAGCGGTGCCGCTGACCACTATCCAGTGCTCGCTGCGATGAAAATGTTTCTGCAGGCTGAGCCGTTTTCCGGGTTTTACCACGATTCTTTTTATCTTGTAGCCAGGTGTATTTTCAAGTACAGTATAGGTTCCCCACGGGCGGTGGGCCGTAAGGTGAACCGTAGGAAGATCCGACCCGCTTTGTTTAAGAGTGTTGACAACCTGCTTCACCTTTTGTGAACTGCCTTTGCGGCTTATAAGCAGAGCATCGGCGGTATCGACGATTATGAGATCTTCTACATCTATTGTGGCTATGGTTCTTTCAGAACCGAGAACGAGGTTGTTTTTTGAGTTTAGAGGCACATGGGCCGGGTTGTGCGTATTTCCGTTTTCATCTTTCGGCAGTTCGTCGTACAGAGCGTCGAAGCTGCCGAGATCACTCCAGCCTATGTCGCACGGTACTACCTTAACCTTCCCGCTTTTCTCCATTACCGCATAGTCTATGCTCTCTTCGGGGATCGCGGCCATATCTTCATGTTTTATGCGAATAAGTCCCTTTTCGGTACTTTTGGAGTTTTCATAGGCCATTTTCGAGGCTTCATATATTTCAGGTGCATTGGCTTTCAGCTCTTCAAGAAATGTTTCAACCTTGAAGCAGAACATTCCGCTGTTCCAGTAAAATCTAGACTCATCTTTTCCGTTTTGCGACCCGTTTCTCTTCAGGTAGCGCTCCGCGGTTTCAATATCCGGCTTCTCTTTGAAACTTTTTACATCTTCCCTATCTGCCTCGATATAGCCGAATCCCGTCTCGGGGTAGGACGGTTCTATGCCAAAAGTTACAAGAAAACCCTCTTTCGCAAGCTGTTCGGCTCTTTTTACAGCTGCCGTATAAGCCTTTTCATCTTTTATGAGATGATCGGATGGAGTTACCAAAACCAGATCCTCTCCGCCAAGCGCGAAACAGGCCAGGGCAATGGCCGGGGCGGTATTTCGGCCGATCGGCTCAAGAAGAAATCTGTTGTCTGCCACCCCAAGCTCTTCGAGCTGGTCCAGTGCAGGAAAGTACTGCTCGGAGTTTGAGACAATAAGCTGCTCTTCACACAGCTTCCGGTTCCGTCTGAGCGTGAGTTGGAAAAGAGAGCTGTCATCGAAAAGCTTTACAAACTGCTTGGGCATCAAAGTTCTGCTGATAGGCCATAGCCTGGTACCGCTACCACCGCAGAGGATTATGTTGGTCATTTCTGGTCCGCTCCTGCCTTGAATTGTTTATATTTTTCGTCTACAAATAATTTTATCTCATTTTCAAAACGTTCTCGTCCAAATTTTAGAGCATGTTCTCTGATTTTAATCGGTTCAAACAGTTTTTCGTTTGCTTCGAAATAATTGACGGCATCCAATAGATCCCGGATATCTTGGTTTTCGAAATGTACACCCGTAACTCTATTTATTACAGTCTCTTTTGTCCCTCCTTTTCCTAGGCATATTACCGGTGTTCCGCAGGCCTGTGCTTCAACCGGTGTAATGCCAAAGTCCTCTTCTGCAGCAAAGACAAAAGCTTTGGCCTTTTGCATCATATCAACCATTGTTTCATCACTCTGGTATCCAAGAAGCTCTACGTTCTTCCCGGCTTTGGCTTTTATCTTCTCCATATCCGGTCCGGTGCCTATAACTACCAGTTTTCTGTCCGTTTGGCTGAACGCTTCAACGATCAGATCAATTTTTTTGTATGGAACCATTCTGGAAGCGGTTAAATAGTAATCCTCTTTTTGCTTACAGAGCTGAAATTTTTCCACATCTACCGGCGGATATATTACAGTGGCCTCTTTTGCGTAGATCTTTTTGATGCGCTTTGCTATGTAGTTCGAGTTTGCTATGTAGTAATCGACCCGGTTAGCCGTACCTACATCCCAGTTTCTGATTTTGTGCAAAAAATATTTCGCCAAAATACCTTTAACTCCGTGATCAAGTCCGCTCTCTTTTAGATATTGATGGTATAGGTCCCATGCATAACGTATGGGGGTGTGAACATAGCTTATATGTAGTTGGTTCGAGTCGGTAAGCACACCTTTCGCTACAGCATGAGATGATGAAAGAATCACGTCATATTCGGTTAGATCAAACTGCTCTATGGCAAACGGAAACAGCGGAAGATAGTTTCGGTATTTCTCTTTTGCCTTCGGCAGCCTCTGTATAAAAGATGTTTTTGCCTTTTTGCCTTTTAAAATAGTGCTCCTGTCATCTTCATTTAGAAAGTCTATCAGGCTGTATATGTCGAAGTCATCCCAAATGTTTGTGAAACTCTCAACGCATTTTTCCGCTCCGGCATATATGCTGAACCAGTCGTGAATGAGTGCTTTTTTCATTAACTTCCTCTTTTCCAGTGTGAAAGATCAATTTTTAGAGTTTGCTCCAAAAGCGCAATGTCTTCTTCGAATAGATCTCTGACAAGAGCATAATCACTTGGTTGCATTTTTGGTTTATCGTGGTTTTTGTATGGCTGATACAAAAGATTTTGAACAATTTTGTTTGATTTAACCAGCCCAAGCAAATTAATCAGTCCCATTTCACGGAGAAGGATAGCGCTTTTTTTTGCAAGTTTAGCCAGATAAAAGTTTCTGGGACGACTGGCCGGAAGAGTTTTTTCATAATAGTTAAGGTCAATATCCTGTTTTATTTCCAAGAAATTAAAAATCTCGTGAGCAAATTTTTTTGGATCTTTTTTCAAATTGTCGAAGAAAAGAATTTTTATTTTTTTTGGGTCGAACTCTTTCAGATACTTTGAGAGATATTTTCCATAAAGACATTTTTCGGTTAGTTCATCTATTTCTTCTATTGCAGATGCAAAAGGTTTATTTGTAATTCCACTTCTAATAAGGAAAAGATATTGTGACCATACTTTTTCATACGGGTTTCTAAGAATAGTTAACAATTTTGCATCAGGATAGTTTTGGTGAATTCTCCTTATAGCTTCTGGATCGAACATGTAGTCGTGGGAAATTTCACCTACAACACACTGTTCTGGTGCAGATTTAAAAAACTTTTCATACCAGGAAAGCCCCCGATGGTAATAGCGATCGAAAAAATAAATATCTTTGGCTATCGGTACAAAAACATCAGGATGTTCTGCCAAGATATTATAAAGCCAGGTGGAACCGGATTTATCCGGTCCAATATATACAAAATCCAGTTTCATTTATGGAATCCTTTTATCTGTTATGGTTATAAGAACCGGTGTTTTTACTGCATAGATGGCAGCAATAATGGTCAATGCCGTAAAACCTAGAGCGGGAGCGGCAAATGCGTGACCGAACAGCCCGTTGATGCAGATAAATATTATGAGATATCTTGCTGTTTTAAAATAGAGTGTCAAAGAGGGAGAAAGTTTCTCCATTTTTTTGAAGTGATAGTAGAGATACCACCAAAACAGAATTATCAACACCAGTCCCAATAAGCCGCTTTCGGAAAGAATATGTAGATAGGAATTGTGCGCAGAGGTGACATCCGAAATATTCTGTTTGGATGATGTAGCAAAATAAAAGATTCCAGGCATTCCGAAATAGTCGTTTTCAATATCATTATATTTTCCGAAACCAATACCGACTATAGGACTTCTGGAAAAGTCTTCTGATGCTTTGGCCCACAAGACAATTCTATTGAGTGCATTGACAATGGATTCGTTTTCGGAAAGACCACGAGCAAGCTTCTCTTCTTTGACATTTTCTGCTTGAGTTGCTTGTTCTACAGCCATAGGAAGTGTTTCGAAAAACTCATTTGAGAAAATGGACTGGAACCTTTCAATGCTTCTGATATTCATATTCAAAAGCAGAAGAGTGGCCAAGAAAAATATACCAGCTGTTTTAATAAGTAGAAGGTATTTTTTTTCGGATAACATATAAAAAACCATAACACCGGCTACCGCAACAAGGGCTTGTCTTGAAGAAGAGAAAATTAGAGGAAATAAAGAAATAATGAAAAATAATAGATTTATTTTATTCTTATGGTAAAGATATTGAAAAGTAATAAAAATCACAATGGTTCCAAAATAGGTACCTGCACCAGTGTGAGAAGATATAAAAGCAGAAAAATCTTTCCCGATACTGAGTAGCTCAGCAGATGGGTTGAAAATCCAAATTAAAAACAGGATGAAGTTGATAAAAGCAATACTATAGATAACTCTTTTGAGAAAGATCAGATCATAAATACGTGTAGAAAGTAGTGAAAAAATAATTATTGGCAAGTAGTAGAGAAAAATACGCCCCTCACCACGAAAATATTCGGGAGTTAAGCTGTCTAATGTTATACCTGAAGATGCTATACCGGTAAGAATCCAGAGGAGCATATTTATCAAAATCAGTAGGGCCGCTTTTTTTATGGAGGTACTTTTAAAGAGAAGATATACTGTTATCAGGCCTAAAATCATTAAAGAAATTATAGTAATGAGCGGAAATTTCAAAAAGAAAATACTACTCCAGAAAAGCAGTATGGCAACAGAAGCTATTGGAAGTCTAATATCTTTATGCATGATATAGGCGGAACCTTTTTATATAAATATACAATGATGAAAAAAATAGAAAGACAAAACTGCAAAAACTAGCTATGGACGCACCTAGAATTTCGAATAAAGGAATGAGAAGGAGATTTAAAAGTATATTGATAATTGAAGCCAAAAGCATGATAAAAGCAAATTTTTTTTCATAATGAGCTACTAGAAAAAGTGCTGCGACAACTCCAACAAAAGAATTCAATAATTGACCGCCGGATAGAAAAAGAAGGCTGGAATAGCCTTCTTTGAAATCATTGCCGTAGAATTCGAGCATCCATTCTCCAAATAAAACGAAAGCCAAAAAAATAAGCAAGCTGGTCATGGCAACCTTTCCGAATGCCCATCTTATCAGATCATTTATTTTTGAAAAGAACTTTTCATTGAAGGCTGCTGAAAATTTTGGAGCCAAGATATTGCAAAGTGCAACAGAGGGCAAGGTTACAATCATAGAGAATTTAGCAACAATATAATAAACACCTACTGCTTCGCTTGAGACAAGAGAGGCTATCATTATGGTATCAATCCAGTTCATGATTAACATCAGAGCCGAGGTCAACAAGAAAGGGACTGACAATTTAAAAATTTTTTTTATCCTTTTATGAGTGATAAAAATTTTTTTGACCGAAGGAGAGAGTCCTTTTTCGCTTTTTGCATAGATGGCAACTAGACTGAATAGGAAGCTCATAGCTATCGCTACAAAAATTATTTTCACAATCGCATCTGCTTCGTAGGAACTTTTGTGCAGAACAAGCATGAGTAACATAAAAAGAAATAGGCTCATATAGTTAAAAAATGACTGGAGAGCAATTTCTCTTATGGCTTTCAAAAAAGTAAAGTTGAGAGTCAAAAGAGTATATAAAATGTATGAAAATATTATAAAAATAAATGTGTCCTTATTTAGGTTGCCATGAAAAAGTTTTTGAAGAATTTGACTGTTCAACACAAAAAGAACTATTGAGACTATAAGTGAAAATACCAGGACTATAAGAGAGATTTCTCTAAAAAGATCTGCAGTACCTTGTTGCAGTTGCCGGCTTTTTGATATCTCTCTAAGAAGATATCCGTCAGTACCGAATTTTGTGAAAATACTTAGTACCTGTAAAAAAGTCATAGTGGTTGCGAATATGCCTGTTCCAAGCGGTCCAAATTTCTTAGCCAGATAGAAGGTGAGGACAAAACCAAGAGCAAGTCCAGCCACCTTTATAGCAAATGAAACCAAACCTTTGTTTAGAACCTCTTTTTTGTCATGGTGCATGTTTTATTTCACCATTTGGTAAAAGTAGAGTAAAGACTTTATGACAAAGTTAGGGGTAAGTTTACAGATAAGTTCTTTTCTTTTGAATTTTTGGTTTATAAATTCGTTATATAAAACTTGATCTTCTTCTGCCAAAAACAGCTTGGCACGTAACAGTTTTGGGAGAGTGTTTTTGCGATACAAAAGTGATTCTATGGCCTCTTTGGTAGTGGTTCCGAATGTTGCTTCAGCAATATCCAGATAGGCATAGTCAAGAAGAATTCGCCGAAAGTGGTTCTTCCCGCTTAAAAAAGTGCTGTTTCCGATTCTATTGAGTACGATAGGCTTGTGGGCATAGTACATATCGGCTCCATTGGATATCATTCTAAAAAGGATATAAGTGTGAATATATTGTGTTCCTATAAACCTGTTAAGCTGTTTGTCGATTTGCACCACATTGTCCCATAAAGATTTTTTAAAAACTATAGATGAAATATATGAAAATATTCCTCCCAGTCTGTCAAGTTGTTCTATATAGTCGTTTATATTTTGGCTAGTCACATGAAAAGGGTATCGTGTCCAGCTTTCTAGCTCTTTCTTTTTTGAAGAGAAATTGATTCTGTCATAAACAAAAATATCGGCTTTGTTTGATCTATATGTATCGAAGATTTGTTCAAGAGATGATTTAATGGCCAAGTCGTCACTTCCCAAGAACCAACATAGTTCTGCTGATGCAAGTTCAACAGCTTTTAAAAAGTTTTTGTCTGCACCAAGGTTCTCTTTATTTTTATGGTATTTTATTTGTATAGATGATTCGTTAATTGTCTTTTGAAACTTTTTTACGACTTCAGCTGTATTGTCTTCAGATGCATTGTCACTGATACAGATCTCAATTTTATATTTTATATTTTCTGCAGCCTTTTTGATACTCACGAGAGTTTCTGCCAAGTATGATGCCCTGTTGTAGGTAGGAATACATATTGAAATGGCGGGAACATCAAACATCAATCCGGCTCTCCACCCATAAAATCATATCTCTTATACCATCAGCCTTACTAACAGCCGGTTCCCAGCCTATCATGTTTTTTGCTTTGGAAATATCTGCAACAAAAACTTTCTGATCACTCTCCCTCGGTGGAAGCTTTATGTATTCTATCTTTATATCAAGCTCGCTTTCCAGAAAGCTGAAAAGTTCTAGTAGAGAAGAAGAGTTTTCTACTCCCCCACCGATATTGAAAGCCTCTCCTTTTATTGATTCAATTTTTCTTGAGGCTTTCAGGTATAAATCGACGCAATCACTTGCGTAAAGCAAATCTCTGACCTGTTTACCGTTGCCAGATATGGTAAAAGGCTCTTTTAGCTTCCCATGCTTGATTTCTACTGCTTTTTGAGTGAACCATCCGATCCATCCCTGGTCATATGTTGCAAACTGTCTTCCTCCGAACATGGATGAGTGTCTGAATACTACAGTATTTAAACCATATATCCTTGCAAAGTCAAGCATATACTGGTCGGCGCTGCCTTTGGATGTACCGTATGGAGAGTGAAATTCCAGTGGAGTAGCTTCATCAAAACCATTAGGCTTCTCCAGGCATTTGTATCTGCTTTCAGTCTCTTCATACGTAAATTGCTCAAGATCGCCATAGACCTTGTTCGTAGATGAATAGATAACGGCTGCGTCCGGGCTGTAGAGGCGTACCGCGTTTAAAAGATTGAAACTTCCCAAGACATTGATCTCCATATCCATTCTTGGATTTTCTATAGATGATGTCATTGCAACTTGACCTGCCAGATGATATATCACATCCGGTTTTGTATCTTTTATCATATTTTCGACATCATTTGTGTTTCTTATATCACCATGTATGAAACGAAAATCACCTTGAGACTTTAACCAGTCTAGGTTCTGATAGCTTCCAAATCTGTAAAGATTGTCAAACAGAATCAGCTCATTGCCTTCTTGCAGAATTTTACTTGCAATATTTGACCCCAAAAAACCGCAACCGCCTGTTATTAAGTACTTCATTTATTTATCCTTGGCAAACTCTTTGATTTTTTCAATCATGTAACCTATTGCCTCCTTGCCCATTCCGGGATATAGCCCTACCCAGAAGCTATCGTTCATGATTTTGTCTGTTGCCTGCAACTCTCCGATAACTCTGTAATCTTTACCTTCAACCAACGAGTTGAAGAGAGGATGGCGTAAAATATTTCCAGCAAAAAGATTTCTTGTTTGAATATTGTTTTTTTCAAGGTATTCTGCTAAATCATTTCTAGAGAATCTTGTATTATCTTTTACCGTCATCAAAAAACCAAACCAGCTCGGATCTGAGTTTGGTGTTGCCTCCGGGAGAATTAGATAGTCGGAGAGGCACTCCAGCCCTTTTTTCAATATCTCGAAATTCTCTTTACGCTTTTCTATGAACAAGGGAAGTTTTTCCAGTTGCGCCACGCCTACAGCAGCTTGCATATCGGAAACCTTGAGGTTGAATCCGAAGTGACTGTAGACATACTTATGATCATACCCTTTAGGCAGACTTCCAAACTGCTTGGAAAAACGTGCGCCACATGTATTATCTACACCGCTTTCGCACCAGCAGTCTCTTCCCCAGTCTCTCATTGACAGGAGTATCTTTTTAAGCATCGGATTATCGGTGTAAACTGCTCCTCCTTCTCCCATGGTCATATGATGCGGAGGATAGAAACTGCTGGTTCCAATATCGCCCCATGTGCCTGTTGGTTTTCCTTCATATGTTGAGCCAAGCGCATCACAGTTATCTTCAATAAGCCACAAGCCATACTTGTCACAAAACTCTTTTACCGCTTTTATATTGAATGGGTTGCCAAGTGTATGTGCTATCATGACAGCTTTGGTTTTTGGACTTACAGCTTTTTCCAATTGTGTAACATCAATATTGAAATACTCCAATTCCATATCCACAAATACAGGAACCGCCCCATATTGTACTATGGGGGCAACTGTGGTTGGAAAGCCTGCAGCCACGGTGATTACTTCATCCCCACGTTTTATCTGTCGGTCTTTCAGTAGCGGAGAAGTTAAAGCAAAAAAGGCAAGCAGGTTGGCTGATGATCCAGAGTTTACCAAAAGAGCCCATTTGATATTTAGATAGTCTGCAAGTTTTTTTTCAAAAACTTTGGAGTATTCACCATATGTTAGCCAGAAGTCTAGTGAGCTGTCGACAAGATATTGCATCTCCGTCGCATCGAAAACACGTCCTGCATAGTTTATACGGCTCTCTCCTTCTATGAACGGCCTCTTTTGAGCCGGTTTAAATACTACTTCATAGTATTCTTTAACCTTTTCTAAAATTTCCTGCTTAAGTCTATCTTTTTCATTCATGTTCAAGCCCTTCTATAGTTTTAGCTATTCCCTCTTCTATCGAGAAACGTGGCTTCCATCCAAGATTGAACAGAGGCTCTATATCTTCATTAATTTCCATAAACTCACCTTTTCTATACGGGATTGCTCCGAAGTTCAATTCGGAAGTTACTTCATACCTGTCTCGTAACTTGTTGTACAGGGTGGTTATAAACTCTTTTAATTCAACCTGTTTCCCGGTACCCACATCGAACTCTTTGAAAGATTCTTGAAAAGAACCCGATTTTTCCAAAACCGTCATATAAGCGTTCACGACATCATCGATATAGATGAAATCTCTTTTCTGCTTTCCTTCTGTAAGGCCAATTTTCCCTTTATTATTTAAAATCTGCTCCATCAGCCAAGTTACAAATTTTGTTTTATCATCTTTCGGTCCATACATATGCTCAATTTTAAAATTTATAACTTTGATTTTGTCACTAAAAAACTTCAACCACTCTACAAACTGTTTTTTTGATAATGCATAATGATTTAAATATTTGTATGACAACGTATCTGTATTAAAAAAAGTATCTGTATTAAAAAATACTGCTGTCTCCAAAAGCTTCAATGAAAACATTAGATTTGTGTCAATTACTTCATAGATAGTCTCACCGCTTCTACCATAGCTTGCAACAGTGTGAATGACACAATCTATTTTTTGCTCTTTAAAAGGGAGACTTATGTCTTCTAGGTCGATATTATAGGTTTTTACTTTGCCCAGAAGGTGCTCAATGCGCCAAGTGTCTGAAAAACTTCTTTTTAAAACTATAACATTATAGTTCTCTTCTACCAGTTTTTCCAAAAGGTGACTTCCCAAAAAGCCTGTTGCTCCGGTTAAAAGTATTGTCATGCAAGTGTCCATTCAATCTTTTTCGCTTTGGCGTCTGAAATAAATGCTTCCAAATCGAGTTGGGTAAGTAGAATGCCTTTTTCATAAAACTCTTTATACCAAGTGGTAGTCGTCTCAAATATCCTTTGGTTATCCCATACATTTTGCCATTTTAGTTTGGTATAAGCCTTCGAACAGTCCAACTTTAGAAGATTTGCTTCATGTGGATGATTGAAATCTGTATCAATAACATATTCAACTTTATCCCAATAAGTTTTTATATTTTTCACAACCTCTTCAACTGTTATGGATCCAGCGTCTGCAGGACCGAAGTTCCAGCCTTCAGCAAACTCTTTTTGTCCTTCCAATAGCTTTTGTCCAATATGCAGGTATCCGCTTAACGGTTCCAGAACATGCTGCCATGGCCTTGTTGCATTCGGATTTCGCAGTATCGTTTTTTCCCCTTTGCTTGCTGCCGTCATTATATCTGTGACAAGTCTATCCTGTGCCCAGTCTCCTCCGCCTATTACATTACCTGCTCTACATGAGGCAAGTAATGTATTGTGACTTTTTCCATAATCATCCAGATTGAAATAGGAGTTTCTATAGCTTGAAGTTAATATTTCGGCACACCCTTTGGAGGAGCTGTAGGGGTCATGTCCGCCCATGGGGTCATTTTCTCTATAGCCCCATACCCATTCTCTATTGTCATATGCTTTATCGCTTGTAATATTTACGATGGCTTTAACTTGAGCCTTTCTGCACGCTTCGAATACTTTTAGTGTGCCAATCACATTGGTTTCATATGTTTCAACAGGCTTTTCATATGATAATCTAACAAGAGGTTGGGCAGCCAAATGAAAAACTATTTCCGGCCTGTATTCTTGAAATACATCATCAAGCCTTCGTTGGTCTCTAATGTCACCAATTACAGAAATCATATTTAAGTCAAGGAGTGTAAAGTGGTTTGGATTCGAAGATGGTTCCAGAGAGTATCCGATAACATTGGCCCCCATTTGCTTCAGCCAGTAGACAAGCCAAGAACCTTTGAAACCGGTATGTCCTGTTACAAGTACTGTTCGGTTCCTGTAAACGCTGTTAAACAGGCTTGTCATTGCCATACCTTCCAAGGTGCGTTGTTGTCCTCCCACATTTTTTGTAATTGCTGTTTGTCTCTTAGGGTATCCATAGGCTTCCAAAAGCCTTCATGTTTAAATGTGAATATCTCTCCATCTTTTGCGAGATTTTGCAGTGGCTCCTGTTCAAAGACTGTGGAGTCTCCATCTGTTATATAGTCAAATACTATTGGTTCGCAAACAAAAAAACCGGCATTGATCCAGCCTCCGTCCCCTTTTGGCTTTTCTAGAAAATTCACAACTTGACCTTTTTCTGTAATATCTAGTGCCCCAAAGCGACCTTCCGGTTGAACTGATGTCATTGTCATGGCTTTTTTATGAGACTTGTGAAAATCTACCAGTTTTTTTATGTTTATGTCTGATACGCCATCACCATACGTTAGCATAAAAGTTTCATTTCCAATGAAGTTTTGGGCACGCTTTATGCGACCGCCGGTCATGGTATTTATACCTGTATCCAAAAGAGTGATTTTCCACGGTTCACTTGAGCTGTTTAAAATCTCCATCTGACCTGTTGTTATATCTATGGTCACATCGCTTTGATGTAAAAAATAGTTTGCAAAATATTCTTTAATAAAGTACCCTTTATAACCCAGTAAAATTACAAAATCATTAAAGCCATAGTGTGAGTATATTTTCATAATGTGCCAGAGTATTGGTTTGCTGCCAATTTCAACCATTGGCTTAGGACGAACATCGGTTTCTTCGCTAAGCCTTGTACCGTACCCACCGGCTAATAATAAAACCTTCATTAATTTTACTCTCCTTTTTCAAGAATTTTTCGTAGGTCAAGGCTAGTTCAGGAGTTATTTCATAGAAAATTTCAACAACTTTTTTAATAATCTTCAATACTGTAATTGAGCCTAAACTCACACTCTACAAGAGGTAAGTCATGAACTCCTCCGAACTTTACCAATCGCATTTTAACATAGCTATATAAAGATTCTATTCAGATAAAACCTGCCTCAATAGACTGAAAATAGTTTCATAATAACTCTATGAACTTCTTCTCTGAAATAAAGAAGCTGTAGACATACTTGTTTTTCATCGGCATAATGGTACTTTCTTGATACTTTATACCTTGTTAAGCTGTCTTGAGGTAGAACCTTTATTGTATGATGTCACTCCATTTTAATGCCGTTCCTAACTTTAGATGCCTTTTAGCGCGTCGTTTTAGGACCAAGTTTAGATATTTCGGATGCAAACCATACCCTGGCCTTACCGAACGCACATTTTTTTCAGTTATGATATCTCCTGCTTTTATATCTTCCGCCACGTATAGACTTCTGGCGAACTGCCTGCTTTTTCTTTTTTTCTCGGTCATGGAGTAGTCCACTCTCCCGAGCATCTTTTCCGTGTCTCTGACCGCTTTGACCATCTGTGCGAACTCATCCTTGTCCAGCGAAAACTCCGCATCGGGGCCGCCGATGCTTTTGTCTAGAATGAAATGCTTCTCTATGACTTTGGCGCCCAGTGTAACCGCCGCTACCGGGGCGGTAATGCCCAGCGTATGGTCTGAAAAGCCTGCGATAACCCCAAAGGTTTCCGCTAAGTTCGGAATCGTCTTCAGGTTTGCCTCTTCAAGCGGCGCCGGGTAGGCGCTGGTGCATTTGAGCAGAACGATATCGTTGTTTCCTTCGCTTCGGCAGATATCGACCGCATCCTGGATCTCTCCTATGGTCGCTATACCTGTGGAGATGATCATCGGCCGTCCTTTGGATGCGGCATAGCGGATCAGCTCGTAGTCGGTGATCTCGAACGAAGCGATCTTGTATGCGCTTGGGTTGAACCGCTCCAAAAAATCTACTGCACTTTTGTCGAATGGCGAAGAGAAAATGTCTATGCCGATCTCTCTGGCATAGGTGAAGAGCTCTTCGTGCCACTCCCACGGAAGATATGCCTCTTTGTAGAGATCGTAGAGTTTTTTACCGTCCCAAAGAGTTCCGCCTTCGATGATGAAATCTTCTTTGTCGCTGTCAAGAGTCAGGGTGTCTGCAGTGTAGGTCTGCAGTTTGACAGCATCTGCTCCAGCCTCTTTTGCGGCTTTTATACTCTCTTTGGCAATCTCTATTTTACCTCCATGGTTGGCACTTAGCTCCGCTATGATGAATGTTCTATCGCTTTTTAGGGCGAAGTTACCTATTTTCATTTTTTCCGCTCCATTGTCAGCAGTCCCCGGTTGTCTGCTTTTATGGTTTCTGTTGGTTTGAAACCAAACCGCTTATAAAGGTTTATGGCTTTTTCATTCTTCTTGTAAACTTCGGCAAATAGAGTTTCCAATCCTAAAAAACCGTACCCGAACTCTAAAATTTTTTGCATCAGCAATCTTCCCATGCCATACGTGGAAGGGTTTGCATAGAGGCCGATGTGGGCACTTCTTTCACTTTTGTCTATCTGTGTAAAATCGATTACGCCGATGGGTCTTTCATCTAGGTTTACAAGAAAATATACTCTATCCTCTCGTTTTTGAAGGGAGTCTATGAATGCGAGGTGGTCGGCAGGGGCAATCGGCTCTTTGTTGAGCATCCATTGTCGGACTTTGGGGTTGTTTCTCCATTCCAGTAAATCCAGTTTCTGTTTTTTTGTAAGTTGCGTAAAATTCACTAGTTCAGTCTGTAGAAAATCTACCATGTTTTTAAGTTCGATTTTAAGACCTTCCTCATCGAATTTTTCCAGCAGAGCTTCTCCTCTCTCTTTGAGATATGAACACATTTCATTCTGGTTGTCAGCGGTTTTTATCGCTATGAAAGGCAGTTGCATAAATATAACTTCGTTAACTGTCACGCTTGGTGAGACAACCGCAAAATCCGATTCAGACATAAGAGTTGCAATCTCGCTCGTTTCAATATGCAAAGTAACGTGCTCATGGGCTCTTGCATAAGATTTCAACTCTTCCAGGTTTTTATTTGCTCTTGTTGTTACGATGTGGGCATGAATATCTGTCTGCTCTTTGACGGCATCCAGTATAGGTATATTCAGATTCGAAGTATCCGCTCCCCCCATCGCTATGAAAACCTTCAGTTTTGGATGGCGGAGTGGATGGGTTGCACGACAGGTTTTTTTCTTTTTTGCTTCGATAAACTCCTCTCTCAAAAGTGTAAACTTCGATCCGCAGCGTAGTTCGCAGGTAGCTGGTACCAGTTCTTTGTATCGGGATGGGTCGGCATAGACGTTGTGGTTTAGCAAAATATCGCAATGGTGTTTTTCATAGGTATCGTCAAGCACAAAGATTGTTGCTCCCGTAGCCTCCTTGACCCGCTGCTCGTCCCTGTGGCCTATGCCGTAATGGTCGAAGACTACCGTCTCCGGGTTCAGCGGGCGGATGGTTTCGATGAATTCTTCGATGCCGTCGCTATGCAGTAGAATCTTTTCATAACCGGCCTCATCTATCTTGTGGTTGATGTTTCCCGGCAGGTTGCGCACGGCAAAAATTACTTCGGAGTCGCAGAAGTCACGTTTTGCCAGTACAAGGTCGCGCATGATGTGACCTGTTCCTATGGTCGATGAGCTGTCGGCACGGACAACCACACGCTTCACTTTTTAGACCCTTTGATCACTTCATACATCAACTCCGCCCGCTCCCAGTCTTCGAGCGTATCTATATCCTGCACCATGTAGCGCGGCAGGATGACGGGGATGGCGTAATGTGCGAAACGAAAGGGCGGTTTCCCCTCTTTTCGTATCTCCCAGTAGAACTGTCCTGCATCCTGATATGCCTCCTCGAGGTCCTGGCTTCTGGTATCGAAGTGTTCAGGCCAGAACATTTCGCATTTTCCATCTTTGGTCAGCCTGAAAGTACGTTGAATCGGGAAGGGCATGGAGGTTGCCGAAAAGGCATACCATGCATCTTCAGAGTTTTTCAAAGCTTCCAGCCCTTCGATCAAATACTCTGGTCGAAGCAAAGGGGCTGTGGCATAGATCGTACAGGCGAAGGAGATCTTCTCGCCTGTCTCTTCGAGTTTACGGTAGGAGTACTCCACGGCCTCTGCCGCCGTGGTATGGTCGTCGGCATAGTCCGGGTCGCGGAGAAAGGGGACTTCCGCCCCGTAGTCTCTTGCGATCTCGGCGATCTCTTTGTCATCGGTGCTGACGATTATCCGGTCGAAAAGCCCTGTCTGCCTGGCTGTTTCGATCGAATAGGCGATCAGCGGTTTACCGTGAAATAGTTTTATGTTCTTGCCTGGAATACGCTTACTTCCGCCCCGTGCAGGAATCAGTGCAATTGTTTTACCCACCGATAAGCTCCTGAAGGGTTTCGATGACATAATCCTGCTCCCCGTTTTCAAGTGTCGGGTAGAGTGGAAGCGAAAGGCATCGATCGTAATAACTCTCCATTATAGGCATCGACTCATCGCCGTACCCAAGTTTTCTATAGTATGGCTGCCTGTTGATGGGCATATAGTGCAGCTGCAGGCCGATTCCCCTATCTCTCATTCGGATAAAGAGCTCCTCTTTGGTGACGGCTGTCTTATCGAAATCGATCAGTACGACATAGAGATGGTATGAGGATCTGCTCGTGTAGCTGTACAGTGGTTCAATATTGGGATGATCGGCAAACACCTCGTCGTAACGCCGTGCCAACTCTCTTCGCCTTTGAATGAAACCATCCAGTTTTTTCAGCTGCGATAACCCAAGTGCGCACTGGATGTCTGTGATGCGGTAGTTGAAACCGAGTTCCCTCATTTCGTACTCCCAGGGCAGCATATCGGGTGTTTTGACCATACCGTGGTTACGCAGAATCTTCAGCCGCTCATAGAGCTCTTCGTTGTTGGTTGTCACCGCTCCACCTTCGCCGGTCGTCATGTGCTTGACCGGATGAAAAGAGAAGACCGAAGCATCACTGTTGGTACAGCTTCCTGCTTTAATTCCCTTATATACGGCACCGATGCTGTGGGCACAGTCTTCAAGAATCGTGACGCCGTATTTCTCCTTCAGGCTTGCAAGCTTCTCCTGTTCTACGGGATTACCGGAGAAGTGGACGGCATAGAGCGCTTTAATGGTGGAGTCTTTTCGCAAGGATTCCTCGCAGAGATCGAGGTCAATATTTCCGTTTGGCTGAATGTCGACGAAAACCGGTTTAGCGCCTGCATATATGATGGCGTTGGATGTGGCAAGAAAGGAGTTGGGAGTGGTCAGTACCTTCTCTCCCGGCTTTAAAAGGGCGAGGGACGCTATATGCAGCGCGGCTGTACCGTTGCAAACGGCGACGGCGTATTTGGCGCCGCAATAGTCCGCTACCGCTTTCTCGAACTCGGCTACCTTGGGTCCCGTCGTGAGAAAATCGGACTTCAGCGTTTCGGCGACCGCTTCGATGTCATCGGTGCCTATACTCTGTTTGCCATAGGGGATGAAGTGCATCTATATAAACTCTCTCGCCATATCGAGAAACTGCTCGTGTGTCAGCCACCGGGTATTGTTGCCGGAGTTGTATTCGAAACCCAATTCAACCGGTTTTCCTTTTTCACCCAGTCTGTTGACGGTAAAGTCTGCTTTGTGGGCGAACTGGATTGTCGGCTGGATGACATAGTGGTCTTCAAATTCGAGAGTTAGATGGCTGTCGTCTGCGGGGCACATGATCTCGTGCAGTTTCTCTCCGGGGCGTATTCCTATGATCTTTTGCGGAAGATCGGGCGCCATCGCCTTTGCAAGTTCAGTCATTTTCATAGATGGAATTTTTGGTACGAATATCTCTCCTCCCTGCATCCTTTCGAAGTTTTTCAAAACGAAGTTTACACCCTGCTCCAGGGTTATCATGAATCTTGTCATATCCTGATGGGTGATAGGAAGCTCTTTTGCACCCTCTTTTATTAGTTTGGCAAAGAACGGGACGACCGACCCCCGGCTTCCGACTACGTTGCCGTAGCGCACGACGCTGAAGCGGGTTTTTCTTTGGCCGACCATGTTGTTTGCGGCGACAAAAAGTTTGTCGCTAGCCAGTTTCGTGGCACCGTAAAGGTTGATCGGGTTTGCGGCTTTATCGGTAGAGAGCGCGATCACTTTTTCAACCTCGTTGGCCAGTGCCGCTTTTATTACATTTTCAGCACCTGAAACATTGGTTTTTATGCACTCCATAGGATTGTATTCGGCTGCCGGAACCTGCTTCAGTGCCGCAGCGTGAATGACATAATCTACCCCGTCCATCGCCTCCTTCATCCTCTCGGCATCCCTGACGTCTCCTATGAAGTAGCGCATGCACGGATCGTTATATCTCTGCTGCATCTCGAACTGTTTGAGCTCATCTCTCGAGTAGATAATGATTTTATTGGGTTTGTATTTCGAAAGTATTACATCGGTGTATTTTTTCCCGAAACTTCCCGTTCCGCCTGTTATCAAAATATTTTTGTCGTTGAACATCTGTATCCTTGGTTTTTTGCTGTCTGATCCATGAAAATTAAGAAGTTCCAATCGATATGAAGATATTTTACCCAAAAATGGATGTATAAGCGGTTTCAAACGAACGATATTGTGAGGTTGTGCGATGAGTATCTGTCGGCCGAAACAGCAGTCTGTCCCGTTTACAACCGGACAGACTGCACACTGTTCTTGTCAGAACTACTTTTTCCTGCAGGGGCCTACTTCAAGCTGCGGAGTGAGCTTCTTGAGAGTTTTCTCGCCGATCCCTTTTATTTTCGTCAGATCCCGGAGGCTTTGAAAACAGTTTTTTTCTCTGAAAGCGACAATCTGCTTCGCCTTTTTCTCCCCGATTCCTTTGACGCTCTGCAGCTCTTTGGCTGTAGCGCTGTTGATGTCTACGGCCGCAAAAAGTGTAGCTGCCGAAACTGCCGTAATCAGAAAAAGTTTCATACAGGTATCCTTTGTTTGGTTTTAAGACGGTAAATTATAATAACAAATGGTGTAAAATGCAATAAATATTACCTACTTTAACCGAAAATGTGCAGTTTTTGATCTGGATAAAGCTTTTATCTGCCTCAATCATCAAAATCTTTTAACGGCGCCCCAAGGTCATTGAGAGAAAAGCCTTTGAAATCTATGCGGTATCCTTGATGCATTTGTAAAAGCTTTTCCGCTTTGACTTTCAACTTTTTCAGATCGATTCGCCCTGAGTTGATTTTAACTTCGGCGATCAGCATATACCTCTTTTCCCTGTTTACTGCGACTATGTCGATTTCGTTCTGATTTCCCTTTTCCCACCAGCTTCCGATTTCGGAAAACTCTCCTGTCTCTTTAAGCTTTTCTATGAACCATCTCTCCAGAAATCTGCCTCTGAATGTAGAGAAGTCTCTTTTTGTGATATCTTTGACATATTTGTAGTTTTCAATCTCTATGGCGGAACGGTTTTTGTAGATGAACCTAAACCAAAAATTGAAGAAGTTGTCAATAATCTCATATTTGACACTTCGGCTTCCCTCTTTCGCAAAAATAGGGCGAATCTTTTTGATAATCGAGTACTCATGTTCGAGCCTGTCCAGGTAGCCTCCTACATTCTTTTCCAAGATGCTCTCTATTTCGCTTCTGGAGGTTTTTGACGAAGCTATAAGAGAGAGAATAGAAAAATATGTAGTGTACTCTTTACCGAACTCTTCAATGAGAAGATTTTTCCCCTCGTCGATAAAAAGGGAGTTTTCGTCGAATATCAAATCTAGTTGTTCGTCGAATGTCAAAGCATGGCTGTCGATGAAAAGCTCTACATATTTGGCGACGCCGCCGGTAAAAATATAGAATGAAAGCAGATCTCTTGGATGGTAGTCGGGATTGAGTTCCTCAATTATATTCTGTTGTGTCGTAACAGAAAAAGGTTTGAGTTGGATTTTGTGGTTTGCTCGTCCGAAAAGCGGCTCTTTACGGTCTTCGAAGATCTTTTTCATCAGGGAGTAAATGGAGCCGCAGAGAATCAGGTTCATGCGAGTTTTGTCTTTATAGCTGTCCCAGATGTTTTGCATCTCGGAGTAAACGGTACTGTTGATCTGAAGAAACTCCTGGAATTCATCCAGTATCAGGGTAAAAGGCGTGGTTTGAGCCAGTGTCATCAAATACTCGAAGAGATCTTTGAATCTCCTGATCTCTCCAAAGATTTTAACTCCAAGCTCTTTTTGGATGATCGTTGTAAACTCTTCGCAAAGTAGTGCTTCATTCTTCTTGGATACGAACAGATAGAGTTGTTTTGTGCCGAAAGCCTCTTTTATAAGGGTGGTTTTGCCTACTCTTCTTCGCCCTATGATAATTGTCATTTGAGACGATTTTTTCGATTGCAGTTCAATTTTTTTCAGATAGGCCAGCTCTTTTTCGCGATTGTAAAATTTCATTCCGACTCTCCATTACTGTAATCCGGGTTACTGTAACTTATATTACAATAATTGTATTGAGTCCTTTATTAGGGTATCACCGTATAAGTGCCAAAGCGACTATGGCCGGGTAGATAACTACATTGAGCCAGGGCATCCAGTGGGGTATGGGCATCGAAAGCATGACGCGGAATTCCGGGGATAGCGTGCCTTTTTCGAGGCTCTTTACCATCCACAGTTTTGTAGCAATGTCGGCGCCCTTCATGACTATGACTATGCTGAGTGCTATCGAGTTGGCGCCGTAGTATAGAAAGATGAAGAGCACGAGGTAGAAAGAGGGGTGCATCAAAAACAGTATGAAGATGTTGTTGTGGTAGTGGTATGCAATCTTTTCCAGAATGCCGCCCATCGTCGGGGCGTACTGCCAGCGGCTCTCGAAGAGCTCACATAGTATGAGTGCCGTAAGAAAATAGATATGTATCGTCTCCATGGGCGGAATTTTACATCTTTTTGGCTAAAATAAAGCAACGGATGTTGTGCAAACCGTATTGCGCATTTTGAAATCTACGATTTCTGCACTGTTTCCGGAAAGGTGGATATGTATGGCATATGAACGTCTGCTGCGTGACTGTTTCTGGGAGTACGACTTTTCTGCCGAAGATATCGGGAGAATCGTCGAAAGCGGGAGCTTCAAGGAGAAACTCTTTCTCTTCGAGAAGATCCTCTCCAACAGTACCGATCTGCTGCTCGATCTTCAGATATTCGACAAAGAGGAGCTGCGTAGGCTTCTCGATTCATACAGCGTCCCCTCTTTCAATCATGATTATCTGAAGCGGCGTAAAAATATTGTCGAATACTTTTTCTTTGATGAGCCGCTCGATATAGAAGAGCTGAAATGGATAGCTTAGATTACAGCAGTCTGTATAAGCTGCAGGATGCGGTTATGGATATCGTCTTCGGTGTAGAGAATGAGTTCTATCTTACGGGAGGTACATGTCTTAGCCGTTTCTATCATGAAAAGCGTTACTCGGATGATCTCGACTTTTTTACCAACGATTCACTTCGATTCAGTTTTGCCGTAAAGAATATCAAGAGGGAACTGCTTAAAAGATTCGTTGTTACACCGGAGATCGAGGCGAAAGACTTCATTCGCTTCAGGGTGGAGCACCATCTTCAGGTAGATTTTGTAAACGATAGAACACCCCGCTTCAAAGATGTTGTAATCAGAAAAAACGGCTATATAATCGACAATGTGGAGAATATTCTTGCCAACAAGCTTACGGCCGTTATCGGCAGGGATAATCCCAAAGATGTTTTCGATATCTATCTGATATGCAGATTCTACTCTTTCGACTGGGGCGAGATAGTAGATGCGGCATCGAATAAGGCTGTTTTCGCCCTTGAAGACCTTGTCGTGAAGCTCAAAAGTTTTCCCGTATCGCTGTTTGATAAAATCGAGATTACAGATCCGCATTTTCTCGATGGTTTCAATGCGGCTCTTGAAAAGATCATAGATGAGATAGTAAAAAAAGAGTATCACCGACCGATCTATTTAAATCGGTAGATGACGTTACGTAAAAAGCGTAACGTCAATTCGAAGTCTATGATTTCGTAGCTTTATGGGGGTGCAGAGGACGATCAGTCCCCGCCAAAGCTTGGGCTTTGCTCAAGCTTTGCGTAACATCAGTAATTAAAAAGGAATACCCAACATGCAACCAGAATCGATTTTAGTCACAGGCGGTGCCGGATATATCGGCAGTCATGTCGCGAAAGAGCTGCTCGAAAGGAGCGATGCTAAGATCACGATTATCGACAACCTCTCCACCGGTACGCGTGGCAGGGTGGAGGCGCTAGAGGCGATCGCGGGAACTCCCGGACGTGTGGAGTTCATAGAGGCCGACCTTGCCGACTTTCGGATGATAGAGGGGGTCTTCAAGGCCAAAAGGTTCGATTCGCTCATCCACTTCGCGGCGAGTATCGTTGTGCCGGAGAGCGTGGAAAAGCCGTTGAAGTACTACATGAACAATACCGTAAACACCACCAACCTGGTCCACCTAGCGAACGACTACGGGGTAGGGCGGATGATCTTCTCGTCCACCGCCGCCGTCTACGGCGAGCCGGAGGAGATTCCTGTGAAGGAGAGTACCGAAACCGCCCCTATAAACCCCTACGGAATGAGCAAACTGATGAGCGAGTCGGTCATAAAAGATGCCGCCGCCGCGAACGAGGGGTTCAAATACGCCATTTTGCGCTACTTCAACGTTGCGGGTGCCGATATGAACGGCGCGGAATCGCTGGTCGACATAAACCCGCGCATAGGGCAGAGCTTTCCCGATGCAACACATCTTATAAAGATCGCGGCGGAGACGGCGCTGGGCAAAAGAGATAGAATGTACATCTTCGGTGAAGATTTCGACACCCCGGACGGTACGGGAGTGCGCGACTACATTCATGTGGACGATCTTTCGGACGCGCACCTTGCCGCCCTGGAGTATCTGCAAAACAGCCCCAGCGATATTTTCAACGTAGGCTACGGCCACGGCTACAGCGTAAAAGAGGTCATAGATGTTATGAAGAGGGTCAGCGGCGTGGATTTTGAAGTGGAAGTGGGGCCGAGACGCGCCGGTGACCCCGCCGTTTTGGTCTCCGATAATACGAAAATACGTGAAAAGATGGGCTGGAAGCCCCGGTTCGACGACCTGGAGAAGATCTGCAAAAGCGCACTTGAGTGGGAGAGAAAACTCTCCTGACCCATAATTTCGAAATAGAATAGATTGAAATCGTTGTGATGCTTCTGCTCAGGCGGTTTCGGGAAAATTTGAGGCGCACCCGTCAGGTGCGTCGGGAGTGTATGGCCGCGATTGGGGTGAACTATCCGCAGGCCGGAATCTGCATGGTCACGCAGTGCAGGCTTCCCCCCTGTTCTATCAGCTTCAGGCAGTTTATCGGGACAATCTCCCTCTCGGGAAAGAGCGACCTCATGATCTCTTTCGCCTCTTCATCTTTTCTGTCGCCATACACCGGCAGCAGCAGGGAGCGGTTGGTTATGAGGAAGTTGGCGTAGGTTGCCGGCAATCTTTTTCCATCTTTGAATTTCACCGAAGGCATGGGCAGCGGTACGAGTCGGTAGGGTTTTCCCCCGGCGGTGCGAAAGTTGCGCAGCTGCTGTTCCATCTTTTTCAGCTCTTCGTAGTGGCTGTCGCTTTCGTCGTCGCATGAGACGTAGGCTATGGTCTCTTCATCCACAAAGCGGGCAAGGGTGTCTATGTGCGCGTCTGTATCGTCCCCTTCGAGCTCCCCGTAATCGAGCCACAAAATACGCTCCAGGCAGAGCTTCTCT
The DNA here is from genome assembly GCA_003945285.1 of Hydrogenimonas sp. Lineage (NCBI taxonomy): Bacteria > Pseudomonadati > Campylobacterota > Epsilonproteobacteria > Campylobacterales > Hydrogenimonadaceae > Hydrogenimonas > Hydrogenimonas sp. The sequence goes on from AP019005.1 coordinate 291,629, forward strand.
TTCAGAAACTCCTCGATTCGCTCTTTTGTCATACCGGGGTTTCTGTTCGGGTTCAGGAGACATTTGGAGGTTGTGAGCAGGGTTCCTTTTCCGTCGCTCTCTACGGAGCCCCCTTCGAGGACAAAATCGACCTTCTCATATTCTCCTTCGAGTATTCCGGCTTCGACCAGTTTGGCGGTTACCCCGTTGTCGAGAGAGCTTTCAAATTTGCCTCCCCAGGCGTTGAAGGTGAAGTCCAGGAACCTCCTCTTCCCGTTTTCGCATACCGTTATCGGGCCGAAGTCCCTGGCCCATGTATCGTCGGTGGGGATCTCCGCGAAGGTTATGTTTCGAATGTCGCAGAAGAGCTCTTTCGTACTCTTCGCATCGTCGCATACGATGATGAGACGCTCGGAGTAGGCGATGGTGCTCGCTATGCGCACGAAGGGGGTCAGGGCCCTTTTCAGATCGTCCGCCCAGTCGGTCCCGGCGTGGGGAAAAGCCATCAAAACGGCCTCCTGCCGGCTCCACTCAGTCGGGAAGGTGCACTTTGTCGTCTTCTTCATCTTTCACGACCCTTACGCTTCTGTATATCATCACGCCCACGAACAGGGCGGTCAGGAGCATCCCTACCACCTTTACCCACTCTACCCAGTTCAATTTACCTCCCTTTTACGCATCTTTGACTAAAATGTAAAAATGTCACAGATACGTATTTCACGCGAAAATTTTTTTCACAATATTAGCCAAATAGCCGCTAAAACTCAATCGGTCGGAAAGATCGCACTGGTACTCAAGGACAATGCCTACGGCCACGGTCTCTCGCTCATGGCGAAACTGGCGCACGAAGCCGGCATACGCCATGCGGTCGTAAGAAGGCTGAAGGAGGCCGAGAGCATTGAACCCCTTTTTGATACGGTTCTGGTGTTGTGCGACAGACCGGCCGAAGCTCTCTCCGAAAAGATCAGCTTCGTCATAAACGACATCTCCGACATCTCCTCGATTCCGGCCGGCACCTCCGTGGAGCTGAAGGTCGATACCGGAATGCACAGAAACGGCATAGAGCCGCACAGGTTCGCCGAAGCGTTGGAGCGGATCGGGTCGGCCGGACTCGATCTGGCCGGTATCATGACCCACTACAGGAGTGCCGATGAGATGGGAAGCGATCTCTTCTGGCAGAGAAAGAGGTTCGAGAAGATAAAGGAGGAGGCCCTCAGGCTCGGTGTAAAAGGTGTGCGCTGGCACAGCTGCAACTCTGCGGCGCTCTTTCGGACGAAAGATTTCGACGAAGATTTGGCGCGGATTGGAATAGCCGCATACGGCTGTCTCAGAATGCCCGAGCCTTTCGATGCTCCTGTGCTCAAGCCGGTTATGTCTCTCTGGGCGGATCGGATTTCGCGAAGAAGGGTAGATGCGTCGCAGAGGGTCGGTTACGGAGCCGAAGGGCGTGTGGAGTGTGACACTATAGTCTCCAGTTACGACATCGGTTACGGCGACGGCTGGCCCAGGCGCCCCTACACGCTTCCTTGCGGCAGGAAGATAGTCGGCAGGGTCTCCATGGATGCGGTCAGCGTAGAGTCCGACGAAGAGTCGATCTGCATATTCGAAGATGCAGCCGAGGCCGCCGAAGAGCTTGGAACCATAAGTTACGAAGTTACGACGCAGCTGAGCCCATATATCGAGCGTGTAACGGTATGATCTATATTCTAATTTCGGCGATTGCCGCGATTCTGCTCTATCCGGTCTGGGTCGTTCACAGGCAGACGCTGGGATCGCACGAAAAGGTCGAGAGATCTCCCGCGGAGTGGGGGGTTGAGTTTGAAAACATAAGTTACGTAACAGACGACGGGCTGACGCTGCGCGGATGGTTCATCCCCGCCGAGGGAAGAGAGGCGGTTCTGCTGATGCACGGCAACGGGGGGAACCGCAACGGCTACACCAGCGGTATCTTCGATCTGGGCAGATGGTACCGCGGGCAGGGCTACAGCGTAATGATGGTCGATCTAAGGGCCCACGGGGAGAGCGAAGGGGAGAGAATATATTTCGGAGTCAAAGAGAGTGCCGATATGCTGGGCTGGCTGAGCCGGGTCGACGGATCCGGCCGCTTTACCTGGAGTCTTCACGGCTTCTCGATGGGTGCCGTTACGGCTTTGATGATGAAGGAGAGGGAGCCGAAACGTTTTGAAAAGGTTGTAGCCGACGCTCCCTGGATAGATTTCGAACTGCTCTCCAAACAGGAGCTGTGGCGCAGGGCCGACCTTCCCCCGCTCTTTTACGGCTATACGAAGCTGGTTGCCAAACTCTTCTTCGACATAGAGTTCAAAGAGGCTGACAACAGGCTAAGATGCAAAAAGCTGTGCAAAGAGCCTATACTCTATATATTCGAGTCTGAAGATACCCTTGTGACGAAAGAGCATATCGGGAGGCTTCGGGAAGCCTGTCCCGATGCGGAGATAGCGATATTCGAAAAGGCGGGGCATGTAGAGGCCTTCAAGGAGATGCCTGAACGGTACACCGAAACGGTTTCCCGGTTTTTGAAGTCGGTCAAAAGGTGAACCGCTCCGTTTTCAGGGTGTGGAACTCTGTGAGGCGGCCCTTTTCTATTCCGAGCTTCTTCGCGGCTTTCGGGTTCACGATGTAGTAGCCCAGAACCGCTTTCACCCTGTCCCCCCTCTCTAAATTGAAGTCGAAGTCGATTTTGAGTGATTCGTGAGCCTCTATGCGGTTTTGCTTCAGAACCGTCTCCGCCGCCCACGGCATGGCCGGCCTGCCATCTTTCCCCAGCACGGTGAAGAATTCTACAGGCGGCAATTTGAACTCTTCGGCTCCTCTTTTTACCGTTACCCTGAGCTGTGCGAGTCTTAGAGGATGGGCGAAGAGGGTGTGGTCCGCCTCGTTTTTCAAAACTACCATTAATTTGCCGGCACTGTCGGATTTCACCTTCAGTTTGACCCAGTCAGCAAGCAGCTCCGGGCGGTTGTGGAGTCCGCTGAAACCGTGGTAGGCGTGGCTCTTCTCGCCGCTCAGGGTAGATATGGGACCCTCTACCTGCGGCATATGGCACGTTATGCAGTTTCTCTTTCCGTTTTTGGAGCGCTCGAGATCCATAGAGCAGACCGGGAAACCTTTCGAGTTCTTCTTGAACTCATGACATCCTAGGCACATCCTACCGTTGGAGAAGTTGACGTTACCGTAGTCTATGGTGTGAAACGGCGAGCCTTCGCTGCTCTTTCCCAGGCCCATCATATCACTGGTTTTATGGTACTTTACGACGCTCTTTTCCGTGCGGCCGTTCTTTGCGGCGTAGTAGAGCCTGCTCTTTTCGCTCACTATGTTTATGTTCGCCTTTTTGCCGTGCTCTATTCTCTCTATGCGGTGGCAGTAGGTACACCCGATCGGCTCGTATTTCTGGATCTCTCCCTTCTCTGGCAGTGCGGGCCGTCCATCTTTCAGCGCCTCAATAAGCTTTCTGTCCGACGGGGAGTGGCAGGTAGCGCAGTTGTACTTTCTCTTCTTTTTCAGCGGGTGCATGTTCCATACGGCCCTGTGCACTTTGTCGTTGTATATGGAAGATTTTCTGTGCATCGAGTCGCTGTATTCTCTGTATATGAGGGGGTGGCAGGTTTTGCAGATTTTCGAGCTTTCGAACTTCTGCACAGCGAATAGGGCGGTGAAAGATATAACCAAAAGAGTGATGTGGCGGTTCATTGTATATCCTCGATATATGGCTGTAAGCCGGTGTTACGCAAAATTTGTCAGCCCCGGGATTTGAGTGGAAAAATATCGTTCAAAAACCGCGCTTGCCCGTTAGGGCGCCGAAGGCGTCAGCGGTTTTTAGATATTTTGCAGCGTCCCGCAGGGCAAATCCCGCTCGGCGTGCAGGTTTTGCGTAACACCGGCTATAAATTTTCACGGATTATACTTATTATAATATTTGGTTCAGTTTAAGCCTCTTTTCTAAACCGAGTCGCGCAGTCTGAACGAGTTCAGCAGCGCGAACAGCAGTGCGGAAGCGGTGATAATATAGAGCAGGCTGTAGCCGCCGTAGTGGAGAATGAAACCGCCCAGAATCGAGAAGAACATACCGAGCGAGACTATATTCATCTGAAGGGCCACGTACAGCGGGCGCTTGGCCTCCGGCGCAAGTATGAGAATGAGGTTTCCGGAAGCTATGCGGTTCCCGTCCGCCGCCGCTCCGAATAGGAAAAATATGATCATATAGAGGGGGAGAGAGTCTGCGAAAAAGGCGAGAAGTATGGCCGTAAGCTGCATAGATATGGCGATATTTGCCGTCAGCCTGTTGAGGCCGGCGCCGCTGAGTCTACCCCAAAGAACGTTGCTGAGCATCGCACCGACCATCTGGGTGGTGATGAGGATACCGACGGCCGTTCCCGTGAGGTCGATTTTGGTTTTCGCATCGAGGATGATGAAGGGCAGGGCGATGAGGTAGCTGTAGCCGAAGAGGAAAGTGGTTACCTGTATCTGCAGTTGCCTGTCGGCCTTGAGAGTCCGCAGGGCGTGTTTGAGAAACTCCCTGAACGATTCGATCTTTACGTCGAAATGCTCTTTTACGGGCTCATCCACCGTGGCGAACGCGGCCAGACCGACTCCCATCAAAACGGCACTGAGCATGAAGAGGTAGCCGAAGTCGTACGGGGGCTCGAAGCTCTCGAGCACCCATGCCGCCACCGCACCGCTTATGACCGCGCCCAGCCCGGCGAAAAACTGCCTCCACGCCATCGTCTTTCCGCGGAAACGGTGGGTGAAGATCTTCGCTATGATCTCCCTGAAGTAGATGGCTCCGAAGCCTGCGCTGAAGGAGAAGAGAAAGAGTCCGACGCCTATGCACCAGAGCGTCAGGGTCGGGTGCTCTTTGCCGAAGAGCATTATGCTTACGCCGATCATGAACCACGAAAAGAAGCGGAAGAGAAAGACGCGCCTGAGGTATGGGAGCATCAGCCTGTAGTGCTGGGCCTTGAAGGCGGCGAAGAGCTGCATGATAACCGCGCCGCCGCGCAGAAGCCCGCTGAAGAAACCCACAAGTACCGGGCTCCCTCCGAAGTAGCTCACCATAAGAGGTAGAATCGTGGCCGGTTCGGCGACAGTGGTCCCTACGGCGAGAAAGAAACCGTGGAGTATGTTTTTGACATGGTTGGAGAACTTATCCATTTGCGGGAGCCTCTGAAAACCGCCGCTCTTCCCGCTGAAGCGTCGAAGCCGCAGATATCAATAGTCCGTCACCATCTTCATCGCCGCCTCGACCGACTCGGCTTCACCTTTCGCGAAGAGCCAGAACGCAGCGTTCAGCACCGCTACCTCCATAAGCTCTTTGGAGGGGTTTTTGAGCATCTCCATCCCCTCCTCCTTTTCGATCGGCCTGAAGGATTTTCTATACTCGACACCGAATCGGGCCGAATCTACGAGAAGCTCTTCCGTCTCGCCGTTTTCATGTATCCAGACACGGCATTTGCCGAAGATTTCGGGGGTGCCCTCGTTCCCTTTGACTATGACCAGCCGTCTGTAGCGCTCCCCGAAAATCTCCACATACTTTTTTACGTAGGGCTTGTGGAATACACCTATCAGGGCGGTGTCGCAGCCGGCAACACCCGGCAGGCGCTCTATGGTGTTTATCCCGGTTCTTATGCCGAGCCTGGTGCGGATGCCGGTAAGGGCGGCCAGTTTCGGGTTGTAGTCGCTCCTGTCGAAGTAGCGGACATTTTCGGGAAGATCTACGGCCTTTACTACCTCTTTGACGGTGGCTCCCCCTTTCGCGGGCTGTAGCGCCCCGCCGCTGACGACTACGTTGATCCCGAACGGTTCTACTATCCTTGCCGCCAGCGGGAAGATGTAGGGATTGTCCACCTTCCCGTCGAACGGGTAGCCCAGTTCTATGCCGTTTTCAACTTCGCTCTTTATGCTTGTCTCGTCTATCGCCTGGAGTGCGGCGCGGAACTCCTCCGTACTTTCGGGCTTCAGTCTCCAACCCAGCAGAAAAGCGGCCGTCTGCTCCGGTGAAGCTGAGCCGTCGAGCATCATGTGCATCGCATCCAGCATCTCCTGGTATGTAAGGTCACGATTGTGCTTCGCACCTGTTCCTACGCACTTTATGTAGTCTATGAATGATCGGCCCATATTGTCAAGTCGCCTGTGATGGTATTGTAGGCCCCGGCCGAAAGGGGCGGGGATTTTTGCAGAATTATACCCAAATCTCTATTTCGAGATTTGGGTTTATACTACAAGGTGGTTAAAAGCTTCCCATTTGTCGGCGAAGCTCTTCGAGTCGCTCTATGCGCTGCTCGGTCGTGGGGTGTGTGCGGAAGAGGTTGGCGAAGCTGAAATCCTTGCCGGTGAACGGGTTTATTATGAACATATGTGCCGTCTCCGGTGTAGCTTCGGGCAGCATTCCGCGGCGGTTGTAGTTTTCGAGTTTCATCAGCGCGCTTGCCAGCCACTCGGGATGGCCTGTAAGGCGCGCCGCTCCGGCATCGGCTTCAAATTCGCGGCTCCTGCTGACCGCCATCTGTATTATTCCGGCCGCAAGCGGCAGAATGATCGACATGATGAGCATCAGGATCGGGTTCGGAGAGTTCTCGTTTCTCCCTCCGCCGAATATAGCGCCGAACTGCATTATGTTGGCTATCCACGCTATCGCACCGGCTATCGTAGCCGCTATGGTTCCTATGAGGATGTCGTAGTGGCGGACGTGGCTAAGCTCGTGTGCGAGTACCGCCTCGACCTCCTCTTCGTTCAGAAGTTCCAGAAGACCTTCCGTCACCGCCACAGCCGCGTGGCTGGGGTTTCTGCCGGTTGCGAAGGCGTTGGGCACCTGCTCCGGTATTATGTAGACTTTCGGCATCGGGATGCCGGCTTTTTCCGAGAGCCGTCTGACTATCGCCAAAAGTCCCGGAGCGCTCCTCTCGTCGACTTCGACCGCATGGTAGTGTCTAAGCACCAGCTTGTCGGAGTAGAAGTATGAGAAGAAGTTCATGACTCCCGCGATGGCAAGGGCGATGAGCATTCCGCTCTGGCCGCCGAAAATGCCGCCTACCCAGACCATCAGAAGCGTCATGAGCGTTAAAAGTATTACTGTTTTTACCGCTTCCATTTTTTGTCCTTTATGCTTGTATATTTATGGATCATTGGTTTAGTGCAACTGACTAAAGTATACTAACAAATCAAGCTAAAGTCAAGAGGGTGTTCGGAGTATTAAAACAGAGAAGTAAGCGATGGCAAAGGCGAAAGGGAGAAGGGGCTCTCCTAGTGGTCGGAAACTACCCCGGAAGGAAACAGAACTCCGTCGATTCCGGCTTTTGCGGCAGCCTCTATTTCGCTCTCTTCCGTGATCGGAAGAAGTATTTTTGCATCGAAAAGATAGGTCTCCGCGATACTCTGGATCTCTTCGGCAAGCTCCGCCGGCACCACTATATACCGTGCATGGAGGGCGTTGGCTTTAACCGCATCCGTTACGCTTTCGGCCATTACGGCATACTCAAGGGAGTTTTCATAGCAGTGTCTCGCCAGCTTTTTAGCACCGGCGAGGGGGCCGAGCCATAAAACTGACCCCGCCGGTGTAGTCTCTATCTCTTCCGGAGTTTCGACATAGTGAAGAGGTCTGTAGGGAATATCTTCATGGCCTATTATTATCATCACCTAACCCCCGCGCAGCTTTTTGAGCAGTAGAATTTTCCGTCGACTATTATCGCCTCTTTCGAGCTTACGAATGTTCCGCACTTTTCGCACTCCACCATTATCTCTTCATCCGGTCCCGGTTTTTTCGCTTCTGTTTCGGCGCGATCTTTCCGCCTCTTTTCGATCGCGGGTTTTTTTATGAGAAAGAAGTAAACTGCGGCTATCACCGCGATCGTCAGAACTATTTTCAGCATTTTGAAGCTTCCTTTATCCATAGGTAGTTGCGTTTTTTGCGCCCTACGATTTCGATACCGCAACGCTCAAGCCCCGCAACCTCTTCGTGTACATGCTCCCCTTTGTAGAAGAGCAGCTGCGTCGAGCCCCCTATGAAGGGTCTGCACCACCCTATAAGCTCATGTGTACCGGTTACCGCACGAGATGTTATCAGGGAGAAGGGGCGAGCCTCCAACTCCTCGATTCGTTTGGCCTCCACGCGGACATTCGCCAGCTCCAGTTCGCCGGCTATGAACCGCAGAAACGAAGCTCTTTTTTGAAGCGGCTCGCAAAGAGTGCACTCCGTATCGGGCAGCAGTATGGCGAGAACCATTCCGGGAAACCCGGCTCCTGTCCCTATATCGAGCAGCGAATCTTCGGAGGGCAGGAAGCCCAGGGGCCATGCCGAATCTATAATCTGCTCCTCTATCGCCTCTTCGGTTCTTGCGCCGGTGAGGTTGTGCACCCTGTTCCACTCCATGAGGCGGTTGCGGAAAAGATCGAGCTTTTCAAAAGGGTTTCGATCCGTACCTGCCGCCGACTTTCGCAATATGCCGGAGAGCAGCTCTTCGTTACTCTTTTTCACTTAAAGCAGATGTCCCATTTTACTTTTTTTGGTTTGAAGGTAGGCTTCGTTGTGAGGGTTCGCCTCCACTATTATCGGCAGCCGTTCGAGAATCTCCACCCCCTCGAGGCTCTCTATCTTTTTCGGATTGTTGGTAAGCAGGCGGATCTTTTTTATCCCGAAGTGGCCGAGTACTCTCTCCACCATCTCGTAGGTGCGCTCGTCCGCGCTGAAACCTAGCTGGTGGTTGGCCGCAACCGTATCCAGCCCCCTCTCCTGCAGCGCATATGCGTTGACCTTGTTCAAAAGCCCGATGTTGCGCCCCTCCTGCCGCAGATAGATCACCATGCCGCCCTGGCTCTGGATCATATGCAGGGCGAACTCCAGCTGCTCTCCGCAGTCGCACTTTCTGCTTCCGAACGCATCTCCGGTAAGACATTCGGAGTGTACCCGGACTATCGGAGTTTCGGGAAGCGGATCGGTAAAAATCGCCAGGTGCTCTTTGAAGCAGCCGCTCTCCGTTCTCTCTTTGAATGCCTGGATCTTAAAGGTTCCGAACCTGGTCGGAAGATTGGCGACTTCGGAGATTTCAACGTTCATTCGATACTTTTCCTCAACTTTTGGTAAAATACTGGCTTTCCGTAAACGGGAACCCTGCTCGGAATCTTTTATAACGATTTTTGAGGCGGTTCTTAGGTTGCGATTATATCATACTGCGAAGGGGCGGCCATGTTCACACGATTTCGGCGCAAAAGACTCAACCCGGTACTTAGAGATCTCGTCCGCGAGACAGTCGTTACACCCGACGACTTCATCTACCCTCTCTTTATCAGAAGCGGGGAGGGGATAAGAAACGAAGTGGCCTCGATGCCGGGCGTCTTTCAGATGAGTATAGACGAGGCCGTAAAGGAGTGTGAAACTCTTAAGGCTATGGGGCTGAGGTCGGTTATCCTTTTCGGGATTCCGGATGTCAAGGACTCTGTCGGAAGCGACGCCATGTGCGAGCACGGAATTATCGCGACGGCACTCCGTGCGCTCAAATCGGCGCATCCGGATATGTTCGTCACGACAGATCTCTGCTTTTGCGAATATACGGACCACGGCCACTGCGGGGTGCTCAACCCGAAGCTCCAGACGGTCGATAATGATATAACTCTTCAAAACCTGGCGAAACAGGCGATAGTGCACGCCAAGGCGGGAGCCGACATGATCGCTCCGAGCGGTATGATGGACGGTATGATTACGGCCATAAGAGAGGGGCTCGATTCTGCGGGCTTCAGCCATATTCCGATAATGAGCTACTCGACCAAGTTCGCAAGCGCCTATTACGGGCCGTTCCGTGATGTGGCGGAGTCGTCGCCCAGTTTCGGGGACAGGAGAAGCTACCAGATGGACCCTGCCAACCGACGCGAAGCGGTGCTTGAGAGCCTTGCGGACGAAGAGGAGGGTGCCGATATTCTCATGGTCAAACCGGCTCTTGCCTATATGGATATTATCAGGGATATCAGGGAGTCGAGCAATCTGCCGCTCGCCGTCTACAATGTAAGCGGAGAGTACAGTATGCTTAAGATGGCGGCCAAAGCGGGTGTGATAGACTACGAAAAGGTGATGATGGAGACGCTTCTGGGCTTCAAGCGGGCCGGTGCCGATATCATCATCACATACCACGCCAAAGAGGCGGCCAAGCTGCTTTAGCGGCATTTTGAAGCGGAAGGGGAGTGACCCGCGATACCGCAGGCGGAGCCGTTACGGTTTACCGCTTTTGAAGGATAAAAGATGAGACATTTTCTGACACTGAAAGATTTTACCAAAGAGGAGATTCTGCAGATGATAGAGCTCGGCCTCAGGATAAAGGCCGAGGTGAAGGCGGGACGCTTTACGCCCTATCTGGAGAAGCAGGTACTCGCCATGATCTTCGAAAAGAGCAGTACCAGGACCAGGGTCAGTTTCGAAACCGGAATATTCCAGCTCGGAGGTACCGGACTCTTTCTCTCCTCCAGAGATATACAGCTCGGGCGCGGTGAGCCGATGAGAGATACCGCACGGGTGATTTCGCGCATGTGCGACATGGTTATGATACGTACATACAGCCAGAGCAAACTGGAGGAGTTCGCCGATTTTTCGGATGTTCCAGTCATAAACGGGCTTACCGACGAGTACCATCCGGTCCAGCTGATGGCCGACTATATGACGATGATAGAGCACGGGAAAGATAAAGATCCGGTCGTCGCCTACGTGGGTGACGGCAACAACATGGCCCACAGCTGGCTCATGCTGGCATCGAAGCTCGGATTCGAACTGCGTGTAGCGACACCGAAGGGGTACGAGTGCGACGCCTCCGTGGTTGCCGATGCCGCGGAGTTCGCAAAAGAGAGCGGTGCCGTCATAGAGTTTACGAACGACCCGAAAGATGCCGTTGCCGGTGCCGATGTCGTCACCACCGATACCTGGGTTTCGATGGGCGACGAGGAGGAGAAAGAGAAGCGTTTGAAAGATTTTTCCGGCTATACTGTAGATACGGAGATGATGAAACTGGCGCGGGCCGACGCCATCTTCCTGCACTGCCTGCCCGCATACCGCGGACTGGAGGTGAGCGAAGATGTCTTCGAGAGCGAACAGAGTGTGGTCTTCGATGAGGCCGAGAACAGACTCCATGCCCAGAAAGGGGTTATGGTCTGGCTCGACTCGAAACGAAAAGAGGTATAGAGAGATATGGAGATCGTCATGAAAAATCTTAAAAACCTCCCGGCGGAGCAGCAGCTCAGGGAGATAGATGCAGTCGCAAAAAGACTCGGTATGCCGAAACCTTCGGAACGGCCTGTCATGCAGATAGTTCCGGGCGAGAGCGAAGACAGAAAAGTTCTGGAGCTCAGGCGCGGAAAGTGGAGCGACGAGCAGCCGTGGTTCATCATAGACGAGGAGGGAAAACTTCTGGTCCTCTCCACGGCTGAGGCGATGACCGCTATAATGAACTCTCTTCAGCATATGGGCGAAGAGGTGTTCAAAGCTAGGCTGGAACGCGCCATAGCCAAAGAGCTTCCGATAGATTTCCACGACGTATGGGTCGTAGCGATGCACGAGCTCCAGCAGAAGCTGAAAGAGGGCGCCGCAGCCCAGAGCGTAGACCTGGAGAACCTGGTAAAGAGCATAAAACGAAAACACCCCAATCTCTTCTACTCCCTAAAAGATCTTCAATTGGACACTTCTGACGAAGTATAGAGTAGCATCTCCGGTTTCCGGGCAAACCCCGGAAAGCCGAAAAACAGATTTTGCATAAGACAGGTTATTATATAAATATTTAAAGCTTTTTATTAGATCTGCAGCCGTCGTTAACAGGTGCTTAACAGACCTTGACTACAATAGCGTCTATGAATTCAATCCTTCTTCTTGAAGATGACCTTCTGTTGGCCGAAACAATAGAGGACTATCTATCAGAGTACAATTTTGAAATTGAGATATGTCGTTCATCTGCAGAAGTTTTAAAAAGGTGCTATGAACAGAATTTCGATCTCTATCTTTTCGATATCAATGTGCCCGGAATCGACGGGCTGGATCTTTTGAAACTTCTACGTGAATCGGAAGACGAGACACCGGCTATTTTTATAACCTCCCACAAGGAGGTTTCTGCTTTGGAGCGTGGATTCGCATACGGATGCCAGGACTATATCAAAAAGCCTTTCGATCTGGATGAGATGAGAATACGGATCGACGCAGCTATCGCTCATAGCAGGAAGAGCGGTGAAAACATCGTGAAGTTTTCGCCCAATACCTGGTTTGACTTGGATTCCAGGGCTTTTTATGAAAGAAATGTTCCTCTGAAGGTACCGATCAAGGTGATCTACCTGATGGAGCTCTTTCTCGAGAATCCGAATCAAATCGTAACACGCGAAATGATTGTGCAAAAACTTTGGAGTCCCATGGAGAGTCCAAGCTTCGGCTCTATCCGGGTCTATATAACCAAGCTTAAAAAGATTATCGGGAAAGATAGAATTGTCAATATGAAAGGCCTCGGTTACCGTTTCATAATTAAGTGACGCTTTTCCGGGCCTGTTGTGTACTGAGTTGTTTGGGCGGCTGTGATATTCCGGTTGAGGGACCGTAGGAGTTTTGTTTTCCGGTCTGTTTTATCCGGCAGCGGTCAGACAAAATCAAACAGAGAGGAGGCAAATTGTCCTGTCCTGTACGCAGTCTGCCGGTTTTCATACTCCTTGCAGTGCTCCTCTCCGGGTGTATCCCATATCGGCAGATAGGGCCGGACGCTTTTCCCTCCGACGGCAACTTTTCGCTTCAAAACGGGCCAGTTGCCTGGTGGCAAATCTTTGACGACCCGGCACTGGATCGGCTTATGGAGCGGCTTTTTGAAAACAATCTCGATCTTATGGCGGCCAAAAGCCGTATCGTTCAGGCGGAGATTGCACGGCAAAAAGCCGGTGCGCCGCTCAGCCCTTCACTTGATTTCGGTGCCGATGCCAAGCACTACGTCGGCAGTTTCGAAAATTACAACACCGTTTCCGCATCGTTTCGAGCCGGTTACGAAATCGATCTATGGGGTAGGCTTGATGATCTGAGCGAAGCTGCGATCTATGATGAGCGACAGCGCAGTTTCGATTATCAGGCCATGGCTGTCACTCTCTCGGCGACGCTTGTGAATGAGTGGTATGGATTTGTCTACACTGTAAATTACAGCACTTTTCTTAAAAGGAAAATAGCACTGGCGAAAAAGGGGGTAGAGCTTCTGCGTCGGCGATATTTTGCCAGGCAGGCCAAACTTTCGGATCTTCTTTTGCAAGAAAGCGTATTGAAGCAGATGGAGTCGGAGTTGACGACACTGCGATACCTTGAACACGGGCACAGAAACGCAATAGCGGCCCTACTGGGTGAAGACGGTGGAAAGCTATCCATGGAACGGTCCGCTGTTCTACCGTATATCGAGACGGGCAGAACACCTGTCGTTGACTCGAAATGTATATTGAAGCGTCCCGATATAGCGGCGGCAATCGCATCTTTAAAAGCTCTTGACCGGCGTGCGGCGGCAGCCGTTTCGGCTCAGTATCCGAGGTTTTCCCTGGCCGCTTCCGCCGGTCAGGATAATATCCTTTTCAATAATCTTTTCGAGCTATGGTACTCATCGATTACCGCCTCCCTGGCTGCTCCGCTGTTCGATGGAGAGAGTCGGGCCGCAGATGCGAGAATGGCACTAGAAAAACGTAAAGAGCAGCTGTTGAGACTGAAAAAGCTGCTGATCGATGCATCCGTCGAAACAAGTAACGCACTAAAAGCGCTGGAAACCGGTCGTATCAACTATCTGAATCTTGTGGAACAGCTCCGAATCGACGAGAAAAAAGCTGCCTGTTATCGCAGCGGTTATCTGCACGGTACCGAAGATTTCAAGCGCTATCTGGATGCGGAAACCGCTCTAATTTCGACAAGGCAGAAGGTATTGCGCGCAAAACTGGATCTGATTACATACAGTGTGGCACTATACCGTTCGACGGCATCAGGATGGAGACCTGTCCGGAGTATCGTACCGGCCGGGAGGAAGGAGTAGAGGTGGAAGAGAAAAACAGAGGGCAAGCGGGCGGATTGTCAAGGCACCTGCTCTCATCTTTTGTAGGTATAGTTATACTTGCCGTCGGAGTCTATTACTCTTATGACTGGCTTAACAACAAGCCGAAAGCGCACAAGTGGCGCTCGAAAGGTGCCGTTAAAGCGCCGCTGGTGGAAGTGGTCCGCCCCAATCCGGCAGATATCTCGGTACTCGTCAGAAGCTACGGCAAAGTGATTCCTTACAGAAGCCATACGCTTTCGCCACGGGTATCGTCGCAAGTCGTATCCATTTCACCGTCTCTAATCCCCGGAGAGGTCGTCAAAAAAGGGGATCTGCTGGTCGCTCTCGATGAGACAGACTACCGGTTGGCGCTTCAAGAGAGGGCTTCGGCGGTGGCGAATGCAAAGCTTGCGCTGAAAACGGAGCTGGAAAACAGTAAAAGTGCGGCTTTTGAGCTCTCTTTGGCAGATGAGAATCTATCAGAAGATCAGAAGAGATATCTGTTGAGGTATCCGCACATCGCTGCCGCAAAAGCTGCGTTGGGTGCCGCGGAAGCAGCATACAGAAAAGCTGAAAAAGATCTGGAAAGATGTTTTGTCAAAGCTCCTTTCGATGCCGTAGTTCTGGATGTGGCCGTTGCGACAGGAGATACCGTAGGCAGTTCCGGGGAGCTGGCAACCCTTGCAAGGGTGGATCGTTTCTGGGTACGTATAGCCCTCTCACCCAATGAGCTGAAAGGTGTAGATATCCCCGGTTATAATGCCTCCGCAGGATCTTCGGTAAAGATTCGACACGACTTCTGGCCCTCTTCGGCCGCCTATGTCCAAGGTGTAGTCGAAACCGTCGAAAAGATGGTAGACGATGAAAGCAAAATGGCTTATATACTCGTTCGTGTGGACGACCCGCTCGGGTTGCGCAGCAGCCATATGCCGCTTCTGCTCAATGGATTTGTCGATGTCGAGATTGTAGGCAGAAGACTGAAAAATGTCCTTCTCCTTCCGTCAACGGCTCTTCGGGGAGACGGTGTTATATGGATAATGCGTTCCGACAAAACCCTTCATATGCAGCGGGTTCCGATACTTTGGCGGGAGGAGGGGCGTTTTATTATCGATGCCGAGTGGCTTGCACCGGGTGAGTCGGTGGTTACCACGGTCATCGAAGCGCCGTTCGAGGGGATGAAGCTGCGTACCGAAGATAGAAGGGCTCCAGGGGTTCCCGGGTATCAATCGGAAAACGTTCTCGGCGGAAGCGGGCATGATACCGCGCATCCGAAAGAGCAGCGTCCGGACCGGGGTTCCAGGTGAAACGTTTCAGGCGCTTCGAAGGCGGGCCGATCGCCTGGATGGCGGCGCACCCGGTTGCCTCCAATCTTCTGATGGTCGTAGCTATCATAGGCGGACTCCTCATGATGAGTCACCTTCGGCAGGAGGTTTATCCCGATTTCGAACACGATGAAGTACGTATCAGTGTCGCCTACCCGGGAGCGAGCCCGGAAGAGATCGAAGAGGGGATCATACTGCCGATCGAAGAGGCGGTCGGCAGTGTCGACGGTATCAAGAAGGTAACGGCTGTCGCAGGGGAGGGGAGCGGCAGCGTAACTGTAGAAGCCCGCAAAGGTTATGATTTGCAGCTGCTTCAAAACGATGTCCAGAACGCCATCAACCGTATCCGTACCTTCCCTGCGGATATCGAGCGTCCGAAAGTTTCGATGCGCAGTTACGAACGTCAGACGATGTCTCTTGTAATTTTCGGTGAGACGGACCGCATGACGCTCTATTCATCGGCTCAGCGATTCAAAGAGCGCCTACTCGGTTCGCCGGAGATATCCAAGGTAGACCTCTACGGTGTATCTACGGTTCAATACAGTATAGAGGTAGATGAGTCTGTACTTAGAAAGTATGCTGTTTCACTGGAAGAGATCTCCCGTCGAATAGCGGCTGACAGCCTAGACCTTCCCGCAGGCAGTATAAAGACGAGCAACCGGGAGATTCTTATAAGGCTTCACCAGCGGCGTGAGACGATTGAAGCATTCAAAAAGGTGGTCATTTTCACGGCGCCTACGGGAGGTGTCGTCCGTCTCGGCGATATTGCGACAATTCGCAAAAATTTCGAAAATGAAAACTATTTTGCACTCTACGACGGCAAGCCGGCTCTACGAATAGCAATCCGAAATCCGCAGGATATCTCACCCATTACCATATCTCGTATCGTTACCGGTGCGGTGGAGGCCTACAGCAGAGAGCTTCCCCCGTCGATCCATATTAAAATTCTGACGAATCAGGCTGCCGTTTTTGAGGAGCGGGTGAAACTGCTTCTGAAAAACAGTGCGTTGGGGCTTGTCATTGTACTGGTTTCGCTCTCTCTTTTTCTGGAGATTCGCCTTGCATTCTGGGTAATGATGGGTATACCCATCTCTTTTATGGGGGCTTTTTTTCTTTTCCCTTTTCTTGATGTTTCAATCAGTATGGTCTCTCTTTTCGCCTTTATTATCGCATTGGGAATCGTTGTGGATGACGCCATCGTAGTAGGGGAGAATATCTATCGCTATCGGGAGCGGGGCTATACACCGCTGGCGGCGGCAGTCAAGGGGGCCAGAGAGATGGCAGTGCCGGTATCGTTCGCGATACTGACGAACATCGTAGCCTTTATGCCGATCTATTTCATACCGGGTACAACCGGAAAGATTTTCCAGGTTATACCGGTTGTGGTAATAACTATCTTCGTTGTTTCGTGGATAGAGTCGCTCTTTATTCTACCTGCCCACCTGGCAGAGGTAAAAGAGGATGTGCGAAATCCGCTGTTACGTTTCATCCACAGATACCAGCAGCGTTTCAGCCGAGGTTTCAGGGCATGGGTACGCTTTCGCTTCGCCCCTTTTTTGATGCTGGCTCTACGGTACCGCTACCTGCTTATTTTTGTCGCGCTTACTCTTCTGGTAGTTACGATCGCCTATGCCGTGAGCGGAAGGATGGGGATGCAGATCTTCCCCAGAACACCCTCTTCCTATGCGCAGGCTGTAGTCAAGATGCCTTTCGGTACCCCGGCGGAAGTGACCCGGAATATGGTCAAAAAGATTGTAGCCGCAGCCTACGAGGCGCAAAAAGAGATCGGTGTTGACGGCTATATCAGGGGTATATATGCCCGTATAGGGCGTGAAGGTGCACATGAGGGCCTTGTCCGTATCTATCTGCCGCCGGCATCGGTTCGCGACAAAACTGTTTCAAATGCCGAGTTTGTCACACTCTGGCGGAAAAAGGCCGGAGATATACCTGGTGCCGCTTTGCTGCAGTTTTCCGCCTATGCCGGAGGTCCCGGCCACGGCAGTGCGATCGCTCTGGAGATCAGCCATTCCGATCTGAATGTTCTGAAAAGGGCCAGTACCCTCATCGCCGATGAGTTGAGGCGCTACCCCGGACTTTACGATATCTCAGACGGCTTCGAGGAGGGGAAAACCCAGATCAACTTCCGCCTAAAGCCCGTGGCGTACGCATTGGGGTTCGACGCCCGCACAGTTGCCAGGGAGGTTCGGGCCGCCTTTTACGGTTCGGAAGCGCAAAGGATTCTGGTCGGCAAAGATGAGACGAAGATTATGGTCAAACTTCCGAAGAGAAGGCGCGAATCGCTGGAGTCACTCTATCGTCTCAGGCTCTTTACGAAAGATGGCAGAGAAGTGGCGTTGATGGATCTCGTAACTCTAGAGTGGGGGCATGCCTATACACAGATCATGCGGGTCAACGGAAGACGGGTGATTACCGTAGAAGCCAACATACGTCCGCGCAGCAAGGCTCTGGAGATCATGAATGACCTGCAGGCGGATTTTCTGCCGAAACTTCAGAATAGATTTCCCGGGCTTGTCTACAGTTTCGAGGGGGATCAGACAGAAATAAGGGATAGTTTTGCGACTCTGAAAACAACCTTCGTTATGGCGATATTTGCCATTTACGCCCTGCTTGCCATACCGTTTAGAAGCTATCTCCAGCCGCTTATCGTCATGGCAGGTATTCCATTCGGCATCATCGGAGCGCTGATAGGACATATGATTACAGGGTACAGCCTCAGTGTAGTGAGCATGTTTGGTATCGTGGCGTTAAGCGGTATAGTGGTCAATGATGCGCTGATACTTGTCGATTTTGCCAACAGATATCGCCGCAGATACAGGGTATCGGTCCTGAAAACGGTTCGGGAAGCCGCTGTACAGCGCTTCCGTCCTGTCCTTCTGACGACAGTCACGACATTCGGCGGTCTTATGCCGATGATTTTTGAAACTTCAAAGCAGGCCAAATTCCTGATTCCGATGGCGGTCTCCCTGGGATTCGGGGTGCTTTTCGCCACCTTCGTCACACTGCTGATCGTTCCGGCACTCTATATGGTGATCGAAGATATCAAGAGAGTTTTTGGGGGCCGGAGCATCAACTCTCGAAATAGTGCCCCTCTTTTGCAAGAATCGCAGCCCCCAGGGCAGTCGTAATCTGCGGGTAGTCCGGGATGGCAATTTCGCGCCCCAGCTCATCTTCTATAGCTGCGACCAGTCCGGCATTGAGTGCCGGTCCGCCGTCGAAGTAGATTATGTCATTCAAGCCGACTCTCTTTGCAAGGCGAATGATCCGTTTCGCGATAGAGAAATGGATTCCGGCGACTATATCCTCTCTGGAGTGTTCATTGCCGAGCAGGCCTATTATCTCCGACTCGGCGAAAACCGCACATGTGCTATTGATAGCTAGCGGTGTGCCGTCGGCCCTGAAGTGGAGTTCTCCAAGCTCTTCGACATCTATCTCCAGCTTGGCTGCGGCAACATCCAGAAATTTACCCGTTCCTGCTGCGCATCGGTCGTTCATAGCGAAGTTGACGACATTACCCTCATCATCCAGGCCAATCGCCTTGGAGTCCTGGCCGCCTATGTTGATAATGGTACGGATAGTGCCGAACTTTTCACCCGCCTTGCGAGCTCCGACGGCATTGGCGGTAATTTCGCTGATGGTTTCGTCTGCCTCTTTGAAAAGTTTGCGCCCATATCCCGTAGATACGATATAGGCTATATCGTCCATTGAAATTCCGATATCTTTGACCAGCTGCCCAAGGCTCTCTTTCGCATATTTGTAGAACATACTGCCGCTGCCGGAGACCTTTTGACCGACAATATCCCCGCTCTCATCTATGATAACTATTTTTATAGCGGTTGAACCTATATCGATACCTGCAAAATATTGCATCAACTCACTTCCCCTCTTTGATGGTTTTTTCGCCGTTTGCGAACTTTTAGCGACTCTACAAAGGCTTCTATGCGCGTAGAGAGCTGCCCACCCTGCCCGGGGCTGTAGTCGGTCTCTACATAGAGCATAGGTATACCGAGTTTTTCCATCGCCTGCTGGATGCTTCTCTGCTCCATCTCGTAGACCTGGCACCCGGCGAAAGACTGGTAGATTACACCGTCAACCGCATACTGTTCGCACAGCTCTTTGAGACGACGTTTCCTGTCGTCGTTTTTGGTAAATATAGGGCAGGTGCACCCTTTGAGATAGCGGTCCGCCACGGCATCTACCATATCGTACATGAACCACTCGTCTACCGAAACCATATCGTTGAAGAGGCGGTTGGCCGAGCAGCTTTCGTCAGCCACTATAACGGCATCGGCCTGCTCTATCATATACGGCAGTTTCAGGTTCGGAAAAATAGGAGGAGAACCGGTATAGAGAATCCTCGGTGAGCGTCTGCCTGCGGCATTGAACCCCTCTTTTGCACGCTTCTCGACCTCTTCGCAGACTTTGAGCGTCATCTCTGTCCAGCGCTCGATATCGTCGAAAAAGAAGGCGTTGGTGATAAGGAAGATATCTTTTCCGAGTATCGGAACGGGATCGGATTTTCGAAGTTCATTGAGGCGATGGTAGGCGAGCTGTGCACGTCCTACTTTGGTTATAGCCTCTTTGAGCCTGCCTCTGGTAATTTTCCGTCCGAGCCCCCTCGAGAGATCTTTGGTGAATTTCCGTACGGTTCTGCGCCAGTACTCCCGGCTCTCTTCACTCTCTTTGACGCGCGGGAACTCCATGTGGTAGACGTCGTAATCCATCTCTTCGATAAGAGTGATAGCTTTTGTTTTCTGGTCGCATGTTGTCGGGTGGACCATGAAGTCAAGCTTCCCGACCGCGGGGATATCTTTTTGCTTCAGCATTCCCAGCGTAGCTTTGACCAGTGAGCACGATTTCGCGGGCATGAACTCTCCGCCGCTCTGCTCGTCCGTGTGGAAACCGTTACATAGCCTCACCGGTACGGCATCGATCGCATAGATGATTTCATACGGGATCTGTATGCAGAGAGTTCCCACCGTCGGTTTTCCGCTGTGCAGAACCTCCCCGTTACAGTATACCCTCTCGAAGAGATCGTAGAAGTACTCCATTGATTTCAGAGGTTCGGTGAAGTCTCGGCGCAGATGGTCCAGCATCTTCATCGCTTCCATAGCTTCATGGCGCCTGTGGCGCGCTCGGGGATCTTCAACACGATGTTTTCGTCTCTGTACCTTTTTCGGCCCCTCTTCAGCCGTCGAATCTTTCTTTTTTACCGGTGCAGTCTTATCTCTCATCGAAAAGATCCTTTTCAAGCCCCATCCGTTTGGCAAAACCGTCTTTGGTCGATCTGAAAAGCGCCATGTTGACTATATCCAGGTGAAGCGCATCCTCCTCCGGGCAGGCCGCTATGCACTTCAGGCAGAGTATACAGTCATCGCGCAAAATGTTTCTGCTTACCACATCGTCTGCTATATCGAATATCTGCATATCGCATACACGGTAGCAGTCGCCGCATTTGGTACATTTGTCTCCCTCTTTTTTCAGTTTGAGAAGTGCGAAAGGGCTGAAAACGTAGTGCATGGCGCTCATCGGGCAATAGAAGCAGAAAAAGCGTTTTTTCACGAAAGAGCCGACAATGAATAGTGCGCTGAAAGCAATGCCGAACGTCGTCAGGAAGATAGCAGTATTGGATGAGAAGTCGATACTCCACTGGCTGAAGTCTCCTACGAAAAGCGGGGTAATGAGGCGGCCCGGGCACATTTTGCAAAAAGCGGCCCGCCACTCTCCGTCCAGCAGTCCGGCGCCGATGAGGAGGGGGAATAGTATGACGATAAGCAGAAAAATATATTTGATTTTTTTGAGAAATTTATAGTCGCTTTCGCTGTAGCTGCTGTAGGGAATGCGTAACCGTTTCCTGATCGCTGTTATCCAGTCCTGCATAGTCCCCAGCGGACAGGCGTATCCGCACCACGCCTTGTTGAACACCACAAACCAGAGCAGGAATGTCAGAAATGCGCCAAGGACACCGATGCTGGCCATGCTGAAGAGTCTATCCCATGGTCTTGCAAGCTGGTGCTGCAGCGGCATGAAATAGCATACTCCCCCGGTTTCCCTGTTGTAGCCGCATGAGAATACGGGAATTTCACGTCCGAGATCGATCGCCAGATAGCCGCCGTAGACAAAAACAATGAAAAAGAGGAGTTGAATCCAGAATCGAAACTTCCTGATATCTACGCGGTTGATCTTTTGCAGAAGTCTATTTATCATCTTTGATTACCACCTCTTTGAACGGTCTGTTTGTGCGGTAGCGATAGAGTGCGATTCCCCCTCCGATGACTATAAGAAGCAGAACGGTAAGCAGCAGGCCGTAGGCACTGGACTGGTATTCGCTTTTGGATCGTCCGTAGATATCGGACTGTGTTACCCTGTAGAGGGTGCCGTTGTCGGTATATTTCGCCTCTACTATAAATCTTTCACGAAACCTTTTGTCGAACTTTTTCCATTCGGGATAGTAGTCTTTTATAAGAGTGAAGCTTGCAATACCGTTTTTGTCGGTTGTAACCATTTTGTTCCACCCGAACTGCGTGGTAAGAGTCACATCGGCACCTTTGACGGGATCTCCGTGAAGCAGCACCTTGAAACGTACCGTATCGCCGGTTACGGGGCGGGAGTAGAATGTTTCGTCCGCGGGACGCAGCCGGAGTATGTCGAAGGGTACGGAGTCGACGGTTTTGGCCATCATCTTTTCACGGTCGTATCTCTCCCGGCTGTGGTCGAAGCGCTTGAACTCATATTTTGCGACACGAACATGGCGTCGCTCTCCCTGATGTCCCTCATCGACATAATAGACTTTATAGTACCCGTTATTAGGCATTTTGAAAGAGACGCTGATACAGCCGCTCTCTTTCGGTTCTACCATCTGTGCCCGGTTATCCGTATCTACTATATAGAATGTTCCTGGCGCATCGGTTACACATGCCGGTCGTGATAAATCGCCGCCCAGAAGATAGACTTTGCGTGAAGGGATGCCGTTTCGGCCGCGGTGCATTCCGGCCCGCATACCCCGCTCGCCGTACCGTACCCCGGCCGGCCGCGGCATATGGTCGCCAAGCCATACAGGATCATCTAAACCGACTTCAATTTTCGGTACATCGACCTTTTGTTTATAGATGGCTGCAGCGTGGCTGCCGCCGTGTGATCCGTGACCGTTACGTGCTTTTCTGCCGTATGTGTCGATAACATAATCCCTGTAGATATTGATTCCTATGAAAAACAGAATCAGCATTGCCGCAAAAGGGTATGCGACAATCTTGCGTATTTTCGGCGCATCGATATATGCCATACGCCGATAGAGAATATAGAGGGCCCATGCGACGGCGATCCATCGGAAAAGGTGAAATACCTGCAGCCATCTGTCTCCCCGTTCGGCGATGGGTGCAACGTCGATATGCATACCGAATCCCCACGCCAGACCCTCGACGATGCGCGCGGAGTTGCCGGTGAAAAAATACTCCAGCGCATGGCCCATCGACGCCAGGAGGAAGAGCGGTGCAAAGGCATAACCGAGCGTATAGAAGACTGTATTGAAATCTTTTTCAAGAATTTTCGACGCGCTCCACATGCCTGCCGCGACGGCTGCGACAGTGAAGAGGGTTGCATATAGAAAAGCGAAAAGTCCGGCCGGATCGACCGGTCCGAAGTCGATGAAGCTTTTGAAGAGATCCGCTGTTTTGACCCAGATCATTCGGTCCGCGATGTTGCTGCGTCCGAGTCCGTGATGGAACGCCATTGTGATAGGAATAGCGGCTAGAATCAGGATATATGCCCACACCTCCGCCTTGACTGTTTTGAACTTCTTATATATCGCGTGGCCCGGTTTAACCACTCTGAAGTTGATGGCTTCACAGGCATGGGTGCACTCCATACAGAGAGTGCAATCTTCCATGGAGTTTTTTTTGTTGAAGTTGAAGGGGCTCAATCCGTAGGGGCACGCTTTGGCGCAGTCAAAGGTCTTGCATTCGGCACATGCGGAGTTGTAAGAGCTGAACCATGTGAAGGAGAGTTTCCCGAATCCGCGCAAAGGTGTTCCTATGGGACAGATATATTTACAGTAGTCCATATCTTTGTAGAGATAGTAGAACAAGAATGCGACAACCGTCATGATACCAAACAGCATCGCCGTTCCCAGCGGGGTTCTGTATATGCCGGGGAAGGCGTAGTATATGCCCCACCAGCCGAGGAACAGTAGCATGACTCCTATAAAACGATTCTTCAACCATTTCGGCATACTCCTCTTTAGTCCATATCCGGTTATATATTTGCCCAGAAAACCGTGGGGGCAGATACCGCAGAAGATACGCCCGAATATCGGCAGGGTAGTGACTATGAAAAAGGGCCAGAAGATTCCCCAGAAGATGGCCGTTGTGAATATGTTATCTTTGGAAGAGTCGTAAAAACCCATGAAGATGGCGTAGAAAAAGAGAAAAGCAACAACTATCCGCAAGAGAAAAACGAACTTTCTGTTTTTAAAGATAAACCGGAAGAGACGGTTTTTGAACAGGTCGCTGTTTTCGCGTTTGATGAAATGCACCATCATTTATCCCTTAAAGTTTCAAATGTCCGGCCGCTACCATGACTCCGGCCAGAAGCAGGAGTACAGAAGCTGCGGTTTCTATATATAGTTTCTGTCGCTTGAACTGGATGAGCAGCTCTTTTGCAACAGCGCCGAGTATGAAGCCGTAGAAGAGGAGCGATACCGCTACACTGCCGAGTCCGAACGCCAGTCCGTACAGTGCTCCCCGGACCGGAGAAGCGCCGGCTGCAGATACAGAGACCAGTGAAAGGAGCGGGGCGCAGAGATTGAGTGACAGGAGCATCCCCATTGTGAAAACGGCACCGGGCCCGAACGAGTTGAAGCGTGATAACAGGCCGACCGCTCCGCATCGGCGTGGGGTGCGGTGAAACTGCCGGAAGATAAGCCAAACCGCCGTTGCAATCATGATAGACCCCATCAATAACCGGGCACTCTCGGTGTCTGCAAGAGCCTCCCGTATGCCGGACGATGCGAATGAGGCAGCAGCAGCTATACCGCTGTAGGAGACGATTCGGCCGGCACTGAATATGCCGACCGTATACATAGAGTCCCTGACTGAACCTGAGTTGTGAACCAGAAGCGGCGCAAGTATCGGTGAACAGGAGAGCATACAGGCGCTCGACCCGTAAGCTACACCCATTAGAAAGATAGTCAGAACCGGAACAGTTTCCAACAATGGCCTCTGTCAGAAAGTGTACTTGAGTCCGACGTAGTATACGCGGCCGGGATCCACAGTGATACTTGCATCTTCTGCATCAAGTTGTCCATCCCCGTTTCTGTCGGAGAATAGATAGACGGTGCGATAGTATTGTTTGTCGGTGATATTGTCGCATCTGAGATAGAACTCGAAAGGATTGCCTTTGACTTTGGTGTTGTATCTCAGTTGAAGATTCATAATGCCGTAACCAGGCATTTCGACGAGGTTGGTCTCATCGGCATAGTATCCTGACTGGCCGTAGTTTTCGGCTATAATCATCCATCCCGGCGCTGCTGTAATCGGTATGTAGGTATAGAGGTCGAACACATGTTTCGGAGTCCTTGGAAGCCGGTTGTTGCTGATGTCGTATGTGATATCCCCAGCTGATCGATAAACAGGATCCAAGTCGACCGTAAAGGGATCGTGGGAGGTATACTTTGCATCCAGGTAGGTATATGAGAGGTCGAAGTAGACAGGTTTGCTGCGATCGGTCTTCATGGAGAGCTCCAGGCCGCGGTTTCTGGCGTCTCCGACATTGTCGAAGTATACATCCCCGTTACTGTAGTATGTACCTGCGTTTTTGGCAATTATATCCTTTGTATCGAGCTGATATACAGAAAGTTCGTAACCTATTTTGTTATCGAATACCGTACGCCTGCCTCGAATTCCGATCTCGTAGTTGTAGGTTTTTTCCGTTTTGATATCGGGGTTGTTCCGGCTATACCTGTCAGGATCGAAATCGAATGCATAGAGCTCATAGACACGCGGGTTTCTGAATCCGCTGGAGATATTGGAGTAGAGTGTTGTAGAGTCGTCGAGTTGATATGTGAAACCTACACGGAAAGAAAAGTTAGTGAAAGAGTCTTCACGCGTTATAGCGTCGGTTGACCAGTCCGTCCCGTTATAATCCTTGGCGAGATGGTCGAGCTCATAGCTTTCGTAGTCATACCGGCCGTTTAGAATGAATGCCAGAGCATTTGTAACCATATACTTGGTTTCGGCATAGAGCCCGAAACGATCTTCCGTCGTGTCGTCTCTGCTCGACTCGCCGACATAATAGTCGGTTCCGCGAGATGTATAGTTTACAGTTCTTACGTAGTAGTCTTTCAGCTCTCTTTGTCCGATATCCAGCCCCAGCATATATCCCAGCTTTTGATAGACTCCCCGATACTCCGACTTCAGACCGTACTGATAGGTATCTTCGCTGTTATCACGCGTCCAGTCGTCATCTATTCCGTCGCCGTTTAGATCCTGGGGAGAAGATTCGTACGTATATCTGTCCACATAGTAATATCCGTTTACCATCAGATTGTCCGTATCCGTGAGATCTTTGCTGTAGGTCAAAAAGTATCGCTGGATATCGGAGTCGTAGTTGTGGTTGTACGGGAGGTCGTTATCGCTGGCACCCGTAGGATCTATCTGGGCATTGGTGACGCCTGTTACACTGCCGCGTGAACTCTCTTCGTACTTTTTTGTATATTCCGCACCTAAAGTAATATCACTCGTATCATCAAGGAACCATGTCAGCTTTCCGTTTCCGGAACCAGTAGAGTTTTCGGTCATATCCCAGTATCCGTTTGTGTAACGATAGCTTCCGTTCAATATCAAAGCGTACTGTTCCGTCGCATGGTTGAGGGTAGCCTTGTAGTTCTGGTAGGCGTATGATCCATAGTCGGCGCTGACGGTTATATCATCGCGGCCTTTGGGTTTTTTCGTAGTGATGATTATCGCACCGGCCATCGCATTGGGACCGAAAAGATAGGAGGCTCCGCCCTTGATGACTTTTATACTCTCGATATTGTCGAGATTGAATTTGACTTTCCCTCCGTTTTGAAGAACAGGTACCCCGTCGATGACGATTGCCACTCCTGTATCCTCCCACATGAACTCCTGCTGATTGACACCGCGTATATGGATCTCTACGGTATCGCCAGAGCGGACATCGGCGGTTACTCCCGGAATCGTCCGAAGCGCCTCGTTGATATTTTTCGGATCGATGATCTCATATTTTTCCTCATCGATGATATTTACAGTAGATGCTTCCGTTTTGGGATCGGATGCCATATCCTCAATCGTTGAAGATTCAACTTCAACAGTTTCCAGGGCGATATCTTCGGCAGCGGCTATCGAAGAAAAAAGTACCAGGCCCGAGAGCAGCAAAACTCTTTTCATTCTATTTCTCCTGAATTGAAAGTTAAGCCAGAAATTTAACAAGAATCTGTTAACTATTTATTAAACAGCGGCGCAAAAGTTTGCAAAACCGCTATTTCACGTAATGGTTTTGTCAAAAGCCCTACAGTCGGCTGGGTACTGAAACCAACAGCCGGTTTGCAGAGTCTGTGCGAAAGAGATAAAATCAGTTTTATAAATCAATAAGTTCAGTAAAATTGAATAATTTAAGGAGATATTTATCCGGCTTGAATTATAAATCTTAATATAAAAATATAAAGGAGGTATTATGAAATTAAATAAACGATTATCTGTTTTTCTTCCAGTTATGCTTATGATGCAAGCGGGGACCGCTGCTCTTTTCGGGGCGGCCGGAAGCGGTGTGAAAGAGGTGTCGTACCCGAAAGAGCCTCCTTTCTCCCTTTCGAAGCTGACACCTTCGAAAAAGGCTAAAGGGTTCTACGAGCCGCTCAACGGCTACAACGTTTTCGTCAACTACGAACTGGGTATGCACTGTGTCGGATTCGATATGAGTTACTGCTGCGTAATACCGCCCTACAACTCGATACAGGCGCAGGCTGTACGCTCAGGGCAGGGCGGTACCACTCCACGGCTTCTCTCGCCGTTCGACGATATAAAGCTCTACTACTACACAAAGGACAACAGCTACAGCGAGGGTAACAAGATGCGCTACTGGTCCGTTTCTAAAGATGTAGACGGTGACGGCCACTTCGATTCAGCGGGCGACAATATGGCAAACTATGTATGGACCCATCTTTTTATATACAAAGACCTCGAGGGCACTATTCCCGCGAAAGCTTCGCAAAAAGACAGGCTGAGAATAGGCCGCCAGATAAAGGTGCGCTACGACTCCGGCCCGAGCGGCAAGCCGATGGCGGGCGGATATATGGAGTACGCCGATAGGGACGGCTCCAATGTCGTCTTCACCGATACCCTCGTGCCGGCCGTGAAAAACGTACCTCTGACTCTTACCGTCGCCTATATCTGGGATGCGCTGGGGCTTCCGCTCACAGCCTTCAACGACAGCAGAAGGCGGGGGACCATCCGATCAGTTACGCAGAGCGACTTTCAGCCCTTCCAGTACTCTGTCGTGCAGCTTCGCACCAACGAGGGAAAGCCGCTTCTGGACGAGAAGATGAGGATAGTGGAGTATTTCGGTACCAACCCTGTGGATATTCCCAACTGTTATGCCTGCCACTCGCGCGAAGGGAAAGCCGCACAGATGGCGAGAGAGGAGGGGTTGAACTTTTCCGACAAAGAGTACGACTACTGGAAGAGCTACCCCGACACGAGTGAGTATATGGCCCGTCTCGCGGAGTCTTCGATAAACATTCTCTCCCTGCACGACGCGCACCACGGTACGAAATTTCTCGCGGATTACAAACCGGACGCCCCGGGCAACAGGCTGGGCAAGGTCGGGCCGGTAAACTGTGCCGACTGCCACGGCGACAATATATCGGGCAATCTGCAGTCTCCAAGGCCTACCGCGACAGGGTACAAAACCGTAAGAGCCAAACCTCTGACCGAGGCTATACACGGATTCCATCTGGCAATGGTCCCGATGCCTGATGCGGCCGGGCGGAGCCAATCCTGCCAGGCGTGCCACCCTACACATTTCCAGGACCCCTCCATGAACGACGACATGAATCCGTTCAGGGTATTTGACCGGTACGGCAAGGCGCGTTTTTCAGATAAAGATGTGCGTCAAAGCGGAGGCGGATGCTATGTGCGGCGGGATGCCCACTCCAACCCGGAAGCCGAGCCCCCCTTCTTCCTGAACGAATATGGAAAGTATCTTCTGAAGGAAGTGAGCCTTAAGGATGAACGCGGCAAGAAGATATCCGAAATGCGCGGCCTCTACTGTACGAACTGCCACAACAGAGTGGCGCAGACTTTCTATCGTACAGACGATCTGTTGAGCGTACAGAGGCTGGAGGGCAGGACGCTTCGCAACCGGAGTATCGGTGAAATAGTCGCAGTAATGACCGGCGGTGACGAAAAGAGATTCAAAGAGCTTGCCGACCCGAAAACAGGCGGAGAGAATGAAGTTCTGAAGTTCTATACGGAGCACAAGGCGGCTACGCTGGTGAAAAACGTATCGGCCCAGGGTCTGGAGCTGAAGCCGTGGAACCATCCCGAAGGCAAAGCTATCCCCTACGATGCGGTCTCCGGCGGAAGCGACTGGTGGCTCAGCGCAAGCGAACCGCACTGTGCGGATTGCCACTTGGCACCATTTGTCGAGAGTATGGGCGGCAAATACTTTCCGATAGATCAACCGAACAAACTCTCTTTGTACCGCTACTCCAAGGCGCACGGCGATATAGCCTGCCAGAGCTGCCACGAATCGATTCACGGACTCTACCCGACCCGGTACGACGGTGACACCAAAACGGTAGACCTGACTACGAGAGAGCAGGCTCTGCAGTACAGCCCGGACGGAAAATACAGCGGACCGGTAACTTGTGCCGCATGCCATACCGTAAACTCAAAGGGTGTTCCCGTAGAGTTGGCCGGAACAGCCTATGCCGACGACTACTGGGCCTCTGTGACTCTTGCGCACTTCATGCGTTCCGGAGACCAGAAGCTCTCCCTCAAGGAGCTTTTGAAAAAGTATCCTTATGAAGAGTCAAGCCGCATCGTCGAGAAGGGGTGGAGGTAGGATTGGGATATAGGTTATGGGTTTTAGGTTGTAGGTTTTAGGTTGTAGGTTATGGGTTGTGGGTTGTGGGGTGGGGGTGGTGTTTTTCAACTATTTGGAGCGGTTTAGCGCTTATTTATGGAAATTATGGGAAAATGCACTCAACTTTACGGCCGCGGCTGAGGTGCGGCGTTCAGAAGGAGTGGTTTTACCGTGATAGATTTCAAGCAGTTCATAAAATATTCCAAGCCGGGTCCGCGCTATACCAGCTATCCGACCGCGGTCGAGTTCAGTGAAGATTTCACATACGACAGGTATCTTGAGAAACTCAAAGGGCGTGACAGTTCAAAGCCGCTTTCGATCTACATTCACCTCCCCTTCTGCCGAAGTGCCTGCTATTTTTGCGGCTGTAACGTAGTCTTCACCTCCAAAGAGGATAAGAAGACGCGCTACATCGACTACCTGAAACGCGAATTCGAGATTTTGGCCTCCAGCATGGATACTTCGAGCGAAGTCGTGCAGTTTCACTTCGGCGGCGGTACCCCCACCTTTTTCAGCGCCGAACAGCTCGACGATATCATGAATACCGTAAAGGGGCACTTCCCCAATTTCACCGAAGATGCCGAGGTGAGCTGCGAGATAGACCCCAGGTTCTTCAACGAAGAGCAGATGAAGGTTCTCAAAAAGCACGGCTTCAGTCGGATAAGTTTCGGGGTGCAGGATTTCGAACCGGTCGTACAGCAGGCTGTCCACAGGATTCAACCCTACGATATCACCAAAGCGGCTGTCGATCTGGCACGCCGCTACGGCATAGAGAGCATAAACATCGACCTCATATACGGCCTTCCGTTCCAGACGCTGGAGAGTTTCAAAAAGACTCTGGAGCTTGCCCGCTCACTGGATCCGGACAGGCTTGCCGTCTTCAACTACGCCCACGTTCCGTGGCTCAAAAAGACGATGAGAAAGCTGGATGAGACGACCATACCGAGCCCGGATGTGAAGCTTGCCATTTTGCAGTACACGATAGACTACTTCACCAACAACGGCTACAGAATGATCGGCATGGACCACTTCGCAAAGCCGGATGACGAGCTCTTCCGGGCGATAGAGAAGGGTGAACTGCACCGTAACTTCCAGGGCTACACCACAAGAGGCGGTGTGGATCTGCTCGGTATCGGGCTCACCAGTATCGGCGAGGGCGGGGACTACTATGCACAGAACTTCAAGGACCTCCCCGAGTATGAGGCTGCCATAGATGCCGGGAAACTTCCGTTCTGGCGCGGTGTGGAGCTTACCGAAGACGACCGTATCAGAAAGGCGGTCATCATGGATCTTATGAGCAACTTCAAACTCGACATAAAGAAGATCGAGAAGGAGTTCGGCATAGATTTCAGGAGCTACTTCGCAGAGGCTCTCAAAGAGCTGGAGCCGATGGTGGAAGAGGGTCTGGTTCAGATCTCGGACGATGCCATAACCGTCTCCCAGACCGGTACGCTTGTCATAAGAAATATAGCGATGCCTTTCGATGCCTATATGCAGAAGCATAAAGAGAGCAAAAAGACCTTCAGCAAGACGGTCTGAGCCTGTGGAGCGTAAGCGAGTGAATAATCTTGAAAAGTGGGGAGATCGAAGTGTCTGAACCCCGAAACATTTTTGAGTATACCAAGGTCAGCGATGCGTGCATAAAGTGCGGAAAGTGCATCCCCGTCTGTACGATACACCAGATAAACCCCGATGAGACGACCAGCCCGCGCGGTTTCATAGATCTTCTCGGTGCGCACGAAAGAGGCGAACTCGATATCGACCTGAATGCGAAGCAGATATTCGAAAGCTGCTTTCTGTGCACCAACTGCGTAGATGTCTGCCCGAACGACCTGCCGACAGATATGGTCATAGAGGAGGTTCGCAAAGAGATAGCCGACAAGTACGGAATCGCCTGGTTCAAGCGCCTCTTCTTCTTTCTGCTCAGGCACAGAAAGATTATGGATATAGCGAGCAAACTCGGTTACGTCTTTAAAACGTGCGCCGTAAAGAGCGACGACAGAAGAGGCGGCCTGATACCGAGGTTCGATCTGCCTATCATAAAGAAGGACCGGCTTCTGCCCTCTATGGCGAGTACCAGCGTGCTCAACTCATACAGAGAGAACCTGGATCACGGAGGGAAGGGGCGCGTGGCGATCTTCATAGGGTGTCTGGCGAACTACAACTATACAGGCATCGGCCATTCTCTCGTGAAGATTCTCAAAAGACTCGAGATCGACGTCTTTTTTGCTAAAGACCAGAAGTGCTGTGCCGCACCCGCATACTTCACCGGCGATTTCAGGACGGTGGAGGTGCTGGCGAAGAGCAACATAGAGTATTTCGAGAGCTTCATAGAAGATGTGGATGCCATAATCGTTCCCGAAGCGACATGTTCGGCGATGATAAAGCATGACTGGGCCGTCTTTTTCCGCAACAGAGGCATGGAGGAGTGGGCGGAGCGTGCCGAGAAGCTGAACGAAAAGATATTCATGGCCACAGAGTGGCTTGCCAACAATACGGAGCTCTCATCCATACTCGAGAAGAGCGGAGTGGCGAGCGACCTGCTGGTAACCTACCACGATCCGTGCCATGCGAGGAAGGTTCAGGGTATCTACAGAGAGCCAAGAGAGCTGATAGGGCGCAGCTACAGGATGAAAGAGATGAGCGACCCCAACAGATGCTGCGGTTTCGGAGGGGTGACGATGCAGACAGAGAAGTTTCATCTGGCCGAAGCCGCCGGCAAACCGAAAGCGGCGATGATAAACGAGACGGGAGCCGACATAGTGGCAGCCGAATGCAGTGCCTGCCGGATGCAGATAGGAAATTCGCTCTATCAAGCCGACTCCAAAGCAATATTCAAAAATCCGATCGAGCTTATTGCCGATGCACTGGAGAAGAGTGATGCGTAATTTGATATTTTCGCTCCTTTTCGGAGCGCTCTTTTTCGCAGGATGTGCCGGAACCTCCGGCCCGCTGCCGGTTTCACATACAGGACTCTGCAGTGACAGGCTCTACGGAGTGAAGTGGAAAGTCGTTATGATAGACAACGACACCGTTTCACTGAAAAGGGCCCCTTTCGTCACATTCTCCGCGGATGGAAAAATCGGAGGGTTCGGCGGCTGCAACAGCTTTTTCGGCGAAGCTTCAGTCACCGAGACAGCGATAGATTTTATCAAGATAGGCTCTACCAGGCGCTTCTGCAGCGGGGAAAGGGGAGTGGTTGAGCGCAGACTCTTCTCCGTTTTGAAAGGTACAAAATGGTGGCAGTTCGACGAGGATGACAACCTGGTAATCTTCGACGACGAACATAGGATAGTTCTGGTAAAAAGCGGCCGATGATGGAGTATTGGCAGCATATATATGAGCACTTCAACCCCATCGCATTTACGATCGGTCCGTTCAAGGTGCACTGGTACGGTATCATGTACGTACTTGCGCTCCTTACGGCGCTGTATGCGGCCAAACTCTATGTAAAGCATGACCGGTACCCGGTCGACAACAAAACGCTCGAGAGCTACTTCATATATGTCGAGATAGGCGTTATTCTAGGTGCGAGAATCGGCTATATTCTCTTCTACGACCCACACACGGCATACTACCTTACGCACCCCTGGCAGATATTCAACCCGTTTCATGGCGGCACCTTCACCGGCATAAGCGGCATGAGCTATCACGGGGCGGTCATAGGCTTCGTCATAGCGACATGGATATTCGTCAAGAGAAGCAAGACATCGTTCTGGATGTGGATGGATCTTGTAGCCCTGAGTGTTCCTGTAGGGTATATATTCGGCCGTATCGGGAACTTTCTGAATCAGGAGCTTGTCGGACGCGTAACCGATGTCCCGTGGGGAATCTACGTAAACGGAACCCTGCGCCACCCTTCCCAGCTGTATGAGGCGTTCCTGGAAGGGGTGCTTGTCGCTCTGATTCTATTTTGGTACCGCAAAAGGCAGCGTTTCGAAGGCGAACTGATAGCCCTCTACGCCATCTTGTACGGTTTTGCACGTTTCATAGCTGAGTTCTGGCGTGAGCCGGATATTCAGCTGGGCTATATCTGCTGCGGATGGGTCACAATGGGCCAGCTGCTTTCGCTGGCCATGATAGCGGCCGGAGTCGTAGGCTACCTGCTGCTTGCCAGGCGATCCAAGCCTATTTTGTCAAAATCCCGATAATCTGTTCCAGGCTCTCTTTCGGGAGGTAGCCTGGTACTATTTTGACTGCGCTTCCGTTCTTGTCGAATATGACTGAAAACGGAAGAGCTCCTGTCCAGCCGGCTCTTTGCCCTATATAAGACACAAAGTCGGGGTTATCGGTCGATTCATATATGGGGTAGTTGAAGTGAAACCGTGCTTCCAGTCTGGAGCGCTCCCCGGGTGTCAGCGGTTGCTGTGCGTGAACGGCAACAACCTGGAAACTATTTTTATACTTTTTCTGCAACTCCACAAGATGCGGTATCTCCTTCATACACCATTTGCAATGTTTACCGAAAAAGTTCAGAAGAACAACTTTCCCTCTGTACTCATCGAAAAGAATGCCGTTTTCGGTCTCTTTTACGTGAAGTGTCGGAGCACCATTCCCTTTGAGGGTGAAGGTCGTTACGTTTTGGGCCATGGCCGGAGATACCGCCACGGCGACTAGGGCTGATAGCAGCAGTAGAATTTTTTTCATACTTCTTCCTTTAGAGTGGTTTGTAACTGGTCGTACAGTTTCAGTATAGCTATAAATAGTGTAGTGATTGCGGGTCCGATTATCATTCCCCAGAATCCGAAGGTAGCCAGACCCGCTATGATCGAGAAGAATACGAGGATCTCGTTTAGAGCGTTGGTCTCTTTGAGAAGCTTGTAGTCTATCTCTTTTATTATCATCGGTTTTATGAAGGTGTCGGCGATTATCGATATGACGATTATTGAATATAGAGCGACGATAATGGCGGCGGAGGCCCCCTGTGTACTCCAGAGATAGAGCGATACGGGCACCCACATCAAGGCCCCCCCGATAACCGGAACCAGCGATGCGAAGCCGTACAGGATACCGAGTAGAACGGCATCGAGTCCGAAAAACATTACGACGGCGGCAAACAGCGCCCCTTCGAATATCGCCGTGACGAGTATCGAGAAGAATACGACACCCATGGAGTTGGAGAGCTCGTTGAACAGAAGCTGCGTCTGTGCTGTATCGAGCGGGAGTATCCTCTTGATGAAATGGCCTACCGGTTCACCGTAGAGATAGGCGAAAAAGTAGAATATGAGGATAAGGACCATATCTTTGAAAAATGCCGCGCTGTGTGCCGCCATGGTTCCCAGAAACGCCCCGGCGCTTTTGAGGTAGCCGTTTATGTGCTCCTCGCTGAAGATGGCCGAAATGGTATTATGGATAGACTGCTGATCCAGTTGCAGTTTATCGAGCCAATCCTGCGGCAGAGAGACCGACTGTAAAAAGCCCTCTATTTTGTGAATATGCCAAGTTATCGCATTTGTGTCGATGTTGACCACCAGAATTGCGGCCGCGTTTATCAGATAGACCAGCGGCGCGAAAAACATAAGGCCGAGCAGTATGGTCATTATGGTGCTGACCTGCCAGTTTTTCTTGACTCTTTTGGCTATTTTCCGGGATATGCCGAGCGTGGCGAACATCAGCAGAATGGCTATGGCGATAGCTTGCAGAAACGGTTCGTATACAAGGTATACAAAGTAGCCGGAGATTACGAGCAGGAGAACTATGAAGTGCTGCGGTTTCACAAAAGCGTGCCTTGCGAATTGGGTGAAAGCCGGAAGTGTTCATATGTTTTCGGTGTGGCTACTCTTCCCCGTGCTGTTCTCTCTATATAGCCGTTGGCAAGAAGATAGGGTTCTATGACATCCTCTATCGTCCCCTCGTCTTCGCTCAGCGCCGCTCCTATCGTGCTTAGCCCGATCGGTTTACCTTTGGCCTCCACCAGGAGCCTGAGAAGTTTTATGTCCAGCTCGTCGAACCCCTCTTCATTCACCCCCAGCTCATCGAGGGCATATTTTGTACGTTCCAGATGTATGCACTCTTCGTTTTCCACCTCGGCGAAGTCGCGTACACGGCGAAGAAGTCTAAGAGCGATCCGAGGGGTGCCCCTGCTTCTGCGCGCTATCTCCAGCGCCGCATCGTTGTCGCACGGCTTATCCAGCTTATCGGCCGCCTGCCGGATAATTTCGGCAAGCTCTTTGGATGTGTAGAACTGCATTCGAAAGTGCATCCCGAAACGCTCTCTTAGAGGATTCGAGATCATCCCGGCGCGCGTGGTCGCACCTATGAGTGTGAAGCGGGGAAGATCCAGCTTTATGGTCTGTGCCGCCGGCCCGCTTCCTATTATGATGTCGAGCCTGTAGTCCTCCATCGCGGGGTAGAGGATCTCTTCGATAGCCGGAGAGAGGCGGTGAATTTCGTCAATGAAGAGGATGTCGCCCTCTTCGAGGTTGGTCAATATGGCGGCAAGGTCTCCGCTCTTCTCTATCATCGGTGCGGCGGTAACCTTTATGGCACTCTCCATCTCCGCGGCGATGAGGTAGGCAAGGGTGGTCTTCCCGAGGCCGGGAGGTCCGAAAAAGAGGACATGATCCAGCGCTTCGGAGCGCTTCTTGCTCGCCTCTATGAAGACCCGCAGGTTCCTCTTTATCTTCTCCTGGCCGATATATTCATCCCACCTGCCGGGCCTCAGACTCGCTTCGTAACTGTTTTCGTAGTCGAACTTCTCTATCTCGACCATCCGTTCCATTTAAACTTGCCTCCGGCAAATACGATATGCCGGCAAAGCCGGCATATCTACGCTGACGCTGAGTCCGCTTCGGCAGCGGGCCCGCCGCGCCGGCGCGGCTTTTGCTTCGCTCACGCCGACTTTGGCTGATATCCGCTGCATTGCCGCGGCTGCCGCTTCGCTCGCCCAGATTTTAGCTGCTGACCACTGCAAACTCCCTACTGCAAACTGCCTACTGCAAACTGCCCGCTGCCCGCTACCCGCTACACACTGAAGCTGCGCTTTCGTAACAGTCATCACTTGTAACAGTGCTCCTCGGCGGGAAATCTTCCCTCTTTCACATCGTCGGCGTATCTTTTCACAGCCTCTTTTACAAGCTTTGCGCCATCCAGGTACTCTTTTACGAATTTCGGCTTGAACTCTTCGAAAAAGCCTAGCATATCGGACCATACGAGCACCTGTCCGTCGGTCTGTGCTCCGGCTCCTATGCCTATTACCGGAATCGAAAGCTCCCGTGTAACAGATTCGGCCAGTTCGGGTGTGACACCCTCTATGACCAGTGCGAAGGCTCCGGAGCTTTCGATGGCCGCGGCATCTTCGAGTACCTTTTGGAAACTCTTCTCATCCCGCCCCTTTACCCTGTATCCGCCTTCCGATCTTACAGACTGCGGCAGGAGACCTACATGGCCCATAACGGCAATACCGTTCTCCACGAGATGGGAAACCATCGCCGCCCTTTCGGTGCCGCCCTCTATCTTTACCGCATCCGCCCGGGTACGCCGGAATATCTCGACGGCGTTTGCCAGAGCCTCATCTTTGGTATTTGTGCTTCCGAAGGGCATATCGCAGATTGTAAATGTCTGCGGAGCACCGTTGCATACGGCTTCGGTGTGGTAAATCATCTGATCGAGTGTGACGGAGAGTGTGTCGGGTCTGCCGCCGAAGCTCATATTGAGGCTGTCGCCTACGAGGATCATCTCCACTTCATCCGAAAAAAGGGAGGCGAAAAGCGCATCGTAAGCCGTGATCATAGTGAGTTTGCGGCTCCCCTTGGCGTCTTGAAGCGATGTTATCGTCTCTTTTTTGCGCATCGAATCCCTTCTGTTTCCGATTTCCGAAAATTGGAACAGAACTAAAACGCTGCGATGCTTGTAGTCAGGCTGTTTCGGAAAAATTTGAAGCGCACCTGGCGGGTGCGTCGATGATTTTTACGGAAGTGCTTGGCTGCAATTATCGTGACGAATTCCTCTGTTTCCGTTTCGGAAATCGGGTTTGTTTGGTTGAGATCGATTCTATCCAAAAAATGGTATAATTGCAATCAAACAGGAGGCGCAGATGGGTATCAGAAACAGGCTCGAGAGGCAGTTCGACTACGATATCGTCGATGAGTTTCTGGACCACTTCGACGTCATGACGGAAGTGATGGAACCGACCATCATCTCTCTTGAAAAAGAGGATGTAAGAGAAGAGAAGATAAACGAACTCTTTAGAATCTTCCACAACATAAAATCGGCCTCCTCATTCCTTAAACTGGACCGGCTCCATCTGCTCTCCGAGCTTGCGGAAGAGACGATGGAGAGGCTCAGGGAGAATCCGGATGCCGTCAGTGAAGAGCTTATAGACTGGCTTCTTCTGGTGAGTGACCAGTTCCGCTCCTGGTATGCGGAGATATCCGGCGACGGAGAGCTGGAAGATATAAACCCGAAAATTCTGCTCGTTCCCCAGATAGGATAGATAATTTGAAAAAACTTGTTGCATATATTACCACCGGTTACCCGGATAAAAATTTTACCGTTGACCTCGCGCTTTCGCTGAAGGAGGCGGGAGTCGATTCGCTCGAACTGGGAATACCCTTTTCCGATCCGGTTGCGGACGGTCCCGTCATAGAGGCTGCCAACCTCTTTGCGCTCAGGAGCGGATTCAAAATATCCGACCTGCTGGAGGTGAGCGAAAAGATCGCACCCGAGATCGATACGCTCTGGATGGGGTATTTCAACCCCTTCTATCACAAAGGGGTCGACTACTTTCTCGAAAGAGCGCAGAGGTACGGGGTAAGCGGCTTCATAATACCGGACCTTCCACATGAAGAGGCGGCGGCATACAGAGACCGTTTCGATGAAAAAGATATCGCGCTCATCGAGTTCGTTGCCCCGACCGACAGTCGTGAACGAATAGCTGAAATCGTAAAAGATGCGAAGAAGTTCATATACATGGTCGCCTATGCCGGCATCACCGGAGCCGGCAGGAGCGAATCGCTCGAGGGTGTTATCTCTGCTGTGCGGGAACATACCGATACACCGCTTTACATCGGTTTCGGAGTTGATGAAAAGACAGCCAGAGAGAAGGCCAGATTTGTCGATGGCGTTATTGTGGGAAGTGCCTTTGTCAGGATCCTGCTTAAAGAAAACTTGACATACACCCAAAAAATAGATAATATATCTACACTTGCGCGTTCGATCAAAGAGAAGATCAACGGGTAAGATTTAGGTTTTTAGACGGGGTTGACTTGGCTTCGACAGGAGCAGGTGATTTCCGGCTGCATGCCGATTTGGACACATCGTTAAACTGTCCGCAATGCAATAAACGCAAACAACACAGATTATCGCCCCGCTTACGCCGTAGCGTAAGTTTTAACCCTTACTGGGGCTGCTCTCTCCGCTGACGCCATATAGGCGGACTTCGAGAGTATCACAACCTTATGGCTATATCTGCAGGGTGCCTCGCCTGCAGACGAACCTTCGAGGCTCGCACGGCGCAGCTTTGGACATTGCGCGAAGCCGTGTTAAATCCAGCAATGTCGTCTAAGCATGTAGACGCCGGAAGTCGCTTGTTTCTGGACAGGGGTTCGATTCCCCTCAACTCCACCACACTACTTTCTGCTTCAACCTTTCAAATGACAAATTCATAATTGCAGTCGTTACAGATTAGAAGAGCATCCTGTAAGAGATGGATACCCCGATAGATGATGGATCTTTTATCGAGTCGCTTTTTAGGGATATCCGCAGCTCTCTCCAGGCCACATCGACTCCCAGGGTCGAGAAACGAAAGTCGTAACCCAGTGCGGCTGCAAAATCGTTTGTGAAACGGTTGCTCGCCGTGATATAAGGGAACCACCTCTCTTTGACAAAGTCTGTTCCGGCCGTGTAGATTGTCTCCCCTTGTCCGTAGGATGCTTCCGCTCTCCACTTTGCATAGAGCTTTTGGGTATGGTCCAGATACTTTTCCACTCCGGAGACTGTCGGGTTGTAGACTACAAAGCCGTTTTCATCGTAACTCTTGTTCGAGGAGTTTATGTTCACGTAACTGTAGGGCAGTCTTTTCCAGCGGATTCTTCCGAAAATATCGTTGGCCAGCAGCCGAAGCGAAATATCTTCAATGTCATACTCCATGCTTATATGTGTTGAATAGCCGAATCCGTCGGCTTTTTCCACATCTAGGTTATAGAGGTAGTTTTCGGTGTAGTAGTAGTCCGAAACGGCGCTGAAGTCGTAATCTTTCGAAGAGTTTGCCGTAGCGTACCCTTGCAGGTAGCCGTGCTGCATATTGCGTCCGCGCAGCAGCTCGAACCCCAAGCCGATTTTCAGATGCTTATTGTCCGAGTCGATGATATCGAAAGCGTTGGAGTATAGTATGCCGTCGGCTTCGAACCCATCTATGGAGATATCCAGATCGTACCTTTTGCCCGGTATGAATCCTGTATCGTTCAGTTGCTGCCATATAAGCAAGACGGTGTCACGGTTCGCCGCCGTAAACGACTGGTGTCTGTATGTATAGCCCAGATAGCCAAACTCTCCATATGTTGCGCCGATATCGGTCCTCACATCGTCTATGGCCAGGTTGGTCCCATCTTCGGGGTGAAACTCTCCGTGCCAATTGTCCAAAAGATCACTTAGCGAGACCGGATCGTCGGCTACGAAGGCCTGTATACCGGCAGAGAGACCGTTACCCTCTTGCTGTTTAAGCGGGTCGTAAAAAGAGAATACTCCCGCCGCCGCATTTGTAAGCAGCAGCGGGAGAGAGAAAACTATGAGTTTTCGCAACTTAAAAGCTTAGGGGAGAGACTCGAAAGAGCCATCGATATATTTTATTCGCGGGATTCCTGTATCGTTGTCCAGTCTTCCGATAACCCTGCCGTCTCTTTCCAGCGGTGTCGTCGCATCGTAGTCGATGTCGCCGTTATTGAATATGACGGTCATGGTAACCCCGTTGCCGGATGTAATCGTAATGTTTCCATCTTCACTGTTTTCATTGTATGTACCATCGATGTTTACGGTCATAGCACCGTATACGTATGCTACAGAACCGGTGTTTAGTCCTGTAGCCGGGTCGAATTCGTGAGTGATGTTGAGACTCAAATCATCGAGCCCAGTACGCTTAAGGACCCCGCTTACCACTGTCCTGGTGGCAGGTTCGTCATTGACATTGTCCGGGTTGCTTAGATTCATATCGGCGGCATTGAGCAGAGTGACTGCCACAGTTCCGTCCAGCTCGGTTCCGCTCTGAACATTTCTTATCGTTCCGTTGAGTGAGATGCTATTTGGAATATATCCGTTGTTTCCTACCTTCATATCGGCATCCACGTTAGACCAGAGTCCGTCTACGAAGGGGCTGGAGCCACTTGGGCATGATCCGATGAATATTATCGTTGCAGCACTGAAGTCGTTATAGTAGTACTCTTTTCCTTCGATAACTTTGCTGAAGCTTCCGCCGCTGTCCGTAACTATATCATACGAGGAGTTATCGTCCATGACGATGGTTAAGGATGAGTTGTTGAAGTCTCCATAATAGGCGAAGTTCGAGTCGTAGCAGCCTACATGGCCCCCTACATGGGTTGTGTATACTTCGGTGAAACCTCCGTTTGTTGCAAGCGATGTATTCATCGTATATGCGACGTTAAGTGTCGCGGTAGCAGTGTAGTTGCTGTCGAGAGCGCCGTTTAGAGTGACTTCGTTCAGCTTGACATAGTTCAATTTGAATGGGTCGTTTATATTGCTTGCATTGTAGTCGTAACCTACATCGGCTTTGAAGCCTTTGATTCCAAGCATCGTACCGTCCGCCGTAGAGAGGTTTATGTCGCCGACCTCCATTTGTGCACCGTCGGTTGTCTTAGTCAGCGTGACATTTGCCTGGAAAGTCTGTTGAGACTGGTTGGTTTCATAGAGCATGGTTGCCGGAATCGTACCGTCGAAAGCTGCCGTCACTGTTGTGAAAGTGTTCGGATCTATAGTGGAAGGGTCCGCCGTCGGCAGTGTTATGGTTCCGCTTCCGGCTACCCATATGGTGCCGTTTTTATCGTCTGTTATAGTGTAGTTCCATACAGATGCGTTGAGATCAGTCCTGTTGAGGTTCGCCACTCTGCTGTCACCGTTTGCAAGGGTGACGAATGTGGTGTTTACATCTGTAAGGTTGTTGTCTATACTTGTAAATACCTCAAACATGAGGTTTCCCAGCACCAAAGATGCCAGATCGCCGTTTACCGTAACGTTCTGTGTGGCTGAACCCATTGCTTTTGCTTCCGTATCGAACACTCCACCGTCGCTGAAGAGTGTGTTCCCCTGTGTTCTGAGGTCCTGGAAAAGTGCTTTTGCAACGGCTACATCGTCCGTTGTGCCTGCGCTGTCCGGTATGAACGTACCTATATTGACTACAGCCTCTACGAACGGTGTGGTAACATTGCTCTCATCCATCTTCAGGGCGAGAGTTTCTGTGTATACACTGTCGTCACCAAGCTCTCCGTCGGCGGCATCTTCGGCTATATCTTCCACAAGCTGCTGAATTGGGAGGTTCGCATCTTCTGCCGCGGCATGGAAGGCTTCGATCACATCCGCATAGAGATTTTCAGTGGGATCGGAAGATATAGGGTCGGCGATACTGAATATTTGACTAACGGCATTGCGCGCCTCTTCGAGTTTCGTTCCATCTATTTCAGCATCCGTGTTCCCCTCCGTGGCCATCATGAACATAACGTGCGTAACGGGCGATACGTTAACCGTTATTTCGGTCCCCTCTGCTATGTTGGCCGCAGAGTAGAGATGTGTATCGGTCGGGCACTCCGAGTAGGTGTTGGAGTCCGGAAAGTAAAGTCGCGAGTTTGCATCGCACCTTACCGATACGACAGCGACACCTTCATATGCCCCCGCATCTACACTGTATGTACCGTCGGTGGCACTTGTTCTTGCGCTTCATATAACCTCTCCCGCTGCGCTGCCTTTGTGAACTTCGACGACTCCGTCCAGTATGAGTTCGTCTACCGCTTTTCCGGTTATGGTTACGCCTGCCGTCGTAGCCGTCGTAGTGGAGTCTCCACCGCCGCACCCGCTGAAGAGCAGGGAGCCGGCTACTATTGCGCCGGCGACAATACTGATTTGTCCGAATCGTGTCTTCATTGTTTACTCCTGATAGAATTTGCTTCTACATATTTCCATTATAGGAGAAGATTCTTTAACAATAAATTAAACATATCAAAATGCATCAAGTCAATTAGCGATACTAATATATATTTAATTTATAAAAAGTTTTGGTCGGGACGTAGAGGGAGAGACTCTTTCCCGTTCGGTGGTCTGTATCCATATATATATGCCCGGAAACGCTACTGTTGGCAGTTACTGGTACGGACTCAATGTTTTGCGCTACAATTCCGAATAAGAAAAGAGTTTTGACACAAGGGGATGTTTTGCAGATAAAAGAGATTCAACAGTACTCCGAGGTTCGTCCCAAGGCGAGAGCATATCTGTGCTACCTGCTTTCGAGGAATATTCCAAACAGGACCCCGGAAGTTACCCTGGATACAATAGTTGCCGCTCTTAAGAAGATCAAGAAAGAGGTCAAGGAGATAGAAGTTCTCTATATTCTGGATTCAAAGGGACGGCAAGTCGGAAACAGCATAAGCCGTGTGCAGGCGTACCGGACCGGTGAGGGTGAAAACAGGGCGATGCGAGCCTACTACTACAGGGCTGCCAGGGAAAAAAGGTGTATTCTTACCGACCCGTACCCCTCCAAGATCGGCGGAGTTCTGGTTGTGACAGCGGCCTATCCGGTATATAACGAGAAGGGGCAGCTGCAGTATGTCGTATGTGCGGATATACCGCTGGACAAGCTGCTCAAAATGGTACATCCCGCATCGGCGGAGACACTTTTCGGAAGATTTAGCAAGATCGGCTACGCAATGTTCTCCTTAGCGCTGCTGGCTGTGGCGCTGCTGCTGTTTTTGAACGGTATAAAGAGCTTTCTGACATACGGTTTCAACTTTATACATATCGACATCAAAGAGATGTTCGAAGCGACAATTCTGCTGACACTCTCTCTCGCCATTTTCGACCTTGTGAAAGCTATCTTCGAAGAGGAGGTGCTGGGGGAGCAGAAGAGAGGGGAGCATGACGAAATACACAAGACGATGATACGCTTCCTCGGCTCCATCATCATCGCTCTTGCGATCGAAGCTTTGATGCTGGTCTTCAAATTCGCTATAATCGACCCGGAAAAGCTGGTATACGCCGTCTACCTAATAGGCGGCGTTACGATGCTTCTTCTTGGGCTCTCCTTCTATCTCAGAAGCATCAGGAAAAGTGAATAGATGGTTGCGATAATAGACTACAGGATGGGGAATCTCGCGAGTGTTAGAAACGCACTTGCGAAAATAGGTGCAGATTCGGCTGTCGTATCGGATCCGCACGAAGTCAAAAAGTATGAAAGGGTGCTGCTTCCCGGGGTCGGAGCTTTCGGGGATGCCATGGTCCATCTGCGCGAAAGAGGCATGGATGAGGCGGTAAAGGAGTTCGCCTCTTCCGGAAAACCGATGCTCGGTATCTGCCTGGGGATGCAGCTTCTCTTTTCCAAAAGCTTGGAATTCGGAATACACGAGGGGCTCGCCCTTATTCCGGGCGAAGTCGTCCCTTTCGATCCGAATCTTTTCGATACTCCGCACAAGATTCCCCATATGGGCTGGAATGAGCTCTTCGTACAGAGAGATACGCCTATCTTGTCCGATCTTCCGAAGGAGTTCTATCTCTATTTCGTACACTCTTTTCACGCGGTCACGACGGATGAGTACGCCATAGGCCGGACATGGTACGGTTACGAGTTTGTAAGCGCCGTTCAAAACGGTAATATATTCGGAATACAGCCGCACCCTGAAAAGTCTCATAACAACGGCTTGAAAATCTTAAAAAACTTTGTTGAATTTCAAGGATGACATTTTGGAAATACTACCCGCTATAGATCTGAAAGACGGAAAGGCCGTCCGGCTGACAAAAGGACTTATGGAGAGTGCGAAAATATACAGCGACGAGCCCTGGCAGCTTGCAAAAGCGTTCGAAGAG
Source organism: Hydrogenimonas sp. (assembly GCA_003945285.1). Taxonomy (NCBI): domain Bacteria; kingdom Pseudomonadati; phylum Campylobacterota; class Epsilonproteobacteria; order Campylobacterales; family Hydrogenimonadaceae; genus Hydrogenimonas; species Hydrogenimonas sp. The sequence goes on from AP019005.1 coordinate 336,081, forward strand.
ATGGGCTCGAAATGGCTTCATCTGGTAGATCTCAACGGAGCGTTCGCCGGTGAACCTAAAAACCTGGAGCAGATTGAAAAGATTCGAAAAAACTGCAGCCTGAAAATGGAACTGGGCGGGGGAATACGGGACGAAGAGACGATAAAACGTTACCTGGACCTGGGCATAGAGAGGCTTATTTTGGGCTCCATCGCCGTTAAAGACCCAGATTTCGTCAAAGAGATGGCGGCAAAATACCCGATCGCCGTGGGGATAGACGCCATAGATGGTTATGTGGCCGTAGAGGGGTGGGCCGAAGTGAGCAGCATGAAGGCGACCTCCCTGGCCAAAGCGTTCGCCGAGTGCGGTGTGGAGGCCATTATATGCACCGATGTCGGCAGGGACGGTACCCTGGGCGGAGTGAACGTTCAGTTTACGGTATCTATAGCAGAAGCGTCGGGAGTGGATACCATAGCGAGCGGCGGCGTACGCGACATGAGAGATATAGAGGCTCTGCTCGCGACCGGGAAGGTTGCCGGAGTCATCGTTGGCAAAGCCTTCTACGAAGGCACTTTGGACCTGAAAGAGGCGTTCGAAGCCGTTTCGCAGAGAGGATAATCCGCTTCGGCTCTCTGCTACCCGGTACTCTTAGCCCAAAATCTGCAGCTCCGGAAGGGGAGACTCCGTCCGGCGTGCAGATACAACCCGCCTCATTATATCAACGTGAAATTTTTCTTAATCTTAATTAAATGGTCCAGACGATAAAATGAGCAAAACATATTCTAATTGAAGAAGGATACCCATTGAAGATAATGGTAGTAGACGACAGTTCGACAATGCGCAGGATTATAAAAAACACTCTCGGTCGACTTGGTTACAAAGATCTTCTCGAAGCCGAGGACGGTGTTCAGGCGTGGGAAGTGATGCAGCAGAACAAGGATGATATCGGGGTTCTGATTACAGACTGGAACATGCCCAACATGAACGGCCTGGAGCTTGTGAAGAAGGTGAGAGGAGAGAGTGCCTTTGAGGATATTCCCATAATCATGGTAACTACTGAGGGCGGAAAGGCGGAAGTGATAACTGCTTTGAAAGCCGGTGTGAACAACTACATCGTCAAACCATTCACTCCGCAGGTGCTGAAAGAGAAGCTCGAAGCGGTACTCGGCTTAAACGACTGATGCAGGAGACCTATCACGAGCTCAAAGTGACGCCTACGGCTCACCGGGAGCTCTTTCTCGATTTTTTGCAGACCATCTTCGACGACACTATAGAGATAGGCAGGGAGAGTCTGATCATCCGCTCAAGCGATCCGCTTGACGAGATAGCATGGGGTGCAGAACAGTTCGCCGCCGCTCTTTCCGAAAAACTGAAAGAACAGGTCGGCGTAGAGCTCGAGCTGGAGGAGAAGAGAAACGAGGACTGGATAGCCAGATACCGCGAGTCGATAAAGCCTGTAGAGGTTGGAGAGTTCTATCTCCATCCGAGCTGGGAGCCGGCCGCGGAGGGGAAAGTGAATATAATGATCGATCCGGCTCTTGCGTTCGGCTCCGGCCACCACGAAACCACCGCGGGTTGCCTGGAGGCCATCGGCAGATATGTCGGAAAGGGAGAGACCCTTTTGGATGTAGGATGCGGCAGCGGTGTTCTCGGCATAGCCGCAACCAGGCTGGGAGCGGTTGTGGATGCGTGTGATACCGACCCCCTGGCCGTGGAGAATGCCCGAAAGAACTTCGAGCTGAACCGTTGTGAGGCCAGATCTATCTGGGAGGGTTCCGTAGGAGAGGCGGAGGGCTCATACGACGTGGTGGTGGCGAATATCGTGGCCGACATCATAAAGATGATAGCAAAAGATCTGAAAGAGCGCACCAGGGAGGGCGGCCTGCTTATACTCTCCGGTATACTCGAGACCAAAGAGGAGATGATAGAGGAGGCTTTCGGCGATATGGAGCTTCTTGAAACACTCTCCAAAAACGAATGGCGTACAAAAATCTATAAAAAGAACAAGGAAAAAAATGGCGGATAACAATCCAAAAAAAGATCAGAACGATCAGAACTTTTTCAATAAAAACCCGCTTCTGACATTCGCTATCTTCTCTCTGCTGATCATCATACTCTTCAAGAGTTTCATAGATACGCAGGAGGGGCAGTTCGGAGCGCAGAACTCTACATCTATGGGCGGCGGTACTGCGATTACCCAGACCAAAACCGTTCCATACAGCGATCTGAAGAAGATGATAAAAGAGGGGAGAATAAAATATGTCTCGATAGGTCAGATGACCATCAAGGCCGTCTCCAACGAGGGGGGGTACAAAACCCTCTACATCGCCAAAAAGGTCGGTGAAGACAACACACTCATCCCGCTTCTGGACAAGATGGGTGTTGAGTACAGCGGCTACACGGAGAGCAACTGGGTCGGAGAGGTTCTCTTCGGCTGGGTTCTGCCGATACTGATCTTCTTCGGTATCTGGATGTTCCTGGCGAGTAGGATGCAGAAAAATATGGGCGGAGGCATTCTCGGGATGGGGAGTGCAAAGAAGCTTGTCAATTCCGAAAAGCCCAATGTCACTTTCGACGATGTAGCCGGCGTAGAGGAGGCCAAGGAGGAGGTGAAGGAGATCGTCGAGTTCCTGAAGTATCCGGAGCGGTACATCAGACTCGGTGCGAAGATACCCAAAGGTGTGCTTCTCGTAGGACCTCCCGGTACAGGAAAGACACTGCTCGCTAAGGCGGTGGCCGGCGAAGCGAGTGTTCCGTTCTTCTCTGTCAGCGGGTCGAGCTTCATAGAGATGTTCGTAGGTGTCGGTGCCGCCAGGGTGAGAGACCTTTTCGAGCAGGCGAAGAAGGAGGCTCCGGCGATCATCTTCATAGATGAGATAGACGCGATAGGAAAGAGCAGGGCCGCAAGCGGTCAGATAGGCGGAAACGACGAGAGGGAGCAGACGCTGAACCAGCTCTTGGCGGAGATGGACGGCTTCAGCTCCGACACGCCTATCATTGTACTCGCCGCGACGAACAGGCCGGAGGTTCTCGACCCGGCGCTTCTGCGTCCGGGACGGTTCGACAGGCAGGTTCTGGTTGACAAGCCCGACTTCGAAGGGCGTGTGAAGATATTGAAAGTGCATGTGAAGCATATCAAGATGGCTCCCGATGTAGACCTGGAGGAGATCGCCCGTCTGACGGCAGGCCTGGCCGGGGCCGATCTTGCAAACATTGTAAACGAAGCGGCTCTTCTGGCGGGGCGCAAGAACAAGGAGCAGGTTGAGCAGGAGGATTTCCGTGAAGCTGTCGAGAGGGCCATCGCCGGCCTTGAGAAGAAGTCGCGTCGGATCGCTCCCAAAGAGAAGCGTATCGTAGCCTACCATGAGAGCGGTCACGCTCTGATCGCTGAGACTACAAAAGGGGCGAGAAAAGTTTCTAAAGTATCCATCATCCCGCGCGGACTGGCCGCATTGGGTTATACTCTCAATACCCCGGAAGAGAACAAGTACCTGATGCAGAAGCATGAGCTGGTGGCGGAGATAGATACGCTTCTTGGCGGCAGGGCCGCCGAAGAGGTCTTCATAAAAGAGATATCGACGGGTGCCAGTAATGACCTGGAGCGCGCTACCGATATTGTCAAGGCGATGGTCAGCCTCTACGGCATGAGTGATGTAGCCGGTCTGATGGTTCTTGAAAAGCAGACGAATATGTTCCTCGGCAGCGGCATGACACAGAAAGATTATAGTGAAAAGACCGCGGAGCAGATGGACGAGTTCGTTCGAAACTTCCTTGGCGAACGCTACAAGCATGTCGTAAACAGGCTCAAAGAGTACAGCGAGGCTATCGAGAAGATGGTTGAGGAGCTTTTTAGGGCCGAAACCATCGAAGGAGAGAAAGTGCGCCAGATAATCCGTGAGTTCGAGAAGGAGCACGGCATAAAATCGCGTCTCGTCGATGAGGAGAGCGAGCTGGACGGCGGTGACGGAAGAGATAGAGAGGATAAAAAAGAGAAGAGAAACGAAGAGGCCGGAGAGTAGTTATGGGCGGTAACGGCACTTTCATGAAGATCGGTTGGCGCTATATTCTCCCGGTTTGGGGTATAACGCTCTTCGTTCTGATTTTCAGCGATGCTGTTCTGCTCAACCTCTTGCTGATAACCCTCTCCTTTTTGACGGCATATCTTTTCTACGTGCCGGAGCGTAGAGCCCCCGAGACATCTGAGAGTGCCATTTTGTCACCGGTTGACGGCACCGTTTTGTCCGTTGCGCAGGAGAGGGGCGGAAGATCTGTTGTGATCAGGAAGAAGATATTCGACGGCAGCGCCGCCGTCCGTGCCCCTGTAGCCGGTGAGCTGCTCGAAAAAAGTGTCACACACGGCCTCTTTCTCAAGGGTGAAGCTCCCCTGGCTTCAAAGCTGAACGAGAGCGGCACCGTCAGTTGGAAGACCGGTTCTGAAACGGTAACGATGAAAATAACCTGCGGCCTATACTCGCTCGGCCTGCCTCTGTTCGTTCCCGAAAATGGTACCGATGCAGGTGATCCCATCGCCCACCTTTCCGACGGAGTAGTGAAGCTGCTGTTGCCGGCAGAGGTAAAAACGGAGGTCAAACCGGGTGACAGAGTCGTAGGAGGTTACTCACTGCTGGCTTACGGTGCCGGATGATGGCTAAAAGAGAGTTTCAGCTGATCTACGTTCTGCCGAATCTCTTTACCGCAGCCTCCATCTTTACCGCTGTAATCGCGATTGTCTCGGCCTTGAACGGCAAATTTGAAAAGTCCGCGTGGCTTATATTTCTCTCACTGGTGTTCGACGGCCTGGACGGACGTATCGCCAGGTTGACCCATACTACAAGCAGATTTGGTGTCGAGTTCGACTCGCTTGCCGATCTCGTCGCTTTCGGCGTAGCGCCGGCGGTTCTTTTCTACCTTTTCGTCGGTCAGGAGTATGGAAGGCTCGGCACCCTGATTATGGCCCTTTTCATAATCTTCGGGGCTATAAGGCTTGCAAGATTCAACGTAATGAGTCCCAATACGGACCCGACGGTATTCATAGGTGTGCCGATACCTGCCGCGGCCATATTCGTATCTGTCTGGATATTGATGTTTGTTCAGTATGAGACTCTTCAGGCTTTCAATGCGGTTTTGCTTGCGGCGGTCCTCGCGGTCTCACTACTAATGGTAAGCAATATCCGCTACCCGAGCTTCAAAAAGATAAACCTGCAAAAACCCGCCCTGACCAAGACGCTCATAGTGCTGATTGTCACCGCATCGGCAATATACCTCTACCCGGTCGAAGGATTCGCCCTGATAATTACCATGTATATAGTGTGGGGAGTCGTGAGAGCGCTGCGTACACTTATGACAAAAAGGGTGAAGAGAGGCTGAGTCTAAAGAGAAAAATTATCGACTAATAAAAATAATTCAGCTTTTCAATCTCCCGATATGCTATACTGTCACAATTGAAATCGGCTATATGCCGTCAACTGAGCTTACGCAGACTCAGCCGGCGACAGGGAAACTTTCCTTGGCGTACAGATTTTGCGTAACATTGAAACTGACCTTACGCAAAATTTGTCAGCCCCGGGATTTGAGCGGAAAAATATCGTTTAAAAAACCGCGCTTGCCCGTCAGGGCGCCGGAGGCGTCAGCGGTTTTCAGGGCACCTCTAAAGGCCCCAGGCATCCATAGCTATGAGAGCTTTTGCGCAGACAAGGCGCTTCGACGCAGGACTGGCCAAAGCCAATTCAAGGAGAAGCAACGCAGTATGCGCAAAAGCTCTCATAGCCCGGAGGGAAGAGAAATAGAGCATCATCTTCCGCAAAATATCTCCTTGAGTTACCTTAGGGTAGCCCTGTGTCGATCTTTTGCGAAATCTGACGCTCTCTTTCTCTTCTATGGGTGCCGGGGGCCTTTAGAGGTGCCCTATAGATATTTTGCAGCGTCCCGCAGGGCAAATCCCGTTCGGCGTGCAGATTTTGCGTAAGGTCAGATTGAAATAGAAAGGAGAGACAATGCACGGAACCGATACCGGCAGAATAAAAGCTATCAAACATTTGCCGAAAATCGAGATTAAGAATACTCTCCTATCCCTCCGCCCCTGATTTTAGACTATACCGCAAGAGACTGTTTATACAACAACCCTGAAAAATTTAAGGATATACGATGATGAAAGATAAAGAGAGAGTATATATATTCGATACAACGTTAAGAGACGGCGAGCAGAGCCCCGGCGCATCCATGAACACCGAAGAGAAGATCAAGATCGCCGCACAGCTCCAGAGACTCGGTGTAGATATCATAGAGGCCGGTTTCGCAGCCGCCAGCCCCGGTGATTTCGATGCGATAAAACGCATATGCGAAGTTGTCGACAAGAGTGTGGTCTGCTCTCTCGCCAGGGCCGTGGAGCGGGATATAGTACTCGCCGGAGAATCCCTCGAAAATGCTAAACATAAACGCATACATACATTCATAGCTACGAGCCCCATTCATATGGAGCACAAACTCAAGATGGCCCCGGATGAGGTTATTCGCCGTGCCGTCGAAGCGGTGAAGCTTGCGAAGAGTTTTACAGACGATGTGGAGTTCAGCTGCGAAGATGCCGGAAGAAGCGAAATGGGATTTCTCAAGGAGATTCTCGATGCCGTTATAGAGGCGGGCGCGACAACGCTCAATATTCCTGATACTGTCGGCTACAGACTTCCGCAGGAGATGGGCTCGATGATAAAAGAGCTTCATGAACATGTGGGTGAACGGGCGATCATATCTGTACACTGCCACAACGATCTCGGGCTTGCGGTGGCAAATTCGCTCTTTAGTGTTATGAATGGAGCGCGACAGGTGGAGTGTACGATAAACGGTCTAGGTGAACGTGCCGGAAACGCAGCTCTCGAAGAGATTGTTATGGCGATGAGGACACGCTCGGATATATTCGGCAATATAGAGACCGGAATCAATACGAAAGAGATATATCCGACAAGCCGCCTTGTAGCAGCTATTACCGGCATAGAGCCGCAGCCGAACAAAGCCATAGTCGGGAAGAACGCATTCGCCCACGAAAGCGGGATTCACCAGGACGGAATGCTCAAGTGCCAGGAGACCTACGAGATAATGAGAGCGGAAGATATCGGTCTCGAGCAGAACCGTCTCGTACTCGGAAAACACTCCGGCCGCCACGCCTTCAAGGATAGGCTCGAGGCTCTCGGTTTCGAACTCACGGCGGAAGAGCTCGACAAGGCGTTCGAGCGTTTCAAGGCGCTTGCCGACAAGAAGAAAGAGATATTCGATGACGATATCAGGATGCTTATAGCGAGCGAAATAACGAACATTCCGCAGGCGTTCGAACTTGTAGGGCTCCAGATAGCCGACTGTTCGGCCGGTGTTCCCAGTGCTGCCGTAACGATACGCCATAAAGAGAGGAGCATAACCGATGCCGGAATAGGGGACGGTACAATCGATGCAATATTCAAAACCATCGACCGCATAAGCGGACATGCCGGTGTGCTTAAAGACTACAGGGTGGAGGCGGTGAGCCAGGGTAAGGATGCACTTGCGAAAGTTGTAGTCAACGTACAGTTCGACGGGAGCAAAACGGCCGTCATAGGGCACGGTCTGAGTATAGATACGATGCTCGCCAGCGCGAAAGCCTATATAGGGGCTCTCAACAGCTACCTTTCGATGCTTCCGTCCGAGTGCAGCATAGAGAGTTGCGAGGGGGTATGACCCCTCTTACTCCCTGCCCATCCCCGTAATATAGAAGTCGAAATATTCAGACTTGAAGATGCCGTCCGGGATCTTTGCAAACTGAATCGCGGCCGCATCGCTGTTTCCCTGCTCAAGATAGAGAAGACCGAGAGCATAGCGGCTCTCCAGGTTGTTGGGGTCTGTAAGCTTCGCGAGCTCCAGAAGGGCAGAGGCGTTTGCAGGATGGCCGGCACCCACAGAAGCTACGGCCGCCAGGAAAAGTGTACGGCTGTCGCGGTGCCTGTACTTGTCTACAAGCTGATTGAAGAGAACATACGCCTCTTCGAACTGTTTGAGATAGATATCGCTCAACCCAAGCGCCTCTATGATTCCCGAAGGGTCGTGCTGCTCCTCCAGCAGCTTCTGTTCGCTTAGCTCTTTGAAGCGGTAGAGGGTACCGGTGATGAAGCGAAGGTTTATGTAGTTCTCCCTGGTAAAGGCGCTGCCGTAGTAGACAGCATCGAGATCGAGAGGGTGCCTCTTCAGGTAGAGTCTCGCCTTGGAACTGAAGGCTTTGATATCCAGATCTCTGTATGCTACCTCCATGAATAGCAGGTGCGCCAGAAGGTTTTTGGGCATGGTGTCCCGCAGTTTGCGTACCTTCTCTTCGGCTTCGTTCCACATTTGGAGATCTGCCGCAACGAGGGTGTCTAGCAGGAGATATATGGGTCTGTTGTCGTGCGGTGTACTCAGCCATTTGGAGGCGCCGGCACTGTTGCCCTGGTAGAAGTAGAGCAGATATTGGTAGAACTTCTGCCTGGTATCCGGGTTCTCTATCTGTTTGAGATCCTGCTGTATAAACTTTTCAACCTGCGGAACCGGCTTGCCGGTGAAGGTTTCGCACATCAGCGCAAAGATGGCGGAAAGATAGTTGGATGAGTCGAGGTGATAGCTTCTGAGGAAATGTTTGTGGGCTTTCGTGAAGTTACCCAACTGTGCATATGTAAGGGCCAGGTTGTAGTGGAGAATGGAGTGGTTGGGGAAGCTCTTGAGAGCCTCTTGCAAAAGTGAGTTTGCCTCTCTCAGCCTGTTCTCTATAGCGGCTTTGATCGCTTTTGATATCAGGAGGTTTACACCGGAAATCTTCGAACTTCTGGAGAGATACCTGGATGCTTCCGACTCCTCGTCGACATATATCGAGGCGTTCCCTTTCTTTATGTAGTTTATCGTCTGGTGGGCGTTGAAGACTTTGAAAGGGGCGAATTCGAAAATCAGCCTGAATGCGTCCGGTGCCTTGAGCATACTCTCCGCCGAGAACCGTTTCTGGGCCGCATCTATATCGTATACTGACGGGTGTAGACGTGTCTTTATCGGGTAGAGGTCGAGCCCTTTGCCATTGTAATCGTTTTTCAGTTCACGCAATATTTTCGATGCGCTCTGCACTCTCCTGTTTTTGAGATCTACAAGTGCGAGAGCCTTCTTGCTCTTTACGGGGTGTTGTGACTCCTCCGCCGCTTTTTTGAGATACTGGGATGCGAGGGTATAGTCTCCTATGCGGGCGTAAAGCTGTCCTAAGAAGAGGAAATCCCGGACTTCGGTACTGCGCTCGAGCAGATCGACCGATTTGAGAGGGCGGTCGAAGATCGTGTAGCTGACGGCACCGAGATGGTCGAGCTCCTTTCTGTAGAGGTCGGAAGAGGGGTGCTCTATCGCGCTGAGAATCTCGAAGAAGTTGCCTCTGTAGTAGTTGATCACGGCATAAAGATAGCTGTAGAGAGGAGAGTTGAAACTCTCGGGCAGATAGGCTTCGGCAAGCTGCAGATAGTACTCGAAACGTTTCGGGTCCTTCAGGTGGAGTGCGCACGCGGCGGCGTTCACGGCGCTTATTACCCGGTTTTCCCCGTTTTCTATCGCCTTTTTGAAGGAGCGTATCGCCTCTTCGTAGTGCATCTGCTTCATCTGGGCGACACCGAGGTTGTAGTTCGATATGGAGGCGCTGTAGGTGGCGATCTGTTCGAAGAGTCCGAGAGCCTCTTTCTTGTCCCCCTTCTCGTAGAGGATGTTCGCCTTTTTTATCATTCTCTCCAGCTGGGACTGCGCCGCCAGCGGCTCTATCTTTTCAGCCGATTTTATTTTTTCAGCCAGCTCCGAAGCGCTGTAGCGCTCACCCTCTGCGCTCTTTTCCTTTGTGAAAAAGAGTGTAAGGAGCAGTGCAAGGAGGATGACGGCGGCACCGAGGGCGCCAAGAAGGGCGAATAGAAGCTTTCTGCTCCTTTTCGGACCTTTCTCTCCTCCATCCTCTCCCTCCTGTGGCGACGGCGGGCCCTCTCCCGGCTCCTCGTCAAGTATGATCACCTCTTCATCGGCCACGTATCATCTCCTAGAGGTAGGCTCTCAACGGCTCCGGAATCAGGATGGTTCCGTCCTTTTGCTGATAGTTCTCCATTATGGCTATCAGGGTCCGCCCCACCGCCAGGCTGGAGCCGTTCAGTGTATGTACCGGCCGGTTCTTCTTCTCCTCTTTGTAGCGTATCTTCGCACGGCGCGCCTGGAACTCTCTGGTGTTGGAGATCGAGCTTATCTCCCTGTACCTTCCCTGTCCCGGGAGCCAAACTTCAAGGTCGACGGTTTTGGCTGCGCTGAATCCCATGTCACCCGCGCAAAGAAGCATCTTTCTGTGGGGAAGTCCCAAAGAGGTGAGCAGATCTGATGCGCAGGCGACCATCTCCTCGAAGACTTCGTCGCTCTGCTCCGCCGTTGTAATAGATACCAGCTCCACTTTGTCGAACTGGTGTTGTCGTATCATCCCCCTCGTGTCCCTGCCGGCCGATCCGGCCTCTTTTCTGAAACAGGGTGTATATGCGGTGAGTCTCAGGGGAAGATCCTCCGCCTTTAGAATTTCGTCCCTGAAGAGATTCGTCACGGGAACTTCCGCAGTGGGGATCATATAGAGATCCTCTCCTTCGATTTTAAAAAGATCGTCGGCGAACTTCGGAAGCTGCCCGGTTCCGTACAGGGACTCCGGGTTGGCCATGAAGGGAACCCAAACCTCTTCGAAACCCCTGTTGCGGTTGAAGTCCAGCATGTAGTTGATGAGCGCCCTTTCGAGCCTGGCCCCTTCGTATCTGAGCGCACTGAAACGGCTTTTTGCGATCTTGACGCCTCTTTCGAAATCTATCCAGCCGTTCTCTTCGGCCAGCTCCCAGTGCTCTTTCGGCCTGAAATCGAATTTCGCCGGTTCGAGAATACGCTCTATCTCGACATTCTCCTCTTCGCTTTCTCCGTCCGGAACATCGGGGTCCGGAATGTTGGGTATTGTGGAGGCGAGTTCGAAAAGGCGCTCTTCAAGAAGCCTCAGCTCTTCGTTGAGTGTGGCGATTCTCTCCTTGTTCTCGGCAACCTCTTTTTGGAGCTGTGAAATATCTTTTCCCTCTCTTTTATACTCGCCGAAAAGCCTGCTTTTTCTGTTCTGCTCCGCCTGGGCCGCTTCGACTCTTTTTTGAAGCTCTCTCTTCTCTTCGAAAACAACCTTCAGCTTTTCCAGAATCTTCTCGTCGACTCCACGCCTTTTCAGCGCGGCCGATACCGTTTCGAAATCTTTTTCAATCTGTCGGAGATCGACCATCTGTATCCTTGAAAATTGGGTTCTGTTTTTTGTGTAATATCAGTATTTTACTCAAAATCTCTTTATTATCAGATATTGTCGAACATATTGTATGCGGCCGCCGATACGGCTGAGGTGAAATAGACCGTCCAGATCAGAAGCAGCATTAAAAACGGAAGCAGTATCGGTATCGCAATAGTAAAGCCCATAAGGAAGCCGGCTCCGGTCAAAACGAGCATCCAGAGGGTTGCTAGTTTGAAATAGGCACCGGTAAACGCCGCCTTCCAGAAGTTTGGGGAGAAGAACATGAAGACCGAGTTCAAAGCGTCGCCGAATGTACGCTGCTGTAGCGCGTAACCGTAAACAATCGGCCAGAGATAGCTGAAAAAGAGTGAGGTTGCAAGAATGAAGATTATGGCCGGAGTGCCGGCGTAAACGATCTGCATATAAAACTCCGATATCTGCTGGGGAGTAGCCCCGGGGCCCGGAGGGTTCTGGATATGGGTTATAACTTCGAAGCCGCCCGAGAGCCATAGAATCGCCACGGTTGCAAGAACCATTACAAGAGAAAAGATTATGAAACCGAGATAGAAACCGGCTGCAGGTGAAAAAAAATCGAAGGTGATCGACCGTTCGGTTTCGTTTTTGATGCGCTCTTTGAACGACTCTATATCGGCACTTCCGTTCAAGCGGTCGGCCATCCAGTAGCCCATGGCGTAAAGAACGATGGATTGCAGGACCCCGAAGAAGATTCCCACTATGGGAACCAGCTGCAAAAATGCAAGTATGATAAGGGCCAAAGCCACGATCAGTGTATTTTTCCAGTTGCCGCTCATAGCTGCCCAGCTGTAATCCATAGCGCTCTTTATAGGATGGGCTGCAAGATTTTCGTCCCGGAGTATTCTCATTTTCAAGACCTTTGGTTTAGTTGTTCACTGACCTTACGCAAAATCTGCACGCCGAGCGGGATTTGCCCTGTGGGACGCTGCAAAATATCTAAAAACCGCTGACGCCTTCGGCGCCCTTTCGGGCAAGCGCGGTTTTTTGACGATATTTTTCCGCTCAAGTCCCGGGGCTGACATATTTTGCGTAAGGTCAGTGCTTCAGATACCGATTCTACACCAATTTAGATAAACGTTGTGTAAATTCATAATCCGGAAACATAGAGGAACTCATCACAATCATTGCAGCCATGCACTTTCGGTAAAAGCAACTGTGACCTATCTAGCCGTAGAGCCTTTTGAAGAGAGCCATGCCGAATATCGTGGCGGTTATGCAGAGGGCGGCGTTGAGTGTAATGTTTGCGACGGCCCGGCCCCACAAACCTCCCTGCAGCATCATAACAGTCTCCAGTGAAAAGGTCGAGAATGTTGTAAGTGCGCCCAGAAGGCCGGTTATGACCATCGCTTTTTGATGGGGTGAGACTACATTTTCGAAGTACAGTACGGCGAAACCGATTATGAAACTCCCGAGAACATTGACGCTAAGGGTTCCGACGGGGAAGAGTGACGGGGAGAGCTTCTGTACCCACCCGCTCAGCAGATAGCGCAGTATCGCACCGGCAAATCCTCCGGCCCCTATGGCCAGCAGCAGGGAGAGCTGCACTACCTCTCTCCGAAACCGGGATGTTTATAGGAGATCACCTCCACATCCGCCACTGTAACGAGCCCCTCCTCTATAACCCCGTCTACACTCTGCACGAACCCCGAGATCTTCTCTTCCGTATCTATAATCTCCACCACCAGCGGCAGTTTCTGCTTCAAAACCCACACATTGAAGGTGTGCAGCTGCGAATGTGCGCCGAAACCTGCAACCGCTTTCGTGACGGTGGCACCGGCTATTCCGCTCTCTTTCGCCCTCTTGAGAAGGACCTCCCAGAGGGGCTCTCCTTCGAATCTCTCATCATTGTCGATATATATTTTCAGAACTTTCCGTTTGCCGAGGTAGCGTTTCACTTTCCGTTCCAGCCTGTACAGGATATTTCGAAGACTGCGTCGTTCACACGCTTCATAGTGGCCCCGGCCTCTCTCTGCGCCGCTTCGTTGCCTCTTATCATGATCTCTTCGATCTTCTCATCGTCCAGAGAGGCTCTACGCTCCCGCATCGGTTCAAGAAGCCGTTCGATACTGGCCGCGCAGATCTTTTTGCAATCTACGCACCCTATTGTCCCGGCACGGCAGTCTGCATCTATCTTCTGAACCGTGGTGTCTTCCGTAAGCGCTTTGTGGTAGTCGAATATCAGGCATACATCGGGATCGCCCGGGTCGTTGCGGCGTACGCGCTGCGGGTCTGTCTTCGCCCCCCTGAGTTTCTGCCAGACCTCATCCGGAGTGTCGCTCAGGTAGATCGCATTGTTGTAGCTTTTGCTCATTTTGCGTCCGTCGAGCCCGGGCAGCCTGGAAGCGGGCGCCAGTATCTCTTTCGGCTCGGTGAATATTTCGCAGCCGAAAAGGTGGTGGAACCTTCTGACGATCTCACGCGCAATTTCTAGGTGCGGCTTCTGGTCTTCTCCGATGGGAACGGCGTCGGCGTTGTAGATTACTATATCGGCCGCCTGAAGTACCGGATAGGTCAGAAACCCGGCGGTATGTATCTCTTTGTGCCGCATCTGCTCCAGCTGGTCTTTGTAGGTCGGGTTCCTCTCCAGCCACCCCAGTGGCGTAATCATGTTCAGCAGTACATACAGTTCCGCATGCTGTTTTACCGCACTCTGAACAAACAGTGTAGTCCGTTCGGGGTCGATACCTGCCGCGATCCACTCTTTCACCAGGTCCCGTCCCAGGACTTTCAGGTTGAGCTTCTCTTCGTAGCTTGTCGAAAGGGCATGCCAGTCGGCGACAAAAAAGCGGCAGTCGTTCTTCTCCTGCAGCTCGATCCAGTTTTTCAAAACACCTAGGTAGTGGCCAAGGTGAAGTTTTCCCGTCGGTCGCATACCGCTAACGATTCGCATAATCTCAAGTCCTTCTCGATTTTCGGGCAATTATACCCGATCATCATTTTAGTGCGGTTTAATCGACATACTAATACAATTCAGGTAGATTCGATCGGAGCGGCAGAGTTTGACTCTTCAACGAAATATCCTACAAAAAGGTTGCAGATGAATTTGGAGAAGGTGATTTCGGGATTTTTCATCATCCTGGCGCTTACAATGAACTTCGGTTTTTTCTACGGTGACCCCACTGTGCTGGAGCAGCACAACCGTTATGAACTTTTCGTCGCGATCATAGTCAACCTCATAGCGACGATCTACAAGCTCGGAGACAAGACCCACCTGGGGGCGGTGCTTCTTGCTACCAGTCTCGTCGCCGATATACAGCTTATAGCCGCGGCTTCCGTTTGGGCTCTCGGTGAGTATGTGACGGGATTGAATACCGAAACCGTCACGGCGATAGTTTCACTCTCGGGAGGCGCCCTTCTGGCCAACATCGTTTCGGTCGTGCTCTTTACCGGGGATGTGCTGAAGTCAAAGAGGTAGAGTCAGTTGCGCAACAATTCGCTATATCTGATCATAAAGCGGATGCGTACACCGATGTACGTGCTGATCGCTACCTTTTCCATCTCCATTCTCGGGATGGTTCTCATTCCCGGGGTGGATGACCAGGGGAGGGAGTACCACCTAAGCTTCTTCGACGCCTTCTACTTCGTATCCTATATGGCTACAACCATCGGTTTCGGTGAGAGCCCCTACCAGTTTACCTATCCCCAGAAGCTGTGGGTGGGATTTACAATCTATCTTACCGTCATAGGTTGGCTCTATGCCATCGGTTCGATCATCACGCTGGTGCAGGACAGGGTGCTGGCCGCACAGATCGCCCTTGCGCAGTTTCAGCGTAAAATAAAGAAGATGGACGAACCCTTCATAATCTTCGTAGGCTACAACTCTATGACGAAAGCCATAATAGACAAGCTGACCCAGGAGGGGATACGCAGTGTCATCATAGAGAAGAACGAAGAGAAGATAAAGCTGCTTGCGCTGGAGAACTACTCTATCGAGGTTCCGGCGCTGGTGGGCGACATAAGGGACCCCAACGTATTCAGAACCGCCGGAATACACAAGCACAACTGCAGGGCGGTAGTGTCGCTGTTCAACGACGATGTGATGAACCTTCATGTTGCCCTGTCGGCGAAGCTGATGAACAAGCATGTGACGGTCATAGTCGAAGCTACGGAGGAGGAGTATGCGCAGAACCTCAAAACCATCGGTGCCGATATCGTGGAAAACCCTTTCAAGATCATCGCGAAGAGGATCTACCTCTCTTTGAAATCACCCTCTCTGCTGATGCTGGAGCAGTGGGTCTACGGCGACCCGCTTGTTTTGAGGAAAAAGGACAGGCTGCCCAAGGAGGGGAAATATATAGTATGCGGATACGGCAGGATGGGTACGGCGCTCGAAGTGGGCCTGAAAAGGGCCGGTATAGACTACATCTTCATAGAGGCGAGCCCGGAGAAAGCGGCGAAGGCCAAGCGCGGAGAGAAGGTTATGGTAGGTGATGCAGACGATAAGAAGATGCTTCTCAAAGCCGATGTGCAGGAGGCCGCCTGTATCATTGCAGCTACTAAAGATGACCTGCTCAACCTCTCTATCATAATGGCCGCGAAGAGAATAAACCCGGATATATACACTGTCGCCAGGGAGAACAGGATCAACGATGCGGTGGTATTCAAAGCGGCCAAGATAGACAGGGTGATAACCATAGAGACATTGATGGTGAAGAAGACATACAACACTATCGCACGGCCGCTTGCCGACCGCTTTATACGCCTGATCAGCTACCGCGGCGAGGAGTGGGGCAGACGGGTTGTAGAGAGTTTGAAAAGAAATATAGGAAACAATCCCGAAACCTACGAAACGGTGATAGACGAGAACCATGCATATGCACTCGTGCGGCACATGAGGCTCAACGGTGAGGTGACCTACGAAGTTCTGACACGAAGAAGGGATGACTGGAGAAAGCGGAATCCTCTGCTTATACTCTATATACGCAGGGGTGATGATGAGATGCTTCTGCCCGATCCTTCTTTGACCATACAGTTGGAAGACAGGGTGCTTGTCGCCGGAGACAGGGACTCTTTCGATGATATGGAGTATATTATGGAGAATATACACGAGCTTAGTTACGTACTTGACGGCAAAGAGTGTCAGCAGTCCATTTTAAACAGGCTGCTCTTCGGCCGGGGGGAGCCCTGCTAGAGGCTCTTTTGTTCCTCTTCCTCCTCCCTTTCGCCCCGCTTTTTCGGTACGAGAATGACCGGTGTGCCTTCAAGTTCGAAGCGATCACGCAACCGGTTTGTCAAGTAGCGGATGTAACTGAAGTGAATTCCCTGCGGCCGGTTTGAGATAAGCGCTATCTTGGGCGGTTTTATAGCGTATTGGGAAGCGAAAAGAATATTGACCGGCCTCCCTTTGTGGCTTGGAATATGGTGCTTGATCGTGGCCTCTTTGATAACTTCGTTCAGCTCTCTGGTCGGTATGTGCCTTGTGTAGTTTTCGAAGACTTTCAGGATCATGTCGAAAATTTTGTGGACCCTCTTTTTCGATTTGGCCGAGACGGTTATGACGGGTGCCCATGAGAGAAACTTGAAGCGGTATCTGAGCTCCTCCACTATCTCTTCATAGCTTCCGAGCGCCTCATCCCACTTGTTCAGAACTATGATGCAGCCGAGCTTGAACTCGTCTACGAGACCAGCTATCTTCTCGTCCAGTTCACTCAGCGGTACACTTGCGTCAAGGACCAGCAGAGCTATGTCTGCGCGTTCGAGCATCTGGCGTGTGCGTCCGAGTGCGTAACGTTCGATTCCCTGTATCTTGCCGCGTCTGCGCAGTCCGGCCGTATCTACGAATGTGACACTCTTCTCGCCTACTATCATCCTCTCGTCCACAGGATCTATCGTAGTTCCCGCCACTTCGCTCACTACCGCTCTTTCGCTCCCGAGCAGGGCGTTGAGCAGGGAGCTTTTCCCGACATTGGTGCGACCGATTATCGCCACCCCGATTTCACTCAGATCCTCATCCTCCTGCAGTGTTCCGCTTTCGTCGAACATCTCTATGAGATTTTCGAGAGCGTCAGCCTCCTCTGTATAGAGTTGTGCGACAGGCTCTTCCAGATGGCTCTTTACCCACTCGATCAGCTGCCCGATGCGCCTGTTGTGTGAAACGGAGACCGAAAACATATCTTTGGCTCCGAATTCACTGAACTCCCAGGCCCGCTCCTCCTCTTTGTCGTTGTCGATCTTGTTGACCACGAGTGCTATGGGCCTGCCCAGTCTCTGGAGTTTGTAGAAGAGATCTCTGTCGCGCTCATCCGGCAGTTTTTTCCCGTCGACCATATAGAGAATGATATCTGCCTCTTTGGCGGCTTCTATAGCCTTGTTCTTGACGCTTCTGAAGAGTTCTGAGCTCTCGTCGATACCGCCGGTATCGAGAATCTCGGCCTCTTTGCCGTCGAAGTCGATGAACTCCTTTTTTACATCCCTGGTGGTACCGGCGATATCCGAAGTGATCGCTATACGCCTTCTGGCCAGACGGTTGAAAAGGGAGCTTTTCCCTACGTTGGGCTGCCCCAGTATCGCTATTTTTTTCATATCCCTCTTTGGTTCACAGTAATTTACTATGATTTTATCGAAAATGTGATTAAATTAACCAGCGAAAGGATACCTCATGAAGAAGTTGATATTTATACTCGCTCTGTTCGGTGTTGCGGCTTTTGCGGAGATGATACATGCAACCTATAAAATCGAGTATGGTATTTTCGGAAAAATGGGGGTTGCGGATGCCTATTTGACCGAAAAGGAGGGAGAGTACGAGATCAAGATGGTTGCAAAGGCGACAGGGCTCGCCAAAGTGCTGAGCGGAGGACGTGTGGAGGTTTACGGCAGCAGGGGACGCATCGTCGACGGAAAACTTATGCCTAAGACTTTTACGAAAGATATCAGACGCTCCGGAAAACGTCGTATAAAGGTCTACACTTTCGACCATAATGCCAAAAGAGTGGTCTTTCATGAGGAGAACTACCGCGACGGGAAGCTGAAAGACGAAAAGAACGAAACGCTTCCCTATTATGCCGAAAACGATATTCTATCGCTATATTTCAATATCAGGAATATCATCGGGGAGTGCAACGAGCCTTTTGCGAAAGATCTGAAGGCGGTGGGTGCCGAGAAAAAGACGGGACGGGTGAGAGTAGAAACCGTTACCGGCGGTGAGAGAGACAGGCTTAAAAGGAGCCTGGGTGATGAGCCCTGTTATCTGAAGGTGACGATTTTTCAGAAACTCTTCGGATCGAAAGGGGGAGAACTCTATCTCTCTTTGAACAGGGAGTTCATAGTGCAGAAGGCACTCTTGAAAGATGTCATAATGTTCGGTGATATACGCGGCAAGATTATAGGTTTCGAAGAGAAGAGATAGAGGGGTTTGAGAGAACGTATGAGCCGGATAGACGCCGGCATAAGGTATATGCTTTTTGCCTCCTTCATGTTCGCCCTGATGGGGGTTTTCGCAAAACTACTGAGTCAGACCATGCCCTCTTTGGAGGTGGTCTTTTTCAGAAACATCTTCGGTGTCATCTTCATAGCGGCCACTCTTGTCAAGAGACCCATGAAGCATACGGGCGGAAAGGGATGGCTCCTCTTTTTCCGCGGGATGATGGGCTTTCTTGCCCTTTTGGCATTTTTTTACAATATTGCGCACATACCTCTCGGCGACGCTATGACCTACTCCAAGACATCCCCTATCTTTACGGCCCTCTTCGCATGGATACTTCTGAAAGAGAGATTGGGAACTGTCGGGTGGACGGCTCTGTTTCTGGGGTTCGTCGGAATTCTCTTTATTGCCAGGCCAACCGGCCTCATACTCGACAAAACCGCATGGTTGGGCATCTTCAGCGGAGCCGGTGCCGCTTTGGCCTATACCGCGGTAAGGGAGCTGAGAAACTACTACGACACAAGGGCGATAGTTCTCTCCTTTATGGTCATCGGAACGGTCGGGCCGCTGATACTTATGGCCATCTCTCCATATGTCGATATTCCGGAGCTCGATATGCTTTTCGGCGAATTTGTCATCCCCCCTGCCGGGATATGGCACTATATCGTACTTATGGGAGTTTTTGCGACGCTGGCACAGTTTTATATGACCAAGGCGTACGGGGTTGCCAGGGCGGGAGTGGTCGGAGCCGTAAGTTACAGCAATATACTCTTTTCTATACTCCTGGGCCTCTTTATAGGGGATCCACTGCCGGACCTGTCGACATGGATCGGCATAGCGCTCATCGTAGTTGCGGGAGTAGCTGTGGCGGCCGCCAGGGAGGGCAGAAGCGGGTCTTGAGGTTAAACGGAGCGGAAATTTCGGGTTTGCCGACGGGAGCAGCCCGATCCTGTGTGATTTTGGGTTTAATCCGATACATGGGCGGTTAAGTGAGAATATGGTAAAGTTAACAGTACTGTACAAGAAGATACCTCCCTGTTTTGCGCTTCATACTTTGATATTCGGGTGTCAGATCGTACGGTTCTGACAGCGGAAGCGTAGAGACGGGTGCCAATGTAAAAACTGCGGAAAGGAGCTTTACGCGTGAACTTTTTTGAGGCATACGTAAAATGAACAATTTGGCGAACCGTAGACGATACAAAATTCTGGGCGGGCTGCTCGGAGGTCTCTTTCTTACGAGTGCAGCGGCGTGGCTGCCGGTGTTGACCGGCTTTTTGCAGAATCAGGGCTTAGCTCCCGAAAATGCAAAAGCGGCCGCCTACGCCATCTTTTTTCTCATCGCCGCATCTTTCTCCTATCTGTTCGTCACAGAGCTTATAAAGGCGCGTATCCAGAAAAGAAGATGTGACGAGATCCTGAACACCTCCATGCTATTCGAACTGCACGACAAACAGCTCTTTCATACGATGGGGAAAAAACAGGTCTATCTGGCCAAGCGTAACGGCTGGAGTGTAAGTATGATTGCCCTGTTGATTCAGCCGGCAAAGCGCATGAAAGGGGATTCCGATATCAGCTCTCATATCAAGGATATAGTGATAAGCGAACTGGAGAAAGCTACAAGATGCAGCGACCAGGTGGGAAGTTTCGCCAAAAACGAATATCTCATCTTTTTGCAAAACTGCAGTGCCGAAAACGCCAAAGAGATAGCCCTGCGTTTCAAAAAGCAGCTTGCGGAGAGATACGTGACGGTGGACGGGAAGGTTTACAAATTGGAGTTCAAGTGCGGCATAGCCTCTCTCGACCCGGCCTCCGCCGAGTTGAAGAGACTTATGGAGCGTGCTTATGAAGCGATGGATCGTGCGGTCGAGAAACCGGGTAGCACCATTGAGACGGCGTAGGGGGAGATAGTATGGATAGTGAGATTATGTATGCGGCAACAGCTCTGCTCACCCTCCTTGCGGCGGCTGAAGGCGTAATGTGGATGCGTTGTAGAAAGAGACTCAAAACGAGTCAGGCGGAGATAGAGTCTCTCAATGAGGAGATGCGGAATGTTCGCTCACTGGATGAAGCGACCGGGGCCTACAACTACCCCTTTTTCGTGAAGATGGCCAATATTCAGATAAAACTTGCAAGACGGCATAGGTGGCCGGTTACGCTTATGATCGTAGATATCGAGCAGTTGGAGAGTGTCAATCTCCGCTACAGCTTCAAAACAGGCGATGCCGTGCTTAAACATCTGAACGATTCTATCCGATCCGTTGTTCGCACCAGCGACGTAATGGGGCGGTTCGGAGGATCCGGCATTTTTATTCTGCTCACTGAGTGCGATACGGAAAATATCGTTACTGTACGAGAGAGAATAGAGGAGTATATCGATAAGAACCCCCTAATGACTGGTGAAAAGCAGATAGAGTACCGCCGAAGCTACGGGGCGGTTACGATGTACGGAAAGCAGGTACACCTAAACAGAATGCTCGACCTAGCCGAAGAAGCGCTCGGCAGGGCAAAAGAGCAGAAAAAAGAGCTTGTAATTTTTGACAAAGAAGGATCTGAAGTATGATATTGATTGCGGGACCGTGCGTTATAGAGAGCCGGGAGAGTGTGATGCGCATAGCCGAGTCTCTGAAAAAGTATGATGAAGAGGACTCCATAGATTTCTATTTCAAAGCCAGTTTCGACAAAGCGAACCGTACATCTCTGGAGAGCTACAGAGGCCCGGGACTCGAAGAGGGGATGAGGATTTTCGAAGAGGTCAAAAAGGTTTTCGGTTACAAGACCCTGACCGATGTGCACGAGTCGTACCAGGTTCCCGAAGTTGCCGAAACCGTCGATGTGCTGCAGATCCCCGCATTTTTGTGCCGTCAGACCGATCTGCTCGTCGCCGCGGCGAAAACCGACTGCATAGTCAACATCAAGAAGGGGCAGTTCATGGTCCCATCGGATATGGAGTATTCGGTTCTGAAAGTGCTCAAAACAAGGGGCTTCGAGAGTGCCGACTACGAGACGAGCGAAAAGGCGGGAGTATGGCTGACCGAGAGGGGCTCCACATTCGGTTACGGAAATCTCGTTGTGGATATGCGCTCTCTGCCGATAATGCGGAAGTTTGCTCCGGTCATCTTCGATGCTACCCACAGTGTGCAGATGCCGGGGCAGGGGGGCAGGACCGGCGGCGACAGCTCGTTCGTACCCTATCTTGCAAGAGCCGCGGCCGCAACGGGCGTGGACGGATTCTTCTTCGAGACACACTTCGATCCGTCAAAGGCTCTAAGTGACGGGCCGAATATGATAAAACTCGATGCCCTCGACAGAGTACTCGCCCAGATCAAAGCGATAAGAGAGATTGTAGAAGGTTGTTGACGTTAGGCAAAAAGTGTAACGTCATCTGGAAATCTGTGATTTCAAAGCTTCAGGTGGGTGCAGGGGAGGGCCGCTCCCCGGATCTATCTTTATGTTAAAATAGCGAAAATCAATATAGAAGGCGGTTTTATGAACGTTATAGAAGGACAGCTCAAGCTTACCGGTTCCGAGCGTATCGCGATTATCGCGAGCCGTTTCAACCACATCATAACCGACAGGCTCGTAGAGGGTGCAAGAGACGCCTATCTGCGCCACGGAGGCATGGAGGAGAATCTCGACCTGATACTCGTACCGGGCGCATTCGAAATTCCGTTTGCTCTCCAGAAGGCTCTCGAGAGCGGAAAGTACTCTGCCGTATGTTGTGTAGGAGCCGTTATCAGGGGCTCTACCCCCCACTTCGACTATGTTGCGGCGGAGGCTACGAAAGGGGTGGCCAACACGACACTCAAATATGGAAAACCGGTATCGTTCGGTGTTCTGACGACCGACACCATAGAGCAGGCGATAGAGAGAGCCGGATCGAAAGCGGGCAACAAAGGGTTCGAAGCCATGACCGGCCTCATAGAGATGATCGATCTCTACAGAGCGATGGAGGGCTGATGGCAACCCGTCACCAATCCAGAAGCGCCGTTATAGGCCTACTTTACGCCCATGATATAGGAAACCCGGAGGTGAGCCGTTTCGCGGAGGATCTGCTGGAGGAGAAGAAGATAAGGAACCGCCAAAAGGAGTTCGCCCTCGCTCTTTACAACGGTGTACTCGGACATCTCGAAGAGATAGACAAAGAGATAAGGGACCATCTGAAAGATTGGGACTTCGATAGGCTGGACCATGTCGACAAATCGATAATGAGGCTGGGAACCTACGAACTTCTCCATACCGATCTCGACCGTGCAGTCATCATCAACGAAGCGGTCGAGCTCGCCAAGGAGCTCGGCGGAGACCAGTCGCCGAAGTTCGTCAACGGTGTACTGGATGCGATAGAGAAGTCTGCGAAGGGTTCCAAAGCATGAGCCGCATGAGCAAAGAGGAGGCGCTCGATCTCATAAGAAACGGCGATCTCAAAACCCTGGGGAGGATGGCAAGCGAGGTAAAAGCGAAGCTTCACCCCGAAAAGATCACCACTTTCATAGTCGACAGAAACATAAACTACACCAACGTCTGCTGGGTCGACTGCAACTTCTGCGCCTTCTACAGGCACGGGAAAGATGACGACGCCTATCTTCTGAGCTTCGAGGAGATCGACAGGAAGATAGAGGAGCTCCTCGCTATAGGCGGAACGCAGATACTCTTTCAGGGCGGGGTCCATCCCAAGCTGAAGATAGAGTGGTATGAGGATCTTGTAGAGCATATCCACGAAAAGTTTCCGACCGTTACAATCCACGGGTTCAGCGCCGTGGAGATAGACTACATAGCCAAGGTTTCGCGTATAGGCGTGGAAGAGGTTCTGAAGCGGCTTGCCGCGAAGGGGCTCAGCTCCATTCCGGGAGCCGGTGCCGAGATATTGAGCGACAGGGTGCGCGACATTATAGCCCCAAAGAAGATAGATGTGAAAGATTGGCTCAATGTCCACAGGCTGGCACATAAAAACGGGATAAAATCGACGGCGACTATGATGTTCGGAACGGTAGAAAGCGATGAAGAGATAGTCGAACACTGGCAGCATGTCAGAGACCTTCAGGATGAGACCGGCGGCTTCAGGGCATTCATAATGTGGAGCTTCCAACCATACAATACGAAACTGCAGCGCGAAGGGATAGTCAAATACAAAACGAGCCCCAACCGCTACCTGCGCCTGCTCGCGGTCAGCCGCCTCTTCCTGGACAATGTAAAAAACATACAGAGCTCATGGGTTACACAAGGCAGCTACATAGGCCAGATGGCACTGATGTACGGGGCCAACGATCTGGGTAGTACGATGATGGAAGAGAATGTCGTAAAAGCGGCGGGAGCGGCCAACCGGATGAACCAGGAGGAGATGATCCGTCTTATCAGGGACATCGGTGAAAAGCCTGCGAAACGCAACACCGCGTATGAGATACTGGAGACTTTTTGACCGCGCGGCTGTCCGCAAACGGCTGCATACAAGAGCAGTGAACAGGGTGTGAATTTATGAAAATATTTACCGGGATTCTCTTTTTTCTATCGGTTTTTCAAGGAGTTTTAATGAGTGCGATACTGGACAAGGTAGAGATCAACGGTGTAGAGGTGCCGCTTATATTCGAGGAGGAGAGAATCCTTCCCATCGCCTCCATGCAGGTCGTTTTCCGCTACAGCGGCTCTCTCGCCGATGACGGTCACGCCGGTCTCGCCAAATTTTCCGCCAGAATGATGAACGAGGGGACCAAAAGCCTCGGAAGCACCGGCTTTGCAAAAGCGCTCGAAGAGAGGGCGATAAACCTGAGCGCCCATACGGGTACGGAGACCTTCGTTTTCGAGCTGGGAAGCCTCAAAGAGGAGTTCGGCAAAGGTGTAGAGCTCTTCTCCTCCCTGCTCGAAGATCCGAATCTGACGCCGGAGAGTTTCAAAAAGGTTCAGGCTACAACCATAGGCTCACTGATGCGCAAGGAGAGCGACTACGACTACCAGGCGAGTCTACTTCTGAAAAAGCTCCTTTTCGAGGGTACACCGCTGGCCAGGCCGGCGGACGGTACTGTGAAAGATATAGAATCTCTGAAGCTCCCGGAGGTGGAGAAGTTTTTGAAAGAGCACCTTGTTCTGCGCCGTGCAATCGTGGTCATCGGCGGGGCCATGAGCCTGAAGGAGGCGAAGGAGTATGCAAAACGGGCTCTGCAGACACTTCCGGCGGGCAGGTCGGAGCCGCTTCCCTACTTCAGCGCAAGCGGTGCGGCCAAAACGGAGATGGAAAAGAGGGCTACCGACCAGGCTTACATCTATTTCGGGGCGCCGTTCGATATGAGGGTGGACGACCCTCAGAGCTACAAGGCAAAGGTAGCAGCTTTCATCCTCGGAAGCAGCGGTTTCGGCAGCAGGCTGATGGAGGAGGTGAGGGTCAAGAGGGGGTTGGCATACTCCGCATACGGCCGCATCGTACTCAACAGGAGCAGCAGCTACTTCAGCGGATACCTTCAGACAAAGCTGGAGAGCCGGGATGAGGCTCTCAAAATCGTGAAGCAGGTGATCGGCGACTTTGTAAAAAAGGGGGCTACCGCCAAAGAGCTCGAGGATGCCAAGATGTTCCTGCTCGGCTCGGAGCCGCTTAGAAACGAAACACTCTCCCAAAGACTCGGCAGGGCGTTCAACGAATACTACAAAGGGCTCGGACTGGGCTACTCCAAAAAGCAGCTTGAGCTCATAGAGGCGCTCAAACTCGAAGATCTCAACAGTTTCATAGCCTCCCACCCGGAGATTTTGAAACTCTCTTTCGCCATCATCGCAGATGAGAAAAAGTGAGATTCCGGCAAAAGCCGGATTCTCCTCACTGCTCGAACTGGCTGTAAACATTCCCGTCTCCTACAGCGATACACGCCTATCCAAAGAGGTGAAGATTTCGCAGATCAATACAATAGAGGCGGAGATTCTTTCGGTATCGAGGCCTCCGAAGAGGCTTCAGGCGACAGTCAGGACACCTATCTGCGACCGCACCGTAGAGATAACCGTTTTCCACCCCAAACAGTACCACAACGCCCTCTTCAAACCGGGAATGAGACACTTTCTGCAGGGAAAAATAGAGAGATTCGGCTCAAGGCTGCAGATGGTCAATCCCAAAATCGTCAAGAGAACCGGAGAGATCGTTCCGAAGTATAGAGGCGGCCTCAGGAGCGATCTGCACAGGGGCCTGGTGGAGAGAGCCGTGACGGTGGAGACCCTTATGGAAGAGGGGCTGGACAGGGTCAGGGCGGAGCTTATTGTAAGGGCGCACAGGCCGGACGGAAAGTGGTATGAACTCTATCTGAAGCATGGCGGAGTGGGGCCCAGAACCGTGGAGGCACTCAAGTTTGCGGAGGCGTTGGACTACTTTTCGAGAATGATGGGCAGGCGAATCAGGTTCGAAGCCAAAAAGAGGCTCGCCGGGAGCATCGAGCCATTTTTGCAAAGGCTTCCGTTCGAGCTTACGGAGAGCCAGAAACGCGCCATAGCGGATATAAAAGCCGATTTAAACAGCGCTCTGGCCGCCAGGCGGATGGTGGTAGGGGATGTCGGATCGGGAAAGACGATGGTGATTCTCGCCGCGGCGATGACGGCCTATCCCGACCTCTCTATCCTGATGGCGCCCACTTCGATACTTGCGAGGCAGCTCTACGAGGAGGCGAAGAGGTGGCTGCCGGAGTATATGAATATCGCCCTCGTTACACAGGGGGGTGAAATCGGAGAGATCGGGGATGCCAACTTCATCATAGGAACACATGCACTCCTCTACCGTGACCTCCCCGAAGCGCAGCTTGTCATGGTGGATGAGCAGCACCGTTTCGGTACGGAACAGAGAAATATACTGGAAAAGATGCACTCCGGCAGCGGGGCCAAACCCCACTTCCTGCAGTTTTCCGCCACACCTATTCCCAGAACCCAGGCTATGCTCGATTCTGCGCTTATAGATATATCGATCATGGAGTCGGCGCCGTTTGTCAAGGATGTTACGACGCAGATAGTCGGCAGGAGAGATTTTGCGAAACTGAAAGATCACATCGCCAAAGAGATTTCGCAAAAGAGGCAGGTTCTGGTGGTCTACCCGCTCGTCGAAGAGAGTGAGCATATAGGGTATCTCTCTTTGGAGGAGAGTGAAGAGTTCTGGAGAAGGAGCTTCGACGGAGTCTATGTGACCCACGGGAAAGACAGACAGAAAGAGGAGGTTCTGCAGGAGTTTGCCCAAAAGGGAAACATTCTGCTCACTACGACTGTCATTGAGGTGGGTATATCTCTGCCTAGACTATCTACTATCGTAATAGCCGGAGCGGAGAGGATGGGACTTGCGACTCTGCACCAGCTCAGGGGACGCGTGGGAAGGACCGGTCTAAAGAGCTACTGCTTTCTCTTTACGAACGATACCGGAAACGAGAGGCTGAAGGCCTTCGTAAAGACAAAGAGCGGTTTCGAGATAGCGAAACTCGATCTTAAGTTCAGGAAGTCGGGAGATATCCTGGGCGGTAAGATTCAGAGCGGGAGAGAGTTCAAGTGGCTTGATATGGCTGAAGATGAAGAGATAGTGGAGATGGCGAAAGAGGCGGCGGCGGAGAGGCTCGGCCTCTCCGATTGGAATCAATAGAGTCCGAAACGGCCGTCACCGCGTCTGTAGAGTACGCGCATTCGGCCGTCGATGTCGTTGAATACCATAAACTGTTTCTCGGGAGACTCTTTGAGAAGCGTAAGGGCCTCTTCAATCTCGAGCGGCTTGTAGAGGTCGAGCTCCATAGGTACGATCTCGTCGGAGTCGTCAGCAAGCGCGGCTGCGATCTCCGCCTCATGTGCGGCCGCAAGCTCGTCGGGTCGGACGGATTTGTGCTCGGTCACCTTGTCGTGATGGCGTCTGAGCACCTTCTGCGCACGGTCGATCGCGAGATCCACGGCCGCATAGACATCTTTGTCCTTCTGGCGGATCACAACGGTGTTTTTGTTCGCCATATGGATGACGAATTCGACACTGTAGCCTTTCTTTCCGTTCTTTTCATCCGCGTCTACTACGACACGTGTGGATATAATGTCGAGATTGTACTTTTTCAGACCGTCGATAGCGTTCTCTATATGGTCTTTGATGGCATCGGTCAGCTCGAAATGGCGACCTACGATGCTTATGTTCATCGTATAACTCCTTTATATAGTGTGTTCGGCAACATTGTATCAAACAACGGCTTAAGCCCAAATCTCGAAATAGAATAGTTTGAAATCGTTGCGATGCTTATAGTCAGGCGGTTTCGGAAAAATTTGAGGCGTACCCGTCAGGTGCGTCGACGGTTTTCTAGGAAGTGCATAGCTGTAATGATCGTAATGACTGACCTTGCGCAAAATCTGCACGCCGAGCGGGATTTGCCCTGCGGGACGCCGCAAAATATCTATAGGGCACCCCTAAAAACCGCTGATGCCTTCGGCGCCCTGACGGGCAAGCGCAGTTTTTTGAACGATATTTTTCCGCTCAAATCCCGGGGCTGACAAATTTTGCGTAAGGTCAGTTAATGAGTTCTTCTATTTCCAGTTCGAGATTTGGGTTAAGGCTTTTGTATGGTGCGGCGGTGGTATCTGACCGTTTCATTGGTATCGATGTCACGGTAGGTCACAATCGTATCTATCAGAACGGTCCCGTTCGATTCGGCGGTTGCAACCGCATTGTCCAGGATGCGGTTTGGACTGCACGGCAGATTGTTTCCGAAATAGAAGAGTGACATATTGATGTCGAATACCGTACCTCCGTGAGGATATTGAAGATTGATCTGCTCGATGCAGTCTTTACTGTTGTCGTGTCCCGATATCGCAAGCAGAGCCAGCTCGGTAGAGCTCTTTGCAAGCAGCTGCGCCTGCTCTCTGAGGTAGAGGTCGCTTGTCTGTTTCGTCGTCTGGGAAGAGAGCGAGAAGGCGAGCATCATGAGGATGGCTATCAGGACCATAAGAAAAATTGCGGAAAGCAGGGTAAATCCGTTTCTCATCAAAACACCACCTTCTCTTTGCAGACAGAGATGTTGTTATCTATTATCTTCTCGCCTGCGCAGAGTTTTATGCGCATGACGTCTCCGTCCTGCTTGAATTTGAATGTCGTTACATTTTGGAGCAGCAGGTTTTTGAATACATTTTGAGCAGTGTCAAACCGTTCGCCCTTCCACGGCTGGTAGTTCCAGTATAGAACAAGATCACAGTTGTTTTGACAATCCAGGGGGTCGGGAGCGATCGCGAATGCCGTCCAGACGAGTTTGTAGCGCTCATATATATCCGTCGGTCTGGTAGGGTCCGATATCTCAAATGCGGTATCGGACGTTATGTTTATATTGAACACATAGTCGCTGTCGTTTCCGTACCATCCGAATCTGCTTATGTTGAAGTCACCCCCCGTCTCCGGGAAGATTATCGCGGCATCTCCGATATTTGCGCTGTCGTGTGAAAGAGTATCTATGAGATTCCACTCGGAGAGCAGACGGCTGCCCGGTGTGGATATGACGGTCTGGGTGGAGTTGTCCACATCTATAAACCCGCTCCATATCGGTTGGAAATAGTTGAGGGTCGTGTCGTCGTATTCACCTCTTAAGCCTGTTTCGTCATAGCCTATCCACTCCAGAATTGTGTAGCTCTCGTCGAGTCTGGGGTCGGCGGTTGTTATGAAGTCGTCAAGATCCGACGTCACCCCGATGGCCGAAGACTTTATGCGGTACTGCAGCCTCTTGGCTATCTGCTCCAAAGCGATCTCCGTCTTTGTCTGCAGGGAGTTGATCGACCTTGTGATCAGGTAGTTTTCATATATCTTCGCATATATCTCGGATCCGATGGCTGCGACAATGCCGAAGACCAGTATCACGAAGGTCAGCTCGACAAGCGTAAAAGCTCTTCTCAGATATCTCATCACGGCTCCACGTTCCGGTAGTAGTATTTTATCTCCCCTATATTGGTGCTGAAGGCCCTGAGGACGACCCTCTCCCCGTTATCGGAGATGACCGTAGACTGCACCATCTTAATGTTGGTGGAAACGGTTGCCGGCGAGGTGCTGATAGTACCGCTTAGCGTTTTAAGGGTGTAGTCGAAATCATCGCTTATATAGGTGACGTTTATATCCGATGTGTAGGATCTTTTGTAGTCGGTTTTGCCCCCGGTTGCACTCTGCGCTATGAGGGCCTGTCCGCTACCCATCAGGTCGTCGATATCGTCCAGGTCGCCGCCGTCGCTTCCGAGTTGGCCCGGGGGGGTGGCTGATCTCTGGGTGTTGTAGCACTTTCTTCTGTATGTCCCTTTGAAATTACCGACTCTCCGTCTGCCGTCGGTAAAATCCCGGCACGAAAGATTTACATCACCGTCGGTATCGAGAATCTTGGCGTAACCGCCGTTTATGGTCTCGTTTGTCTCCTGCTCATCCCACCTGTAGCTGAGAATGTTGACGACCTGCGTCAGCCCAGCCATAACCGCCTCCTGTCTGAAAGAGGTCTCTACGTTTCTGGAAGTCTCCGCCAGAATCAGCGGTATGCTCATGAACGCTATACCGATAACGACGATAGATACGATAAGCTCTATCATCGAGAATGCCCTTCTCACCACTCTATCCTTCTGTTCGTGCTCTTGCTGGCGTTTGTCTCCACCGTTTTACCGAGTACGCCTATGCCGGCCCATTGGCCCGCCACACCTTCGAAAGTCACATCGTAGTATACCCTTCCGTCCGTAAAAAACCTGTGATATCTAAGCCACGGCTCCGTGGTTACGATAACTCTTGTTTTATGGGGCCTGCTCTCTCCTGTATATGCGATTTTCGGTGAATACCTTCCGTTCGATATGATATGTTCGTAGGGGTCGTTCTGAGATAAATCGTTGATCATTACAGTCGTATCGGGTATGCTGAATCTTATCCTGGCTTCCAGTGCCGTTACATTGCCGTCATTTCCGGTATGGAGAGGGTTTATCCACCAGTTTACATCGTCTACGCTCTCCCTCCATCCATTCAGTGCGGTAATGCCGAAGCTTCCGCAGTCAACTTCAATGGGATCGCAATAGACCTCTGCGTAGATAGGTGTTTCGAATTCGCTCTCTTGCGTCCTGTAGTCTGGTGCATGGAGCCGTCCGTAATAGATGTATCTGCCGAATGTGACGCTCAGGTTGCCTTCCGGGTCGTGGTTGTTTTTCAACTCTGCAAAGTTTACGCACGACGCTGCATTCGAACAGGTTACGTTTATCTCTTGTATATCTATTCTCATCGGCTCTACTCTGACGGAGCTGTTTCTGTCGATGTTTAAGGCAAGATCGGCAAAGGAAGCGCCGTTTTTGAAGCGTGAGGCCGCTATAGTGTCGATATCTTTGTTATCGGTCGTGTTGGTTTCGGTCGAGTTGATATCGTAATATCTTAGAAGCGCCGGTTCGCTCAGCGTATTCTCCGCGGGATTCATCGCTCTTTCGAAGGTCAGGTCGATATCTTGAGAGTAGCACTGGGCGGAGAAGTTGGTCAGAATCGCACCGTTTCTTCCCCTGGCTAATACCGGGCCGCTGAATCTTATGGACATGTTGTAGTCCTCTCTCACATCGTTCATATATATGAAACTGTCGTTCGGGGCGGTTACAGAAATCCCGCTTATATCGAAAGAGTAAGGCCTGAATGAGATATTTATGTCTGTATGGTTCTGATCGAAATTGGAGGATATGATACACCCTACTGTCCCCTCCTGCGGTACGGCTGTATAGCCGTCATTGCCGAACGGGATACAGTCCTGCCCCCATCTGCCCGGATTGTCCACCCTGGTCCACTCCGAATCTCTCAGTACGAATCTGTAATCCCCGACATTGTTGTGGGTGACCCTGTTGCTGCCGGAGCCGTTCCAGAATATGAGTCTGTATGTCCTGTTGTCGTCGTTGTTGCAGTTGAGTGAGGCGGGAAAGCTGCTTACGATCCCCACATTGGTAGAGTTCTCCTGAACGGGTCCGGCCGGGAAGAGTTCCGCAAATCCCTGTACGTATCGGTCGGCGGCACTATCGCTTCCATATCGGGTAGCGATATAGTCTACCGAATAGTTGTAGTCCGCCGCCAACGGAACCCTCAGCGTGGAGTTGTTCTCAGTTACAAAAGACCTTGTAGCGGAGAGGGAGTTGTTGTCGTCGTAAACGGTTATCCTGTAGCTCTCCGGCCTGATGGAGAAGTTGTCTCTCGAGCATATAGGTTTGCCGTAGTTCTTTCTAAGGCACCGGTAGCATGTGCCCGGGGCCTGGTTCCCGTCGCACTCCTGCTTGCAGAGAGTATCGAAAGAGGCGAATTTCTCATCGTAGAGATTTTTATAGCATGTTTCGTCGGTTCTGCTTCCGCACTCGTTCTTGACAAGAGTGCTTTCGTTGTCCTCGAGGTACCATATTCTGAAAGCGCTGTTTCTCATCGCCAGCAGTATGTTGTGGGATATGGCGTCCGTAAATGCACTGTCTTCGAATCTGGCGAAGACGGGATTCGATATATTTGAGTCGGGGTTGTAGCATGAAGCGTTCGTGTCACTTTTGAAGAAGTTGACGTTTATAAGCTCCACCTCGATATCGGTCTTTATGCTCTTCGTTGTCTCGAGATCCGTATCGTAGAATACCCCGAAAACGTTAAACGGCCTTCCCGAGACTTGCGTTGCAAGGTTGTAGGTACCTGGCTGTTCCGGGTCGCTTATTATGTTGAAGACTCCCCACTCGGGTGCGTAAAGCGTAGAGGTTGGGCACCTGCTCCCCTCGTTGAGCTCCCTGTATATCGTTACCGGACCGCTTCCATAGTCTACGGTGAAGTTGACGTCGAAGATGAAAGATGTCTCCAGTCTCGGCTGGGAGTCGTTGGTGTCGTAGTCGAAGAGTATGTAGTGGCTCTCGTTGGAGTTGAGAGTACCGCCGTGCTCTGAAGTCGCATCGTTACCGAAGTAGAGACTGAAACCGGCGTCGCTTTCATAGTGGACAAGGTCGCCGGCAGGTTCATATTCGTTTATGTTGTTCGGCGCTATTTTTACACTGTCGCGCTTGTATGTCAGCATAGACTTGTCTTTAACGGAAGCGGTAAACTCCGCATTTTCAAGCGGGAAATCGCCCTCCAGACTTCTGATGAGCAGGTGGGTTCTTAGCGGCTTGCCCGGTGCCTGCAGGTGGAGGGTTGTGTTTACATCATTGGTTGCGCTGTCTAGAACGTATCCGTCTATATCGAACGTATAGTCGTAGCATACGGCCGGTTTGTAGAGTTCGGCGGAGAAGGCCATCATGCTCGGTGTGATATAGTCGTTATTACTGTACATCTTTATATAGACGGCATTTATGTAGGGGTTGATGTCTCTATAGCCCTCCATAAGTTCGGAAATGTCGTAATTATCTACATCGACCCCGACATTGTTTATACTGAGGTTGTTGTCTACACCGTTTACAATGTCGTCTCTCAGAATATTGTCGAGCCTCGCATCGAACATATTGTCCCTGTTACCTACGAAGGTTCCCTCCTCCAGCCCAGGCATATATTGATACTCGCCGTCTATGGCGTCGCTTATCTTCATCCAGTCTTCTGAGTTGTTGTCCGGTGTTCGGCCGTATCTATACTCCCCCTCTCCGGAGAAGACCGATAGCTGGGCGGAGATCTTTCCTGTTTCCGGGAGCCTGAAGCCGCTTATCTCTATAGGGTCGTTGTTTAGCCCTATAGATATGAAGCCGTTGTAGATGGATATGTTTTTCGGGGTCCCTTTTTTGTAGTCTTCGGCGTATATTATCACCAGTGACCATCCCCCGAAGGCACCGGGTGATATCTCCCTTCCCTCCATCGTAGTCAGGTTTGCGACCGTGAAGGTGTTTTTACCGGGAGTTATGGCATCCCCTGAAAAGAGAGATGTTACATCAGCATATGCACTGTATGTATCTCCGTTACCGCTGGTATATACATGAAAAGTATTGGCTTTTACATCGTTGTAGCCTCTGCCGTTGATATCCAGTTTTATATCTGTTGCACCGGTAGCGGTTATATCGAAATGGTCCAGGTCTATAGTCGTCCCCTCTCCTACCTCTACGAAGTCATACCCTGAACCGTTCTCCACCGCGTAATGGATCGGATAGTCTTTATCTACACTGATACGCCCCTGCCAGAAGAGCCCGGCCCATATGATACCTGTTGAAGCGTTATATGAGTCTGGAATCATCACATATGAGGAGGTTGAGTTCCAGGTGGAGCCGTCGGTGTCGATATCGAGGTATTTGGCCACACGCATATTGCTTGTAATGTCCTGGTAGTCGGTGTCGCCATGGCACGTTCCCCCATACCCTTCCGTCTTTTCGGTAAGGCACAAAACCGTATTTCCGGCAATCTTGTAGTCTCCGACGAGGTTGCGTGAAGCTGGCGGGTTGACGATATAAAATGGGAGTTCGACGCCGGATGTGAAGATGGTTTGAACCTCTATTGTTACGGTTGCCGTATCGGATAAGTTATTGTCGTCGGTTATCGTATATGTGAAGCTGTCCGTACCTATGAAGCCGGCATTCGGCGTGTATGTGAAGTTTCCGTCGGAGAGTATCTCCACAGTTCCGTTGGAGGGATCTGTGTGGGAAGTTACCGTTATGTTCGACCCGATGTCGTTTGCAAGGAGATTGTCCGTAAGGGGGTTGTCCGGTGTGGTGGTGAAGCTGTCGTCGGCCGCATCGATAACAATCTCCGTGGTGACTGTTATATTATCAAGCAGGAGTTTTTCATCCAGGGGTGCTGAAACGTCATACATGATTTCGAGAGTCAAATCTCCGTTATCGTCCGTTGTGGAAATGAACCAGTAACGGTTGTAGAGATATTCCGTACTTCCGTCGGCACCGGGGAAGACCTCCCCGTCGACAAGCGGTGACCCGTTGGCGGAGATGTAAATGTAGTCTATCGCCCCTCCGCTGCTCTCCCATCCTCCGACAGCCCATAGGTCTAATATTATATAGACCCTTTTGTTGGCATTGCTGGAGTTTAACTCATATGTTTTGCTCTTCCACTGTCTCTCTCTGTCTATTCTAAGGACTTGCGAATTCACCGGGTCGCCGTAGGTGACAAGAGATGTGCCTGTATCGGTCCATCCGTTTTTCGATGTTTCAAAGTCGTCCGTGAGCGTTGCTCCCCATACGGCACTCGTCAACAGAGTTATGCAGATTGCAAATATACCAAACAGTTTCATTCTCTACTCCTTAAAGAGAGTGACGCAAGGCGATGTTTCCTCCGTTTAAAGAGGGTGTGAAGAGGAGTGCAAAACCGGGCACTGCCCGGTAGCGTAAACTTTTCATCAACTGGTTTTGCCGACTCCGTACAGCTGCTGCATGGAACTACCCGCCCCAATCTTATGCTCACTCCTGCCGGTCGCTCTTCGTGACTCCATATGCCCCCGAGACGGCTTTGATGAAGGCGTCTCGGGCTCTGCCGCTCTCCAGGGCCGCATATCCGGCCGCCGTAGTTCCGCCCGGACTCATCACCTCATCTTTTATCAGAGCGGGATGGCTATGGGCGATCAGAGTGGAGAAGCCCTTGAAAAGGCCCTCTACCAATTTTGCCGCATCTTTGCGTTTCAGCCCCTCCTTCACCCCTCCGTCGGCCAGAGACTCAGCGACGAGAGAGAGAAATGCCGGCCCGCTTCCCGCTATGGCGGTCGCTATATCGAGCTCTTTCTCGCTGTCGACCCAGAGAGTCTCGCCGATGGAGCGGAACAGATCTTCGGCTTCACCCCTCTTTGCGCTATCACCGGTCAAAGCGGTCATCGACGTTCGATAGGCTGCGGCAAGGTTCGGCATGGCCCTTACGTAGCTTTCTGCCTTTATCGATCTTTTCAGCTCCCTGATCTGCGTCCCCGCCAGTATGGAGTAGAGGGTGTCGGCCTTCCCTTTGAGCGATGCCGCAACCTCTTTAAGGGAGTGCGGTTTTACGCACAGGACTACGATCTGCCCGTCGATCTCGTACTTTTCCAGAAGCGCCGTCCTGGCGTGTTTCGAAAGCAGGTTTGTAAACTGCAGCAGCCTCTCACCGTCTCTTCCGACAATCGTCAGCTCATGCTCCTCCTCGAGACCTTTGGCCAGCGCAAGCGCCATTTTCCCGGGACCTATTATCGTTATCTTCATGAAGCGTCCTCTTCTTTGTCCATAAAGTTTTTCAGCGGTGCGGCTATCTCGAAATCCGGGTATTTCCGGTTATCTAGTACTATCTGTCCCATCAGCCTCTTCTCCCTGTTGAAAAGCAGCGGTGCGAGGAAGTTTACACGGGAGTTCTCCAGCGGAGTATCTATTATCATGATATTAAGAACTTCTACCTGCTCCGCTCTTTCGACCTCCAGGCGCTCCACCGCGCTATCGGGAAGATCGAAGATGTAGTCGTCTCTGAGCAGCGACGGTCTGATCAACGTGAAAGAGGGAGTGCTCTTTCCGCTTTTGTCGTAAAGCCTGTAGATATTATCGTCTACCTGCTCGAGTGTAACCTCGCTGCAAGACTCGAATCCCAAAATCGGGATGACTGCTTTGAAATCCATTGGAGCGCGTCCTTTGTCGGTGCCGGGAAGGCAGCCTTTAATGGGTAAGTAATAAAATATCGGTTAGAATCTGTAAAAGTTTATCAAAAAGGTCCTGAATGTATCATATCGCTCTTAAGACAGTACTCATAATTTTTTCCGTTCTTCTTATCGGAGGATGCAGCACGAAGAGCGAACAGGAGTATGAAAAACCGGCACTCTACTGGTATCAGAAGATGATGCGGAGTGTTGCCGCCGGCAATCTAGAAAAGGCCGATGACTACTTTACCTCTCTGGAGAGTGAACACGTCGGTTCCCCGCTGATACCCGAGGCGATGCTGATTTTAGTACAGGCGCATATGGACGGTGAGGAGTATTTGCTGGCCAACTTCTATCTCGACGAGTATCTGAAGAGGTACGGAACCTCCAAGAACCGCGATTTTGTCGAGTTTATGAAGATCAAGGCTTCATTTTTCGGGCTGAAGTCTCCACAGAGAAACCAGGAGCTCATCGAGCAGACGCTGCAGAAGGCGAAAAGGTATATCCGTAACTTTCCGGAGAGTGAGTTCAGGCCGATGGTTGAGACTATAGAGGTGCGTCTGGAGATGACCAGATATTTGATGAACGAAAAGATAGCCTCTTTATACGAAAGGCGTGACAAGCCGAAAGCCGCACGCATCTACCGTGACCGCAACGCCGCCAGCTGGATAGAAAAGGAGAATATGGTGCCCCCGTCGAAGAGCTGGCTCGGCCGTCTCTTCGAGTAGCGTGAAACCGCTGTGCTTTTTGCGAACACTCTTCATGGCAGATCCATACTCTTGACAAAATAGGAAAAAATCACTATATTTAAGAAAATTTTAAAATTTTGGAGGTTATATGCAGCTTAGCGACTATGGTGCATTCCCGGCCGATATCCCGGTGATAGTGGAGGATGATCTTTTTCTCTACCCTTTTATGATTTCACCGATCTTTCTGAATGACGAAAAGAACGTTCAGGCGGCTGTAGAAGCGGTCGAGACCAACTCTTTGGTATTGGTCTGCCCGACAAAGCCCAATCATGAGGGGGAACGCACTTTTGACGCGATCTACAATGCCGGGGTCGTAGGCTCCATAATGAGGAAGGTCACCCTGCCGGACGGCCGCATAAAAGTGCTTTTCCAGGGGTTGGCTCGCGGCCGTATCGTGGAAGAGGTCTCATCCTCTCCGCTCGTAGCGAAAGTGGATATTATCAGTTCGAAACCATACAACGAAATGAAAATAGAGGCGCTTATGGAGGTTCTGCGCGAAAAGCTGCGAACCCTCTCGACGGTCTCCAACCAGTTTCCTCCCGACCTGATAAGAACGATCGAAGAGAATCATGAGCCGAATCGAATCGCGGACCTTATTTCGAGCACCATCAGAATAAAAAAGCCGGAAGCATACGAACTCTTCATAGAGGAGGATGTTGAGCAGAGACTTCTTCTGTTGATAGATATAATCAGTGAAGAGATCGAGGCAGGCAAACTCCAAAAAGAGATCCGCTCCAAGGTCCACAACCGTATAGAGCAGGTGAACAAAGAGTATTTCCTGAAAGAGCAGCTTAAACAGATACAGCAGGAGCTCGGTACCGATACCCAGCGTGAAGAGGAGATAGAGGAGTATTACAAAAAGCTCGAAGCCAAAAAGCCCTATATGAACGAAGATGCGTATAAAGAGGTGAAGAAGCAGATCGACAGATTCGCCCGTATGCACCCTGATTCCGCGGATGCGAATTTGATACAGAGCTATCTAGACTGGGTACTGGAGATTCCGTTCGGAAAGGTTGCGAAGAAGCATCTGAGTGTAGAAGATGTCCAAAGGCAGCTGGACAAAGATCACTACTCCCTGAAAAAGCCCAAAGAGAGGATTGTTGAGTACTTTTCGGTAAGGGAACTGGCTGAACTGAGGGGTATCAAAGACAAGGAGATAAAAGGGGCGATTCTCTGCTTTGCCGGACCTCCCGGCGTAGGCAAGACATCTCTGGCCAACTCCATATCGAAAGCCCTGAAGAGAAAACTGGTACGAATCGCACTCGGCGGACTTGAGGATGTCAACGAGCTGCGCGGACACAGGCGAACCTATATCGGCGCCATGCCGGGTCGTATAGTCCAGGGTCTGATAGATGCCCAGGAGATGAACCCGGTGATGGTGCTGGACGAGATAGACAAGGTCGGCCGCAGCATGAGAGGCGACCCGACCTCCGTACTTCTGGAGATACTCGACCCGGAGCAGAACAGTGCGTTCAGGGACTACTACCTCAACTTCAATATCGACTTGAGCCAGGTGATATTTATCGCAACGGCAAACGATGTCGGGGCTATTCCGGGGCCTCTGCGCGACCGCATGGAGTTCATCTTCCTGAGCAGCTACACGCCGCAGGAGAAGTATGAGATCGCCAAGAGGTACCTGATTCCGCAGGAGCTTAGAAAACATGCCCTCAAAAAGAGTGAGTTTTCCATTACCAAGGCGGCTCTGGAGGCTGTCATAGAGAACTATACGAGAGAGGCGGGTGTAAGAAATCTTCGCAGACGCATCGCGGATATTGTCCGAAAAGCGGCGAAGGAGATTCTTTCAAACCCGGATATCGGGAAGGTTTCGGTGACGCTGAAAAACCTTTC
Source organism: Hydrogenimonas sp. (assembly GCA_003945285.1). Taxonomy (NCBI): domain Bacteria; kingdom Pseudomonadati; phylum Campylobacterota; class Epsilonproteobacteria; order Campylobacterales; family Hydrogenimonadaceae; genus Hydrogenimonas; species Hydrogenimonas sp. The sequence goes on from AP019005.1 coordinate 374,823, forward strand.
GGAGTTCCTCGACAAACCTCTTTTCGAAATCGATGTCGCGGATACGGAACCTACCGTAGGGGTTGTAAACGGCCTCGCCTGGACCGCCGTCGGAGGAGACGTTCTCAAGATAGAGACGATAAAGATAAAAGGGAAAGGGGCGCTGCAGCTTACGGGAAGCCTCGGAGAGGTTATGAAGGAGTCCGCCAGAATCGCCCTGAGTGTTGTCAAGACCCTGATAGACCAGGGAAAGCTTCCCATAGATGAACGCATAATTCCAAAAAGCGCAAAAGAGATAGAGAGCGGGGTGAAGCCTGAAGCCAGCGAAGTCTACAAGCGATACGATCTGCATATCCATATTCCGGAAGGCGCGACGCCGAAAGACGGGCCAAGTGCAGGTATTACGATGGCTACAGCCATAGCGTCCATTCTGGGCGAATACAAGGTGCGTGCGGATGTGGCGATGACCGGAGAGTTGACGCTGACCGGGAGAGTACTTCCTATAGGCGGATTGAAGGAGAAGCTCATAGCGGCATACAAGGCTAAGATAAAAAAGGTTCTGATACCGGAGAAAAACTTCAGACGGGATCTTGACGATATTCCGGATGTGGTAAAGGATGCTCTCGAGATCGTACCGGTTAAGGGAGTGGAAGAGGTTCTGAAAGAGGCGCTACTGCTGAAGAGGTAAAAGAAGGGCGCCTTCTCAAAGCGTGGAGAGGCGTTCTATTTTTCCCATAATCTCATGCTCTCTGACCGGCTTTGCGATGAAGTCGTTGGCACCGCTGTTGAGAGCCTCCGTCTTTTTCGTTTCGTCTGTAGTAAGAACGATGACGGGAATATTCTGCAGAGCCGGGTCCGAATTCATGATCTGCAAGACTGCGATCCCGTCCATTATCGGCATTATTATATCGAGCAGGACGAGATCTATATCGTTTAGGTCGCGAAGCAGTGTAATGGCTTCCTGGCCGTCTGATGCTTCAACAAGCTCGCCGATCATGGGACTCTTTTTCAGCATGGCCGCCATCAGCTTCCTGTTTATCATATCGTCATCGACAACCAGAACTTTCAGTGCTTTCATCAAATTATCCTTCGTTCTTAATAAATTTTTCCACAATCAATCTTATAAGATCCCTGTTTACCAGGTTGACAATAACTTCGTCGCTCAGCTCTCTCTCTTCCGTAGTGACCTCACTTGTCGGATCTGTCATCAGGACTATAGCGGCGTGCGGCGCGTTTAACTTCAGATTTTCACGCAGAGCGGACAGCGCAAGGCCCTCTCTCTCTTTGTCTACAAAAACCAAACCGGTCTCTTCATCTATCATGCCTATAAGCTCTTTTGCGTCATTTGCAATATCGACCTTGAATCCAAGTTCGTGAAGCATATTTGCGAAAATCTTACTCTCGAGAGGGCTCTTTTTCAGAACCAGGATCCTCTCTCTCGCTTTCTGTTCCGCCTCTTCGCTTCCAGCCTGGTTTTCCGCCGGTTTCTCTGCCGCACTTTCGACCGGTTGGGCAGAAGTTTCGAAGTTGATCTCTTTCTCCTCACTCTCCGCAGAAAGCCCCTCTTTCGTCTCTCCGGTGTTCATTTTGCCCGAGAGAAATTTCTTCAGAATCGAAACGATCTCCTCCCTGATCAGCGGCTTGGTAGTATACTCGTCGAGTCCTTCGGCCAGGAATCTCTCCCTATCGCCCTTGAGCGCGTTGGCTGTCAAAGCGACTATAGGCACATGCGGAACGTTTTCATCCTCTTCGTAGTCGAGGATCTCGTGTGTCGCCTCTACACCGTCCATGACAGGCATGGATATATCCATGAAGATGATGTCGTAGTCTCCGCTTCTGCGTTTTTCGAACGCTTCTAGTCCGTTGTCGGCGAGCTCGACCTCAAGCCCCAGATCCTCGAGGGTTCTTTTGATCAGCTTCTGGTTTATCGTATTGTCTTCCGCCACCAGCGCTTTGGCCTTGAAGCCGATATGCTCGAGTTCGAGCATCGGCCGGCGCATCTCTTTGACTACGCCTGAAGTAGCCGCTTTGAGTACCGAAACCATCTTTGTGGCGTTTATCGGTTCGTAGAGAATCTTTTCGCAGTGGAGCTTCAGATTCTCTATTCGCTTCTGCTGTGTCGACTTGATTATGACGTTGCAGTGGAGGGGAGTTTTACCCATCTTTCTGAGGTCACTGTCCGAAGCGTAGTCGCTATCGATAAGGGCTGACTGGACCTTCTTCTCCGTGGCGAGTTTTATCAACTCCTCCGGGGACCCGAAAGGGATCAGTGTGGCACCGAAGTAGTCGAGATACTCTTTTATGTAGTCGTCCTGCTTCTTATGCATGCCGGCGGATCTGTACATTGCGACTGAAACGTTGCTGAATCTGTTGTACATATCTTCGTTCATCTGCGGAAGCTCATCGAACTCCAGGGTGAAATAGAACCTGGTGCCTTTGCCCAGTTCGCTCTCTAGCTGGAGATGCCCGCCCATCAATTCGGCATATCTGGCCGATATCGTGAGTCCGAGGCCCGTTCCGCCGAATTTTCTCGTAACACTTGTATCGGCCTGTGAAAAGGCTTCGAAGATGTGCGCTTTTTTGTCTGGAGAGATTCCTATACCGGTATCTTCGACACTGAAGCTGATGGCACACCTGTCGGGATCTTCGGCATGGACTTTTCTGATTTCGACATTGATCGCTCCGCCCTGGTTGGTGAACTTGACGGCGTTGCTAAGAAGGTTTATCAGGATCTCTTTGATCTTGGTAGGATCACCCTTGATGGGCTGGTTGAGCCTTGGGTCTATGAAGCATGCCAGGTTGACACTCTTCTCGGCAGCTTTGACGGCGTAGATTTCGACCGCGCTCTCAAACTCTTCTATCGGGTTGAATACAATGTTTTCTATCTCGACTTTGTTGCTCTCTATCTTCGATAGGTCTAGAATATTGTTGATGATCTCGAGCAGGTTTTCGGAGCTCTTCTCTATGATGCTTACGAACTCCTTCTGCTCACCTTTGAGTTCCGTATTTTTTAGAAGCTCCGTAAAGCCGACGATACCGTTTAACGGGGTCCTGATCTCGTGACTCATGTTCGCGAGGAAGAGACTCTTCGCTTCGCTCGCCTCTTCGGCACGCTGCTGCTCATGCCTTGCCTCTTCTATGATCGTCTGAAGAAGCGAGTAGGCCTTGGCCGTTCCTTCTGCCGTATCGAGGTTGATATTGATCTGCTTGCTTGTGGATTCGGCCGCACTCTGCAGAATCGCCTCTAGATTCTTGATGTTCTGTGTGATCTCCCTGCTCACTATGTATCCGAGGGTTGCCAGAATCAGTGTTATTACCCATAGAGCCGCCGAAGCGAGGGCTATGAACATCTGCTCTTCCATCGTCTCGCCGCTCTTCTCTTTCAGTGAAGTGAATATGATACTCTGCGCCTCTGCCAGGCGTGTAATCTTCTCAGTATTCAGCTTGAACCAGTAGAGAGGGTCAATCGTGTAGTAGCCGTCATTTATGGAGTGAAGTATCTCCGTTCTTGCTTTTGTTAGCGCTTCGAAAGCTCTCTCTGCTTCCGGGGAGGTGAGCAGGGCGTGTACACGCTGCTTGAGCTCTTCGTCGTTTATGAAATCGTACTCGAAAGAGTCGGCCTGTCCAATGTAGTGGATCCATTTTTGCAGCTCTTCGTCGCTCATCTTGGTATATCTGGTAAGAATATAAGACATGAATCCGCGTTCAATACCGCTGTACTCTTTCGCTTTCGCAAAGTTTACGTAGGCTTTCGCTTCGTTCGCTATCTCATGCTCCAGGCCGATGGTGGTTACCTTGTCTATCTCTTCAATAAGCGCTTTTATAAGCACCGAGTAGTAGTTGAAAAAGGCTTTGTTGAAATCGATCTGGAGTGTATCGATCTGCTCACGCTTCTTTCCGAGCATACCAAGCAACAGCCTTATCAGTTTTTTCGGTTTGACTTCCGGGTGGTTGGATAGGTATCTGTTGAATTCGGCTATCTCTCTATCGACTGCGGCCCGCTGCTTTTTCAGCTTTTCGATCGCTTTTTTGCCGTTCGATGCGATATATATCGATGTGAGTCCGCGCTCTACGGCCAGCTGGGTGGCTACACGGTTGACTATGGCGTTGTACTCAATCCGTTCATTTAGGGTTTGAACCTTAAGGTAGTTGGTAGCCGACTGATAGAGAAAAAAGCTGGCAAATGCCAGCAGCAGGGTGATTGGGAAAAGAGATATCAGTTTGAGTTTACTTTGTACGCCTATTTGCATGAGTCACCTCTGGTTATAATGGAATATTGTATTTCGCCGCGATAGCTGTGCACTCGCCGGCGCCGTTTTCTCTGCCCTCTTTCAGGAGGCCGAGCAACTCTTTTTTGTCTGCCCTCTTGCTCAGAATCTTGGCTTCGGCGAGGAAACATTTTGCCCTCGCATTACCGAATGCAACAGCTTTTTGGAGATAGATTCTGGCTTTCGACAGGTCACGGTTTACACCTTTGCCTTTCAGGTAGATAAGCCCGAGAAGAAAATAGGCCTGCTGCGCACCCTCTTTGTCTACGGCTTTTTGCAGCATCTCTTTCGCTTTGGTATAGTCTCCCGACTTATATGCGCGAATACCGTCTGAAAAGTAGCTGGAGAAGAGCAGAGAGGGGGTTAGGACCAGAAGTGCGAGGAGAGCCTTTTTCACGCGTACTCCTTTTCTATCATCTTAGTCAGTGCGGCAAGCTTGTGATAGAACTCTATAAGCTCTTTCTCGACCTCTTTCGGATTTTTGGCGTGCTGTACATTTTCCATCAACTGTTTCATATCCTCGATTCTTAGGTTCGCTGCTACCCCTTTGAGCTTGTGTGCCACCTCGTTCAGCCTATTTATATCACCATCCTCATAAGCCTCTTCGAAGCTGCTCCTCTCTTCGCGGGCCTGCTCGATAAAATCATTCACGAACTCGAGTATCAAAGACTCCGGAAGTCCCAGGGCCTCCGCGGCTTCGTTGGGATCGAAGACAATCGTCTCTCCGGTATCTTTCTCCTCAAGCTTCAGCTTCGGAGAGATCTCTTCGGCAGGCTCGCTCTCTACCTGTTCTACCGGTTTTCCAACGCTATGGAGCTCATCCTTGGGAGATTCGAAGCGCTCAGTGATTTCGGAAGCGGTTTGCAATATCGTCTCTCCTGCCGTCTCGGACTCCGGTATGTAGACGGCCGCCAATGTATGCATATATGAGTCTATTTTACGCCAGGCACTTTTCAAGTCACTTTCGCCCTTTTTCGAGAGAAGTGTTTCAAGAGCCGCCGTTAGCGGTTCCATTCTGAGGTTGGCGGCAACCCCTTTCAGTATCAGTGCCTCTTTTCTTACTACATGAAAATTGTCGGAGGCCAGTGCGGCTTCCATCTCCGGCCTCTTATCCATATATGTAGTTACAAACTCCCTGATAAACGCTTTGATCATACTCTCCGGCAACCCCAGCATAGAAGAGACTTTTCGTATATCCGGTATTTCGATTCCGCTCTCCTTCGGCTCCTGCTCTATATTCGCGGATGCGGGTTCACCGATGTCGGCGAAAGCTCTTTTCATATCGGCATCTTCGGCCTCAAATATGAACGGCTCTTCACTCTTTGGCTCTATCTCTTCAGGCTCGGCAGCCGTTTCGGTTTCAGGGCGACTCTCCTTCGCTTCAGTACTCTCCTCTACGGTTACATCGAAAAGAAGCTCTTTAATCTCCTCCTCTCTCTCCTTTTTGTCGGTATCTATATCGAAATCGATCGGTTCCGCAGGCCTCTCTTCCGACGCGGAAGAAGCTTGAGCCGTAAGCTCCCCGATCCGAGAGAAGTCGAAGTCTCCGGCCCCGTCTTCCGTCTTCTCTTCGAAAAAGGGCGGTTTCGTCTCCTCTGCATCCAAAGATATATCAGTATCCGCGGCGGACGGGATGTCGACAGGAAGCTCGGTTGCACGGAAATCGTCGAATGCTCTCTCCTCGAAAGCCGCCTCTTCCGGGCTTTCGAAAGAGGCGGCGCTGCCGCCGGTGAGTTTGAGGTTCTTGAACTCCACATGGTAGAAAAACTCGGGAGTGTTCTCATCGAATTCGACAGGATAGTGCACATCCAGCGAGAGTGTGCATTCGTAGGTTGCGTTGTCTTTCGTCGATATCAGAACTCTCTTCTGTTCATCGTTGGCGTTTCTCAGAAAGCTGATCCATGAGAAATTTTCGAAGTTGTAGATATACCCGGGGCGTTTGACAAAAAGTTCGCTGTAGTCGTTATGTTCGGCGTTGAAGTGCTCAATGTCGTGGTATCCTGCAAGCTGCAGGGCCTTTTTCGAGATACTGAACAGTTTGCCGTCGTTTCTATAGATTAGCACGCTTATCCTTTACTCATCTCATCTTCAAGCATCTGGGCGTATCTATGGGTTATCGAATCGATATCTATCCGTTTGGCCGGATGCCTGGCAGCAATGTATCCGACTTTTTTACCGTTTTTGAAGACCGGTTTGATGAAAGTGCTGACCCAGTAATATCGGCCGTCTTTGCGCAGATTTTTAACAAGACCTGTCCACTCTTTATCGGCCTGAATGGTATCCCACATCTCTTTAAAGGCGGCTTTCGGCATATCCGGGTGGCGGATGATGCTGTGGGGCTGTCCCACCAGCTCCTCTTTTGTGTAGCCGGAAATCTCGATGAACTTCCGGTTCGCGTATGTAATGATACCGTTGAGGTCCGTTTCGCTGATAATGATTCCGTCAACGAAGGTATACTCTTCATCGATCGGTTCAGGTCTTCTCATCAACTCTCCATTCATTAAAACTATTTAGGTAACCTATGCTGCCCGCAGAGCACTGAAAAACTATCTCTTTGCGGCGTCCCGCAGGGTGAATCCGGCCCGGCGTACAGATTTTGCGTAAGGTCAGTTAAAGGTATAAATCCGCTATTATCGGTCAGCCGTTAGGCATATGCACCTTTCAGGCGGCAAACCAGTCTCTATCTATTGTAAGATAAACTGTTTATAATGAACAGAATAATAGCACAACTTTCGATAGCTTTCACTTATCCTTACCCGGATTATATCGGTTATTTAGCGATATTTTTCAGGTGCTCGAAAAGGCTTTGCGCATCCTTTTCGCTCAACACCGCGGAGAGATCTTTTATGCCGGCACTTTTCACAGCTTCGAAGGTGCCGAAAAAGTCGAGAAGCCGTTTGACCTTCGCAGGGCCTATTCCTTCCGCTTCAAGCAGGGAGATCTCCTTCTCTCTCTTCAGGCGCTGCTTTTTGTGAAACGATATCGCGAAGCGGTGCGCTTCGTCACGCAGCCGCTGAAACCACTGAAGCCTTCCGTCGCCTGGCATGAGCCGCAGCTCACCTTCGGGCGTATGGAGTATATCTTTCGCGGCCCCTTTCGCCCGGTGGGCCTTGGCGTCGATCTTCTCCTTCGCTATGGCGACCACCGGGAGGTTGACCCCCGCATCTTTCAGGAGAGTTACAGCCAGCTGCCGCAGCGTCTCTCCCCCGTCTATTACCCACAGGTCGGGCGGCGGCTCTTTTTCGAAGCTCTCTATCCGTCTGCCAAGCATCTCCCTCATCTGGCCGTATTCGTCTCTGGAGTCCAGGTTGTAGTGCCTGTAACTCTCTTTGTCCCACCTCTCTTCGTGCATTACCGCCATCGCTCCCACACAGGCTCTTCCCATAAGGTGCGAGTTGTCGAAGACCTCCACTCTGACCGGCGGTGAGGAGAGCCCCAGTAGATCGCCTATCTGCTTCGAAAGCAGCGACTTAGGTCTCTTTTTATGCTGTTTCAAAAGCTCTTCGGCATTCTGCAGCCCCAGTTCGACAAGCCGCCTTTTCGCTCCCCTTTTGGGTGAGAGTATTCCGACTCTTCGGCCCACTCTTATGCTTATAAGGTCGGAAAGGCCGGAAGCCTCGTCCAGCGGTACGGCAGTCAGGACCGTGCCTGCCGCAAACGGGGTTCCCGGGGCGTAGAACTCCAGAATCGCACGTCTATAAATCTCCTGTATGTCGATATCTTCATGCACATCGAAGAGGGTATGGCTTGAAGATACGATCTTCCCTTCCCGCATGAACATTCTGACTATCACCCCGTGGGTATCGTCGTAGCCGACCGTGAAAATATCGAGGTTTTCGAGCGTTGCAAGGTCCGCTGCGGAGTACTCCTCGATCTTTCCTATCGCCTCTATGCGGTCGCGGATCTCCGCAGCCTCTTCGTAGCGCATCGACTCCGCGTAAAAAGACATCTTCTCCTTCAGGGCGGAGATGAGCCTCTTTTTGTTGTGGATATAGCCGAGCGCCTCATCTATCAGTTTCGCATACTCTTTCGTGTCGATCTTCCCTTCGCAAGGGGCCATGCAGCGGCCTATCTGATGGAAAAGACACGCTTTTTTCCCCTTCAGGCACCCCTTTTTCTGAACGAGAGGCACCAACTCGTAAAGAGAGGAGAGAATGGCTCTCGCTCCGGCGGGAAACGGGCCGAAATACTTTACATCTTTTCCCTTTACCACTCTTCTGGTGAGTTCGAAGCGGGGAAAGGGTTGGCTGAGGTCCAGGTAGATGTAGGGGTATGTCTTGTCGTCGCGCAGCAGGATGTTGTATTTGGGTTTGAGCTGTTTTATCAGCGAGTTTTCCAGCAGCAATGCGTCGCTTTCGCTCTGTGTAACGATTGTCTCTATTCTTGCCGTCTTGCTGACCATTCTATGTATGCGCGGCCCGAGCCTCGGTGCCGGCGCAAGTTCCGGCCTCATTCTGAAGTAGCTTTTCACCCGCTTTTTGAGACTCTTCGCCTTTCCCACATAAAGAAGCCTGCCGTCGCGGTCGAAATATTGGTATACACCCGGCCTGTCCGGAAGGTTTTTCAGCGTCTCGAGCATTTGATGGTCTCTTTCAGCGACTCGAACCTCTCTCTTATCTTCCCGTTTTTGCACTCTATTTTGAACTCCCCTGCAGACCTCTCTTTGTAGAACGGAACGGAGTCTGAGCTCTCCTTCGGCTCCGGCGCGAATTTGGAGACGAAAGCCTTGACACGGCGAATCTCGTGTGTGCCGCACGCCTCTTTCAGAGGCGGCAGCGTGCTTAATAGGTTCTTAATTAAAGAGAGCTTATAATCAAATTCCATTTTGAAAGCGGGATGTTTCAGAGCGAAAAAGAGTGTTCCGTTTTTTACATAAATAAAAAGGATGCCGCGTTGCAGTCTCTGCGGAAGTGCTTTTTTGATGAGCGTGAAGCACCTCTGCCGGCGGAGAACGGCATATGTCGGCTGTGAGAGAAGATGATCGATAACCGTTTCAACATTTTTCATACTATTATTATAACATCAATCCTTTCGGTGCTTCTGCTCGGGGTCTCGGGATGCGGTTACAAAAAGCCTCCATACTATCCTAAAGAGAAAGCGGGTGCGGGCAGATGAAAACCCATACGAAATATGACGTCATAATCATAGGTGCCGGTATAGCCGGCCTTTATGCGGCACTCCATATTCCGAAAGAGAAGAACGTTTTGATTCTCTGCAAAGATATTCCCTGGGAGTGCAACACATTCTATGCCCAGGGAGGAGTGGCCGCGGCTGTGGACGGGGATGATGTGGAACTACATATAGAAGACACCCTCAAAGCCGGTGCCGGGCTCTGCAACGAAGAGGCCGTTCGCACGATGGTTGAAGAGAGCCTGGATGTAATTCCTGATCTCCTTGAACGCGGTTTCGAATTCGACCGTGATGAAGAGGGGAGGCTGCTCTACACGAAAGAGGCGGCGCACAGCAGGTCACGCATACTACATGCAGGCGGAGACGCTACCGGCCGCTATCTTCACCAGTTTCTGATGAAACTGAACCCCCACCCGTTCATCTACAATGTAAGGGTCTTCGACCTGATGCGCTCTGGCGATACATGCTACGGCCTTCGTGCCCTGATAAACAATGAGATAAAAGAGCTCTATGCCGACAACATGATAATCGCCAGCGGCGGTGTAGGAAGCCTCTATGCCTATCATACCAATTCGCGCACCATTAGCTCCGATATTCACGGGATCTGCATCGAAAGGGGCATCAAGCTGGATATGATGGAGATGATGCAGTTTCATCCGACTGTTTTCGTCGACAATCCGTGGGCGAGAAAGCAGCTTTTGACGGAGGCTTTGAGGGGAGAGGGGGCCCAGATAGTGGATGAGGAGGGGAGGAGATTTCTCTTCGACTACGACGAGAGGGGAGAGCTCGCCCCGCGGGATATCGTCAGCAGGGCGGTTTTCGACTACAAGAAGAGGAGCGAAAGCAGGGTCTTTTTGAAGATGGATATGTTCGACGAGGAGTTTTTCGCCCACAGATTCCCGAACATAAAGAGTGCGCTTGCCGGTCTGGGCTTCAACCTGCCTCACGATCTTGTTCCCATATCTCCGGCGTTTCATTACGCCATCGGAGGAATTGTCTGCGATCTGGACGGACGGGTGCCGGGCCTGGAAAATCTCTATGTCGTAGGTGAAGCGGCCAGCACCGGTGTTCACGGGGCCAACAGGCTCGCCAGCAATTCGCTGCTCGAAGGTCTGGTTTTCGGAAAACGGGCGGCGCTCAAACTCAATGAAGAGTCTTTCTCTTGGAGCCAGAAACCGCCTTTTGCGGAGTTCAAAGGCTCCCTGATAGAGAAGGACGATACGATACTGAAGCAGCGCCTTAGAAGAACGATGTGGCAGGAGGTGGGAATCGTCCGTACTGTCTCCGGGCTGAAGCGTGCGCTCGATTTCGTCGACGACGTGCAGCATCTGACCATAGGACGCCTTCTCGCACTCCGCCTAAAAACGGCGAGAAACATCATAGAGAGTGCACTCTCCCGGAAGGAGTCTGTCGGAGCGCACTACATACTCAACGAGTAGTACCCTATACTATTCCGGGAGTTGGACGATAATTATCTGACAGCCGAAGTGCAAAGGAGTCGTACCGCTGTGGTGATTCTTTGCATGGTATCGGCAACTTATACCGGCAAGCGGTGTAATATGGGCAACTGACCTTACGCAAAATCTGCCCGCCTGGCGGAATCTGTCATGCGGAGCGCCGCAAAATATCAAAAAACGGCTGATGCCTCCGGCGCTCCGACGGGCAAGAGCGGATTTTTGACCTACCTTTATGCCAGGTTCCTGGGCCGGCAAATTTTGCGTAGGGTCAGAGATCAAGATAAAAGGAAAAACATGCATGAAGCGACTATGCACCTGACGACGACATGGGTCGGAATTGTGGATTTGGCGATTTTCGTAATTGCCTACTATTTTATAGCCACAGAAGAGAAGTATGAGATAAACAAGGCCAAGCCTGCACTCTTTGCGGGAACATTCATGTTCATGATGATCGGTGTCTACTTTAGCCTGAACGGAATGGACCCCGATCCGATGCACGATGAGATGTCTAAACTCATTCTCGAGATTGCGGAGATATTCTTCTTCCTCTTCGTCGCTATGACCTTTATCGAAACACTGATAGAGCGGCGGGTTTTCGATGTTTTGAAATATAAACTGGTCTCAAAAGGGTACAGTTACAAAAAGCTCTTCTGGCTGACCGGCCTTCTGGCGTTCTTCATCTCTCCGGTGGCCGACAATCTTACGACGGCGTTGATTCTCTCCACGGTACTCTTTACGATCGATAAAACGAATAAAGAGTTTCTGGTGCCCGGTGCCATCAACATAGTTGTTGCCGCCAATGCGGGCGGTGCGTGGAGCCCGTTCGGAGATATTACGACACTTATGGCATGGACGGCGGGCAAGGGAGAGTTCGTCGACTTCCTCTATCTCTTCGTCCCTTCTATAGCAAGCTGGCTGCTTACCGGCTGGCTGCTGGCCATGTATGTACCGAAAGGCGAGCCGCACTTCAATGTGGAAACCGAAAAGGTGCCGCAGATGAAAGAGGGCGGCAAGACCGTCATATGGCTCGGTGCCTTTACGATCGCCATAGCGGTTATAGGGCATCAGCTCTTCCACTTCCCTGCAATGTGGGGCATGATGTTCGGACTCTCCCTGCTGAAGCTGCACTCTTTCAGGCTCTCCCGCAAAGGGCATAACGGATATGATGTTTTCGTCAACATGAAAAAGATAGAGAACGATACGCTGCTCTTCTTCTTCGGTATCCTCTCCGCTGTAGGGGCGCTCCACTTTCTCGGCTACCTGGAGTATATCCACGACCTCTACTCCCTTGTCGGACCTACGGCCGCCAATATCGGGGTAGGGTTCATTTCGGCTATTGTGGACAATGTACCTGTCATGAGCGCCATCTTGAAGGCAAGCCCGGAGATGGGATTGGACCAGTGGCTGCTCGTCACCCTGACTGCGGGTATCGGCGGAAGCCTCATTAGCTTCGGTTCCGCCGCCGGGGTCGGTGTTATGGGGCGCCTGCGCGGCATATACACTTTCGGCGCGCATATAAAGCTTGCCTGGACCGTTCTGGCCGGCTATATACTCGCTATGGTTCTTTGGTATATCCAGTTCGAGATGCTCGGACTTTATTGATAACTTCACTAATGTTATGCAGAGCTTCGGCGGGGACCGGCCCTCCACTGCACCCCTCCAAAGCTCGGGATGACGTTACGTTTTTTATATAACGTGGCAACTTCATTTGTACTTTTTCCCGGCCCTCCCGGAAAATTGGAGTTGCCGGGCCCCCGCAGGACTATCTTGCGGGCCTACCTTCCAAACTTTCAACAATCTTTCGATAAAATAGCGCAACTATCTACTCTCAAGGATCAGAATTTGAAAGATGTCAGCATCATAGTGCTCGATTTCGGATCGCAGTATACACAGCTAATCGCCAGAAGACTTCGCGAAGAGAAGGTCTACTGTGAAATTGTCCCATACTTTACCAAGGCCGATGAGATCAAGGCGAAAAACCCAAGGGGGATCATTTTGAGCGGAGGTCCAGCGTCGGTTTACGACGAGGGTGCATTTACGGTAGACAGGGCCGTTTACGAACTCGGAGTGCCGGTTCTGGGTATCTGTTACGGAATGCAGCGCATCGCCGTCGATTTCGGCGGCAGGGTGGTCCGCTCCACACATCACGAATATGGAAAAGCCGAGCTCCATTTTCATGAAGAGCACGGAGACACTTCGCCTCTCTTCGAGGGGTGTCACGACGGAACTGTCGTATGGATGAGCCACAGTGACCGGGTTGAGACGCTGCCGGAGGGCTTCAAGCCCATAGCATACAGCGACAACTCTCCATACGCCGCAATAGCGGACGAGAGTCGAAAAATATATGCTCTGCAGTTCCACCCGGAGGTCCACCACTCCGAAGAGGGGCACATAATGCTGCGCAACTTCGCCCGAAAGATCTGCGGGGTTGTAGAGAAGTGGGATATGGGCCATTTTCTCAAAGAGCAGATCAGGAAGATCCGCGAGCAGGTAGGTGACGGAAAAGTGCTGTGCGCTCTTAGCGGAGGTGTTGACTCTTCGGTGGTAGCGGCACTTCTTTACGAGGCGATAGGAGATCAGCTGATCCCGGTTTTCGTAGACAACGGACTTCTTAGAAAGGGTGAACGAGAACAGGTCGAGAGCGTCTTCAAAGTTCACCTGAAAGTCCCTCTCATAACCGTAGACGCGAGCGAACACTTTCTTGTGAAGCTGGCCGGTATTACCGACCCGGAGCAGAAACGCAAGATCATCGGCCATACATTCATAGAGGTTTTCGAAGAGGAGGCCAAAAAACACGAGGGTATCAAGTTCCTGGCACAAGGGACCCTCTACCCCGATGTTATCGAGTCGGTCTCCGTCAAGGGGCCCAGCGAGACAATCAAGTCGCACCACAATGTAGGCGGCCTTCCCGACTGGATGGATTTCGAGCTGATAGAGCCGCTTCGTGAACTCTTCAAAGATGAGGTACGCAGGCTGGGGCTGGAGCTGGGACTTCCCGAATCCCTGGTATACCGCCACCCGTTCCCCGGGCCGGGACTCGCCATACGCATCATGGGAGAGGTAAACATTTACGATCTCGACATACTTCGCGAAGCGGATGTGATACTGCTCGAAGAGCTCAAGGCTAGCGGATACTACAACAAAACATGGCAGGCGTTTGCGGTACTGCTCAATGTAAAGAGTGTCGGCGTCATGGGTGACAACCGAACCTACGACAATACCGTCTGCGTAAGGGTGGTCGAAGCGGTCGACGGAATGACCGCTACGTTCGCCCACCTGCCGCACGACCTTCTTGAGCGGATCAGCCGCCGCATAATCAACGAAGTGGACGGCATAAACAGGGTCGTCTACGATATCAGTTCCAAACCGCCGGCGACGATAGAATGGGAGTAGAGAGACCCGTTTACCTTCTTTCGCCCACACCCGCGGAGGGTGTGCGGCATCTTCCGATGATCGAGTTCAGGACCATTCCGCAAAATATCGACTTCTCTCTCTATGACGGCCTCATATTTACATCCAAGCAGGGGGTCATAGCGCTGGACGGGATCAGCGGCGGAAGTTGGAGAGATACCCCTGCGGCCGCTATCGGCAAGATGACGGCAAAAGAGATCGAAAAGAGGGGAGGCAAGGTACTTTTTGTCGCCTCCAAAGCCTACGGAGAGGTTCTTGCGAAAGAGTTGTCCGGCAGGTTCAAATCTTTCAGATGGCTCTATCCGCGTCCCAGGGTGGTAGCCTCCAAGATAGCCTCAGACCTCCGATCGGCCGGCATAGAGGTTGAAGAGAGGGTCATTTACGAGACTCTCTGCAGGGAGTATCCCAAGAGCAAGAAGCCGGAAGATGGAGCGGTCCTGATCTTTACATCGCCCTCCATTGTGAAGTGCTTTCTAAAGCAGTTCAGCTGGAACGAAAGCTACAGGGCCGTAGCCATCGGAAAAAAGACGGCCGAGGCCTTCGGAGGGGAAGTCGGGTGCGTGGTTTCACCCTCTCAGTCGATCAAAGATACGATAGATTTCGCAAAGAGTCTATCCCAAATCCAGAAATAGAGGAACTCGTCACGATCATTGCAGCCATGCACTTCGGGAAAAACCGTCGACGCACCTGACGGGTGCGCCTCAAATTTTTCCCAAACCGCCTGACTGCAAGCATCACAACGGTTTCGATCTATTCTATTTCCGGATCCGGATTTAGAGTGCCCTTAAGCAAGTTGGAGTATAATTAAATTGACTGAGCGGTGCGCTATCCGCATTACGGGGGTCCAACACTTTGATATTGCGGGACAGCGTAGATGCACCGTGTGTCGGCAACTTCGCTTGAGCCGGTGCTCCCGGCGAGAAGCTGCCGCCTAAAGTGCATCTCCCTCCTGCATCGTTGGTCTGCTTTGGACCACACTTGAGCGTGAACGCCCGCTCGGTCCTACGGTCTGAAGTTTATTGACTGACCTTACGCAAAATCTGCACGCCGAGAGGGATTTGCCCTGCGGGACGCTGCAAAATATCTAGAGGTGCCCTGAAAACCGCTGACGCCTTCGGCGCCCTGACGGGCAAGCGCGGTTTTTTGAACGATATTTTTCCGCTCAAATCCCGGGGCTGACAAATTTTACGTAAGGTCAGTTACTGGTATTGCGCAGTGTACACGGCTTCCCGGAATATAAGCCGGGTAGGGGCAGATTCGAAAAGTTCTGTTTCCGGGTGGCCACTGCGAAATATCATCATCAAAATCCAAGGTATTTATTATGAGAGTCATGGTAGTCGGAAGCGGAGGCAGGGAGTATGCCATAGGGCGAGCCCTCCACAAAGACGGGAGTGTAGAGAAGATCTACTTCGCCCCGGGAAACGGCGCAACGCCGCAGCTCGGTGAAAATGTGGAGATAAGCGGGTACGAAGAGCTGGCGGATTATGTGGAAAAAGAGGGGATAGATCTGACTATAGTCGGTCCGGAGGCCCCCCTGGTCGGAGGCATCGTGGATGTTTTCAAAGCCAGGGGACTGAAGATCTTCGGCCCCTCCAAGGCGGCGGCGCAGCTCGAAGGTAGCAAAATATTCATGAAAAACTTTCTAGCCCGCCACAATATCCCGACAGCAAAATATATCGAAACGGATAGTACTGAGGAGGCTTTCAGGTTCATCGAGAGCCTGAAGCCGCCCATAGTCGTGAAAGCGGACGGTCTCTGTGCGGGGAAGGGTGTTATCATAGCCCGGACGTATGACGACGCCAAGAGAGCGGCATCGGAGATGCTGAGCGGCAAGTCGTTCGGCGATGCCGGAACGAAAATAGTGGTAGAGGAGTATCTCGACGGTTACGAACTATCGCTTTTTGCCGTCTGCGACGGCAGGGATTACGTACTTCTGCCCGCGGCGCAGGATCACAAGCGCCTTCTGGACAATGACGAAGGGCCGAATACGGGCGGCATGGGAGCGTATGCGCCTACTCCCCTGATAGACGATGAGCTATACGCGAAGATAGAAGAGAGGATCATACGGCCGACCGTCGAGGGGATGGCCGCCGAAGGTATGCCTTTTGAGGGAGTGCTTTTCGCCGGATTGATGATAGTCGACGGTGAACCGTATACTCTCGAGTTCAACGTCCGCTTCGGCGATCCTGAGTGTGAAGTGCTGATGCCTCTTTTGAAGACTCCGGCCGGGGAGCTTTTCGACAGGGCCGCATCGGGAGATCTGGGCGGAGTGAACGTGGAGTTTATCGACAAATATGCAGTCGGTGTAGTTATGGCCAGCAGGAACTATCCCTACAAAAGCAGCGAACCGGCCGAGATCATCGTAGACAAGATCGTCCATACGGAACTTGCCGAGAGCGCCCACATCGATTATGCCGGCGTCTCGCTCATCGACGGAAAACTTATGGCTACAGGCGGGCGTGTACTTGTATGTGTAGGGCTGGGGGATACGATAAGAGAGGCCAGGGACAACGCCTATATGCTCTGCGGCCAGGTCCATTTTGCCGGAAAACAGTGCCGCAGCGATATCGCCTATCAGGCACTGCGAGAAGCATAGTGCCGCCCAATCCGGAAGGCTCCTTCCGCCGGGAAGAGTCAGATCTGGCCTCTATCGGCAGGCGTGCCGTCGCATATGCGATAGACGATATCCTTATAAGCCTGATCTTTGTCATTCTGTTATGGGAGCCGATTTCAATGGCGCAGAACCCGGAGCGTGTTGCGGAAATAATAAACGGGGTCTGGCTGTTTATGGCTGCGGCACAGATAATCTATCACACACTGTTCGTGTGGCTTTACGGTGCATCTTTGGGCAAGATGGCCGTGGGTATACGCGTGGCGGATGCGACCACGCTCGGCAGGCCTGGTCTTCAGTCTTCGTTCAACAGGGCGGTGTTTCGTGTCGTAAGCGGGGTAGTCTTCTACCTGGGATACCTCTGGGCTCTTTTCGACCCGATGCGTCAGGCCTGGCACGACAAAACCGCCTCCACACTGGTAGTAAATGCATAGACTTCTCTCTCTTCTTCTGCTGGGAGCGATTATGCTCTTCGCGGCTGCCGAGGAGAAAAATATAGAGATTCTGGCCGCTTCGGTCGAGAGAAACGGAACGGTTGTCACCGCTACCGGAAGTGTCGTGGTCTACTACGATAAAAAGATTCTGCAGGCGGATAGAGCCAGATACGATACAAACGGCTCCATACTGGAGCTTTTCGGCAGGGTCGAGGTGATGGACGGGCTCGAGTTTGCATCTTTGAGCGACTATGTCCGACTCGACCTGAAGAGTGATGAGAGCAGTTTTTCCAACCCGTTCATGGCCGATCTGCAGTCTGAACTGTGGATGCGCGGCGAAAAGGCGAAAAGGATTGAGAAGAGGATAAAGCTCGCGAACGCTTTCGTCTCAAGTTGCGATGTAACATGTCCAGACTGGCATATGGAGTTTACCTCTCTGGATTACAATACCAGTACAAAATGGGTCAATATATGGAATCCGGTTCTATATATGAAAGATACCCCGCTTCTATATTTTCCCTATCTGGGCTTTTCTACCGACAAGAGGCGCAGAAGCGGGCTCCTGCGACCATATCTGGGCTTTTCTTCAAGAGACGGCTTCTTTTATATACAGCCTCTATATTATGCCCCCGATCCGCAGTGGGATCTGGAGATAGATCCGCAGATCAGAGCCGCCAGGGGAAAAGGAGTGTATGCGACATTGAGGTTTGTTGATACTCCCCGCTCCCGCGGAAAGATAACTACCGGGTACTTTGTCGATAACAAGAGTTTCGTAGAAGAGTATAACCTGCGCAACAGTTCACACTATGGATTTCAGGCCAATTACGAGTCGCCGGAAGTGTTTGTTTCGCCCACAGGCGGCAATCATGACGGGCTCTATGTAGATGTCACATATCTCAAAGATCCGGATTACAAAAATCTTCAGGTATTTACCACTTCCGAACTGGCAAACAGCTCTCAGGTGCAGTCGAGAATAAACTACTACTTCAACACGCCGGACTACTATACCGGTATATATGCCAAATATTTTATCGATACCTCTCTTGCATCCAATAAGGATACGGTACAGAGTATTCCTGTTATCCAACTTCACAGATACCAGAACAAACTTTTCGGGCTGGATGCTCTGCACTACTCCGCCGACTACAGGATGAGCAGTTTTTTCACCGCAGCCGGAAAACATATGCAGCTTCAGGAGATCAATGCCCCGCTGATCTTCTATACGAACTTTTTCGAAGGCTATCTGAACCTCTCCGTTTCGGAAAATCTATACTACTCCTATATCGGCTATCAGAACCTGCCTTCAGATACTCCGGGCAGCTACTACTCGTTTTTCAGAAACTATCATAAAATAGATCTCTATACCGATCTGGCGAGGAGGATCGGCGAACGATTTCACACCCTCCAGTTTCGTCTCACCTACAACAGGCCCAGTTTCAGCAACGAAAAGGGTTATATCGACCCGAGCATATCGGTGCTGCGCTCTCCAAACGAGAATTTGGTTGCAAGCGCCACCAACTATCTTTACGACCAAGACGGAAAAGAGTTTCTATACTATCGTATTTCGCAGCCTGTACTCTATGAGAAGAGTGACCACAAGTATGGAGATATAGAACATGAATTCCGAATAAAGTTTCCAAAAGGTTATGAATTTTATACAGATATCTTTTACTCCTACTATATGAAATCGCTCTCAGGTGCCACTTCCCATATCAAATACAGGCAGCCCGGCTATGATATAATGTTGACCCATTTCTTCAAGGTTGTGCAGAACGAGAGACGTTCGGACTTTTTTACCGTTTCGGGAGTTTACAGAAGTGAAGCCGGAAACGACTGGATTGCGAAGATCTCTTACGACAATCTCGATCAGAAGATTAGAAGATGGGAAGCGGGAGTGCACTTCTTCAGGCACTGTTGGGATCTGAATTTGGGCATAAAAGATGAGAAGAGACCGATTCTTACCTCAGCAGGTGCAGAGTCGATTGACAACCTGGTTCTCTATTTTCAGATAAATCTTGTTCCGCTGGGCGGCTTCGAACAGAGATTCGAACAGGAGTTTTAAAGGATAACGGAATGAAAACGGAAGCGAAAGTCGGACTTTTTGTATCTATAGGTCTGATTTTTCTCTTTTTGCTCAGTACCCAGGTCAACAAGTTCCAGGGCTTCGGTAAAAAAGGGTACGATGTTGAGGCTGTCATCGAAGATGCCAGCGGCCTTGAGCC
The DNA here is from genome assembly GCA_003945285.1 of Hydrogenimonas sp. Taxonomy (NCBI): domain Bacteria; kingdom Pseudomonadati; phylum Campylobacterota; class Epsilonproteobacteria; order Campylobacterales; family Hydrogenimonadaceae; genus Hydrogenimonas; species Hydrogenimonas sp. Next base: position 394,335 of record AP019005.1, read on the forward strand.
TCATGCCAAAGTGAGGATGAAGGGTGTAGAAATCGGATATGTGAAAGATATATCTCTGTCCGGAACCAAAGTGGTTGTAACACTTTTTATATATAAAAACGTGAAGATCCCCAGCGATTCGGAGGTGGTATTGACACAGGAGAGCCTGCTGGGGAGCAAGTATATAAACATAGTTCCGGGGCATGCCCGTGAGTATTTGAAAAACGAAGGCAAACTGACCAAACAGAAGGTTATGGCATCTATGGATGAAATGACCGCGAGCATGGCTGAAGCTGCAGATGAACTTCGGGGATTCATAAGTGAAATGCGCGAAACCCTCGACGCCGGGAGCAGGGAACACCTGAAGAATACGTTCAGCAACCTTGATATGCTGACCGCCGACCTGAAAGAGCTCATTGCGCGCAACAAAGAGGGCGTGGACACTCTTGTAAAAAATATCAATGATGCTGCCGGCAAGTTTGCAGAGATGTCTTCCAAATTCTCGAAAAGCGCCGATACGATCAACTCTGACCTCCCGGATATAATGACAAAGCTTGATGAGACTGTCGACTCGTTCAGGGGCGTAGGAAATACTTTAAATGAAAGACTACCGTCACTCGCCGACAAGTTCGAGTCTCTTGAAGACAAGCTGAACGTGTTGATAGATGAAAACAGAAAACCGCTTCATAGCGCATTGACATCCTTCGACGGCTTTTTCAGGAAAGGCACAGGAACTATCGACAAGCTGGATGACTATCTGGACTCAGTTACGCAGAGCCGTTTGAACCTGGGTCTTCAGTCGTTCTACATGGCCAATGACGGAAATCTCAAAGGTGGACTGCACCTGGATTATATGCCGACATACACGAGGCATTATATGTTCGATATTGTCTCCTCTCCTGACTACTCGGAGAAGGTGGACGGGAAGTATATAGCCGAGCTTGATCATACGAAAGGTAAATTCTACGTATCCGCACAGATAGGAAAGCGCTATGAAGATATAATGTTCAGAGGGGGCCTTATAGAGAGTACCGCAGGGTTCGGGCTCGACTATTTCGCAAATTACGACAAGTTGAAGCTTTCGGTAGACGCCTTCGACTTCGGTGCGGTAAACGACCTGAGAGGAAACAATCCGAGGCTAAGAACGACAATGCGTTACAGGTTTTTCAAGCATGTGGATACATATTTGGGAGCCGACAATATACTCAACTCCGACGCGTTCAATATCTTTTTCGGGCTGGGTGTCCATTTCGAGGATGACCGTATCAAGTATCTTCTCGGAAGCGGAGCGAGTGCTGGGGCGTCGGCATCGAAATGAGCCGTGCTTACGAAGAGGTGCATGAAGCGCTCGAGGTGCTCGGGCTTCCGACGCATGTCAGCCTGAAGGATATTACACGAAGATACAGGTACCTGGCGGCAAAAAAGCATCCGGATGCGGGTGGGGAGAGTGAAGAGATGGCGCGCATAAACGAGGCTTACGACCTGCTGAAGCGTTATATAGAAAACTACCGCTTCTCTTTCAGTGAAGAGGAGATAGCCAAGCAGTTTCCGCAGGAGACTCACGCCAAACGGTTTAGATTTTAACAAAGGAACGCAATAGATGGTTTGCAGATTTGAATTCGAGATGAACAATAGGAAAACGGTATTTGAGACCGGAAAAGTCGCGAGGCAGGCAAACGGCTCCGTTATATTGAAAAGCGGTAAAACTGTACTGCTCGCGACAGCCGTTATGGACGACAAGCCGATAGATGAGCATTTTCTGCCTCTTACGGTTCAGTATATCGAGAAGAGTTACGCAGCCGGAAAGATACCGGGAGGTTTCATTAAGCGCGAGACCAAGCCCGGGGATTTCGAGACGCTCACATCCAGGCTGATAGACCGCTCGCTGCGGCCGCTCTTTCCGAAAGGTTTCTACAACCCTGTACAGATTACCGTGATGCTGCTGAGCGTAGACGAAAATGCCGACCTCCAGTCCCTTGCTCTGGACGCCGCATCGGCCGCACTTTTCATCTCGGATATTCCCGTCTCCAGAAGTGTCGCAGGTGTGCGAATAGGTCGTAAAGAGGGGAGTTTCGTACTCAACCCGAGTCTAGAAGAGCTGGAAGAGGGGAGCCTCGATCTGTTCGTCTCCGGTACGAAAGAGGATCTTCTGATGATCGAAATGAGAGCCATCGGCAGCGTGGAGGTGGAGATAGAGCCGAGTGTGGCCATAGATCCCATGCTCGACCCTATGCTTGCCGATGAGATCATCCAGGTTCCGCATGTAAACGAATTGAAAGAGGAGGAGCTCATCGAAGCCATAGAGATGGCTCAAAAGGCTATCGAAACGGCAGCTTCCGAGTATGAGAAGGTCTTCTCGGAAGCGGCAAAACCCAAAAAGAGTGTGCCGCTGTTCGACGAAAAGGCCGATCCTTCGATCGTCACCTACGTAAAAGAGTTCTATCTCGACGATATCAACAGGGCACTTGGAGGTATGGCGAAAAGCGAGAGAGGCACAGAGATAAAAGCCATAGTCGAGCAGGTTTTGAGTGACGATACGGCCGTGAAAGAGGAGTGGACGGAAGATCAGGTAAAAGCAGCCGTATCCGAAGTCAAACGCGAGCGTGTAAGATCTATGATCGTCGACGAAGGCAGGAGAGCCGACGGAAGGGGGCTCAAGGATGTACGCCCGATCTCGATAGAGACAAATCTTCTGCCGAGCGTCCACGGCTCCTGCCTCTTTACGCGCGGTGAAACCCAGGCGCTTGTAACGTGTACACTCGGTAGTCGACAGGATGCACAGATGTTCGAGCGCATAACCGGCAAAAACGCCAGCTATGAAGAGTTCATGGTCCACTACAACTTTCCGGGATTCAGCGTAGGCGAAGCTTCACGCATAGGACCTCCGGGCCGACGTGAACTTGGCCACGGAAACCTGGCGAAAAGGGCACTGGAACCGGTTCTGGACAAGACTCAGCTCGATTCCATAATCCGGCTCGTATCCGAGATACTCGAATCGAACGGCTCATCCTCCATGGCTACCGTCTGCGGCGGCTCCCTGGCACTCAAAGCGGCCGACGTTCCTGTACTCAAACTGATAGCGGGCGTGGCAATGGGCCTAGTCTCAGAAAACGGTAAAAATGCGATACTCACCGATATCATGGGCCTGGAAGATCATGACGGAGATATGGATTTCAAAGTTGCCGGAAGCGAAGATGGAATAACAGCCCTTCAGATGGATATAAAACTGGGGGGGATCAGCCTGGATCTGCTGAAAGAGGCGCTGGAGCAGGCGAAAGAGGCAAGACTCCATATCCTCGGCATAATGAAAGAGGCCGCCGAAAAGATAGAGGTCAATGAAGAGGTGCTTCCGAGCAGTGAAGTCTTTCATGTGGAGCCGCACAAGATCGTAGACATAATAGGGCAGGCCGGAAAGACCATAAAAGAGATAATAGAGAAGTTCGAAGTGAGTGTAGACCTCGACCGAAAAGAGGGTGAAGTAAGGGTGGCAGGCCCGAGCAAAGCAAAGGTAAAGGCTGCCTGCGACCATATAAAAACACTTACCGAAGGGGGCGCTGCCAAAAAAGAGATACCGCAGTTCGAAATCGACAAGCCGCTGAAAGGAAAAGTGAAAAAACTGGTGGATTTCGGTGCTTTCGTAGAGCTGCCGGGAGGAGTAGACGGACTGCTTCATATCTCAAAAATCTCAAAAAGAAGAATCTCCCACCCGAGCGACGTACTGCACGAAGGGCAGGAGATAGAGGTGGTAGTCAAGTCACAGCAGGGACATAAGATTTCGCTGGAGCCGGCGAAGCCCCTCGATTAATCGAAGTTTTACGTTTATGCAGATATAATTCGCCTGCAAAGTGATAAGTAGGGATACGCAAGCCGAACGGACTTTGCAGCGCAACCGGGCGTAAATCCGGAAAATTCAAGGAGTTTTCAATGAAAAAGTTTTTTCTTCTTATGGCTGCATTTGCAGGTTTTGCATTTGCGGGCGAAGGTGAGTCCATGATTCAGGCGTACAGCGTCGTAGCTGCAGGTGTCGGTCTCGGTCTCGCGGCACTCGGCGGTGCCATCGGTATGGGTAACACTGCGGCCGCTACCATTGCCGGTACGGCAAGAAATCCCGGTCTCGGCGGCAAGCTGATGACTACGATGTTTATCGCTCTCGCGATGATCGAAGCCCAGGTTATCTATACACTGGTTATCGCTCTTATCGCCCTTTATGCAAACCCGTTCCTCGGATAATCTGCATAAAGTTTAACTATACGGTCGGAAGCACTTGCTTCCGACCGTTTTTTTTGCTATAATTTCGGCCTCTTAACGAATACAAGTGCGACGGTGGTGGAATCGGTAGACACGCTGTCTTGAGGGGGCAGTGGGCTTTGCCCGTGCGAGTTCAAGTCTCGCTCGTCGCACCATAACTTCTTTTTCGTTTATTCATACTTACTCTACATGCAGAATTATTTAACTAATCTCTATACGGTAGTCATCTCTTTATTATCTCCTATATTCTTTATTTATCTAAACTGTTGACCTTACGCAAAATTTGTCAGCTCCGGGATTTGAGCGGAAATATCGTTCAAAAAAACCGCGCATACCAGTCAGGGCGCCGAAGGCGTCAGAGGTTTTCAGGGTATCTCTAGAGGTGCCCTATAGATTTTTTGCAGCGTCCCACAGGGCAAATCCGGCTCGGCGTGCAGATTTTACGCAAGGTCGGTCAACTCCCTGGCTTTTGTGAACTCTATTCTCTTATGATATTGATTTAATTAAAAATAGTGTAAAATCACTTTGCCATTAAAGTTGATATAGTGTAACCGGTAAAATCCAGCTTGGAAGCGGAGGAAAGAAATGAAGATTTCGTCTATACTGCCTATCTGCGCAGGGCTCTTTTTCGCGGGGTGCTCGGCAAATAAAGAGTTTGTATATTTTAATCAGAACATGAATGAAAACAAGGTCGTAAAAGAGGTTTCCGACAGCGAATATGAAGCTGAAAAAAAGTTCGAGTGGAAGATAAGCCCGGGTGACCGGGTGGAGATTACGGTTTTCAACCAGACCGGATCCTCCGGCGGAGGGCAGCTCAATTCGCTTCTTGGTACTTCAGCACAGTCGACATTCATGAACCGTACCGGGACGGAGGGTAAGCTTGTTCCGCCTGACGGTAAGATTCGGCTCCCACTGATAGGAAAGATCAAGATTACCGGCTTTACAGAAATCGAAGCCGCGGAGAGACTTACACAAGAGTATAAGAAGTATCTGCGCAACCCATATGTTGAGGTGAAGATCCAGAATCAGAAGCTGATTGTTCTCGGGGAGATAAACTCTCCAGGTGTTGTTCCTGTGACAAACGGTACTATGACACTTTTTGAAGCATTGGCCGCAACCGGTGATTTGACCGATGATGCGATGCGTACCAACATACTGATCTTGCGTGGCGATTTGAGACACCCGCAGGTAAGACAGGTGGATATTACCGATATGTCCAAGCTGAGACTCTCCAGTCTTATACTGCGCCCCAACGATATTGTCTATGTGCAGCCGAGATATATGAAAGCCATAAACAAAGAGTTTATAGAAAAAGGGCAGTTTTTCAGGTTCCTCAATACTATTATGTCGCCGTTCCTTACATATAGGGCTATCGACCAGAGCTACAACATCGGCATAACATCTTCAACAGGGAACTGACATTGGGTATTGAATCTACTTCACCGAAAGCTATGAGTGACGAAATAGATATAAAAGAGATAGTACAGACACTCTCTCGTTACAAGTGGTCGATCATTTTCGTCACCATTATATTTCTGGGTGGGGCAGCGGTCTATGCGTATTTCTCTCCCAATATATACAGAGCGACTACGACGATGAAGATTTCGTCGGAGACAGCCAGGAGTATTGCCGGTTCCGACTTTATGAGTGCTGCCCTCGGGGGAGAAAAATTGGTATTTGAAGATGAGTTTACCTTGATGAAGTCCCGTTTCCTGGCGAAAAAAGCTCTTGAAGACCTTGATATAGGTACAAGGTATTTTATAGAAAAGAGCTACAGGAAAACAGAGCTCTACAAAGATTCCCCCTTTATTGTCTCGACTGAGTCTATGGAGCCGGACTTCTACGGAAAAGAGATAAAGCTGGAGCCGGTGAGCGAGGAGAGTTTCCGCATCTACTTCAAACCGTCTTGGAAAGAGAGTCTAAAATACAAAATCTACAGCTATCTCAAACTACCGACGCAGAGGCCTCTAGAGTATGACGAGATTCACAGATACGGCGAAAAGATAAGCACTCCGTGGTTTGTTCTGACCGTTCAGAAGGTATTCGATCTGGATAAAGGTGAATATTCGTTCAGTGTCGTACCCAACGACTCAATGTCATGGTTTATTAGGGGTGGAATAGATGCCGCACCTCTCTCCAACTTCGGTTCAATAGTATCAGTATCTTTTTATGATACCGTACCGCTTCGTGCAAAGGAGATAGTAGATGCCATTGTAAAGGCTTACAACGCCGAGAAGATCAGGCTGAAGAGCGAAAGCGCGAACAAAACCCTCAACTTCATAGACAGTCAGCTTAAAGCCATACATGAGACGCTGCAGAAATCAGCCACCAAGCTGCAGAGCTTCAAGGCTACGCATGTTATTATGAATGTCGAGGCGAAAGCGACTGCTACAGCGGCAAAACTGAGTGAACTGGAAGCAAAGCTTTACGAGATAAACACCCGCATAAGTATTCTGGAGAATCTTTTGAGCTATGTGGAGTCCGACAAAGATATAAACGGCATAGATATGAGCTCCGCCCAGATCGTGGGACCGGTCATAAGCGGACTGATACAGAAACTGCAGACGGCCGTCTCCATGCGAAACACGCTGTTGATTGACTATACGGAGCTTCATCCGGATGTCGTGAAGATTACCGAACAGATAAGCCATCTGAAATCTATGCTGAAAGAGTCGATCAAGAGTTCTCTAAACGGATTCAAGGCGAGAAAAAGCGAACTTCTCAGGAGAATCAGGGAGTACAAAAAGGCGCTTCACTCTCTTCCCCGGGAGGAGCAGCAGCTCACGCAGTTGACAAGAGACTTTATGGTCAACGAGAAGATCTACTCGTTCCTGCTTCAAAAGAGGGCTGAAACCGCGATTGTGGAAGCTTCGAAGGTTTCTGAAGTACAGGTACTCGATCCGGCGCTTGTTCCAGGTTCTCCTATAGAACCGAACAGAAACAGGATTTTGGCGATAGGCCTGCTGCTGGGGCTGGTTTTTGGAGTTCTGCAGGCGTTTATCAGGAAAATGATGGATAATACCGTCAAATCCGTTGAAGATCTGGAGAAACTTACCGATCTTCCGGTTTACGGTGTTATTCCGTTCCGAAGTTCCAGGAAGATGAAATCGGCCTATCTTGAGTCCCTCAGGGTCATAAGAACGAACCTGGAGTTTTTGGCAACCGGCGGCAGATCGAAGCTGGTTACAATCACCTCCTCGATACCGCAGGAGGGTAAAAGTACTACAACTGCGGAGCTTGCAAAAATTATCGCGAAGAGTGAAAAAAAGGTTATTGTTTTGGACCTTGATATGCGCCGTTCCAAACTGCATGAGCTCTTCAAGCTTCCAAACAAAGAGGGTGTAAGTACCCTTCTGGCAGGAAAGGTCACCCTGAGAGAGGTGATTCAGCATACACGCGATGACGGTCTTCATGTAATAACAGGCGGTCCTACGCCTCCGAATCCTTCCGAACTTCTTATGTCGGATTCATTCAAGCGGATCATAAAAACTTTGCTTGGTGAGTATGATTATGTTCTTCTCGATTCCCCCCCGATAGGTCTGGTGACGGATGCAATGACGGCCATGAGAATGTCCGATATCAATCTTATTCTGATAAGGGCGGAGTATTCCAAAAAAGATTTCCTGAAGCGCATAAACCACTTCGTAAAAGAGCATGATCTGAAGGCTGGAATAGTCCTGAATGCCGTCAAAGCCTCTTCAAAAACGGCCGCATACGGCTTCGGATACGGCTACAACTACGGCTACAAGAACAACTACTACACATAAAAAGCCCGCGTCTCCGTAGGTCGGCTTTAAACCCATATCTTTATTTCGAGATTTGGGTTCAAAGCAGAGTGTTGTTTAAAACGGTGTTCTTTTCGAAAATCTGCTGAAGTGTCTGAGAGGCGAGAACTTTTTTCAGTGTCTCTATCTGGGAGAACTTGTGTACATCGCTTCCTAGAAAGTCTACCATTCCCCGGTCGGCCAGCTCCATAGCGATTTTTTGTACATTTTTCGAGTACTGTCCGGCGAGTGAATTGAGATTTAGCTGAAATAAGACACCAAGCTCTTTCAGCTCCTCATACTCTTCGAAATCCTCATGCATAAATATATATCTCTCCGGATGGGCCAATACCGGTCTGTAACCTGCCGACTCGATGTCGAATACTATTTCACGCAGATCTTTCGGGGCCCTGGTGTATGACATTTCGAAAAGAAGGTAGTTGTCACCGAAAGTCAATATATCTTTTTTCTGCAGCAGCTTTGCAAAATTCTCGTCCAGGTAATACTCCGAAGCCGCTTCGATCTCTATCTCTACCTCATGGTCGGCAAGTGCGTCTTTCAGATACTCCAGTTTTTCCAGAATGATTTCGGGACTGTTTCTGTATCTGTGCCACATTATGTGCGGTGTAGTAATGAGTTTCTTGTAGCCCATGCTCTTGTAGGCTTTTATCATTTTAACCGACTCGTAAGTGGTTTTTGAGCCGTCATCTATACCAGGAAGCAGGTGGGAATGTATGTCGACGTAGAGTTTTTGTGCTTCACTCTGTTTGGATAGAGAGAAAAGTCTTTTAAAAAAATTCATCTCTTAGCCTCACATTTGAAGTCGCCTCTTTCGGCCGCTCTCTTTTCAAGTATACTGAACATCTTTCCGGCCAGCCTCTTTCTGTCGAAATCTTTGGCTAGTGCTTCGCACCCTCTTTGGGCCCTCTTATAGAGTTCACGGTCCCTTTTGAGCCTGTAGAGCTTTTCTATGAAGTCATCTTCGTTTTCCGGCTCGAATGCGAGACCAGCACCATATTTTTCGATGATTTTCTGAGCCTGGCCCTCCACTCCGAGAAGTGTCGGCTTCTGCATTGCCGATGCTTCGAAGATCTTGGACGGAATAACCGTTTTGAAGGTATCCGACTTTTTCAAAGGGGCCAAAGAGAGATCGATGCACGATAGATAGCGCGGAACCTCCTCTTTGGAAACCGGGTCCAAAAAGAGGGTGTTCTCAAGTTCGAGCTCCTTCGCAAGAGAGACCACCTCCTTTTTCATAGCTCCGTCACCGATGAATAGGAAGAGAAAATCGGGATCTTCCACCCTTTTCAGAGATTTCACGATAAAGTCGAGACTGTGTGCCATGCCGTGAGTACCGATGTAGCCAACGACAAACTTTCCCTCCAGCCCGTAGCGTTTCACTATTTCATCATCCTTCCCGCGAGGGTAGAAGAGCTCCAGGTTCGATCCGTTGGTGACTATCTCTATCTTTTCCGGATCTATTCCTCTTTCAACGAGGTTCTCTTTGAAAGCATCGGTAACCGCCACCACCCTGTCGCAACTCCTGTATAGCCCAAGCTCTATTTGCTCCAGCAGCTCTATAGCCTTTCCCTGTTTCATCGCCCCTACCGTTTTTATCGACTCGGGCCAGAGATCCCGAAGCTCGAAAATCCAGGGCCTTCTCTTCACTTTCGAAAGCGCCCATCCCGCCCAGGTGGTAAAGAATTGCGGAGATGTCGCGACGATAATGTCGCACTTCTGGAAAAGGCCTGCCCAGAAGGCCGAGTGGGCGAAACTGATATAGTCTAGTACACGCTTCGCGAAGCCTTTGTTCGCGCTGATGTAGCTCCAGACCCTTACTACCTTTATGCCCTCCATCATCTCGACACTGTAGAGCCGGTTTTTGTATCCGCTGTAGAGCTTGCCGTGCGGAAAGTTGGGGGCGCAGGTGATAACGGTAATTTCGGCCCCCAGCTTCACCCACTCTTTGCAGTGTTCGAATGTGCGGGTGGCGGGTGCGTTCACTTCCGGTGGAAAGTTGTCGGTTATAAAAAGAATCTTCACTTTTTCTCTCTTCCGTCGCTCATAAGATAATCTCTATCTCCATCTCTTTTTTAAATGAAAGTTCAGCTACAACCGCCTTTTCTACCCTGTTGAACTCTGGAGCGTAAAAGTAGTCCGACAGCCCAATATCGGCACTCTTTACCGATAAGACCGCGTTTGAACAGACAATCGTACCCTCTATTAGCGCCGGGTCGGCATCCGGGTGAAAATGGAGATAAAACCGGGCGTCATGAGGTCTGTCCGAAACAATTCTGTCCGAAATTTTAATACTATTTTCATTAAAAACGAATTCTCTTTCATGGATCGCGTTCAGCCTGCTTCTGTATCCGTCATGTGAGGCCCTGATGAAGTTTTCGCTCTCTACCCTGTCGTGTACATATGCTCTTCGCGCAACCCTGAATCCGCCCCATACCTCACTCTGCTCCAAGCCGTCGAGCACGACCGTATTGTGTGCGGCTGTAGACCTCTCTATGAAGCGTCGTTCGTTTGTCTCGTAAGTGGATGTACCGGTATCGACTATCAGAGGCTTACCGTCGACGTAGAGAACGAAAGAGAAGGTGTCGCTGTGTGCATGGCCAGGTATGTAGTCTGGGCCGATTCTGCCTATATCTACGACTATGGTGTATCTCCCTTTTTCAAAGACCCTGTAGCCGGAATCTCCAAGCGGTTTTCGCAGAGGCTCCACGCCGAGCGAATTCGCATACTCTTCCAGCTGCTTCACGGTTGGGGCGATCTTCAGCGCACTGTCGTTCAGCAGCGGTATGCTGCCGTCCGGAAGTTTCATATTTTCAAGCCAGCCGAGCATAACCGAGGCCTTCTGTATGAAGAGTTCCAGAAGCCCGCCCTTGCCGAAGTCGTTGTGCTTTAGAAGATTTATGCAGTCCAGCACCCTATAAAGCATTATCTGGTGGTACATCGGACTAAGTTCGAAGTGCGCACCGTCTTCTAGTATCTGCTCTTCAAGCTCTCCCTCCAATATCTCTTTCGCCTTTTTGTAGAGCTTTTCATCTCTGAAATAGAAGGCTCCGAAAAGGAGCGAAAAACCGTTTTCGAGCAGATGGTTTCCCAGTAGATGATACTCCGGGTGCTTTTTCAAAATCTCATACTGTGCCCGCAAAGAGGCGTCTATCTCTCTATCTTCGATCTTGTGTTTCGAGATGAACTTGATCCAGTTGATCCCCCTCAAAGAGATTGGAAAGGGCTCCAGTCCGTCTTTTATATTTTCAATATCGGAAATGAACTCTTTAATGAGCTCAATCCCAGTTTCGCGGCTCATATCCTCCTGCATCAGGAAATCGAAATAGTTGAGATTGTAGGTCCAGAGCTTCCCGTAACCGGGAAAGTTCCAATCTATTTCATTTTCGAACCGTTTCGAAAGATTCAGAAAGGTGAACTCTTTTTCGCCGCTGTACGATGACTCCGGAACTACGCTCTTATGCAGCTTCAAAGGAGTGCCGGAAACTTCGATTCTGTATGCGGGCCTGATTTCCAGCGCGCTTTTTATCTTTTTCGAAAGCGTATAGTAGAGTCTGTAGTATATCTGTTTCGCTTTGAGGTAACGAACCGTGTTGAACAGTCTAATAGGTTCAGATATATCCATAACTCTTCGCAAATGCCTCCGGTAGTCTCATCCCTCAAACCTCTACGGCACTTTTCGATTTGAGAGATTCGAGTATCCTGAAGGTTGTTTTGGTAGTGTTGTAGAGAGACTCGAAAGGGATGGCCGGCTTTCCGCTCCGTACCGCCTCTTTGAAAGCTTTGAACTCATTTACGAAACCTTTGTCCTGGTTGGCGCTTTTGAGACGCTCTTTTTGCCCTTTCTCGTAAATCGTCAATTCTCTGAAATCGTTCATCTGCATAGATACGCCGTTGGCGAAGAGCTCTATATACTCTTTGGGCATACCGCTGTCTCCGTATGCGTAGTAGTTTATAGTCGCGGTAGAGCCGTTTTTGTAAGTGAGGGTGATGCTGACATTGTCTTCATCGGGAACCGATTTGTCGTTTTTGTGTATGCAGGCGGCATAGAGAGACTCCACTTCGCTGCCGATGAGGAAGCTGCAGGTATCTATGAAGTGGCAGACTTCGCCCACAATTCTCCCTCCGCCTATTTCGGGGTCCTGAATCCAGACGTTTTTGGGAATGATGCCCGCGTTTATCCGGTAAATAATCGACATCGGCGCATCGCCGACACTCTTTTTCATCTTTTCGACAAGAGGTGAAAAGCGGCGGTTGAAGCCGACCTGTATTATTGTGCTTCCGTCGTATGCCGCAGCTATGGCTTCGAGCTCCTCCTCTTTTATGCAGAGCGGTTTTTCCACGAAACAGTGCTTTTTCGATTCGATGGCTTTTATGACACTGGCAGCGTGTCTGTCGTGTCTTGTGGTTACGAAAACGGCGTTTATCTCACCGTTTTTGAAGATCTCATCCTCGTCGGTAGTTATATATTTGAAACCGTGTTTCTCCCCGGTTCCGTGGGCACTCACTCCTGTAGCCGTACATAGGCCAACAAGGTCGTACCCGCCCGCCTTTTTGAGATTCGGCAGAATGACCGACTTGGCAAAGTTTCCCGCTCCTATAAGGCCGATATTGAGGTGATCGTGCGTAATCGGCTTTTCGCTTATCTGTACACTTCTGCTCTTCTCGAGATCCACTTCACACGGGTAGGTGAGTACTATACCGAGATACTTCTCCTGAGTTTTGCCTTCGAGAAGATCGTAAGCCTTCATGGCATCATCGAAATCGAACTGATGGGTAATGAGCTCTTTCGGTGTCACCCTACCTTCGGCGATGAGGTTCAAGAAGGCTTCGAAGTTTCGCTGTTCCGTCCATCGAACGAGGTCGTATGGGTAGTCTATGCCCTTCTCTTCGTAGTCCGGGTCGTAGCGCCCGGGGCCATAGGCCATCGAGAGACGAAGGTCGAGCTCTTTTTTGTAGTATTCGTTGCGCGGAATATCCATGCCGACCATGCCCACGACCACCACGCGGCCGCGCATACGGGAGATATCCCCGGCATCTATGATGGGCTGGTTGCTTGAAGTGGAGGCGGTGATTATGACCGCATCCACACCGTAGCCGTTGCTGAACTCCATCGCTTTTTTTACAAGATCTCCGGCATGGCACGCTTCGTCCGCTCCAAGCTTTTTGGCAAGTTCCATCTTGTCCGGGTCTATGTCGCTACCGATGACGCGGCAGCCGTTGGCTTTGAGAAGCTGGACGGTAAGCTGCCCCAGAAGCCCCAGACCCATAACGGCGATATTTTCACCCAGTGTCGGAGCACACTGCCTGACACCCTGCAGCGCGATGGCGCCGACGGTCACGAAGGAGGCATCCACATCATCTACACTGTCGGGAATCTTTACGAAGAGGTTTTTGGGAATGTAGTTAACTTCGCTGTGGCTGGCGTACCCGGCACCCCCGCAAGCCACACGCTCACCGACGATGACCCCCTCTACGAGCCGCCCTACCTCCAGGACCCTTCCGGCACAGCTGTAGCCGAGAGGAATAGGGGTGTCAAGCTTGCTGAAAACCTTCTCCAGGGTATTTTTCACACCCTCTTTTTTCATCTTGTCTATCACCTGCTTCACCAGGTCTGGACGGGCCTTCGCCTTGCCCAGAAGCGATTTCTTGGCGATGTCGACTATCATCTTCTCGGTACCGGCCGAGACCAGCGATACGGTAGTCTTTACCAAAACACCGTGATCGTCACAAGCCGGAGCAGGAACTTCAAACAGCCCCAGTTCTCCGGTTTTGTAACTTTGGATTAGTTGTTTCATTGTTTCTGTTTCCTTTAAATTTTTAGAATTTTTTTTAGAGGTGAGCTACATATCATTCTGTCTAAACCACTCTTCTAGTACTATTAAGCTCCAAATGAAAAGAGATCTATCCCGTTTGTTTGTCTCATGCTCATAGATTAACTGCTGTATGAAACTGTAGTTAAACAGCCCCCGCTGTTCTACACTCTCTTTAGATAAATAGTTACCTATAAATTCTTTCAGGTCTTTTTTGAGCCATATTCCCATTGGAGGATTCAAGCCTATTTTCGGTTTGTTGATGATTCGTTCGGGAACTTTGCCTGTAAGGAGTTTTTTGATTAAATATTTTGTCTTTCCATCTTTTATTCGGTATTTTGTATCTATGGATGTCATAAACTCGATTACTTTATGGTCTATTAATGGAAAGCGCACTTCGAAAGAGTTGGCCATGCTCATAATATCACCATAGCATAATAAATTGTTTGGTAAAAAAGTTTTCAAGTCTACGATAGAGCTTTTCAGAATACCGTCATCGTGTTGAAGTCTATTCCAGGTTTCGCTGACAACGTGCTTATAAGGGTAGTAGCTTTTTAAAAGTTTTTTCAGCTCTTCATCCGAAAAGTAACTTATCCAATCTTCATACATTTTTTCCTCCGGTTTGGAAAGGGAGGTTATAAATGTCTTGAGTCGTCTCAAATTATGGTTCCCAGATGAGTTTTCAGGAATAAAGTCTGTAAATTTTGAAGCAAGAGCAAATAGCGGCTTGGGAACAAAATTTAATTTTTTCGCCAGATGAATTGCCTGGTATCTTGGATAACCGCCGAAAATTTCATCTCCCCCATCACCTGCTAAAGCGACCGTAGCATACTTTTTTGTCTCCTTGGTCAACTCATAAATAAGCAGGGCTGTCGGGTTGCCGAAAGGTTCGTCAAATTGGTCAACCATTTTTGGTAACAGGTCTGCCGCATTCGGATTAATTATGATTTCGGTATGATGGGTATTAAAAAACTCAGCCATTATTTTGGCGTCATCAGTTTCATCATACATGCTGGCCCCGTTGAATCCCAATGTGAAAGTATTGATCTTCTTGTTTGAATTTTTGTGCATGTAATAAAGAATCAGGCTGCTGTCTATACCTCCGCTCAAAAATGATCCAAGCTCAACATCTGCAATCATCCTTAATTTTACAGACTCATCAAGTAAATTATCCAGATTGTAAAGAATATCGTTTTCAGACATCTCGGCATTGTCTCCGACATAATCTTCTATGTCCCAATATTTTTTTATGCTTATCTCACCTTTTTCGTACAGTAAGAGATGTGCAGGCGGTAATTTGAAAATGTTATCGTAGATTGTATTTGGATAAGGAATATATAAATAGTGCAGATACTGACTTATAGCTGCTGTGTTGATGGCTGGCTTACTTTGTAAAGCTTCTAAAACCATCTTAATTTCAGATGCAAAAATGAACTTATCTGCTTCTTTATAATATACAAACGGTTTTATTCCTAGTCTGTCTCTTGCACAGAAGAGCCTATCTTCCTGCTTATCATAAATAGCAAAAGCGAACATTCCCCGCAAATCATACAAAGCCCTTTCACCATTTTCAATATAATGGTACAAAATAACTTCTGTATCCGACTCAGTCCTAAACCGGTATTTTTTTTTCAATCTGTTCCGTAAATCATGATGATTGTAGATCTCTCCGTTAAAAACAATAGTATACCGTCCGCACACCGAGGTAAACGGTTGATTGGAATCAGGGTTGTGATCTACAACTGAAAGACGATTATGCCCAAACGTGAATTTTCCTATTTCGGCTATTGACGTATTGTCAGGACCCCGATGATTTGCTATTGTAAAAATTTTTTGATTTATAGATTTGAAGTTGAACCCGATTATTCCACACATTTTTTTCTCTTCATTTCAATATATTTAACATCAATCAAAAAATAGAACCATAATCCATGCAGAAGATGAAATATAAAACCCTCTTTCCTGTCCAAAAAACCCAGTCTAAAAAAATATCTATGCGTAAAATAGATAAAAGGTCGAAACAAAGGGGGCATTAGTGGGTTCCATACATACTCGCGTAACAAGCGTTTTCTCTTCGCTTGATTGCCAAACAGTTTCTCAAAACCGTCTTTTTCCTTTCTCTTTTGATGTTTATCATGCTTCAGTAGTTCAAGTGCCGCGTAGGTGGTATAATTATTGAGGTTACAAAGATCTCTGTCTATGACAATCTTATCTGAAAATATCCTATTTTTATATTTATAAATCAGCAGATAGAAAAAATTACCGTTTGGAATATATTTGATAAATTTCATATATCCTATTGGCAGAGATTTATATTTGTTTTTTAATAAAGAGAGCATTGTATGCCTTTTGCGGATGGTATCTTTTGAAATATAGAATTTTTGCAAGAACTAAAAGTCTAGTATTATCATAATAGTTTCATTGCCTTGGAAAATTTTTGTACAGTAAAAATAGGTGCTATTATAGCACTGTAATAATTAAAACAATTATAGTCAAATTGTATTTTTCTAACGCATAACCGATTCGATAAGTTTTTCTATATTGTTATTGACTTTACTGGTGCTCTTTTTTTGTGATGCACTTTTTGAGTTTTTTAGATATTTTCTTATTGTTTCAGCAATATCTTCAAATGATCCGGGATCGAATGTGTCTGTGGGTTCAATAACTTCAAAAGTAAAGGGGAGATCGGATGCGATAATATCTAGCCCAAGCAATGAAGCCTCTACCAGAGGTAGCCCAAAGGATTCGCTTGTTGATGGGAAAATTAGACACCTGCTTTTTTTATAAATTTTACAAACTTCGTGCTTTGAAACAACACCGAAATTTTCGATCTTTACATTCCCGATTTCATTGATTTTTTCTATTTTTTCGATCAAGTCAGACCTGTTTTTTTCTATAGTCAAAGCTATACTTAACGCTAAGCCATCCAGTGCCAGTAGTTCCAGTGCTTTTAAAAGATTGAGATGATTTTTATGTGGATGCGCAATTGAAATATAGCAGAAGTCAAAATTCTTTTCCATTTGTGACCTTGGCTTGGGACATACTCTAAAAAATGGCATTACTTTTACATTCTTATACCCATACTTAGTGATAAATTGTTTTTGAACCGTTTTATTTTGGCATGCAACAAAACTTACGTTCTTTATAAATAGTTTTATATATATTTGCCTAATAATATCTTTGAACTTATTTATAATGTTATTATTTGGCAGTGAACACACTTCTTTGAAAGATAATAGAAGATATCTGTTATGAAAAAAAACAGCAGAGTTTTTAGTTTTTCTATAAGGAGGAAGGTTTCCAAAATATAATGCATTTGAAAGTGGTTTGCCGTGCAGTTTGATAACATCAACAATTCTATTTACCTGAATAATTTTTATATTTGAAGTTTGTATCTCATTGCAGATTGCATTATTTGCAAAAAGAGTAACTTGCACTTCGGGGTACTCTTTTTGTACATACTCGACCAAATAAAGCAATAGCTCCTTTCCTCCACCGGTCTTAATTGTGGGAGCAATAATATTTAACTGCCTCATTTATGCTATTTACCTTTGTTTTAAATGAATTTTATCTTTTTTTTCAATGGCTTGACTGCCCATTCATAAAGAGCGATGCTCCCAAGAAGTTTGATAGTTGAAATAATGATAAAGTTTTTTTCTATGCCAAAAAAGCTGTTGAATGAATCCGTAACAGGAACAAATATTTGATGGAATATGAAAATATATAAAGATATTCCTCCAAGATATTCCAAAATTGTATTGGAATGAATTTTTCTTGACAAGAAGATGATCAATAATGTACCAAGAAGTCCGTTTAATAGCATTAGTGGAATGCTCTTTCCAAAGTAGTTGGCACCTATGTCTACCGTTTGATGAATAGTGTAAAAAGAGATGGAAAAAATGCCTATAACAAATATGGAATAGTAAACCAGACTCTGCCATTTTTCAATATAAAAATCCTTTTTCCGATATAAGTATCCTGCCAAAAAAAAGAAAAGTGCCACAGGTACAGTTGTGACTGAATATATGGAGTTTCCCTTTCTATCTGTAAAATATATTAAAAGAATCAGAAAAAAAAGAATGGCAATATGAGTAAGTTTAGTTTTTGGGGTTTTCAGGAGAATGATATAGGCGGCGATGCTCGTTAAAAAGAGCGACGGTAAAAACCACAAGTCGGTATTTGCCAAATTCTTTTCCCGTCCATTCAGCAAACCGGACAAATAGTGAATGGTTATATCCGGGCTTAAATCGCCTTTATACCAGTGAAGTAAAAGAATAAGGATTGTCATGAAAAAACCATAGATATAGAATGGAATCATCAATGTTTTGAACTTATGTTTGAAAAACTGTGTAAATATAGGTTGGGTTTTGTTGAAAAGATAACCGGATATAAAGAAAAAAAGTGGAATATGAAAATAATAAAAGAAATGATAGAGAAACTCCGGAGGATAGGAGTGTCCTATAACAATTAGGAGAATACCTATTCCTTTCGCTATGTTTATCCAGCTAATCAAGAACTAACTCTCCGGATGATAATGCTGTTTAAGATAGCGTTTGTAGAAAACTTTGTCTGCACCATTGAGTATTTTTTGAAACTCTTTGTCTGATGCAGCTTGAACAAGTGATCTGTTTATCAAACCTTCTCGAAAATGCTCAAAATAGTTTCCCGGGAGGCATGTATATTGTTTGGAGTAGCCCAGGTCTTTGGCACATTCAACAGCAGTATCATTGAATCTTCCTCTAGGATAGCATAGGGTATCAACTTCGCAATTCAGCATATCTCCAAGTATCTCTTTGGAGCGTTTCAACTCATCATATATTTGATCTTTCGTCAATATTTCCAGATCAGAGTGGGTGTGGGTATGAGATCCTATAGAAAGCAGACCGGTGTCGTACATATTTTTTAACTCATAATCGGTTAAATATCCATTTTTACCTATAAAGCTTGTTACGGTAAACAGTTTTACCGGAATATTACGGTCAATAAAGATCGAGAAGTTCTCATATAGACCTCTAAAGCCGTCATCGAAGGTAATTTCCAACTGCAGATCATTTTTATCGATACTTTTAACAATATCGTAGTCGTTCATCGCAATGATATCAAGATGCTTTTTGAAAAGATCTACAGGGGTGGACATGGGCGTAAAGGAGTCTTTATCATGTAGGTCATGGTAATAGATAACTTTACTGCTTCTATTTTCATACAGAAAGTTTCCAATATGCAAATAGCCGTTTTTAATAAACTGTTTTATTCCCATCTCAATCTTTTCTTTCCAAAATTTGTTTACATCTACCTATTGCCTTGCTTAAAGATGCTTTGTAAAGATCGTAGTTCCAGTACTCCTGCATTAGCTTGGATGCATTTTTGCTCATTTTTTCATATAGATTTTTATCATCGTAAATCAGTTTCATTTTATTTGCCAAATCATCTTTTGGCTCAAAAGAGAAAATATAGCCCGTATCTCTTTTGTCTATCAGGTCGAATATAGCCCCTACCTCTTCTGATGCTATAACCGGGAGGCCGGCCGCCAATGCTTCATTTACTACCAGCCCCCACTGCTCCCTTTCCGAAGGGAGAACAAGTACGTTGGAAGAGTGATACTCGTTTACCAGGTCTTTACCAAACTTTGGACCGGTAAATATTATGTTTGAATGATTGTCATATTTTTTTTTCAGTCCAGTCAAAAGCTTGCCACCTCCAACTATTTTCAGCACTGCATTCTCGTTGTTTGCAAAGTTGGATAAAAAGCTCTCAATCAATAAATCTATCTGTTTCAGAGGAATAATCCGTCCTACGAAAAGAAAAGTGAATGGCTTATTTTTGTGCGTGCCGTTGAAAAAGAATTTTTTGTTGTTTACCATCATCGGCATTAGAAAGATATTATCCTCTTTCATTCCGTAACGCCTGAAAAGCTCTTTATGGGTGAAATTCCCTCCGGGAAAACCAAGCACATTCCTGTTTGAAAATATAGGAGTTAGGTACAACTTTTTGATTAGACCTTTTATGCCGGACCTCTTTCTGAATCGAGTATCTGAATCGATCGCCAGTACTTTTCTGTTTCGGCTTAATAAATTCAAAATAAAAAGAAGCATAAACTGCCATTTGTCGTAACCATTGAAAATAATCAGGTCATAATTTTTATGTACATTCAATAAAAAGCGGATTTGCCGTGGCAAGCTTTTTTCAGTCAATGCTTCTATCTCTTTTCCGCCATCCGCAATTGCATGGGATGAATTATTCAAAAATATATAATCTATACTCATTTTTTCATGAATATTCGATATCAGATCACGTGTATAAGAGCTAGGCTCTACAAAAAAAGTAAAAACTTTCATCAGGCTATCGCTTTATCAATTTATTTATGAGTATCTTGTTTTTTTTGTAGAAGTTCATTATAGATTTTTTTGCAAAAAATTTAGATAAGTAAGAAAGAAAATCAAAATTATATTTTGAAAAGAAAAAAGTGTATTGTTGTTTTATTATAGGTAAAAAGTTTTTAATTTTATAATCGTATAATCCACGACCAAAGTCAAATATGATTTGCTTATCACTAGACTCTATAATAGTCTTCATAAATGTGATATAGGAAAATATATTGATGTATTGAAAGTTTTTATAAATATCTATCCAGAATATATAACGCTCTTTTGGGGATTTCAATACAAAGTTCATAGCCACACTTTCACCTCTGCTATTTTGAATAGTTTGAATTATCAAATTATCTTTTTCATACAATACATAAATTATTTCTAAAAGAGTGCTATCTAAAAAAGTCTCTTCTCTAAGACCGTTTTTTGTCATTTCATTTGAAATAGACTTAATATCATCTAGAGGAAAAGTATCTGTATTTGCAGTCAATATGGAAGATGTATAGCCAGAGTATTTTTTGTATATACGCTTTAATTCACTTTTTCGTTTTGATTTTAAATGGCTAAAGCTGTTGAAAAAATTATCTTTTACAGGTGTAATTTCAAGATAAGAGTAACCGTTCGATTGAAAAAATATTTTTTTATTGTCAAAAGGTAACTGTAAATAATTTATTAGTGCGTCATCCTGATTGATGTTTTTTAACTCTATGCTCTTGCAACTGCAATTATTGAATAAATTAAAAAAAATTTTTGATATGTCATACATATCGGCAATATCTAAATCAGTAGATAAAATCTTACTAAAATCGGTGTGAATATCTGCAATGAATCTCAAAATATTTTTTTCATCTATTATTAATGGGAAAATGGCGATTGGATTTTCGATATTTTTTTTAAAAAAAACAATTATGAATAACTGATCCTCCCGATGTCCCTTTAACCACCATTCATAATTCCATTCAAACGTCTGGAATACAGTACAGCAACCACATGATTCATAAAGTCGTTCCCATATCTGTTTTGAGCTCTTAAAATCATTTTCATTTTGTATAATGTGATATTTCATAAACTTCCTGACCTTATTATGTACTCACTGTTTTTTGCTTATATATATACATCATATATAAACTGATTGATATCCAAAAAACAAACCCTTCAAACCCGCTAATTCCAAATAAAATTGACTCGAACATCCCTGCAATGAAAGTATACAGAACCATAAAAAGTACTATTTTATTGTACGGTTTTGAAAATAAAATACGTAGTAAATAGTACGTGAGCAGTAGCATGACCCACGATGCCAAAGGTATTCCCAGTTGAATAAAAAGTCCCATAAATGAGTTATGCGGATTTGGTACCAATATATATTTTAATTGCACTGGAATAACTTTTGCTGAGATAAATGCATATTTGTCCAGTCCGAAACCTGTAAATGGTGAAAGCATTAAAGTTTTATATCCGTAAAGATTTGTCATTTCTCTACTTGTCAAACCGCCACCAGTCTCAATCACTCTGTCAAGACCTGTCATAAAGCCATACTTGGCAGCGATTACATTTATAATTAGAGCAAAAATCGCCAAAAAAGAGATCAATAGAATATTTTTTAAACTGAAGTTACGTAAAATCAGCGCAAGTCCGACTCCAAGCAAAGCCCCTCTGGAACCGCTTATAAAAACCATAATCATCAAAAAAAACATCAGGAGAAGTTTTTTAATGCTAAAGTCTTCAGATAAAATCATAATGCCCAATGCCAAAGCGGACAAATAGCCAACCGTGTTGGGATTCCCCAAAATTCCTCCATATCTGCCGCCAAAATCATGATGCACAAAGATTCCTATAACAAGAGAAATCAGAGCGATTAAAACTATAAATTTAGGGAATTTCTCTAAATAATAGTCATAATAGTAATATATAGAAATTGCTATCGTTGAAAAGAACACTCCTTTCAAAATAACATATGCCAGTCCATTATAGGTATGATCGAAGAGGATCATATAGGCTAAGTAGGTTAACCAGATCAAAGCTAAAAGACGAAAAGCAGGGTGTAGAAAAATTTTAGGATTGGTGATTAGCTGAAGAAAAACAAAAAATGCACTGAAAAAGAAAAAACCATAAAAAAGATTTTTTACCACCCCAAACGGTACGAATGGGGCACGAATCTGTACTAGAATAGCCAAGAAGAAAAAAACAAAGAGTGCATATTTTCTGAAATAGTTCACAATGGTTAAACTCTCTTTATTTCATTTACAAAGGTGGATATGAATGAATCGATATCCAACTTGTATGAAATAGTTGGGACCGAATTTTTTTCAAAAAAATTGTGAATAAGTTTAGACATCTGAATAGTATCGCTTTTATCAATTAAAAATGTATCTCGATCGCCATTTTTTATAAGTTCTTCTATTCCCTGTCCTTTCACTGCGATAACAGGAATTCCCACCTGCAAAGCTTCCGTATAGACGCATCCGAGCGCTTCATAGTACGAAGGTAGCACAAATAGATCCAGAGAGTTATAGAAATCGTTCAGCTCTGTATGATCTATTTCGTTTTGAAATTGTACAAAATTGTTCAATGATTTTTGCTGAACGTAACTTTTACACTCTTCGAGTGTCGGGCCGCTGCCGACGAATATAACCTTGATATTCTCGATGCCTTTTTCGTTTACAAGGATATTCAGTGCTTTAAGCAGTGTTATCTGGTCTTTTATTTTCCAAAAATTTCCTATGCAGCCTATGGTAAACCTATAATCTTTTTCCACCTCTTTTTTAAAAAACTTTTTGGTATTTACGCCGTTGTAAAGGACGTAGGTATTTGAATTGGAAAAACCTTCAATCTTTTGAAGCTCGTCGAGCACCTTTTGGCTTACACCGATATTCAGGTCTGTACCGTTGACACTTTTTAAAAATCTGTTTTTTATGAAAGAGTTGTTCCACTCTCTCGCTTTCCCTTTAAGCAGTCTGCCGTTACTCAACTGCATAACATCGAGGCCGTGATGCTGGATGAAGTTTTTTATTCGGTGCTTCCTGCCGAAATCAGCCCCTATAGCACCCGCAGGATACGCCACATGTGAATGTATAAAGGCTATCTGTTTGGGAAGAAGACCGACTCTCTCTTTTAAAAATCTTTCAAATCGCATAAGATTTATTTTGTGAAATAGTCCGGGCAAAATGGATGATGGAATATCCAGAACCTTGAAGTTGTAAACTTTTACTCCCTGATATTCGTAGACCGCTTCTTCATTAGAAAAGGCGGATACGACTTTTACAACTACGACTTCAAAGTCGCTATTTCTCTCTATAGCCTTTACCTGGTCGTATATGTATGGACCGCGGAAGCTCTCTTTGGTGGGGAAAAAGGGGGTGATTTCCAGATAAACTCTTCTCATAACATTACCCGCCTGCCTTTACAAGTCTGTACACCTCGATAAGCTTTTTATAAAAAATAGCAAAAAAAATAGCATAAAAGAGTATCGGGTAGAGTAAATACTCCCATATAGCAAAAGTGTTGGTGTGGTATTTAAAGACTATAAAAAGAGATACCAAAAACATACCCATAAGTATATATGAATATCTGTCCCAGGGCCATATGGCGAACCGTTTGTAAATATAGTAAACCTCTGTCTGATTGATCATAAACATCGATGCAAAACGTATAAACACTGCGGCCAGCACTCCATAAAGCGGTAAAAAAATCAAAGAAGATATCAGAGTAAAGAGAAGTTGATATATCTGAATCTTGAGCTCCTCTTTTTCCAGCCCTCCCATCATCATTATCATTCCGGAGCTACCAACCATCAAGGAGTAGTAGTTTGCAAGAAAGAGTATCATCAGTTCGAAAGTGTAGTTGCTGAACTCATGCCCATACAATCCCAATATATCTTTTGAAAAGAGTACAACGGCAAGGATGAACGGAATGGTCATGATATTTAGAACGAAAGTGGACTCTTTGTATAGTAGAGATAGCTGATCGAACTCCTCTTTGGAGACAAGAGTGGAGATGATAGGTGCAAAAACTTTGTTTATATTAGATTGCAGAAAATTGGTGAGTCCCGCTATCGTCATTAAAATTGCAAAGATTCCTATCAGTTTTGCCGGCAGCAGAATGCTCATTATGAATGTCATCGTATAGCCGCCGACAAAGCCCACAAGAGAGTTGGAATAAATTGTCTTTGCGAAAGAGAGTATAGACTCTTTTTCGCTTAACGGTTTTTTAATACTGGAGGGGTCGAAGAGTTTCAATTTGTCTGATTTGAAACGAGCGGTCAAGAGAACGATAGAGACAATTTGTGCGACAATCTCAATCCATAAAAAGTAGATAATCTCATCGCTGTAGCTGAATACGGCGAAAGTAAGCAGGGCCCGTATTGTTACAAGATAAAGTGTTCCATAGAGAATGATCTCTTTGATCTTCAAAAAAGAGCGGTAGACCGATGTGATATACATAGAGTAGAGCGTAAGCGGAATATAGAGTGAAGATATGGCGATAATCGTGTCGAGATTCTCTTTATGGAAAATATATTTCGCAATCAAACTGTTTGCGGTAATCATGCTTATAACAGCTACAAGGCTTACTGAAAGAAGAAAGAGTAGAGACTTTGTACAGAGTATGGTAGCCGCTTCTTTATCATCCCTGTTTATATATTTCGGCAGAAATTTTATGATGACAGTAGGTAGGGAAAAAGCTATCAGAGTAGCAATGGCACCCTGAAATCCCTGTCCGATAGTGTATAGACCGAAGTCGGTTGCACCGACTTTGTTGACAAGAAACATTTTGACAAAAAAACCGATTGCAAAACCGTATACCGTTCCAAGAAGGCTCCAGTTGGTTTGCGTAAAGAGGGTTTTAATCATTTATATTATTTCTTAAAAAGAGTAACCGAAAAGCTCTATATCTTTTTTGTACACTTCGGCAACCTTTTCAGCCATTTCTGGAGTATAGACCTCCCTGTAGTCATTCTCTTTTTTGTCTTTCGTTTTGTTGAGATGCTTCAGATGCTCTCCTGTGCCTATTTTTTCTCTTATTTTTTCGTAGTCTTCGTTGAGATTTTCGAAACGGCCGACAAAATCAACCATAAGTTCAAATTCCGGAGAATATATAAATTGATATTGGGGAATGAAGTGGAAATACGTTTGTACATTTTCCGCATTTACCCACTCCATGACAAAACTTTCAAAAGTATCGTAATTAATCAAAGTTGTTTCATTGAAGATGACATCAGGCTCGCTGATTCCACCCTTTTTCAAAAACTTATATGCGGAATATAATCTGTCCCAGGGGTTTCTTACAAAAGAGAATTTAAAATATCTGTTATAAGCCTTTTCGCCGTATACAAAAATGAAATGAGTGTAGGGCCTATGACCTATACCGTTGGCTCTTTCGCCGTATAGGCTTTTTATTGTGGAGATTCCCGCGGCTTTTGGAATATGGATAAATATACTCTGTGTTTCGTCGAATCTTTTATAAGTATTGTCTGGCGTGTTTCTCAATTTTTGATATTTCTTGTATTCTACCATGCGGTGGTATTTGTTCCTGATGTTTTCCGGAACAACAGCCCTGACTATCGGTTTTTTCATAGTTCCTGCCTTTCAAATATTTTGAAAACCCATATTGTCTACACCGCTATTCGGAAACCTTGTAGAATGAGTACTTTACTTTTCGTTGTATAATTCTTCCATTGCGGCTTCCCAGTCTTTTATAACAGTGTCCCAGTCAAAACGTTTTGCCAATTGTATAGCATTTTTCGAAACTTCTCGTAGTTTTTCAGGTTCATCCGACAATTTTTTAATTATCTCTTCCATCTCATTTAATGTGTGTACGACAAAACCGTCTTTGTTGTGTGTAATCCATTCATCAGCTCCATAATCGCTATAGACAAGAGATGGCACGCCTGCAGCCGCGGTTTCAAGTGTGACTTTCGGAAAACCTTCGGAACGAGAGGGAAAAATATGTAAATCAATAATTTTCAAAAGATTTTTCAATTCATTATGTGTTAGGGTCCCGTGGTAAATAATATTGTCTAAATTTCTTTTTTTTATTTCATCAGGTATGTTGATTTTTCCATTGCCGGAGCCAACAATATGGAAAGTAATTGAAGGGATCTGCTTGGCTAAATCCAAATACTCATATATACCTTTACGTATCAGGTCATTTCCGATAATTATGACATTTCCCAGATGATCGGTTTTTTTTGACTCATTTAAAAAAGTAGTTATGTCGGTACCAAGATAAAGAGTTTTTGGGTCTGTTTTTATTCCCGTAAGTTTTTCATTTTTTCTGCGCATAAAACCGGTGATTGAGAAAAGCCTATCGAAAGAATCGTAATATGTTTTCATATTATCCAAAGAGCCGAAATGGTTTGTGATATTTTTTAAGTTTGATTCATCATAGGTTATTTCGATTGTTGAAAAAGTTTTTTTCTTTAAGAGCTTTGTTAGAAAGGTAGTGTATTTAGGAAGTTCTCCTTTCGGTAAATAAACAATATCTGCCCAGAAAATTCCCATTGTATATGCCAAATATCTTGAAAGCTTGAAGGGATAAAAGGCAGTAAAAACTTTGATATGTTTTGTGAATGGTTCATCTGGTAATGTACCGGAGTATAATTTCAAGGCTGCAACGTCAAAACGATTTGGGTCCAAATACTTTGCCAAAGCTCTGCAGTTAAGGTTTTGTGCGTTAATACTATTTATATAACCGCCAAGAAAAACTTTGATTTTTTTCATTTCGCAACCTCTGGTAAATTTAATGCTTCAAAAAAAGTGTTCTCTTTCAAAGGTGTATAGCAGTAATTGAACCAATCGAAAACCTTTTCACTTTCATTTTCGTATCTTCCAGGTTTTTCAAGATATTCTGATATTTTACCGATAATCTTATCATCATCTAGAGGCTCAATTGGATATTTGTAATATTCCTGGTACAGGAAGGCTTTTGAGTCCGTGGTATTCCATAACAGAGTAGGTATTCCTCTCGCAGCCGCATCGAAAACTACCGTGGAAAATAGTGTAATATGAATAAAGCAGTTTTCAAGAGCATCGTCCAAGGTGCCGTCGAACAGTTCGGTAAATTTAAAATTGTACAGTGATGAGTCGTCGTATTCGGGTGAATAGCGAGGATGCCTTTTAAAGATGATTTTTAGTCCATTGGTGGTAAAAAACTCGGAATGCCTGTTTAAAAACCGATTTATCACTTTGACCCAGTTGCGATCTCTTTTAGGCTCGTCACCGGCAATCTGCAGAGAGAAGAGAATGTTTTTTTTCTCAGGGTTCACTTTCCTCTCATGTTTTTCAATATGTTTGCCTATTACATAGGTATGATTTTTATAGTAGTCCGAATCTGTATATTCGATTAGTATCTCTTTGAACAGCCGGCTGTAAAGAAGAAGGTTGACACTGTTTTTATATATATGGTCCGGCACTCTTTTTTCTTCTGAAATGTAGCCATCGTGTGACGGATATATTATTCCGTGCTGGTAGTCGAAAATCCTGGCGTTTTTGTCCATTCCATGAAAAAACCCGACCATACTGTTCGATAAGACAATGACGTTATCATATTGAAGTTTTCTAAGCAGTAGATTTTTTATTTTATCTGCTATGTATGACTCTTTTTCATAAAAGTCTTTGAAGTGTTTTGCGGGCAGGATCTTTCTTAGGACAAGTATAATTAAAAAAATAAAATCGAACGGTACGGCTTTGTCACTGCGAGTAACTGCTCTGTCCAAAACAGGCTCCTCCAATATCAGATAGGAAATATCATGACGGTCGCAAATTTCATACAGAGGTTCAAAGAACTCATTCTTTTTGGATTCAGATCTATTGAAATGTGCAGGATAATAGAAGAGTATGTTGTAACTATTTTTCTTCAATATATTTTTTACACAAAAAAGGAACGATCTGCCCAACTTCAGGTTTTTAAGCATAAGTATTTTTTTCAGCATCTTTACGGCAGCCGTTCAGAGATAAATTTTCAAGAAAAGTGACTCCACTGAAGAACGGTATCTTCAGAAATGTCCTGTGCCGCTTTTTTACCTACGATTTCGTCGATATATTTCGGGCTTACACCGTGGGCAGGCCGCTTGAAAGTGAGATCATCTTCGGTTATTACATCTCCTTTTTTTATATCTCTTTTTGCCACGAGGCTTCTTCTGGCATTACGCCGTGCCGGTTCTTCATCTTTGAGCGCCTTTATTTCGAAGCTGCCCAGCAGTTTGAAGATATGTTCTAGTTTTTCGTTGAATAGTTTCAGATCTTCCTTGTCCATAGCGTGGTAGTGGTCGTTACCGGGCAGTGTCTTGTCAAAAGTGAAATGTTTTTCTAAAATCACCGCTCCAAGTAGTGTTGCAGTCTGGAGTGTACTCATATCTTTCGGAAGTGTGTGATCGGAGTAGCCTATGATACACTTGTTTCCGAAATAGTTGTAGAGTCCTTTTACCATTCCCAGGTTTGCATTCTCGTCCGGAGTGGGGTAGTTCAGGACACAATGCAGGAGTGCGAGAGGATTGCCTAAATCAGTTATCCACTCCTTCGCTTCGGCTATCTCGTGCAGTGAACTGGCCCCTGTCGATAGAATGACGGGTTTGTTGAATTTGCATATATGTTGTATAAAAGGTTTGTTGGTTATATCTGAAGACGAAATTTTGTAAACATCCATCAAATCATTCAAAAAGTCAGCCGACTCTATGTCGAATGGTGTGGACATGAACTCTATATCTGCACTGTCGCAATACTTTTTCAACTCTTCGAACTCATTTTTCCAGAAGCTGTCATGTTTTTTGAAAAGCTCATACTGGCTCTTCGTCGGCTCTTTGGTCGTGTCCCAGTATGCAGGGGAGTCTTTGGATGCCAGGGTTTTAGCTTTATAGCTTTGAAATTTTATGGCATCTGCGCCTCCCTCTTTGGCTTCATCTACCAGTCTTTTCGCAAGATTCATACTCCCTTCGTGATTTACTCCTGCTTCGGCTATTATGTATGGGCGCTTTATTTTAAAATCACAGTAGTCGTGGTTTTCAAACAGTTCAAGAATTTTCATTGTTTCTCCAAAACATTGTTTATGAGCCGGTTCACACGCTCTCGCCCGGCTTTAAGATCTTTTTCCAGCATGAGCCGCTGCATATATTGCCTGGTTTCAAAAGAGTCCGCAAGAGATTTGAAATTTTCAAAGATGGTTTCTCTGTCTACATTCGCACCCAGTCCAAGATGCAAAAAGCCGTTCGCCTCCGATGCGAAAAAGTGAGTCATCTCCCTTTCGTTTTGAGCCAGTACAATTGCCGGAGTTCCGACAGCTGCTATTTCGTAAAGAGTTCTTCCGGCAGATATGAACGCTATGTCGGCATTTTCCATAAAGTCCGAGATATTGTGGATGTTTTTGCGCACTTTGATCTTCTTGAACGGTTTCAGAGATTCGTACTCTTTGTAACCGAGACCCGTAACCACATTTATCTCTATATCATTGCTCTCACAATAGTCGTAAATTGCTTCAAGAACCTTTTTTGTAAAGTTGTTCGGATCTACTCCTCCGAAACTTATAAGTACATTGTCGACACCCTCTTTTACCGGTGAGCGGTTCGAGAGAATGAATTCGTCTCTAAGGAGAGTATACTTATGCCCGAAATAGTGGTTGGGCATGATGGTTTTCTCCGGGTATATAGCATTTATGACAAGATCGGCTTCAAGAGCTCCGGGACCGAGATCTTCGAAATTTATGGTAACTATTCCCTCTTTTCTCAATGAAAGCATGTACTCTCTGTCCGTATCCAGTCTGTCGTTTATTACTACATCCGGTTCCAGTTTTAGAATATCTTCGACAATATCGCTGCTGTTCTGCTTGAAGACAGGGTAATTCTTCTCCATGATCTTTTCATATGCAAGATCGCTTTTGTCATCTACCAGAAAAAGCAACTCATGGTTCAAAATATCGTTGGCTACAATCAGTGTGTTGTAAACATGGCCCAGCCCGATTTCCGGATAGCCAGAAACGACGAAAAGTATGCGTTTTCTTTTAAGGTAGTACGAACATAGGTTCCAATCTTCATATGTGTCTATGTCGATCGCTTCCGGTCCCTCAAGTATGAACAGATCTACATTCTCTCCGATGCGGTTTCGGGGTGTGACTACAGAAGCACGCGTAATAAGAAAGCCGCCGGTCTCTTTGAATGTGGGAGTAAGATACTGCCTGTTCAGACGCTCTTTATAGTTTGGTACAAATCTGTCGTTCTCTCTCCTCCAGCTTAGATGGGTGTCGTCTATCGCTGAAATAACGGTATCGATATTCCGGTTTTTTAACATCTTTTCTATAGCTTCGTCGAGAGTTCTCGTTCTCAGCAGTGGAGAGGTCGGCTGCATAGTAACGATGATCCCATACTCTTTATCGTATTTTTGTTTGCTATCCTGCCAAGCTTCATAGATAACAGGGTCCAAAGTGGCCTGGTCTGTAGATGCTGCTTTGCTGCGTTGATGTATTCCAGCACCCATTTTTTGCGCTATGTTTAGAATCTCATCATCATCGCTTGTTACGACAATATCGATGTCGAATTTCGATGCTTTGGCCGTGGTGATAGCGTAGGTAATCAGAGGTTTGCCTACCAATGTCCGCAGGTTCTTTCTCGGAATACCTTTTGAACCGCCTCTTGCGGGAATAACCAATAGAATATTATTTTCCATTTTTTCTCATATCGTAAAGAAATAAAAATATATAGAGATTATACAACTAAAAACTTTAATGTTCTGCCAAGTTTAGGAAAAAGTTAATCCAAGTTGTATTAATATTAGGTAGCGTAAAATAATTTCTGTAAATTCCAAATCGACTATGATACGAAGAAAAAGGATCATAGTGATGGAGTTGAACGGGGATAAGCTGGAGTTTGATCTGCAAGAGCTGATGCCACT
Source organism: Hydrogenimonas sp. (assembly GCA_003945285.1). Lineage (NCBI taxonomy): Bacteria > Pseudomonadati > Campylobacterota > Epsilonproteobacteria > Campylobacterales > Hydrogenimonadaceae > Hydrogenimonas > Hydrogenimonas sp. The sequence goes on from AP019005.1 coordinate 425,402, forward strand.
GCTCTTGCAGGATAAACAGGAGGGATTTCGAAAGATTGCTGAAAAGCTGCTCAACGTGGTTTTGGAGAAGGAGTTCGAAGCATACATCGGTGCGAGTAAGCATGAGCGCAGTGAGCAGCGTCGGGATTATCGTAACGGCTACAAGGAGCGTCAGCTCAAGACAACGTTGGGGGAGCTGAATCTTCTTCGACCGTATGCCAGAAGTGGACGGTTCGAGACAAAGCTGTTCGAGAACTATTCGCGGATCGACAAGGCACTGGTATCGGTGATCGTGGAGAGCTACCTCAAAGGAGTTTCCACCCGCAAGGTCGAGTCGATCGTCTCGGAACTGGGGATCGAGCTCTCCCATGCAACGGTCAGCAATCTCAGCCATGAGCTCGATGATCTGATCACCGAATTTCGCACTTCTGCACTGCGGAGTTGCTACCCTTACCTCTATGTGGACGCTCTCTATCTGAAAGTCTTCGACGGTGCACGTTTTGTCTCCAAGGCGGTGATGATCGCTATCGGAGTGAATGAAGAAGGCTATAGAGAGATCCTGGATATGGATATCATCCATGAAGAGTCCTATGCGACATACAAAGGGTTTTTCGAAGCCTTGAAAGATCGAGGTGTAAAGAGAGTGAATCTGGTGATCAGTGACGGACACCGGGGAATCAAGAAAGCCGCCAGCGACAGTTTCGTAGGCTCAAGCTGGCAGCTTTGTACGGTACACATGAAGCGTAACCTGATGAAAATTGTACCAAAAAATCTTTTGCAGAGGTAGTGGGACATCTCGATGACATTCTAAAAGCCAAGGATATCAAGGAGGCCATGAGTATGGCCCACGGCATGATTGCCGCCTATGAAGAGCGGATGCCAAAGCTGGCCAGATTTCTTGAAGAGAATATTGCTGACGCGATAACGTTTCTGGCCTTTCCGAAGCCACACCACCGCAAGATCCACTCCACCAACGTACTGGAGCGGCTCAACAAGGAGGTGAAACGTCGAACCAAAGTCGTCGGAGCGTTCCCCTGCGAGGAATCGGTGCTGCGTCTACTGGTGCCACTGGCGGTTGATACCAACGCCAAGTGGTTGGATAGAAAATATGTCTCGTGGGAAAATCTGGAACACGATGAAAATGTCGATGATGAATTTACAGAAAAATCTTGACGTTATCGAAAACGGGTTATATGCAAACAGTTTTTCGATGTAGAGAAGATAAGGCTCCATAAAGAAGCAAGCTGACAATAAGATAGTTTAAATAAGGGTGTAAATGATAAAAAATAATTATTTTTCTTTTTTAAATAAAATTTTTCAAGAATATAGATCTCACAAACATTATATTGCATATGCTTTATTTCTTTCTTTATATGTATATTTACCTCAAATATTAGGCGTTGGATCAATAAGACAGGGTGTTCTTTGGTTGATATCTATAATGATTTTATGGCTTATTTCAAAAGTCAATAAATTATTGTTTTCTGTATTTGCATTTATAACACTGTTTATTAGTGCAATTGGCATTCATATCTACTACCACTGGGGAGATTTAAGGCTGTCATCACGCTTGGAAGTAGCTTTGTTATCACCACATGAAGAAACAATGGAATATCTGCAAACATATATTAATTGGGTAGATATTATTGCAATATTATATTTTATAATAGGTAGCTATTTGTTGTATTTTTTGTTTAAAAAAAGAAACAATTTTTTAAAAATTGTGAAAGTTTCTTCACTTGTTTTATTACTTATCATTTTTAGTACTTTAAGTTTATTAATAAATCCGGTTGAAAGAATAACCCCTTTCAATTTAATTAGCATAGTTGAAGAAGCCAACAAATGGCAAAGTCTAATAGGACAAAGAAAAAAATTTTTACAACAAAGAAAACACAAGTATAATCTTAGTGAATTGCCATATGATAAAATAGTGATAATTATTGGAGAAAGTGCAAATAGATATCATATGAGTGTCTATGGTTATAATAGAAAAACTACACCATTTTTAGATTCTCTAAAAAATAGAGGAGTAGGCTTTTATTTTAATAATATTTTTTCTCCTGCAAACTCAACCAGGTATGCTATTCCTTTAGAGTTAACAAGTGCAAAAGTTGAACATTTTTTCGATTTTTTAGTATCAGAATCTATTATTACTGTACTTAACGATATAGGATATAAAACATATTGGATTTCAAATCAGAGTATGGTTGGAGAACATGATACCTATATTACAAGTATCGCCAATGAAGCAAATATTACTCAAATATTGAATGCTTTCTATACAGACCAAAAAAGCGAAAAGAGTGTTCCAGATGAAATTTTATTAAAATATTTGGATAAATTTAAACCAGAATCATCAAAAAAACAGGCATTCTTTTTTCATTTAATGGGGTCACATGCAATGTACGAAAGAAGATGCCCGGAGAATAGAAGATTTATAAAAAGTCCTCAAAACATGATAGATAACTATGATAATTCAGTTTACTATACAGACTTTGTACTTTCACAAATATATGAAAGATTCAAAAAAGCAAATACATTGTTTATCTATATCTCTGATCATGGTGAATATTTTGGTAAAGTTAGACACGGCCATGGATCTTTGAAAGGATATAAAGATGAGTTTAACATTCCATTTATTGCAATTAGTTCATCATTCAATCCGAGATTATCTTCACTATATGAGCTGAATAAGATAAAGAGTATAAATATGGAAAGTTTTTATGATATCGTATTGTATTTACTCGGATTAAAGGAAGAGCTTGAAGAAATTAACAATACAAAAGTAATAACTGTCTCTCCAAGTGATATAGTAAATTATACAGACTTGAAATAAAGGTTTAGATTGCAAGTTATATCCATACTATTTAAAAAAACAGTTACTTTTATAGTGGATGTAATAATTTTTTTTAGTTTGTTAGAACTTGCTTATTATATAAAAATGGGTAAAAGCTTAGATTTTATTTTTATAAAAAATATTATTAGTTTTAATGTTAAATATGTCATATTTTTAGTGTTCATATTTTTATTATTCATATTTATTAGGTTTTTGTTGAGTAAAATAAAAACAGTTTATAAATATGCGGCTGCTTTTATATCAATGGTATTGCTGGTTGAAACCAATGCACTTAGTGACTTTTTATATACCATGAAAGCTGTAAAAATATTATATTGGCATGAAGGAAAAATTGTTAATCAAAGTCATGTAAAATATAAATTAATTGCACATGCCGGTGGTGAATTGGAAGGCTTTACTTATCTTAATTGCCTAGAGAGTTTGGACCATTCATATAAAAAAGGTTTTAAGCTAATCGAATTGGATATACAAAAGACTGGAGACGGATATTTTGTCGCAGTTCATGATTGGAATAGTTGGAGAAAAATGACTAACTATAAAGGCGATTCTTTACCAACTTTGAAAGAGTTTCTTGCTCATCGTTTATATAATAAATATACGCCACTTGATATGCATGCAATTAATAATTGGTTTTCAAAACATCCTGATATTATATTGGTAACAGATAAAATAAACTCTCCTGTAAAGTTTGCCGACAAATTTATTGATAAAGATAGATTGGTTATGGAATTATTTACTATAGAGTCGATTATTAAGGCCAAAGAGATAGGTGTAACCCCTATGGCCAGCTATAATCTATTATCTCTTTTGGATGATCCTGCTCAGGACCTGATAAGACTTGGTGTTAACGAAATTGTTATTTCTTATGCAGCCTATTCGGAAAATATTGATTTAATTAAGAAAATATTTAAGGTAGGTATACATATTTATGTGTATGGGAATTATGATAAAAATATCGAAGAACCATATTATTTTGGTCGGTATTTAAATCACTTATGATCATTAAATAATTTCTGCTTTTTTTCTATAACCCCGCAAAAGTCCAAATAGTTCAGATCTTCAACGTCAAGGCGCCTGAACTGCTTGTGTGCGACCAGGAAAACCAGCAGATCGGCCTCTTCGAGAGCGTCGAAAATGTCGGTCAGCCTGAAGTTGGGGTTGTCTATTTTGAGTTTCGTTTCGGTGTCTGTGTCTGCAGGAATATTGGGCTCTACCCCAATAACCGCGTCGTTTTGCATTGCCAGTCGCTGAGTAATGTAGAGGGCAGGAGACTCTCTCAGGTCGTCGATGTCTGGTTTGAAGGCGAGGCCCATGCATGCTATTTTCGGTTTTCTTCCGAGCTTTTTTTCGAGTTTGGCTGCCTCTTTCTCCACCTTTTCCACTACCCATTCACTCTTGTAGTCGTTTCTCTCCCTGGCTGTGCGTATTAGTTTGGCATCTTCGCCGCCCGCATCCACTATGAACCACGGGTCTACGGCGATGCAGTGGCCTCCGACCCCTGCGCCGGGCTGAAGAATGTTCACGCGCGGGTGGCGGTTGGCCAGTTCGATGAGCTCCCAGACGTTTATGCCGAATTTGTCACAGAGTATGGAGAGTTCGTTAGCGAAGGCGATGTTTACGTCACGGAAACTGTTCTCTGTCAGCTTCGCCATCTCCGCAGTTTTGGCATCGGTACGCAAGACCGTTCCGTTTACGAAAGATTCGTAGAACTTTGCCGTAATCTCGGTGGCTTCCGGGGTTAGCCCGCCGACTATGCGGTCGTTCTGGACCAGTTCGAGCATGATGCGGCCGGGCAGTACCCTTTCGGGGCAGTGGGCGATATGTACTTTGGAGGTATCGACACCTTCATCTTTCAGAACATCCGCAACCATGTGTGTGGTTCCTACAGGGGAAGTGGACTCGAGAATGACGATGTTTCCCGGCTTTACGTAGGGCGCTATGGCTTTTGTAGCATCCTTTACATAGTCGACGTTCGGGACGTGCCCTTCGTGAAAGGGGGTGGGTACCGCTATGATGAATATATCGGCTTCGTCCGGCTTCGTGTCGGCTTTTAGCCTTCCGGAGTTTACCGCCGACTGTACAAAGACGTCGAGTTCGGGTTCCACTATGTGGATTTTACCCGCATTTATGGTATCTACCGTGCTCTGTACCACATCCACCCCGTGGATGCTGAAGCCTCTGTTGGCCAGAAGTGCCGCAGTGGGTAGACCTATGTATCCCAGACCTATGACGCATATCTTTTCTATACTGTTTGCCATTCGCTTCTCCTTTTTGCCGGAGGCATTATATTTATTCATTCTTTTTTCATACTTTAAAGAACTTTTTGAGAGTTTCCGTGATCCTGTCGCACGCTTTCCCGTCTCCGTATGGGTTGTGCGCTTTCGACATCGCTTCGTAGCTTTCGGGGTCGTTCAGAAGTTCCTGTACGCTTTTTACTATAAGCTCTTCGTCCGTTCCCACCAGCTTTACGGTACCGGCATCCACGGCTTCGGGGCGCTCGGTAGTCTTTCTCATGACAAGAACCGGTTTTCCCAGGCTTGGAGCCTCCTCCTGTATGCCGCCGCTGTCGGTAACTATGATGTGCGCTCTACTCATAAGGTAGACGAACGGCTCATACTCAAGTGGCGGAATTAGGTGAATGTTGCCGGTATCGCCCAGAATCTCCTTTACCGGTTTCTGCACGTTCGGGTTGAGGTGCACGGGGTAGACTATCTCCACCTCCGGGTCCGCCTTCGCGATCTCTTTCAGTGCGTTGCAGATGTCGATAAAACCCTGCCCGAAGTTTTCACGTCTGTGGCCGGTTACCAGGATGAATTTCGGGATTTTGGATTCGGGGGAGGGGAAGAAGGGGAGATGTCTGTTCAGGATATTCAGGATTTCAGCCTCTTTTTCCGGGTTCGAGCCGATCTTCTCCAGCACGAGAAAAAGGGCGTCGATGACCGTGTTTCCTGTAACGGTTATCTTCTCTTGGGGGATATTCTCTTTCAGAAGGTTCTCCCTGCTCTTTTTGGTCGGGGCGAAATGAAGGGTCGTCAGTCGTGAGGTCAACTGCCTGTTTGCCTCTTCCGGCCAGGGGCTGTAGATATCTTCGGTGCGAAGTCCGGCTTCGACGTGTCCGACCGGGATCTTTCGGTAGAAGGCCGCCAATGAGGCCGCAAGTGTCGTCGTGGTGTCTCCGTGAACGAGCACCATATCGGGTTCGAACTCTGCGAGCACCTTCTTCATGCCCGTCAAAACGTTTGCCGTAATGTCGTAGAGATCCTGCCCAGGTTTCATTACGTCAAGGTCGTAATCGGGGGTGATTTCGAAGATCTCCAGGACCTGGTCGAGCATCTCTCTGTGCTGTGCGGTAACACAGATACAGCTTATGAAACTCTTATTCTCTCTTTGCAGAGCCTTTACAAGCGGGACCATCTTAATCGCTTCGGGACGTGTTCCGAAGACAATGAGTATCTTTTTCATATGAAATAATCTCTAAACGGTTAATTTTGACTAGATTTTAACAGATTGCCGCTTAGTTTACGCCGCATCGCCTTTTCATATTCGTCTATATTCTCTTTTGTGAGCAAAACTCCGAAATCTTTAGGTATATTTTCATGACCGTAACCGCTGATTCTTTGTGCTATCATCCTGTCTACGTCGGCATATACATGGTGGGCGTCGAAGAAATTTTTCAGATCGGACGTGACACTGTTTATATCCATGAAGTGGTAGACTCTTCCAAAGACCGAAACAGTTTCGTTCAGCCATCTAAAGTATTCATCTATATGACCTGCCTCCACGACAAATTTTTTGAAGAACGGCATTGAAACCGGAGTAGTGAAGAGAATGAAACTGCTTTCCGGGTTACGTTTTTTCAGATTTTCCAGAAGCAGCGGCCAGTCGGAGCGGTATCTGTACTCTTTTGTCATAGGGATCAGGTACTCATCGATATCTCGTTCAATATTCTTTTCCAGTTGCTTAGGGGAAACTTTTATTGAGACGTGCCGGACGTTGTTGCGGTCGTAGTCGCTTACTGTCGGGTTGTAAACCCGTTTTATATCTCTTATCGAATGTTTCGTAGAGTCCCATGTGAGGAGCATTTTGTAGCGATATAGCGGCTCTATGGTTTGTGCGAAGTAGTCTTCCGGTTTTTTGTGGTTATAGTAGCGGTCGACAACGGCATCGTAGTTTTCTGCGGTGCCGAAAAAGTCTATTCCGATAACAATGTTCCTGAAACTGCCGCCTTTTATCCGCTTTGCAATCTCTATCCATCTTTCATACTCTTTCGGCACCATATTGTCTGTAGCGTAATTATAGAGTCTCATCCCCTTGAAGTCGAACTGGTTTATGTATGCGGTGCGGCTGCTTCCGAGTAAAATGGAGTCCGAATTTCTGAGCATTTGGGTGAAATATGCCCTGTTTGTCTTCTGCTGCCTCTCGTTGAAGCCGTCCTGGCGGTTGTTCAAAGAGTTCGAGTGCGAGAAACACCATAGCGGGTCAATGTAGTAGTTCAAAGCAGCCAGGAGTACCAGGGGGATGATAACAAGAAAGAGCCAGAGCCTTACAACATTTTTCATTATGACCATCCCTTCTAGAAATTGAAATAGATAAACTCGGAAATTCTGTTCAGCGAAAGGGCGGCTGCGAGAAAAAGGAGCGAAGCGTATGTCATTTTTACATAACCGATGCCGGAGTTCATGAGTTGTGTGGAGTTTTTCGTCAAGAGTACCGCTCCCAGTGCCGCCAGCAGATATGCTACTGTAGAAGCTCCTGTCCCGAGGGCACCGAGGTATGAACCGAACTCCACACCTGACTCTTTGAGAAAACCTAGCTTTTGGCTAAGTGCCGCCGGAAGTACGATTTTCCCGAAAAACATTCCATTCAGTACTTTCAGCGCGTCGTCGAAATCTTTTGCCCTGAAAAAAATCCAGGCAATATTTACGAAATTGAAGGTCAGAAACCAGGCCAGTACCGTCGGCATACGAATGGCAAAAGCACTCCAGATGCGGTGTATTATGAGGGCCAGACCGTGAAGTGTTCCCCAAAATATGAAGGTCCAGCCTGCACCGTGCCAGATTCCGGCCAGGAAAAAGACGATGAAGATATTGAGGTATGTCCTGTATCTACCGTGCCTGTTGCCTCCGAGAGGAATGTAGAGATAGTCCTTGAGAAAGCGGGTGAGCGTCATATGCCAGCGTCTCCAGAAGTCCCGGATATTTCGGGCCTTGTAGGGGCTGTCGAAGTTTATGGGGAGCCTTATGTTGAAAAGAAGCGCCGCTCCAATCGCCATGTCGGTGTAGCCGCTGAAATCGAAATAGAGCTGAAACGTATATGAAAGGGATGTGACCCAGGCTTCGAGCATGTTGAGATTTTCCGCAACATCGAACCCTCTTGTGGCCCATACCGCGAACCGGTCGGCAATCATCACCTTTTTGAAAAGCCCGATAGAGAAGATGAAAAGTCCCATGGCGATATTTTTGTGGTTCACTATAAGGTTGCTCTTCAGTGCGAACTGCGGGAGCATCTCTTTGTGGTGAACTATAGGCCCAGCTATGAGCTGTGGGAAAAAGGTGACAAAAAGGGTGTAGTTCAAAAAGCTGTACTCCTCCGTTTTTCCCTTGTAGCTGTCTACAAGATAGGTGATCTGCTGGAATGTGAAAAAGGAGATACCGAGGGGGAGTGCCAGATGCAAAAGTGGGTAGGAAGTATCAAGCGCTATATTTATATTTTCAAGGAAAAAGTCACTGTATTTGAAATAGCCCAGCATAGCCAGGTTGGCTGTTACTCCAATGAGAAGCAGCGCTTTTTTTACTCTTTGGGAGACGGTAGATTTTCTGCTTATCAGGCTCCCTACAGCAAAATTGAAAAAAACCGATAGTAGTATTATCGGTAGATAGACCGGGTTCCACCAGGAGTAGAAAAAGAGTGAAGCTCCTATCAGGAACAGTTTCGCGACAGTTGCATAACGGAGCCTGTTTATCAGAAAGTAGAGAAAAAAAACTACCGGCAGAAACAGAAATATATATTCAAAACTGTTAAATAACATAAGATAGATTAATCCTTATTGAAAAAAAGTTGAAATTCATTAATTTTTTATACTATATAGAATATAATTTTATCATAATTAGTTAAGAACTGATGCTGCGGAGTGTCCGCCACCCTCCGTAACATCGGCCAAGAACAACCTCTGACTTATAATAGTTCAAAACCAACAGAATGTGGAGTAATGGAAAAAGTTGTAGGAATGACCCAGTCGAACTATCTGCCGTGGAAAGGTTACTTCGACTATATAAACAGTGTTGACGAGTTCTATTTCTACGACGATGTACAGTATACGAAGCAGGATTGGCGAAACAGAAACCTGATAAAAACACCGAAGGGGGTGGAGTGGCTGACCGTACCGGTAGGGTCAAACAGGGACAGGCTTATATGTGAAGTAGAAATAAGAGACAGCAGCTGGCAAAAAAGTCATTGGGGGAAGATAGTACAGTACTATCGGAAAGCACGATACTTCAAGATGTACAGAGAATTTTTCGAAGAGTTTTACAGGGGTACCGAGTGGACCAACCTTTCCGATATGAATCAGACGATGATAAAGAGGATTGCAAGAGAGATCCTGGGTATAGAGACGAAATTCGGCGACTCGCGCCCTTTCAAGCTTACCGGAAAAAAAGAGCAAAGATATATTCCTCTTTTGAAGGAGGTGGGGTGCACAATCTTTTTGAGCGGTCCGTCCGCCAAAAACTATCTTAAAGAGGAGACTCTCGAAAAAGAGGGGATAAAACTGGAATGGATGTGTTATGAAGGGTATCCGGAGTATACACAGTTCTACCCGCCGTTCAATCACCATGTATCCATAATCGACCTTATATTCAATGAAGGTCCTGATGCCAAAGACTATATGTTGAGTTTCGACAAACCGGAAAGAGGGTAGGAGGCGAAGCTAATCAGGGTGGATTTGACGGGGGAAATAGAGTTTTTTCAATATAATGGAAAAAATATATTCAATGCGATGAACAAGAGGCGTGTCGGGGAGATAAAGCAAAAACCTAAAGATATGTTGCCGGTTTTTTGAAATATATAGCCGACATCTTTCAGGATTCGTTGAAAAAGTATTTGGATTAAAAAATTTTTTAAAGAACTCTATTGAGACAATCGTGGAACCGCACAAGCCGAACGAAATATTATATCAGTGACAGTTTTGCGGCAAGGTTGGATAGAACTCTGCAACGGGGAAAGAGTTACTCGTATTTAGCGGGGGTTTAAATTTGAAGGTTGGCAATGGTCGCAAAAAATACTTTTGTGAAAAGTGGGAATGAAAAAATGAATAGAGCCTGGGTGGGAATGTTTATTCTCTATTCACTTTTTTCTGTCGTATTGATAAAGCTGGACTTGAGTTATCTCGGAACGGTAGATGATCCGTTTATTAGAGAGTTTGTATATAACGGAGAGAACAGAACACTTATAATGAGCTATCCGCTCTCAACGCTGCTTGCATATCTTTACAGGATGTTTCCGGAGGTGCAGTGGCTTAGTTGGACATACTTTGTCTATATGGAAATCATCATTGCTATATACTCTTTCTATATTTCCAGAATGGAAGATATTGCCGTTCGTGCCTCTATGTTTCTGTTCGGACTTATTGTTCTGCTTTTTGCATGGCAGAATATTACCGTTACACTTCTTACGCTTTTGCTCATAGTCCTTGCAATGCCGCTCGTAAAGAGGCATCAAATTTTATTTTGGACTCTTTTTCTGCTTGCTTCTCTTCTTCGTGATACTATTATAGTTTTCGTTCTACCGCTTATCGCGGTAGGGTATGCAATATTTTTCGATAAAAACTATTTTTCCAAAAAGCGTTTTTTCGCTGTTTTATTCTTGGTTGCTGCGGTTTTGGCAACTATTCTTTCTCCAAGGTTCGATACGGAGTATCAAAAATGGCTCAGTTTCAATTTTGCCAAGGGTTATTTCAAAGATCTTCATGGAAAAGATGTAAAAAATATTTTGACTGATGATGAGAAACTTATAGCCAATTCCTGGTATGCCCAGGATGAGAGCCTTTTGGCTTCGGAAAAAATAATTGCTGCCGCAGGTTCCCAGCTCGATCTGGTGTTGCACAGGCTCACTCATCTGGAGCCGAGACAGATTTTGAGCAAGCTTTACCATCATAAAATATTGATAATATTGTTGCTGGCCACTTTCTATCTCCTCTTCTATACACAGATGAGTAAGACGAAAAAAGTGTTGTATGCTGTATATATAGTAGGATTTTTCACACTTTTTTTCATACGTGATGTCAACAGGGTCACATACCCGCTTATATTTTTATGGATTATATTTTTGGTTACAGATCTGTGGAAATTGAAAAAGAGAAGGGAGATATGTGGAGTATTTTTTACAGCCTCTCTATTATTGGCTTTGGATCTACCTATATACAACCAGCAGCACAAGAAGCAGAAGCTTGGCTACGAAAAAGAGCTTGTGAGTCTAATGAAAAAACATGATTTAATGTACGAACCCGGTTTGGGCTTTCCCTTGCGGATCAATTCGTTTTTTGTAGATGCAGTCTCACAAAACCGTCTATTTGATGAGAATCACTGGATCTCGAACTATATATTGCCTGCGGGCTGGATGTGCAGACACCCCTATTTCTACAGGTCGCACAATATTACATGGGATAAAAAGAGGAAATATTCATCCTATTACGACTTCCTTATAGGCGAAGAGTCAGCGTTTATCGGCTCTAAGGAGAGAGATGAAGTTAAAAATGCCAGGATTCTCGGTATGTACGACAGGCTGTACGGTAAAAACGGGGAGTGTGTTCACAAAATCAAGATAATAGATGAGTCGCAGCACTTTTCGGTGGTGAAGGTGGAAAGGGTCTGCTCTTCAGGATAAAGGTACCTCTATACTCATAACGCATTTAGGAAATTAGTGACTTTCGCCTTCAGCCAGATTACCGTACCCTGAAAATAGTTGCTGACAAAAGGTCCCAGTCCGAGTTTTTCTATAACGCCGTATGCCAGGTAGTTGAACGGTATTTTTACAGTTTCAAATACCGCATATCTCAGAGCCTGCACATCCTTGTAATATTTTTCCCTGTTCCACCACGGAACGTCCGCCCCTATGAAAACGGTTCTAATGCCGGCTTCAGGATACCCGGCAATTTTTGTCAGCATCCTGACGCGCCGGGTATGGGGCGGGTCGGTAACTATGATCAAAGAGGTGTAGCCATGCTGCAGCATATATTTTTTGATCGATTCTATCTCATCCATTGTGTTTCCACGTATAGCCAGGGTATCTATATTTTCTCGAGTCAGACCGTTTGACGAAAGGTAAGATTTTTCCGTCCTGTAGACTTTTCCTTTCTCCCTGAGATAGATCTGCTGGCAACCGTTTACAATAACTTTACTCTTTAGGGAAAAACCGTTTTGATAGAGCTGAAGAGCTTTTTTTACCCTGAATCCCAGCCAATCGCCCCCAAGTACCGCTATGATGTCCGCCTTTTGCGGCTTTTGTGAAATATCCAGAATTTTACCTGCACTGAAACCGTAAAAGAGTGTTACGGCAAATAGACCGAAAAGCAGGTAAAACAGAGATTTGACGTAATTCATTCGTTTTCGAACACTATAATTGAAAAACCGTCGATCTCCATACGCTTTTTTTCGACCATTGATATATGGTGATATCTGAAAATAGGTTCGTGATTACGATCTATTAAAATAATTCGCCGATATTTGGAAAAAAATCTCTTTAAAACCTGCGGATCTTTTTCAAGACGCTCAAGGTGTGTGGAGAGAGAGCTATAGACTTGCTGCAGCATCTGAAATCTATTATCTGTATGAAGGTCAAATCTCTGACCGACCTGGATAATTCTTTTGATGAGTACCTGGCTTGAATCTTCGCTAAACAGAATATCATGTAGTTTTTTTACATCAATTCCCTGCAAATAGAGATAAATAGCTTCTCGCTTCCAGTAGATTTTATTTCCTTCTTCTGATTTTGGGAGAAGAAACTCCGAGTTTCTACTGAATAGTATTTCGCTTTTATATACGAGGGGCAGCCATGTGGCGATATCATTTACAGTCAATGAGGGCGCGATAATCAGGTCGTCTTTTGCCGGTTCAAGCTGTATTAGAGACCTATATAGAATATAGTTTTCCCTGTTTTTGGACAAACCGGCCGCCGCCTGTGCAGATGATGCAAGGAGCCCGATTGTTATAAGCAGAAGAGTGCATGCAGATAAAGTAAAATTGAAGACTTTTTTATAGCTCATAAAATATCTATCCAAATGTACTGTTATGTAAAAGAGAACTATTGCAAATACCTGGTTGGCAAAATATGCAAAATGGTGAGTCAGCTGTAGACTTGGATTGAAAATAAGATCGGCCAGTTGAAGTATGACGATACTTATGCCTACTGACGCGATGGTGAATTTGACACTTTTGTTTACATTCTGTAGAGCTAAAACCACAAAGGAGAGTATTAGCAGGATAATATTCGTACCACCAATAATATTTGAAATACGTGAAAAATCCATATCGAGCAGAGACTTGTGAGTATCTCCCACTACAGCGCTGCCGTTCATGAAGAATGCAAGATCGGCAATGAGAGCGGCTGTAGCAAAGATTATCAGATATTTCCATGGGATAGTTTTTTTATTGATAAGTGAAAATACAATAAGAAAAAATGTTGTCACACCCATGACAACCGTATTGTATGGAAAGTTTATAAAAGCTATATATTGAATTATAAAAAGTGCTATCCAGTATATGCTTTTGCTGTTATCGAAGGCATTTATAAGAAAATAGAGATAAAGCAGCAACAGCGGTGTAGCGATTTGCGGGAAAAATGTTCTTTGCAAAGGCAGCAGTATATGGGGTGAAAAATCCAGGTTCAAAAAACCTTTCAAGTAGTTTGGAATGTCTGATACCTGGAAAAAAAAGAGTAGTGAAATGCCGAAAATGGTTAAAATAGTATTTTTGCTGTAGTTGATTTTATTGAAAAGTATGTACGCACATAAGAAAGTGATTGCACTCCAAAGCCAGTTCCAGACTATGAGAGTTAGTGTAAGATTGCCAATGATATCATTTAAGATTGAAAAAAGATTGAGCAGGCCAAACTTTAAATAAGTGAATGTATTGGTCGGTACCTGGATATGATACCATGGGTTTTGCGTCATTCCGTTTGCATCTATGTTAAGTGCAGTATAGTTCAGGTACAAATAAATATCAGAAGAGAAATCAGGCGGTAGGGGAGACAAGGATATATGGGAAAATGTTAGTAAAAAAGGAGTTATGTAGATTGTTGGTAAAATAAAAAATGCGATCAATGGAAGATATTTTTTCATTTTTGTAAACTGCTGTAAAAGTTTTTTATTGTATCGCAAACTTTACCAATCTCATTCAAGCTCAATGCGTCAAACATTGGAAGTCTTAACAGGCGTTCACTTTCTTTCGAAGTATAAATATCCTTCTTGCGAAAAGCACCGAATTTTCTTCCTACTTCGCTGGAGTGCAGAGGCACATAATGAAAAACTGCAAAAATATTTTCCCCTTTCAGATGTTCCATTAACGCTGTTCTGGTCCTTAAATCCTTTACCTTGATGTAGAACATATGCGCATTGTGTTTACACTCTTTCGGTACATTGGGAAGCTCTATAAATCCTTTTTCTTCAAGCGGTTTCAAATTGTCATAATATGTTTGCCAGATCCTCAGTCTTTTTTCATTAATCTCATCTGCCATTTCGAGCTGACCCCATAAGTAAGCGGCCTGCAGTTCGCTTGGAAGATAACTGCTGCCTACATCGACCCAGCTGTACTTGTCCACCATGCCCCGGAAAAACTGGCTGCGGTTTGTCCCTTTTTCGCGTATGATTTCCGCACGTTCGGCATAACATTCATCGTTTATGATAAGCAGGCCGCCTTCACCGCCGCTGGTATAGTTTTTTGTCTCGTGGAAACTGTACGTTCCTATATGCCCGATGGTGCCGAGTGGTTTTCCTTTGTAGGTTGCCATCATTCCCTGTGCGGCATCTTCTATAACAAAAAGACCGTGACGATCGGCTATATCCATTATCGTGTCCATTTCACATCCTACCCCCGCGTAATGGACCGGCACGATAGCCTTGGTCTTTTCTGTAATAGCAGCTTCTATCAGTTTTTCGTCTATATTCATGGTATCCGGACGAATGTCTACAAAAATGATTTTCGCTCCCCTTAGAACAAAAGCGTTGGCGGTAGATACGAATGTATAGCTCGGCATGATTACTTCATCGCCCGGCTGGATGTCTATAAGCAAAGCCGCCATTTCCAGGGCATGTGTGCATGAAGGAGTAAGGAGTACCTTGGAGCAGCCAAGTTTTTTTTCGAACCATGTGTGGCATTTTTTTGTAAATGGACCGTCACCGGAAAGTTTTGCATTTTTTATAGCTTGTAGAACATACTGCTCTTCTTTGCCGGTTGTGGTAGGTTTGTTGAATGGGGTCAAAAGTCTTCCCTAAATATGAATTTTGTGTTTGGTTTAGAGGATAGGAATTCAAAATTATTTTTAATTTTTTCTTCGGACCAATACCACCATTTTATTTCATTTAATCTATCAATGATTTTTTTCTCAAATCGATATTTGATTACCTTTCCAGGTACTCCTGTGACTATTGCATAATCTGGAACATCTTTTGTTACGACAGCGTTTGCGCCAATCACAGCTCCGTTTCCAATAGTAACTCCCCTGGTTATTATAGCACCTGCTGCGATCCAAACATCATGACCTATTTTTAATGGTTCTGTAAATCTATCGTATGGAATATCTTTGTTGTTGGGCCTGAGCTGGTCATAGTGGTTATAAATAAATGAATGCTGTGCAGTATTATTATAATTATGGTTTGCTCCACCAATAGATACATTCCAGGAAATAGAGCAGAAATTACCAATAGATGTATGCATAATAACTGTGTTCATTCCGGTGTAAGAGTATCTGCCAATTGAAACATGGAATAAATGGTTGTTTCTATCAATGCGACAATTCCGTTCCAGAGTACAATAATCAACGCGACTGAAATTTCCTACAATTGTATTTTCTTGAAGAGTTGAACTTTTAACCCTTGCACCTTCGTAGATATTTGCACTTTCATCAATTTTACTATCGATGATTTCAAAAGAGTATTTTCGTTTCATTGTAAACTTTTCCCATAATTATTTGCTACATCCAGTGATGCCATATCAAAAGTATATCTGGGGTACCACTGGAAGGTTTTGTAGAATAAGGAGGAATCCATCAAGCTATATTCAGTTAAATACTTTATCTCTTCTGATATTTTCACCAAATCAGTTCGATCGAAAGCTTTGGCAATAGAGCTGGCCATGTCTGGAATATCTACTATTTCACCACTTCCAACGTTAAAAATTCCCTTCCTATCTGAAGCAAGCAATGCTTTTTCAAAAGCATCAACCAAATCTTTTATGTAAATATATTCCCGTTGAACCCCTTTGACACTGACAATCAAGGGCTTTCCTTCACTTGCATGGTTGATGAATGTGGCTATAGCACTTTGTGCATATTCGCCTATACCGAAAACTTGAGCTATTCGTAAAATTTTTATTTTCATCCCTTTGTCATTGTAAAATTTTGCAGCGGCTTCAGATTGAAGTTTTGCGAGTGCGTAGAGATTTTTAGGTTTTGGAGGAGTTGTCTCTTTCCACGGAGCCGGTGAACTGCCGTAGACGCTCCTACTCGAAACAAAAATTATGTTTTCAATTCCCATCTCATATGCTGTTGCAAACAGATTCATATCGATTCTAACGTTATTGAAAAAGTCATCATTTCCTGATATTGGACGTGAAGCAGCTAGATGAATCAATGCGTTACAATCCTTCAAAAGTGCCTGCAAGGAACTCTTTGAATAGTCTGTCATAAAATAATTGTAACAATTAGTTTTTTCTTTCTTTCTAGCTAAGGCTATGACATTGTATTTTTTCCCAAAATGTGATACCACATATTTACCGATAAATCCTGAAGCTCCAGTCACTGCAACATTCATTTATTATTCTACTATGATCTGATAGCCACATTTTTCGAATTTTTCATTCATGGGTTGGACGATATCCCCCTCTCGATAAAAGAATTCGGAATAGCATGCATTTGGATCAATGGGTTGTTTTCTGAAGGGCTCGTGAGGCCGTTGGCACAAAAACTCCAATATCGATTTTTTGATGGTAAGGTTTTTGGGAAAATGTGGTGGTTTACCCATCAAATCCTTGACAGTGATATCAAGAAGATCTATATTGGCTGATTTATGTATTTGTCGCCACATATGACATCCATCCAGCCGGGGAGTCACTTCTATGAGATAGGGGGTATCTTCCTCTATCTTGATCTGGAAATAGACCGGACCGTTTTCAATTTTGAGCTTATTGGTTATTTCTTTTACCATCTTCAATATGTTTTCATATGCTCTGGTCGATATGGAGGCTGGGATAATATGTTTGTGGATTATACCTCCATCGAAATTGTTCCACGATATACGATCGGATGGTAGAAAAAAGAGAATTTCTCCTTTATGGAGGTAGGCATGTGCGGAGACTTCGGGACCATCGATCATTCGTTCCATCAGGGCTTTGTTCTGCCTTGAGTGCGATATGGCTGTCTGGTAGGCTTTTCCCAATTCTTCTTTGGAATAGACGACGGAAATCCCCCGCTGTCCTTGCGAGTCGACAGGTTTTACAATGGCAGGGAATCCTATATGGTCGACATTGAGTGAATCATCGAGAATCTCGAAAGGTACTGATCCGTATGTATCGTTCAACTTCTCTCTGAAGAGATGCTTGTTGTTGCAAAGATAAGCCGTCTCAGATGATATGAAAGTTTTGAGCCCCAATTGTTCCGCAACCCAACATACGGTGGGCATAGCGACATCCGATCCGATGGAATAGATATACTCGATGGCGTTTTCTTTGGCGTACTCCAAAACGCTCTCTTTGTCCGTGATATCTATTTTTTCAAATCTATTGACGAGAGAGCGTCCCCTTCCTGCCTCTGTATTGCTAAGTGCATGGATTTTAAGGTCACTATATTGGCGTAAGTGTTGAAGCAAGTCTACTTGCGCATTGCCTATACCCAAAACTAGAAAATTTTTATTTGCTTTCATGGTAAACTTCTTTCGTTGTGTGATTTGGTTTGAAATTTATATAAAATAACCAACCAATTATACCAACAAATATTTTTGTTAGGTATAAAAGTAGTGAAACCATAACGGCATCGGATACATTTATTCCATAAAGTGCCATACCGGCAGTCATAACACCTTCACGTACCCCAATTCCGCCAAGAGATATTGGAATGACAGTAGCTATATATACTAGAGGCATTATTGACATAAGATTCAAAAATGTGATGTTAAGACCAAAATACAGTGAAAATAGATAACTAACAATAATATCTCCAAACTGACCAAGAGCGGAAAGTAAAAGTATAACTACCAAATCTTTATACTTTATAGATATTTTTTTATTTATGAGGTATTTAGTAGCAACCAATACCATAATTATGGCAAATATAGACAAGATAATTAACGTGAATCCAAAATCCAGTTTTGTTCTTATTGTGTTATTGAATGGTAATGAGAACATCAGAATTAGACCAAGAGCAAAAAGTCCTCCAGTACGTTCGATAAAAACTGCAAGCAAAGACTTCGTTTTCGAGAGATGATAAACTTTGCTGATGTAGTATAGCCTAATAGCATCTCCTCCTATTGCTCCGGGTATGAATATATTGAAAAATGAACCTATGAGATAAAGTTTGTATAAGAGTGGTAGAAAATAGGCTTTTTCTTTTATAAGCATTAGTACGTATTTCCAGCGCACCGTCATAAAAATTAGTGAAATTAGCATTACTATAATTGAAACAAATATATACAATATAATATCAGTTCCAAACTTGGCAAGTGTTTCAAAGTCTAACTTTAAAATTAAATATAGCAATAATGAAACAGAAATCATTATTTTTGCAACAAGAAGCAAAAGTCTTCTGTTTTTTTTATCATTAGTTTCAGGAAAGTATGTATTTTCAACTATTTTCATATTGCTTATCTGTTTTTAGATCAAATGTTGCTTCAGATATAGCATAAAGCGGCCGATCTTTTGTTTCATTGAATATTTTTCCTATGTATAGTCCTAATATGCCGAGATTTGCAAATAAAAGACCTCCTATAAAATAAATGGAGACCATGACACTTGTCCATCCTGGAACAGGAATACTGTAGACGAAATATTTGATAATTAGCCAAAAAGCATATAAAATACTCAGAAAAGTAATTAAAAAACCAAACTCAATAGAAAGGCGTAGAGGCTTATTGGAGTGGGCAATAATCGTATCAACAGCTAAGGATACGAGTTTTCTAAAAGAGTATGAGCTTTGCCCATAGGCTCTTGGAGCATGCTCAATATCGATATTTATCCGTCGAAAGCCCAGCCATGTTACAAATGGTGCGTAACCTCTATTTTGTTCGCGCATTTTGCGAAAGTATCCTACAACATTTTGTGAAATAATACTGAAGTTTCCTGTGGTTTCATCATGTTCCATACCGCTTAAAAATTTTAAAGTCTTATTATATATTTTGGAAGTTAGTTTCTTTAAAAAAGTATCTTTTCTCTCTACTCGCCTGCCAAAAACTACATCATAACCCTCTTGCGCTTTGTTGTAGAGTTTGATTATCTCTTCGGGCTGATCTTGAAGATCGCAATCCATCACTACGACCCACTCTCCCTCGGCGTAGTCCAGTCCTGCTGTGATAGCTCGATGTTGTCCGAAGTTTCTTGAAAGCTTGATACCTTTCACCCGGGGATCTTTCGCGGATAACTGCAAAATGACATCCCACGCTTCATCGGGACTGTGATCGTTGACCATGATGATGTCGAAATTTTCCGTGATGGGTGTCAGGGTTTTTACCAACCGTTCATATAGTTCAGGCAAAGCTCTGGCGCAGCCGTAGACCGGTGTTACGACGGATATATATGGTTGTTTATTCGGCATTGTATCTCTCCAGGTACCATTCGACAGTTTTGACTATGCCGCTTTCGAAGTTTTCATCTGCCTTCCAGCCGAGCTCGTTTTCTATTTTTGTTGCATCTATGGCATAGCGGCGGTCGTGGCCGGGGCGGTCTTCTACAAATGTTATGAGGCTTTTATAGGTTTTGGGTTTCGGGTTTTGGGCGGGGAAACGGGTGTTCTTTTCTATCGGGTAGAGTTCATCCAGAATTTCACATATCTTGTTTGCGATGTAGAGGTTGTCCCGCTCATTGCGGCCGCCGATGTTGTAGGTTTCGCCCGCCGAGCCCCTGTGATAGGCCAGGTCTATCCCTTTGCAGTGGTCAAGCACGTAGAGCCAGTCACGTATGTTTCGGCCGTCTCCGTAGATGGGTATGGCTCTTCCTTTCAAGGCGTTTCTGATGATGGTAGGGATGAGCTTTTCGTCATGCTGCTTGGGCCCGTAGTTGTTAGAGCAGTTTGTAATTACGGTATTCATGCCGTAGGTGTGATGGTAGCTTCTGACTATCATGTCGCTCGAGGCCTTGGAGGCGGAGTAGGGTGAGTTGGGCGCATATGGGGTCTCTTCGGTAAAAAGCCCGGTCTCCCCCAGCGTACCGTATACTTCGTCCGTGCTGATGTGGTGGAATCTGGGGAGAGTTTGGTCGGTCGATAGTCGATGGCCGATGGCCGATAGTGATTTTTGTGAATATTTTTCTTTGTACCGAAAGGGTCCGCTCATCCAGTGCCTGTAGGCTACGTCAAGCAGTGTAAATGTGCCGTTTACGTTGGTCTCGATGAAAATACCGGGGTTTTTTATGGAGTTGTCCACATGGCTTTCGGCAGCGAAGTGGATGACACCTTTTATGTCGTAGGTGTCGAAAATATGTTCGACCAGCTCCCGGTTACAGATATCTCCTTTTACGAAAGTATAGCGCGGATGGTCTTCGACCTCTTTGAGGTTTTCAAGGTTCCCGGCATAGGTCAGCAGATCGAGGTTCACCAGATGATACCCGGGATACTTTTCCAGAAAGTAGGGAATGAAGTTGCTGCCGATAAATCCGGCACAACCGGTCACCAGAATGTGTACAGGGTGCGGCTGCCGGGATGCGGTATATGGTTTTTCAGGCATTTGGGTTTTCCGTTTTTCTTTTTAAAGAGTTTATCAAACCATATATTATTTTAAGGACTGTTTCACATCCGTTTATATTGGATAAAACGGAATATACGGCTCCAATCATCCGGCCGACCGGTCGAAATTTTTCACCCGGGTGAAATTGATCCAGCCGCTCATGATCACTCAAAACCAAACCCTCCAAATTCCATACCCTCCTACCCACTATCTACTATGCGCCATCTCTACCATATACTGCCCATATTCCGATTTCAAATATGGCTTGGCTAACTCAATAAGCTGTTTGGAGCTTATCCACCCTTTGTAGTGGGCGATCTCCTCTATACAGGCCACTTTGTAGCCCTGCCTGTGCTCTATGGTCCTTATAAACTGGCTCGCTTCGGCCAGGCTCTCGTGTGTTCCGGTATCGAGCCAGGCGTAACCGCGCCTTAGCAGTTGAACTTCAAGTTTGCCACGTTTGAGGTACTCCTGGTTGACGGATGTTATCTCAAGTTCTCCTCTTGCGGAGGGCTTTACGTTTTTGGCTATCTCTATTACATCGTTGTCGTAAAAGTAGAGACCGGTCACCGCAAAGTTGCTTCTCGGTTTTTCAGGCTTCTCTTCTATAGAGAGCACTTTCAGGTTTTCATCAAATTCTACAACACCGAAGCGCTCCGGATCTTTCACCTGGTAGCCGAAAATAGTGGCCCCGTCTCTTTTAGATGCGGCCTTTTCCAAAATTGGGGTCAGGCCGGGACCGTAGAAGATGTTGTCGCCCAGTATGAGGCAGACGTTGTCGTCACCTATAAACTCTTCGCCTATGATGAATGCCTGAGCTAGGCCGTCGGGACTCTCCTGAACGGCATAACTGAATCTCATACCGAGATGAGTTCCGTCCCCCAGAAGCTCTTCGAATCTCCCCAGATCGTTCGGTGTGGAGATAATCAATACCTCTTTGATCCCTGCCAGCATGATGACGGAAAGGGGATAGTATATCATCGGCTTGTCGTATATGGGCAGGAGCTGTTTGCTTATAACCTCGGTTATAGGGTACAGGCGCGTACCGCTACCGCCGGCTAGAATTATCGCTTTCATGAGATATTCGTTCTTTTAATTTGGAATTAATAGATTTTCGGACTATATATCATATTCGATATCAATAGTAATGAAAAAATAATTATAGTGTGTTTAAACCGGATAGAAATTCAACAAACGTACTGGAAAAGATGGTGGGACAATCTCTTTTTAAAAAGTTTTTCAATATAATAATACGCTAAAACACAACAAAAAGATATAAAATGAGTGAATCTGCAATAACACATCTGAAACAGTTGGAAGCCGAAAGTATCTATATTTTAAGAGAAGTGGCATCGACATTTGCCAATCCTGTCATGATGTACTCCATCGGCAAAGACAGTTCTGTAATGCTCCATCTTGCCATGAAAGCCTTCTATCCGGCGAAACCTCCTTTTCCGCTTCTTCATGTCGATACGCTATGGAAGTTCAAAGAGATGATTGAGTTTCGCGACCGCAGGGTCAAGGAGCTTGGAGTCGATCTGATTGTACACAGCAACCCCGAAGGTATTGAGATGGGGATAAACCCTTTTGTGCACGGCTCTAAAGTCCATACCGACATTATGAAGACGCAGGCTCTGAAGCAGGCGCTAAATGCGGGTGGATACGATGCCGTTATAGGAGGGGCGAGGCGAGATGAAGAGAAGAGCCGGGCAAAAGAGCGGATTTTCTCCTTCAGGGACAAAAACCATAGATGGGACCCGAAAAACCAGAGGCCGGAGCTCTGGAGTCTTTTCAATACCAAAATCCACAAAGGCGAGAGTGTACGTGTCTTTCCTCTTTCGAACTGGACCGAGCTTGATATCTGGCAGTACATCTATCTTGAGAATATTCCCATCGTTCCGCTCTATTTTGCGAAAGAACGTCCTGTCGTGGAGTATGAAGGTGCCAAGATCATGGTGGATGACGACCGAATGCCGGAAGAGCTGAGAAAAAAGGCGAAAATGGAAAAGGTGCGCTTCAGAACCCTGGGCTGCTACCCGCTCAGCGGCGCCATTGAGTCGAATGCATCCACACTGCCCCAGGTAATCCAGGAGATGCTGCTGAGCCGAAGCAGTGAGCGTGAAGGAAGGTTGATAGACAAAGACCAGGAGGGGTCGATGGAGAAGAAGAAGATAGAGGGGTATTTTTAAACGCGAAGCGTTTAGGGAGCGTGCAGCCGGCAGCGTGCAGTTTGCAGTAGGAAAGAGGAATTGAAGAGTTTACGGTTTGCAATATTTATGTTTCGGGGATCTGTTTATGAAGTGTGAAAACCTGGATGTCTGGAAACGGGCTGCGGCGTTGAGTGCTGAAATTTATATTTATCTGGAAGAGTGTAGGAATTTCGGTTTTAAAGAGCAGTTGACCAGATCCGGTCTGTCTGTGCCCAGCAATATTGCCGAAGGAATGGAACGTATGTCGAACCAGGAAAAAAGAAGATTTTTGGATATCGCAAGAGCATCGCTGGCGGAAGCAAGAACACAGATTTATATCGGGATGAAAATCAACTACATTACCAGGGAAAGAGGTAAAATATGGCTCGAGGAGTCAGAAAATATAGCTAGAATGCTTACAGGACTGATAAACAACATAAAGTAAACTGCATGCTGCATACTGCACGCTGCAAACTCATACGTAAAAAATTTTCGAATAACCAAATATAAGCGAGCAATCAATGACAAACAAAACAGATAAACCCAAAACCCAAAACCCAACCTCCCAAAACCTCCTAGACTCCGATATCATCGGCTACCTGAAAGAGCATGAGAACAAAGAGATGCTTCGGTTTATAACATGCGGCAGTGTCGATGACGGCAAGTCGACTCTTATCGGGCGGCTGCTTTATGACAGCAAGATGATATTCGAAGACCAGATCGCCGCCGCCAAAAACGAGACCAGGAAGTATGGTACCGTAGGGGATGCCGAGATAGATTTTGCGCTTTTGGTAGACGGGCTTCAGAGTGAGAGGGAGCAGGGCATAACTATAGATGTGGCTTACCGCTTCTTCTCTACCGACAAGCGAAAATATATCATCGCCGACACGCCGGGGCACGAGCAGTATACCCGCAATATGGTCACTGGGGGCAGTACGGCCGATCTTGCCGTTATTTTGATAGATGCCAGAAAGGGTGTTTTGACCCAGACGAGACGGCACTCGTTTCTTGTAGGTCTGTTGGGCATACGCAACATTGTGGTTGCGATCAACAAGATGGATCTTGTCGATTACAGTGAAGAGCGTTTCGGGGAGATTGCTTCGGACTATAGGCAGATGTATGAAAAGCTCAAATTCTCACTGCCTTACAAGAGCTTTCACCAAAAGATCGACTTCATTCCCATCTCCGCTCTGAAGGGTGACAATGTGGTTGAAGCATCCGGGAATATGCCCTGGTACGAGGGAGATGCCCTTCTGCCCTATCTGGACGGTGTGAAGATAGAGAGAAGCGACTTTCAGGCTTTTCGTTTTCCTGTGCAGTATGTGAACCGTCCGAATCTAGACTTTCGCGGTTTTGCCGGTACCATAGCTTCCGGCGGTGTGGCGGAGGGTGATCGTATTGTTGTTTACCCTTCGAAGAAGAGCTCTGCTGTTAAATCTATTGTTCCTCCGGTTAGTCCGGAGGTGTTAGCGGGCAGCGGTCAGAATGCAGTTAGCAGTGGGCAGAATGCAGTGGGCAGTGGGCAGTGTGTTGCCGGGGTTGAGGAGGCTTTTGCTCCTTTGGCGGTTACCTTGACTCTTAGTGACGAGATCGATATCTCCCGGGGTGATCTGATGGTCAGGGAGGGTGAGAAAGAGCCCTATTTCAGTGACAGTTTTGAAGCGATGCTTGTCTGGATGGATGAAGAGCCTCTTAAAAACAGGGAGTATATCGTCAAACTATACTCCAAGGAGGTCAATGCGGTTGTAGGTGCCATCATGTTCAAGCGTGATGTCAATAGCTGGGAGAAGCTGGAGGCGAAGAGTCTGGAGTTGAACGACATAGCCCGTGTGAAGATCGATCTTAATGAAAAAGTGGCGTTCGATCTCTATGAAGAGAACAAGCGTACGGGAGCTTTTATATTGATCGACAAGCTTACAAACAATACCGTGGCCGCAGGTATGATTGCCGGTATCTCTACAAAACAGAAAAGAGAGAGAGTCTATACCGAATCCGAAAAGGCGCTGAACGCTTTCATCAGAGAGCACTTTCCCGAGTGGGAGTGTAAAGCCATATGAGTGCGGCCGCACTATTTTCGGAAGCAGGGTAGAGGTCTTTTTCAATGTATCGTGAGACCAACATACGTTCAATCGTCAAAGGGATAAGCTGGCGCTTCGTCGCCACAGGTACGACAATTACGATTGTCTATCTCTTTTTCGGGCGGCTAGATCTTGCCGTAGCGGCGGGTGTGATAGAGACCGGTCTCAAAGTGGCTCTTTACTGGGGGCACGAGAAGATATGGCAGCGCATCAGGTTCGGAAAAAAACGAATAGAACCTTTCAATGTGTGGTTTACGGGCCTGCCGTTGAGCGGAAAGAGTACCATTGCCGATAAGGTTTACGAAAAGCTTCAGAAACTCGATATTCCCCTGGAGCGTATAGATTCGAAAGATATCAGAGAGCTCATCCCCGACCTGGGTTACACCAGAGAAGAGAGAAACAGGCATATGAAGCGGATAGGCCACCTGATACAGACGCTGCAGAAAAACTCCATATCTACGGTCGCCTCTTTCGTATCTCCCTACCGTGAATCGAGAAAAGCGATACGTACGATGGTGAAGAACAACATCGTAGTCTATGTAAAGGCCGATATACAAACATGCCGGAAACGTGACTACAAAGGTGTCTATGAGAAGGCTTTGAACGGTGAGCTCAAAAACTTTACCGGTATCAGTGATGTCTATGAGGAACCTAAGCATGCCGAGATCGTGATCGATACCGAAAAGGTAGATCCAGATGAAGCTGCCGAAACCGTTTACAGGTATATCAAAAAGCACTACATAAAATAAGAGGAAGTGAAATTGGGTACTGAAAAGGGTAATGAAAATATCGTGTGGCACAGCCACAAAATCACCAAAGAGCAGCGTTCGGCACTCAAAAAGCAGAGGCCGTGCATATTGTGGTTTACCGGCCTCAGCGGTTCCGGCAAGTCTACGATAGCCAATGCCGTAGAGGGAAGACTCTACGAGATGGGAAAACACACCTATCTTCTGGACGGCGACAACATACGCCACGGGCTCAACAGGGAGTTGGGATTCAGCGATGAGGACAGGGTTGAAAACATCCGCCGCATAGGAGAGGTATGCAAACTCTTTGTGGATAGCGGCATAATTGTTCTTTCCGCTTTCATATCGCCGTTTCGCAGCGACAGGGAAAAAGTGAGAAGGCTGGTGGAAGAGGATGAGTTCGTAGAGATTTATGTAGATGTACCGCTTGAGGTTTGCGAAAGTAGGGACCCCAAAGGGCTCTATAAAAAGGCCAGAAAAGGTGAAATAGGAGACTTTACCGGCATAAGTTCACCGTACGAAGCACCGGAAAATCCTGAAATAAGACTTTCGGCGCATCAACAGAGTGTCGAAGAGTCGGTCGATCAGATTATAGAGTATTTGAAGGAGAGAGGATACCTGGATGAAAAAAAGCAGTAGTTTCAGCTCGATCGATCTTGACGATATTGTCGGGATTGCCTTAGAGGCTGGTAGAGCGGTTATGGATATATATGAAAAGGATTTCGAAGTCGAATACAAAGAGGACAGCTCTCCTCTTACGGAAGCGGATCTTCGTGCGAATGAGATCATCTGTTCCGGGCTTGAAAAGCTTTGGCCGGAAATTCCTATGCTTTCCGAAGAGAATAGTGAGGTTTCCTATGATGAGCGTAGAGAGTGGGAGTTTTTCTGGTGCATAGACCCCATTGACGGAACCAAGGAGTTCATAAAAAAGAGCGGTGAATTTACGATAAACATAGCCCTGGTTCATAAAGATACCCCGGTAGTGGGTGTTGTTTTCGCTCCCGCACTGAAAGAGATATATTTTTCAAAAAAGGGAAGCGGTGCATGGAAGAGTTCTGTAAACGGTGACTGGAGTCTTAATGAGGACAGCAGGGTGAGGCTGTCCGGGGATTCGAAAGAGGGAAGTTTTGCCGAAAAAAAAGAGCTTGTCGTGGTGGCCAGCAAATCTCACCTGAACGAGGAGACAAAAAATTTCATTAACTCTCTCGAGCAGGATGGGAGTCAAATAAGCAGAATATCCAAAGGGAGTTCTTTGAAACTCCTCATGGTCGCTGAAGGTACGGCAGATATCTACCCGAGGCTGGGACCTACTATGGAGTGGGATACGGCTGCGGCAGATGCTATAGTCAGGGAGAGCGGGAAAATGACATATGTAGCCGACGGAGTATCGATACTTGATGATATAGAGAGACTCTCTCCCCTCGTATATAACAAAAAGAATTTATTAAACCCATGGTTTATAGTCTGTTGAACTAATTGCAGTGGTTTATTGTGAACTTATAAACTTTATGCAATAATTGCCGATACTGTATACAGTAGTTGCCAAACCTGTTGTGAAGCAGGGACGGAAAGCCATGGGTCTTTGGTTGCAAAGATCGCCAGGTTGCCTCTTTTAAGAGTAATTGTTCTATGGTGAAATCTCCCATAGGCGCACCCTAAAGCCTCCTTCCCTCTTCTCAAACATTTTTGTCTAGCTGTTTTCTTTAAAGCATCGTGCAGGATTCATTAATGAGAATGAATATAGCTTGTAACGATAGTCAAAGTTATATTAAAATATAGGCTTTACCGGATTAGGTTCGCCTAATAATGAATACCGCACCCACTATTGAATGACTTTAGGAGGTCATCCCATGCTCAGGCACATTATTTCGATTTTTGTCGCAACGACATTTACCCTCATCCTCTTGACAGGCTGCGGAGGGGCGGCTACAGATGCGGCTACGGGCGATGAAGTGTCATTCTCTTCCGATGAAGACTCCGCTCCCGTCGTAGCCGCATCTTTCTCTTTCGAGGCTATAGACGATGAGAGCTTCAACTCCTTGAGTGAAGAGGATAGACTCTACGTTGCCAGAAAACTCTACTCGACCATATATAGAGGGGTGGAGTATAAAACACTTAAAGAGCAGGTAGAGAGCGGGAGATTCATAAACGATTTTTCAAAACGCCTTTATGCGATTGTAGAGCAGCCGGATCTGACGAAGATGGAGGCTTATATACCGTTTGATCCATCTTTGGAAGATCATCGTGATGCTGCTGACTCGACCGAAAGATATGCGGGAAATATAAAACAGGAGATATTCAGCAGACTGCACTATTTGGAAATGGGCCGTAAATATTTCAATGAGTGGATTGCATACGTACTTACCCAGACGATTCTCTTTTCCCCGGCAAGAGAGGTGGAGAGTGTTACACCTTTTCCGGAGTTTATACGCAACGTCTACTACAGACTGGTCAACAGACTGGATGAGGGCAAGAGTGTAAAAGAGATAGTATATGAGCATATGATCTCCAAAGAGAACTGGGGACGTTTCAGGAGTCCTGAAGACAACGGGCGTGAGATGTTGGAGATATGGCTTGGAAACTACAATGACGAGCCGGTCCCGGTGGTTGCCGAAGCATTGAAAAACTGGAGATTTGAGCGCTATTACGACCCTTCTGCCGGGTGGGAAGTCTACGATTTTTACCATGATGAGCCTGGTGTAGATCTTAACGAGTCGGTAGAGCTTTTCGGCTTTACCCTAAAAAACGGCTACGACTTTTTCAAAATGGTGACTGAGCATCCAGACTTCATGCCTACCGTTGTAGCCAGAATTGTAGACTACTTTTTTCCGACGATGAGTGAAAGTGAACGTGCTGAAATCGTCGGGGGAATATTGCAGAATAAGCCCGAGACTTTCCAGCAGATATTTGCACAGATTCTCTTTTCAAAGAAGTATCTGTTCGAGTCGGACAAGGTCAAGAGCGTAGAGGAAGTTTTCTACCCTATGGTACAGGCTTTACCATATCATATGACCAAATATGTCTGGGGCTCAACTTGGGCATCCAATATAAAAGGGCTTGGAGCCGCCATGAATTTTTCCAACCAAAAGTCGATGTGGAACAAGCTAGGCAGGGATAACGACCTGCCTACGGATACACTCAGTATCAACTATTTTCACCAATATGTCAGAAGCGGGATACTTCTGGCGCAGTGTGATGACCCAACCAGCCCATACCAGGAGGGGATCGTCTTTGGATGGCTCGATGATAGACTCGACTATACGACTATGGAGTCGTATGTAGACGGAATATTCCTGGAAGTTCTGGGGCGACATGCAAAAGAGGGTGAGGTTAAGATGCTTGTAGATGTCGCAAAAGGTGCAGGTTGGGATGAGAAGTTCCAAGAGTGGTCTTGGCAGCGGTTCTACCTTTCCAAGCTGGTTAGAGACTATATAAGCAGACTTACCGAAGTGTATAGGTATAAGCGTATAGAAGGAGCTGCAGAATGAGACGAAGAGACTTTATAAAAACCACACTCAGTATTATGGCGGCCGCGGGTCTGGCTCCTGATCTGCTTAGGGCGACGGAGATGGCGACTCTACCTCTGGGAGATGTATCGCTGGATAAAAATATTTACAGCGCAAATCAGGCCCAGACACTACTGGTATTTCTGGTCGGAGGGATGAGCGACTTTGTAGGCAACGCCACGCACCTGGAGCAGATAAGAAAAGAGGATCTTTCCGAAAAGCCGTATCCTGAAACGGGGTTTACAGTGACTAAAGACGGCTTCTGGCAGGAGGGGGGCGGTGCCGCTCTTCAGAGTATGCTTGATGACGATACGCTTCAGACAACATATTTCAGGACGAGTATGGCGAAAGATGAGAGCCGCTCGCACGGCCTGAATCAAAGAAGATTTATGCACGGTCATCCTACTATAGAGTCCGGGATGCCGATTACACTGCTGCATGTGCTAAACAGGTACAATCTGGTGGATGAGAATACACTTATGCCCTATGTCAGGCTGAGGGGAGGGCTTCAGTTTTACGATGACAGGGGAGTGGGCTATACTCTGCCCGGACATCTGCGCCCTGTCACTATAGAGGCTCCCAATAGTATCGGCGGCAGTATGAGCAACCCTTACCAGAGAGACAGTATATGGGATGATGAAGCTATAGAGAGTGCTATAGAGAACTACAGCTACGAGATGAATGACTTCAACGATCCTATCTCATCCGCCATGCAAAGAAGAAAAGCTATAAGCGATTTTATAGAAAAGATTAGAAGTGAGCCGCTGCCGGACGGCGTGGAGTATCCCGCCACACTGACAGGCGGTACGATAGAGACCGCTATGCGTATTCTCATCTCCAATCCTGATACCAAAGTGGTAAGCACCGAGCCCGCCAACAGGTGGGATGACCATTCCGGTGCTCTAACGGGCCATAAAGTGCATGCGACAGAGCTTTTCGAAGCTATTTTCGCCGCCATGAAGCATATGAAAGCGGCCGGAAGGGACAATATCAATATCGTAGTCTACGGGGACTTCGGAAGAAACTACAACATTAACGGAAGCGACGGTTGGGACCACGGCAATAACCAGGTGGTCTACTGGTTCGGAGGGGAACGCTATCTCAACAGCCTGGGCGTGGTGGGCGAGACCGATCTTCATGTCTGGATGAAAAAGGCGCGTCTCTACAGCCGCCCGAAAGAGGGGAGTTTCGAGTTCGAACCCTACAGCATAGCGTCTACTTTCTACAGGTTGTACGGTATAACCAACCCGGAAGTTTTGACGGGAGGATACGGAATTATCTCACCGGCCGGTCAGAACTTTCTGAAAGTGTAGACTGTCTCTGAAAGCCGCTTTTCACCGGCGGCTTCACCCTCTCCTTTTTCTCTTCTCTTTTTTACGTCTTTTGATGCGCTGGTCGAACAGGTTTAGCATTATGAAAAAGAGTATTCCAAAAAGAATCAAAGACATGAAGTTGTCCGAATGTCTGAGCTGCACGCCTATGATAGTAAAAGCTATTTGTATGTATACAAGCAGGATTACCGTGTAAGGGATATCTTCGTAGCGCTTGTAGAGTATATGGTGCATATGTGTCTTGTCTGCCGAGAAGATGGAGAGGCCGCGCTGCTTTCTGCGTACCATTACGATGAATGTGTCGAGCACCGGCAGGACCACTATGAAAAGGACCGCCATAGGCTCTATGAACTCCATCGCCCTGATAGCCAGAACGGCGACGATGAAGCCGAGGGTCAAAGATCCGCTGTCTCCCATGAATACTCTGGCCGGATGCCAGTTGAAGATGAGAAAGGCCGCCACTCCCGCCATCGTTACGGCCGAGAGCATAATCATCAGCTCATCGCGGTTCGAGTAGCCTATCCAGAAAAACGCCCCCAGCATCACCATTGAAATGGTACCGGCAAGACCGTCGAGGCCGTCGGTCAGGTTGAGAGCGTTTGTAAAGCCGGTTATCGCGAAGACCGTAAAGGGTACGGCTATGAGAAGAGGCAGATCTATTTCGTAGCCTATGTAGTGCCCCAGAGATTTTATGTAGATCCCTTTTACGCAGAGCAGCAGGGCGGCTGTGATGATGAAAAAAAACTTCTTTTTCGGCGGAAGACCCGCGTAATCATCCAGCAGGCCCGCAACAAAGACTATAGCAATTGCGACATAGACGTAGTAGTATTCCTGGAGCCGGTTGAGATCGAAAACGACCGCGGTGAAAGATACCAGCAGGAGTGCCGTAACGAAACATACACCCGCTCCCCTGGGAATCGGGGTTTTGTGCATGCTTCTCTCGTTGGGAATATCCACCATCCCTATTTTTTCGGCATTTTTTATGAAAAGGATTGTGCATACCAGGGTAATGGTAAATGTTATGAGCATCAAAATAAAAATCATCGGATTCCTGTCAGCTTATTGAACCCATGTCGCGCGAAAACCCGGCAGAGGCAGATTTCCAGCGGGGAGCCATCGTCCCCGAAATTCCTAAAACTACAAACCGTAGATTTTTGGAGAATGCTATCCCGAATCAGCAAATAGAATAGATGGGTATGTCCGACTGCTATGATTGTAACGAGTTCATCTATATCTGGACTCGGGATAACCGCCTTTACGCAACATCAGCTACACAATATCTAATACCTACCATTGAGGCAAAAGTTTTCCTATTTGATAATATGTTATTCTAGCGTAACAGTAGTTTAAAAGAGATTAACAGGGGTTGTTTCCACAGGATATCTACGACTCCAGAATCTTTCTGACGGCGGCCGAGCACATTGCCAGACCGAAAGATCCGGTTACTCCGACAAAACTCCCTTTTTGTGTGCACTTCGGGGTTTCCGGACTGAAAAGTGCCGGGTAGTCCCCCTTGAAGCCGCTCTTTTTGAGTTCATAGCGGATTTTTCTGGCAAAGGGGTCTCCGTGGGTTTTCCATATGGAGGCGATCTCTATTTTGGTGGGGTCCAGCTTTCTGGCCCCGCCTGTAGCGCTTATGAGCTTCGGCCACGTTTTGTGTGCGATTGCGATTTTGGCGCGTATGTCGTCGATGGCGTCGAGTACCAGGTTGTATGGCGAAAAGTCGAAACTCTCCACCCATTCGGTATCTATCCTGGCCTCTATCGGGGTTACCGTCGGGTAGAGCTCCGCCAGTCTGCTCACCTTTACGGCACCCACCTTTTCGCTTCCGATCTGCCGGTTCTGGTTCGTTACGTCGTATCTGTCGAAGTCGACTATGGTCACATCTTCGACACCGCTTCTGAAGAGGCAGTCGAGACAGAAGCTGCCTACTCCTCCGACACCCAGAAGCAGCACCTTCGCGCTTCTGAGCTTTTCGAAATCATCCCCCATCAACATACGGCAGCGTTCGTACCTCATAGCCACTTCTCCAGTCGCGGTATATCTTCATGGCTTGTCAGGTCGAGTTGGACAGGGGTAATGGAGACGTAGTCGGCTTTGATCGCTTCGAAGTCACAGAGCCGGTTTTCATCTGGAATCCACTCGAGCGGGTGGAGCCCCAGCCAGTAGTACTCCTCCCCTCTCGGATTGCGGTGCATATGTGCATCGTTTCCGTAGAGGCGGAAGCCCGCCTTGGTGATTTTGTACCCTTGGCACTCTTCGGGCTTTACGGGAGGTACGTTTATATTCAGAAAGCGGCGTTCGCCGAGCGGAAAACCCTCTTCGAGAACCTTTTTGCATATTTTGTAGGCAGCCTCTTTGGCAAGTTCGAAGCCGAGCTCATCGATGCTCTGGCAGCGGCTTCTGCAGACCTGGCTTATGGCGATGCCGGGAATCCCCTGCAGCACCGCTTCCATAGCTGCCGCGGCCGTTCCGCTGTAGGTGATGTCTTCACCCATGTTGGCCCCTTTGTTGATGCCGCTTACGACCAGATCGGGCTGGCGATCCTCGTCGAAAAGGGCATATTTGCTCAGGTAGACGCAGTCGGTCGGGGTTCCGTCGTCGAGTTTGAAAAAGTCGTCGTCTAGCTCCACGAAACGTAGCGGTCGCGTCAATGTAAGACTGTGGCCGCAGGCCGACTTTTCCAGTGTCGGCGCCACTACGGTCACGTGGCCTAGAGGCCTGAGCGCCTCTACCAGCGCGTGGAGTCCTTCAGATTCGAAACCGTCGTCGTTTGTAATCAGTATTCTTTTCATCCTGTCCTGTCCGGAATTTTTGGTGTATTATAATACAATATACGATACTGATATTGCGTATAATTTCTTAGCCTCTGGATTTGAGCGAAAAAATATCGTTTGACCGAAATCTACGATTTCGTAGGTTCAGGGGGTGCAGGGGACGGTAACTCCCCGCCAAAGCTTGGGCTTGGCTCAAGCTTTGCGTAACAGTTGGTAGAACAGTGAAAATCGTGTAAGGATAGTGAGTGAAACATCTTCCCGTTGCCCTGCTGGGCGGTATAGTCTACTTTATCGGCGAAGAGGGGGTCTTGTATTCGCTGCGCGAGGGGAAGAGAGTTCTAGAGTGTGACGAACTTGCCAGGCCGGTCGCCATCTGTGCCGGTGTCGGCGGATGCGGGAACTACCGTATTTTCATAGCCGATGCAGAAGACAGGGGGCTCAAAGTGTTCGATCCGCTGAACCGGCGCCTCGATCTTCTCGCCACGCTTCCAGAAACCCCGCTCGGAATCTCGAAAGAGGAGTGCAGGCTCGTCGTTGCCGTTGAGGGCGGTATCGTGGAGTTCGATCTGAAGAGTCTGAAAATCGTGGGGAGTTTTGCGCTGTGAAGCTGCTTGTAAGCGCACTGGAGCCGTCGGCCAACCTCCACCTGAAGTATCTGCTCGAAAAGCTAGAAGGTGTCGAGATATCCGGAATATTCGACCGTCAGCTGGGAGAGCCTCTCTACGGGATGGATGAGTTTTCGGTTATGGGTGTCGTGGATGTCCTTTCCAAATATTTCAAAGGGAAAGAGGCGGTTGCGGAGATGGCCTCTTTGGCCAGAGAGTGCGACAAAGTGCTTCTCATAGATGCTCCCGCTTTCAATATTCCGCTGGCGAAAGAGATAAAGAAGAGATATCCCAATAAGGAGGTCATCTACTACATATTGCCGAAGGTGTGGGCATGGAAACGTAAAAGAGCCGCCCTGGTGGATCGTTACTGCGACCGTCTCGCCTCCATCTTCCCGTTCGAGTCGAAGTTTTACGAAAGGGCCGAGTATGTGGGCAACCCGCTGCTCGATGAGATAGAAACGGGGCGGAAGCCGGACCCCGATAGAGAGACCATAGCCTTTCTGCCCGGAAGCAGAAGGGGCGAGATCACCCGCCTGATGCCTGTTTTCAAGGAGACAGCGGCCGGGCTTGAGGGGCGTAGAAAACTGCTTGTCATTCCATCTTTCGTAGATGAGAAGAAGATAGCGGAGTGGTACGGCGATATAAGCGGTTTCGAGGTGGTGAACGATACGCACGAAGCGGTTGCGCAGAGCCACTTCGCCTTTGTGTGCAGCGGTACGGCGACGCTGGAGACCGCACTTATAGGCACCCCTTTCGTGCTGGTATACAAAGCCCGTCCGCTCGACTACGCCATAGGGCGTTTTTTCGTCAAACTCCCCCATGTGGGTCTTGCAAATATCATAATGGATTTCGAGGGGCGATCTGTCGTGCATCCGGAGATTTTTCAGGAGGATGTGAACCCGCGGAATCTTCTGAACCTGTACGGAAGCGTCGATCGTGACCTGTTTGAGAGAAAAAGTCGTGAACTGCGGGAGATTTTGAAGCACGGCAGCGCTTCCGCGGTCGCAAAGATGATACAATAATCAAAAAAATTGGAGAGTTTTATGCAGAAAGAGCCGATGACCGAATACGGTTTCAAGAAACTGAGCGAAGAGCTGGAGTACCTGAAGTCGCAGGCGCGGCCGGCGGTCGCCAAAGAGATAGAAAAAGCACGTGAACTGGGCGATCTGAAGGAGAATGCGGAGTACCATGCCGCAAAAGAGAAGCAGGGGATGATGGAGGCCAGAATAGCCGAGTTGGAAGATATTCTCGGTCGTGCGCAGGTTGTAGACCCTTCCAAGCTTGAGCACAAGCGTGTCAGCTTCGGTTCCACGGTTACGCTGATCGATCTAGATACCGACGAAGAGGTTACATATACGATAGTCGGTGCAAGCGAAGCGAACCCGGACAAGGGGCTGATCTCCTACCACTCTCCGCTTTCGCGCCAGCTTATCGGCAAGGAGCCCGGGGACGAGGTGCGCATGAAGCTTCCCGGCGGCGAAAAAGAGTATGAGATAGAGCAGGTCTGCTACAAAGAGATCTGTTTCGGGGCTTGAAGATGACTCCCGTTGCCGTGATCGGTGCCAGCGGATATACCGGGCTGGAGCTCATAAAGATTCTTCTGCAGCATCCGGAATTCGAACTTGTCTACGTGGCTGCAAGCGAAGGCGGGCTCTCTACCGATGCGATGCATCCGGCACTGGCAAAGGTTTTTTCCGTTCCGGTGGAGAAAGCGGATGCCGCAGAAGTCGCGAAGAGGGCGGAGCTCGCTTTTCTCGCGCTGCCGCACAAAACCGCTATGGGATTCGCGTCCGAGCTTCTTGAGCGCGGGGTGAAGGTGGTCGATCTTTCGGCCGACTACCGCCTGAAGCAGGAGACCTACGAAGAGTACTACTGTCCGCACGAGGATGAGAAGAACCTTCCGGAATCGGTCTACGGCCTTCCGGAGTTTTACCGAGAAAAGATAAAGAGGAGCCGTCTTGTAGCCAACCCGGGGTGCTATCCGACCGCTTCGCTGCTGGGGCTTCTGCCTTTTATCCCCCACATCAAAGAGGGATCGCCTCTGTATATAGACGCAAAAAGCGGCGTCAGCGGCGCCGGCAAGAAGCTTTCGGCCTCTACGCACTATGTAAACATAAACGAGAATATATTCGCCTACAACCCGATCACTCACCGCCACGCTCCGGAGATAGCCGAAAAGATAGACGACCTCTTCGTTACGCAGGTGGATGTGAACTTCGTTCCCCACCTGATTCCGGTTACGAGGGGAATGCTCTGCAGCGTATATATGCAGGTCGAAAACAAGATAGACCCGGTTGAGGTTCTGAACGATATATATAAAGATGAGCCTTTTGTGCGTGTAAGAACCGAGCCGGTCGACATAAAGTCGGTGGCCGGCACAAACTTCTGCGACATATTCGCAGTAAGAAACGGAAACTCCCTCTTTATCTCCTCGGCCATTGACAATCTGTTGAGGGGTGCCAGTTCGCAGGCCGTGGTGAATGCGAATATAGTCTGCGGTTTCGATGAGGGGATGGGGATACCCAGATTTGCTTATGTACCTTAGATATAGTGGGTAGTGGGCAGCGGGCAGCTGGCAGTTGGCAGTAGGTTATAGGTTGTAGGTTATAGGTTGTAGGTTGCAGGTTTTGGGTTTTGGGTTTTGGGTTTTTGTGAGGAGTTGTTTTGGGTTGTGAGGTTGTTTTGCGGGAGGGGGCTTGGTTTATTGCCGATTCTCACTATGCCCGTTACAATACCGCGCTTTATGACTTTCTTTCGAAACTTTCGCCTGATGATCTGCCGCCCCAGATCTTTCTGATGGGTGATATTTTCGATCTTCTTTTCGGGTATGCACGAAATTCGATTCAACCAAACAGAAAAATGGTCGATCTTTTACAACAGATTGCCAGGCAATGCGAGGTGATCTATCTTGAGGGCAATCACGATTTCGGCCTTGAACCGCTCTTCGGCGGGGTGATCAGAGTCGTTCCGCGCTCCGGGCAGCCGCTTATGGCAAGGTTCGCGGAACATAGCGTAGCTCTCCATCACGGAGATACTCTCCAGGGGGTCGGCTACGAAATCTATACGGCTCTGATACGCAACACTCTGGTCGACCGTCTGCTGAATATGCTCGACACTGCGACAGACGGTGCGGTTATAGGGTGGCTGGAGCGTTACAACCGGAAGAAGAGGCCCTGTTACAAGATAGATGATTTTGAAAAGCTGATGCGAAAGCGTCTGGACATTTTAAAAGAGAGATACGACTTCGATATCTGGATCGAGGGTCACTTTCACCAGAATGTCCGGTTCGACTATGAGCATTTGAGCTACTTCAATCTTCCCGCGTTTGCCTGTGCCAATACATACACTGTCATCCGCCTTGAAGGAGACTCCGTGGAGTTCGAGGAGAGGCGCATGACGTAAAAGGCGCAACATGGGATCAAAAGGCGACATACTGCAAGTCGGCTCCAATGAGCTGGAACTGGTGGATTTCCGTATCTTCAAAGAGGAGAACGGCAAGGTCTACGAAGGTATCTACGGTATTAACGTCTCCAAGGTAAGAGAGATCATCAAATATCCGAAACTTACCGAACTTCCGGGCGTACCGGATTTCATAGAGGGCATATTCGACCTCAGGGGTGTTGTAATACCGGTGGTCGATCTCGCCAAATGGATGGGTATATCTCCCCCGCAGAACCAGGAGATTCATCCACGTGTAATCATCGCAGAGTTCAACAATATTCTCATAGGTTTCGTCGTTCATGAAGCGAAGAGGATACGCCGCATAAACTGGGGCGATATAGAGCCGGCTACGTTTACATCCGGAGACGGTGTTCTGGACAAGAGCAAGATTACCGGTGTGACCAGAATCGAGAACGACGAGGTGCTTCTCATTCTCGATCTCGAAAGTGTAGTCGAAGAGCTGGGATTCTACCAACCGGATGTGGATGCTGAGGTGACGGTAGACAAATTCACGGGAATGGCTATGGTTCTGGACGACAGCCTTACAGCCAGGAAGATAGTGAAAGAGGCCCTCCAGAAGATGGGTTTTGCGGTAGTCGAGGCGAAAGACGGCCAGGAGGCACTGGAGAAACTCGAAGAGCTCTATGAGCACTATGGACCAAGGCTGACGGATGAGATGAAGATCATAGTTTCAGATGTGGAGATGCCTAGAATGGACGGATTCCACTTCGCGGCCAGGGCCAAGGAGGACCCACGTTTCGAAGAGATTCCTATCGTCTTCAACTCCTCGATCAGCGACCACTTCAGCGAGGAGCGCGGCAGAGATGCCGGCGGTGAGGGATACATGGTCAAGTTCGACGCAAACGTCTTTTACTCGGAGATTTCCAAGATTGTGCGCTCGCATATCAAGACGGCTTCATAAAGGATTAGGTGATGGATGAATTTCAGGAGATTTTGGAAGACTTTTTGATTGAGGCGTTCGAGATGATCGAACAGCTCGATAACGATCTTATCGAGCTCGAAAACAGCCCGGACGATCTCGATCTGTTGAACCGTATATTTCGTGTCGCCCATACCATCAAGGGCTCCAGTTCGTTTCTCAATTTCGATGTTCTGACGCATCTTACCCACCATATGGAGGATGTGCTCAACAAGGCGAGGAGGGGCGAGTTGAGAATTACCCCCGAAGTCATGGATGTGGTTTTGGAGTCTACCGACAAGATGAAGGGGCTCCTGGAACATATCAGGGAGACGGGCAGTGATGAGGGGGCGATAGATGTGGCTCCTACCGTAAAACGTCTGGAAGCGATTCTAAACGGAGGCCAGATAGAGGAGGAGACTCCAGCCGCCGCAGAGCCTGAACCTGAGCCTGAGCCGCAGCCCGAGCAGAAGGATATATCCGAGATGAGCGAAGAGGAGGTGGAGGCCGAGATAGAGCGTCTGCTTGCCGAGCGTCAGGAGGAGGACCGAAAGCGCAGGGAGGCGAAAAGAGCGGCCGAAGCTGCCGGTGAAGAGCCGCCGTCTAGCGAAGAGAAGGATCTTTCCGAGATGAGCGAGGAGGAGGTGGAGGCCGAGATAGAGCGTCTGCTTGCCGAGAGACAGGAGGAGGACCGAAAGCGCAGGGAGGCGAAAAAGAGGGCCCAAAAGGAGAGTGGGGAGAGTCCGGAGCCGAAAAGAGAGGAGCAGCCGAAGCAGGCTGCCGCACCTCGGAAGAAGGAGGAGTCGAAACCGGCTCAGAAAGAGCGGAAAACCACCGTGGAGCAGACGATCCGTGTGGATGTGAAGCGGCTTGACGACCTGATGAACCTTATAGGTGAACTCGTGCTGGGCAAAAACAGGCTGCTGAAAATCTATGACGATGTAGAGGAGCGTTACGAGGGCGAGCAGTTTCTCGAAGAGCTAAACCAGGTTGTCTCTTCGGTTTCGCTCGTTACCACGGATCTGCAGATAGCGGTAATGAAGACTAGAATGCTTCCTATAGGTAAGGTCTTCAACAAGTTCCCGAGAATGGTACGTGACCTTTCAAGAGAGCTTCACAAGGAGATAGAGCTTGTCATAAGCGGTGAAGAGACGGAACTTGACAAATCTATCGTCGAGGAGATAGGCGATCCGCTCGTGCATATCATCAGAAACTCCTGCGACCACGGCATAGAGCGTCCGGAGGAGAGGGTCGCCAAAGGGAAGCCGCCCAAGGGGACGGTAGAGCTGAAGGCCTACAACGAGGGGAACCATATCATCATCGAGATCGTCGACGACGGTAAAGGGCTCGATCCGGAGATGTTGAAGATGAAGGCTGTGGAGAAGGGTCTCATAAGTGAGAAAGAGGCCGATCAGATGAGCGACAAAGAGGCATATATGCTTATCTTCAAACCGGGCTTCTCCACAGCGGCGCAGGTGACAAACGTATCGGGACGAGGTGTCGGTATGGATGTCGTAAGAAGCAATATAGAGAAGTTAAACGGTATCATCGAGATCGACTCCGAGGTTGGTAAGGGAACGACGCTGAAGCTCAAGATTCCTTTGACCCTGGCTATCATACAGTCGCTGCTTGTGAGTGTGCAGGAGGAGTACTATGCGATTCCTTTGGCATCGGTACTCGAAACAGTAAGAATCACCCCCGACGAGATTCAGAGTGTAGAGGGGCGCAGCGTTCTGAGGCTGCGTGACGAAGTGCTCTCCCTTGTACACCTGGTTGATCTTTTCGATGTAGAGAGAGTCTTCAGCATGGGTGAGCACGCATATGTGGTCATTATAGGAATCGCCGAGACCAAGATCGGCCTTATTGTCGATTCGCTGATCGGGCAGGAAGAGGTCGTTATCAAATCTCTGGGAGAGTATCTAAAAGGCATAGAGGGTATTGCAGGTGCCACTATCAGGGGAGAC
The DNA here is from genome assembly GCA_003945285.1 of Hydrogenimonas sp. NCBI lineage: Bacteria > Pseudomonadati > Campylobacterota > Epsilonproteobacteria > Campylobacterales > Hydrogenimonadaceae > Hydrogenimonas > Hydrogenimonas sp. Next base: position 465,933 of record AP019005.1, read on the forward strand.
GGAAGGGTGACTCTCATTGTCGATGTAGGCGCCCTTATGGATCTGGCGAAAAATGTCAAGAGTTCCATGCAGAATCTTGAAGACAGCATTGTAAAGAGCGAGAAGAGCTCTCCCGCAGATTACAATGTCCTTGTCATAGATGACAGCAAAACGGATAGAACCATAATGAAAAAAGCTCTGGAGCCTCTTGGTGTAAGCATAACTGAGGCGACAAACGGGGTGGAGGCTCTAAATCTCATGAAAGATGGCAGCAAGAGCTTCGATGCAGCCCTCGTCGATATAGAGATGCCGCGTATGGACGGCTATACACTCGCCGCGGAGATCAGAAAGTTCAACAAGTTCAAATCGATCCCCCTTATCGCCGTAACCAGCCGTACAAGCAGGAGCGACAGGATGCGCGGAGTCGAAGTGGGTATGACAGAATATATAACCAAACCGTACACTCCGGAGTATCTTATGAACGTAGTGGCAAGAAATATAAATCTGAATGTGGAGCAGACATCATGAGCAATCAACTGGAGAAGGTTCTGCAAAAACAGCAGCAACAGCAGAAAGCGCCTGATGAGGGTGAAATAGAAAATGTGATCCAACTTGTCGGCTTTATGGTCGGAGAGGAGGAGTTTGCCGTACCGATTCTGGGAATTCAGGAGATTATAAAGCCGATAGAGTATACCAGAGTGCCCAAAACACCGCCGTATGTTCTCGGAGTTTTCAATCTCAGAGGCAGTGTGCTTCCTCTTATCGATCTGCGTATGAAGTTCGGTCTATCCAAATCTAAAGAGAATGAAGATACCCGCTATATGGTGATAAAACACAACGATGAGGTAGCCGGTTTCGTCATAGACCGCCTGACACAGGCTACCAGGATAAAGGAGAGTGCTATCGATCCCGCTCCGGAGACTCTCAACGACGAGCAGAATCTTATCTACGGAGTGGGTAAGCAGAAGGAGAAGCTGATCTCTATTCTAAATGTCGAGGCCCTTTTGAAGCGCGACTTTTAGGAGCGGGAGCGCAGCAGCTTTTTCGCCAGCGTGAAGCGGTTCGCAGTCATCAGATGGATTTTCGGATGAATCTCTCTGACCGATTCGAAAATAGCACTGCTCAGGGCCAGCCCTCTCTTCTCCTCCTCTTCCTCCCCTTTTCTGTGTGCTTCGTAGAGTTCGTCAATCCATTTTTTCGGGACGTCTATTCCCGGCACGTGCGATGCCAGGAACTGGGCGGTGCGGAGTTTCGTGACGGGGAAGAGTCCCAGAATCAGCACCCCTTTTCCGTTTCCGCTAAGATCTTTGGCCTCCTCGAAAAGCTCCAGCAGTTTCAGGGCGTTCTCGGTATCGAAAACCGGCTGGGTGATTATGCCCAACGCTCCGTGTTCAAGTTTTTTCGTAAATTTCTTCAGAAGTGTTTTTGGATTTTTCGCAAAGGCGTTGCTGACGGCGAAAGGGTATATCGGGCGGGGTTTGATGCCGAATTCACGCCCTGCATAGTCGATGCCGGCATTGAAGCATTTGATGATATCCAGAAGCATCGTACTGTCGGCTTCGAACACACCTTTTGAGGCTGGCTGGTCGCTTATCTTGGCCGGGTCTCCCGTGAGAGCCAGTACGGCCCTTACATCTATCGAGTTTGCACCCAGCAGGTCGGACTGAAGGGCTATCTTGTTCCTGTCTCTCATGCTCATGGTGGCCAGCACCGGTTTTTTGAACCGCTCCTGAAGCTGCATGGCCGCTATTATGGAGTTGAATTTGAGTTTCGCAAGCGGATTGTCGGTTGTGCTGAAACCGTCTACATACTCCGCTATACCCAGTTTTTCTATGGTGTCGATGACCGGGGTGAATGAGGCGTCGTGCCTCGGAGTGGTTTCCAGCGTTATATACTCCGCTTTGGGGTCTTGAAGTTTCTCTATTAATTGTTCGAACATCTGATTCCGTTATCTGCTTGTTAATTTGGTTTGGATATTATATCACTTGTTTTACAGCCCGCAACCGTTTGCGGGGCCAAAGGAGAAGATTTTCATGAAACTTGCGGTATTCGATTTCGACTCCACGCTGATGGACGGTGAGACGATCGACTTTCTCGCCGAACCGTTGGGACTGAAGGAGAAGGTGGCGGTGATAACGGAGCGCGCCATGCGCGGCGAGCTCGACTTTTTCGAGAGTCTTACGACAAGAGTACAGCTTCTCGAGGGGCTGGAGGCGGAGAAGGTGGATGAGATCTGTCGCAATCTGCCCTACATGCCCGGTGCGAAAGAGGCGATAAGCGGACTCAAGAGTATTGGTTACCGCGTCGTCGTCTTCAGCGGAGGCTTCAGAAATGCCACTTCATATGCCAAGGAGATATTGGGGTTCGATGCCGACTTTTCAAATGTTCTGCACACCAGGGACGGCCGGCTGACAGGCCTTGTAGGCGGAGATATGATGTTCGACTTCTCCAAAGGAGATATGCTTGTCAGGCTGCAGAATCTTCTCGGGGTGACTCCGGGGGATACGGTCGTTGTCGGTGACGGCGCGAATGACCGAAGTATGTTCGCCCATGCCGAAACGAAGGTAGCCTTCTGCGCCAAGGAGATTTTGAAAAAAGAGGCCAATGTCGTCATAGAGACGAAAGATCTCACCCAGATTCTGCCGCATGTCTCTTAGCCTCCAATCTATTTTCGACTCCGTAAAGCGGTATAAGAAGGAGCTTGTCGCCGGCAATGCGGTCGCGCTTCTTGCCGCAGCGGTGAGTGTGCCCACCCCTTTGCTGATTCCGGTACTGGTGGATGAGGTACTGCTGAAAAAGAGCCACACCGTAACCGGCTGGATAGATACATATATCGCTCCTATGCAGACAGTCGGCTACGTTTTGACCATTCTTCTAGCCACGGTTCTGCTGCGTATCGCCTACACCGGATTGAGTATAGTGCAGACAAAGATATTTATGCAGATATCCAAAGATGTGACCTACCGCATTAGAACGGATGCGCTGGAGCATCTTAAACGTATATCGATGAAGGCTTACGAGACCTCCCGGTCCGGCGCCGTAGCCTCCAAACTGGTTACGGACGTCGAGACGGTAGACTCCTTCATAGCGTCCACTGTCAGCAGGCTCATCGTATCTGTTCTCTCGCTCGTCGGAATTGCCGGAGTACTGCTCTGGATACACTGGGGGCTGGCACTCTTCATCATCGTTCTCAATCCGCTGGTCATAACGTTCACCACAAAGCTGGCAAGGAAGGTCTCCAGGCTGAAAAAGGAGGAGAACAGGGCCATCGAAGCTTTCCAGTCGGCGTTGACAGAGACGCTCGATCTTTTCGGGCAGATCCGGGCTTCGAACCAGGAGGAGAGGTTTTTCGCCAAACTCAGAGGGCGTGCCTACGATGTGAAAGAGCGCAGTGTAGAGTTCGGATGGAAGAGTGACGCCGCAAGTCGTGTTTCGTACCTCACATTTCTCGCGGGTTATGAGGTTTTCAGAGCGGCAAGCATACTGGCCGTCGCCTTCTCCGATCTGAGTATAGGTATGATGCTGGCCGTTTTCGGGTATCTGTGGTATATGGTTACACCGGTTCAGGATATTTTGGGAATCCAGTACGCCCTCCACAATGCCAGAGCGGCCGTGGAGCGCATAAACGAGGTCCTAAAGATGCCTACGGAGCCTCACTACCCGCACATAAAGAACCCTTTTACCGCCGACAGGGTGGGGGTTCGGCTGGAGGGTGTCAGTTTCGGATACTCCGCCGACTCCTACGTGCTCAAAGATGTAGATTTCCGGGCCGAGCCTTCGCAGCGGGTCGCCCTGGTAGGTGCGAGCGGGTCGGGAAAGACTACACTCGCCCAGCTCATAGTCGGTTTCTACCCGGTCGAAAAGGGCTCTCTCCTTTTCAACGGAACCGATGTGAAAGAGATAGGGCTGGATGTCGTCAGGGAGCATGTGAACCTGGTGCTTCAGAGCCCGAAGCTGTTTCACGACACCGTGAGATTCAACATAACGCTCGGCAAGGATGTCCCGGAGCAAAAGATATGGGAGGCGCTGGAGATGGCGCAGATGAAAGATGTGGTAGAGCGGTTCGATAAGGGGCTCGATACCGTGGTCGGCAGAGAGGGTATCAAACTCTCGGGAGGTCAGAGGCAGCGTATAGCGATAGCCAGGATGGTCGTAGCCGATCCCAAGATAGCGATACTGGACGAATCAACGTCGGCTCTCGATGTTCACACCGAGGCGCACCTCTACGATGCGCTGGAGCCCTTTTTCGAATCGCGTACCACGCTAATGATAGCGCACAGGCTCAGTACGATTCGCAAAGCGGACTACATATATGTACTAGAAAACGGCCGTATAGCGGAAGAGGGGACACACGAAGAGCTTCTGAAAGAGGAGGGAATTTACATGGGATATATCAAACAGTCGGAGAGTTGTCATGGAGTGGTTTGACGCGGTTATACTGGGAATAGTCGAGGGCGTTACGGAGTTTCTTCCCGTCTCTTCAACGGGCCATCTTATACTCGCTTCCAAGTTGATGGGAATAGATCAGACGGATGTTCACAAGACCTTCGAAGTCGTTATACAGCTTGGGTCGATACTGGCGGTGATCTTCGCATTCAGGGATAAGATATTTTCAAATATCGAGCTCTGGAAAAGGCTGATCGTGGGATTTCTTCCTACCGCCGTACTGGGTTTTACCCTCTACAAGACCATCAAGTCACTCTTCGCACCGGAGACGGTGGCGTATATGCTCATTGCCGGAGGTATCGCTTTCATAGTCATAGAGCTCTTCTACAAAGAGAAGGAGCACCATGTCGCACATGTGGAGGATGTCAGCTACAAACAGGCATTCATGATAGGTCTCTTTCAGTCTCTCGCCATGGTGCCGGGTACCTCGCGCTCCGGTGCGACTATTATAGGCGGGCTTCTGATCGGCCTGAAACGAAAGACCGCTACCGAGTTCAGCTTTCTTCTGGCCGTACCCACGATGCTTGCGGCGACAGCCTACGACATACTCAAAAACTACAAAAGTTTCGCACTCGATGATCTCCAGTCGCTTGCGATAGGATTTGTAACCGCTTTTGTCGTCGCGCTTATGATAATCCGCTGGTTTCTCTCATTCGTCAAAAAACACACTTTCATTCCTTTCGGTATATATCGTATAATAGTGGGAATCATTTTTTTGGCGGTGGTCCTATGAGCAGTTATTTCGATATGGCGGCGCAGCTTTACAGTGACGGTGACAAAAGATCGGCTTTCAACGCCTTTTTGGAGCTTGCGCTGGACGGTGATGTGCAGGCGCAGGCGATGGTGGGGTATATGCTTGAAAACGGTGAAGGTACGGAGCAGAACATAGCCGAAGCGATCGGCTGGTATGAGCGTGCCGCGGCGGCGGGAAGCGATGTCGCCGACTTCAACCTCGGACATATTTTTCGCAGCGGAAAGGCGGGGGCCGTGGATGAGGGTCGTGCCTTCAACCACTTCATGAAAGCGGCGCGCGCCGGAAACGTACATGCGATGTTCGAGACGGCCCAGATGCTGGAATATGGAGCGGGAACGCAAAAGAGCCTCGAGCGAGCAGCCGCCTGGTACGAATCGGCGGGCAGATACGGCCATACCGAGGCGCAGAACTGCATAGGGGCTATGTATCAGGAGGGTCACGGCGTGCCGGTGGATTATGCGAGAGCGAAAGAGTGGTACGAGATGGCTGCCAAAGAGCGGCATCCCCGTGCCATGTACAACCTCGGTATGCTCTACGACAGGGGACTCGGTGTCGAGCGTGATCACGAAAAGGCGCTGGAGTGGTGCCGTAAAGCGGCCCATGCCGGTCATGAAAAGGCGCGTGATATCATTCGCCGTCTTCAGGAAGAGGGGAAGATAGTGTTTTGAGAAGGGTACTCCTCGCTCTTGCGGTAGCCGGAGTCGCCTACTGGGCCTATATCGATCTCGTTGTCGTGAAAAAGGTCGACGAGGTAGCGGAGCGGAGTCTTCGACAGGACTCTTTCAGAGATCCTGTCATAGAGGGAATGGAAGCGCGGCTCTACCTCAACTCTCTGCGTGAAAAGGCCGGTCTTCCATCTTTTATGGGGAGCGGAAATCTGGAAAAGAGTGCCGCTTCCCATGCGGCCTACCTTGCGAAAAACCGTGCAAACGGTCACAACCAGAGCCCATCTTTTCCCGGTTTCAGCGGGGAGACACCTTCGGACCGCGCGGTAGGTGCGGGCTACCCCTCGAGAGTGGTGAGAGAGAATCTCTCGAGCGGAAACATCGACTTCAAAGATTCGGTCGACGGTCTCTTCGCGGCCATATACCACCGTTTCGGTTTTCTGGATTCTACGATGGACGAGATCGGCATAGCGTATGCCGAAGACTCTTCCGGCAGGCGGATATATGTCTACGATATGGGCAGCTACGGCGTTGCCGGGCTCTGCAGAGAGGATGAGCGTTTCAGCAGGGGGAAATATCTGATAGGCGTATGCGCCGAGAGAGAGAAGAGGATATCGGCGGCGAGGTTTGAAAAGGTACTCGATATAAACAGGAGACAGTCGCCGAAGATCATACTGTGGCCCTACGACGGTCAGGAGGATGTGCCTCCCGCATTTTTCGAGGAGATTCCCGATCCGCTGCCGGAGTACTCCGTGAGCGGTTATCCTATCAGCATAATCTTCAACGGGTACTATTTCAAGAGAGTGAAAGTGGTGTCGTTCAGGCTCTATAGCAGCAGCGGCTCGGAGGAGATTCCGGTACGTCTTATGGATGCCGTAAGTGATCCCAACCTTCTTTTGAAGAAGAACCAGTTCGCCGTTTTCCCTCTCAAAAGGCTCGAATACGGAACCGGGTATACGGCGACGGTTCACTATATCGCCGACGGGAAAGCCGGAACGAAGGAGTGGAGCTTCAAAACAAGAAGTTTTGACAACGATATTCTTGAAGTGGAGGGGAGTGAAGCAACGTTCGGGGTGGTGCCCGGAAAAAGCTATGTGCTCTATCTGAAGCCGCACGGCCCCAACGATACATTGAAAAAAGTACTCCACCCGAGAGGTACGGCGGTGGAGAAGATAGATGCCAACACTCTCCTGCTCAAAATATCGGAGGATATCGACGAACCGTTCGTAGTGGAGGCTGGCGGAAGAAGAGTCACCCTGCAGCCGCAAATAGGCGGGTGAACCGCTCGGCAGTGGTGCAGGAGATCGGGGCAGAGGCTCTACTTCTCCGTTGCACGGAAGTATGCGGCTCTGCCTGAAAGAACCTTTTCGAAACCCTCCGGAACGAAGGAGATATCGGCATGCCCCAGGAAGAGCACTCCCCCCGGTTTCAGAACGCTTCGCAGCTGTGAGAGCGCTTTTCGTTTCTCTTCGTCGGTGAAGTAGATCATCATGTTTCTGGAGAGTACGGCGTCGAATTTTCCAAGAAGATAGAACTCTTTGTCGAAAATGTTGTGGTATGCAAAGCTTGTATATCTTTTGAATACCGGATCGATGCACCGCTTATCTCCATCTTTCGTGAAGTACCTCTCTCTCGTCTCTTCCGGCAGCTGTGATACTGAGCGTTCGGAGTAGCAGCCTATTTCAGCCCTGGCCAGGGCATCGCTGTTTATATCTATCCCCGTTATGTGCAGAGATGGGGGAATCGATGAGTTCTCCTGCAGATAAAGAAGGATGGAGTAGACCTCTTCACCGCTTGAGCATGGAGCGCTGAGAACGGAAGAGCAGCGGTTTTTGCATATAAGCTCCGCCAGGGTCTTTATCTGGTCGAGCTCCCTGTAGAAGTAGGTTTCACCTACCGTCAGCGCATTTATGAGCGATCTTTTCAGGCTGGAGGAGCTTCGCATCTTCTCTGCAAGCTCTCCAAACGAAACGAATCCGTTCTTTATGGCGAAACGCTCTATTTTCCGCATGGTAACGGCCTCCTGCCTCCGATAGTCGAGGCCGAACTCGTTTTTGATCTCTTTCAGAATCTCTTTGGCATCCCTCTCCTCGAAGTTGTGCTGCACCACTACCGGTTTGCCGTTCTCCTTTTCGCCGTCGCTCTTCTCTCTTTTGAACCATGATAACATCAGGCTATGCTCCTTATCTTTTGTGCAATATCCTCTATGGAGAGTACGGCGGAGGCGGCACCCAGCTCCGCAGCCGCCTTCGGCATACCGTAGACTACCGATGTCGCCTCATCCTGTGCAACCGTTTCGCAGCCCGACTCTCTAAGCCTCAAAAGCCCCTCTGCCCCGTCTGAGCCGATTCCGCTGAGCAGGAACGGGTATATCGGGACCTCTTTCATCTTCGCGGCGGAGAGAAAGAGGGTGTCGATTGTCGGGTGGTAGAACCCCTCTGCTTTTTCCGTCGTCTCCAGATAGATATCTCTACCTTTCCTGTAGATCGCCGCCGTATCGCTCAGGATGTATAGTCCCCCTCCGGAGACTCTGCATCGACCGGCGACCGAGACCGAGTCAAGGCCGCTTATTCTTCCGAGCCTCTTCGCGAAAGAGTCGAGAGAGAGGGGGTCCATATGCTGGGCTATGACAACCGCAGCACCCATTCCCGAAGGGAGTGAGGAGACGATGGTCTCAATGAGCCCCGGCCCGCCGGTAGATGCGCCGATGAGTATCAGTTTTTCAGGTGCCAATTGTTAGGATCCTATCTTTTTATGGGTGATGCTTCTCTTTGTGCACCTTATTTATGTGGACTTATTCTAAATCGGGAAATTTTCAAAATAATTTACTTACTGATGTTACGCAAAGCTTGAGCCAAGCCCAAGCTTTGGCGGGGAGTGACCGTCCCCTGCACCCCCCTAAAGCTACGAAATCATAGATTTCGAGATGACCTTACGCAAAATCTGCACGCCGAACGGGATATGCCCTGCTGGAGGTTAAAGTCGGTAAACCCGGGTTGAAAACGAAACGGATCTGAAATTTTCGGGCCCTATAATATGGCAATAGAGGGTATGGTTTCATACCTCTGAGGTGCAGAAAGGTTGAGACAAACGGCTTTGTGACTTTAGCCGTTTTTGACAGAAAGGAGCTTGCAATGGCTACAGAGATTACCAAATACCATATCATCTTCTATGGCAGCCCGAGGGGGTATCAGACAAACCGGGCTCAGATAGCACTCTACGATAAAAACAACAAGGTAAAGGCGTACGTTCGCTTCAACGATCCCGGTATGTTTTTCGAAAACGATTATGAGAGAAACGGTATCATCCGTATGCATCTGCCGAGTTCGATGTTCCAAAACGTTCTGGATGTTTTGCGCAACGAGAAACCTCTCTTTATCTATTTTGCGCAAAACCGCGGCTTCCTCTCGACATCTACGGAGCCTGTGGGAGAGGAGGAGTAGATATATGCGGTCTCGTCTCTGCGAGACCGCTCAAGTTCAGTATCAGGTCTTGAATAGGCCCAGTTTGTGGTTCAGCTCCTCTGTGAGTTTGCTTAGGTGCTCGGCGGCACCTGCGATCTCTTCGACGCTTCTTGCGTTCTGTGTCGAGATGTCGGTTATGTTCTTCATATTCTCTATGACATCCTGCATCTCCCGGGCGATCTCGTTGGAGTTTCTGGCGGACTCCCTGCTGACCTCTGCCGCTTCGTTGAGTACCCCGTTTACACTGCTTATTTCGCTCTTCACCTCGGCGACCTGAGTTACCGCCGCTTCGAAATCTTTCGCGTTCGCCTGCATTTCGCCGCTTATATCGTTTATAGACTGTATGACAAGGTTTATTGTGGCGGTGATCTCCGAGAGACTCTTCTGTGTCCGTTCGGCCAGCTTTCTCACCTCGTCGGCCACGACCGCGAAGCCTCTTCCGTGTTCTCCGGCGCGTGCCGCCTCTATTGCTGCGTTGAGAGCGAGTAGATTGGTCTGGTCGGCTATGTCGCTGATGATATCCAGCACCTCCTTGACCCCGTTAGCCTCCTCCTGCAGATGGATAATGTTCTGTGCCAGATCGGACTCTTTCGCCCCGGTATTGTTTATCGTATCCAGAAGGTTGCTTATGCTGCCGTTTGCCTGCTCCAGCGTCTGAGCCGCCTGAAGTACGTTCTTCTCGCTTGCGTTGACACTCTCTACCGTAGCCCGAAGCGCTTCGAACACCTCCTCCCCGGTCTTTGAAGTGTCTGCAACGAGTGCGGCTTCATCTTCGGCTCTGCGGCCTATCTCCAGGGCGGTTGCCGAAAGTTCGGCGGCTACGGAAGAGTTTTCGCTTCCGTTGGATTTGGTTTCGGCGATAGTGTTGTGAACTTTGTCGATGAAGAGGTTTATCTTTTGGGCAAGAGTCCCGATCTCGTTTTTACCTATAACCGGAATCCTCTTGGTCAAATCCCCGTCGCTGCTTGCAAGATCCTCCGCGGCATCCTGGATAGTTCTCAGGTTTTTCGTTATGAATCCCGATACAAAGAGGGCTATCACTACCGCCAGAACGACTGCGGCTATGCCAGTAACGAGCATAACCGTTTCGAAGGTCAGAACCCTTTTATGACTCTTTTCAATCGATCCCTTTTGAAGATCTGCAATCTCTTTGTGTAGATCTTCGAGTCTTCCTATAATCTCTTTATGCAGTTTTTCAGATCTTCGAAGAGCATCTTCGGGGCGCTGTTTGATTATGTCGTCATAGGCTCCTATGCTCTTGCCTATCTCATCAAGAAGCGACTTAAAACGGCTCTGTGTGAGTCTGGACTTCAACTTTTCGAGTGTGGAGTTCACAACTTCGCGCCTCTTTCTATAACCCTTCAGGCTATCCGAACTTCCGTCCGCAAGATAGAGATTTGCCCATATTATGCTTTCGAGCATGTTTTTTTGGGTTTCGGCCACCATTGCCATAAGTTCATCAGATTTTCGTATCTCTTTTATGCCCTGTTCGGACGTAGAGATCGCCTTTATCGCCAGAGCTACGTTTACGGCAAGAAGCACTATAACCGCCGCGAACGACACCAGTAGAATTTTTCTCATGCTCATATTGTTCATCTTTCCGCCTTTAGAAAGTATTTTTCAATGCTTTGAAAAAGCTGTGTTGATTTCGACTTCAATCATTGTTCTCCCGGAGTAGATAGATTGTATCATGTAGGTCTCAATTTCATGGATATCCTCCTTGTAAGTTGGCCGGTAGCCAATACATAACTTCTTACATATGGGTTCCAAGAGAATATTTGATGTTTTGTCTTTGCAATCGGCTGTTTCCGTCGATCCACGATATTCTTCAAGTATTCTCAGTTCGACCGGAGAGTAAGTGAAGCGAAAGTACGGTTTTTGTACCATTTCTTCCTGAAACTGCCTGTGCTCTTTGTCATAAGAATTCGACAATATTTTTTCTAAGTCGAAGAAAACTGAGTGTATGACTCCCAAGTCCGAAAAGCAGACGCTCCTCCCGATCATATCCGGTGTGAACTCTTTTGCTGACTGATGCTATGTAAAGTGGGCTCTGCCCAATATTCTAAATGTTAATATAATAATCGACCATTACCCAGCATGGTTAAACGGTATAGTTCCGCTTCGTGTTGCGGATTTAGTGGAGAAAGGGCCACAGAAGTGCGAAGTAGAGGAGAAAGAAGAGTGAACTGGCGAATACCAGTGCGGCTGTATCTTTCGGCAGGCAGTTGAATAGTGCGGCGAAGTTGACATTGGCTACTGCAAGAGGAGTTATGAGTTCCATCAGTAGAATTGACAGAACGAAAGGGGTCAGGCCGCTGAATTGCAGAACCAGATATGCCGTGCCCGGCAGTATGAAAAACTTGACCGCCCCTACAGCCTTTAGAAGTCTCATATCCAGATGTTCTACACGCACGCCTGCAAGGTAGATTCCGAAAAGAAGCAGCTGGATGACGATAGAGGCATACGCCCCGAGCTTGAGGTTGGCCTCGACGGCTTCAGGTATTTCGATACCGGCGGCATTTATGCAGAGCGCAGCCAGGGCGCTCCAGAGTATCGGCATCTTGAGGACATTGAAAACCGACTCTCTCGGGCTGTAGCTGCCGGAGGAGTAGATATATACGCCTATCGTGTTTACGAAAAGCACGTTTGCCAGATTTATCATGGTGGTGTAGGGTACACTCGCCTCCCCGAAGATGGCTATGCCGAGCGGTATGCCCAGGTTGGCTGTGTTTCCGACAAGTGAAGCGACCAGAAAAACGGCCCGTCTCTTTTTGTCCGGAAAGAGCTTCCCGGAGATGGTGAGCATAACGAGAAAAAGTAGCGACACTATCGCCAGATACCAGGCCGGAGCCTCGAAAACATCCGGGTTCAACGGCTCCGCCGTAAGGCCCCAGAATGTCAGGAAAGGTTGCAGTATGTAGACAGAAACAAGTATGAGCGACCGCTCATGCAGTTCATCTTTGAACCGCCACTTGGCAAAAGCCCCGAGCGCTACGAAAAAGTATATTCCGAGAATGGAGACAAGCAGCTCGATCATGACCGAAAGTATAGTATAATCAGGTTTAAAAACGAATCCCGAATCTTGAAATAGAATAGTTTGAAATCGTTGCGATGCTTGTGGTCAGGCGGTTTCGGGAAAATTTGAGGCACACCCGTCAGGTGCGTCGACGGTTTTCGCCAAAGTGCATGGCTGCAACGGTCGTGACGAGTTCTTCTATCTCTATTTCGGGATTTGGGGAATGTTGCACAGAAAGTGTAACATCGTCTTGAAATCTGCTATTTCGAAGCTTTTGGGGGTACGGGAGAGGGGCACTCTCCGCCAAAACCGAAAGCTGATTTTAAAAGGGGTTGATATGACAAAAGATGAGATAATGAGAGAGCTTCGCGCATACGAAGACCGCAGAGACGAGTTCTACAGGTTCCTGGATGAACATATTCCGCATGACGCCTCAACGGGACTTTATGATTTCAGAAACAAGGTGATGCTCGATGCGGAGAAGGTGTACGAACTTTTCCACAAACTCGATTATCAGGCGAGAAAGATCCGCGGTATCGTAGTGAACGAGATAATCGAAAAGGGAGAGGGTTGACACTCCTTTTCCTTCTCATAGCGGCTGCCGCCGGTGTCGTGGTGCTGATATACGAGATAAAGCTGCGTGAAGAGAATCTGCGGAAGCTAAAAAACTATCTTGCGGGTTTGGTGCACGACGGAACTCTTACGGATCGGGAGAAGCTGCGCCGGGTTATCGAACTTTTCAGTGAAAACGGTTATGCAATAGATGATATGAAAAGCGGCTTTATGGTCGTCAGCAGGAGGGAGTTCAGCGTAGGCGCGGCACTATTGTGGTTTGCCGTAGGGGGAGTGGGCCTTTTGATCTACCTGATCTACTACTTTCTGAAAAAGCCCAGACGGCTGAATGTGGATCTCAACAGCGGTGAGATAGGCTATCTCTGAGTACCCACGCGGCAGAGGGTATGGATAGTGAAAGCACCTATAAAACCCCCTAGGCCGAAGCGATGATGCGTTCACGTTTCACCGCCTGCGCTGTGAATACCGGGATATATCCTCTCTAAACTTTGGCAAGGTCTTCGAAAGCGCGTGCGTTTACCGGGCGGTTTACAAGCAGTTTCGAATATTCGTCCAGAAATCTGAAGTAGGACTCCACTATTTCCGGCTCAACGTCCGATGCCTCCTCCTGAAGCACTTCGCGCCATGTTCCTAGCCATTCGGTACGGTGCTTTTCGTTTATGCTGAACGGTTTGTGCATCTTTATCTGGTCTACGTGGCCCATCTCTTCGCTGTATCGCTTCGGGCCGCCGGCTATCTCTGCGAAATATTTTCCGTTGTGCTCTTTGATTCTCTCGATCTCCTCCTCTTCCTGCGGGAAGAAGAAGGCGATATCGCTCTCTACTATTTTGTCGTAGAAGAGCCCTATCAGTCTCCTGAAGCCCTCATCGCCTCCGACGGCTCCGTAAAAGCGCGGATCGGGCAGCGGGATATCTGCCTCTTCGGGTAGATTTTCGGGATCGTAGGGTGTTATTGCCAGATTCATCCGCTCTCTCCTTTTTTGTAGTGTACTTTACCATAGTGAAAAGATTTTTACGATAAGTTACCGTAAAAACAGTCTAAAAAACCGAACAGTGTATCAATCGGTGAAAGAAGAGAGCGATGAAATTTGTAATACTGGATACTGAAACGACCGGTACCGAGGAGAACGACAGGATATGCCAGCTCGCCTTTATCGTCGCTAACCGGCAGCTTGTAGGAACCGCCATAGAGGAGGTGCATGAAGATCTCTGCAAACCGCCGCTGCCTATCTCCTACGGCGCGATGGCGGTTCACCACATAACAAACGAGATGGTCCAAAAGAGGCCTCCGTGTATAGAGACTGATAGTTACAGGCGTCTTTTGGAGCTCAACGTTCCCGGGAATATTCTCGTTATACAGAATGCGCCGTTCGATCTTGCGATGCTTGAGAAAGAGGGATTCGAATTGAAGATGCGGCTCATTGACACGCTTCGGTGCCTCAAACATCTCTACCCCGACCTTGAATCGCACGGCCTGCAGTATGCCAGATATATGTTCGGGCTCTACAGGAGCGAGCAGAAAGAGGCGAAGTCGATAGGGCTTAAGATTCAGGCCCACGATGCGCTTGGCGATGTTCTGGTGCTGAAGCTTCTACTGGATATGCTGCTCTCCGAATACTCTCCGGAAGAGCTAATAGAACTTACGAAGAAACCGATAACGTATAAAACGTTCAGATTCGGCAAATACAGGGGTGAAGAGATTTTGGAGGTGGCTAAAAAAGATCCCGGTTACCTTGAGTGGATGCTTATGGAGAAAGAGGGCGAAGAGGGGCTGGATGAAGATTGGCGCCAGACTCTGCAAAAGGCTCTGGAAATCGCCGAAGATGAAGCTGTATGGCTCTTTCCTTTCGGAAAGTACAAAGGGCAGAGCATAGAGGAGATAGCGGCTCACGATGTCGGCTACCTGAAATGGAGCCTTGAAAATATGGATAAGCTTTCAGATGGAATGAAAAGGGCTATAGAGAAGATAGTTGCCGGTAGAGTGTAGATTTCAAAGAGTCCGGTTTGAAGAGATAAAAATAGCCGGACCGAAAGGCCCGGCCCGGAAAAGAAATCGGAAGTAATGCTTACTTCAGACCGTGGATATACTCTGCGAGAGCCTGGATATCGGCATCGCTGAGAGATTTGACCTGAGTTTTCATCATCATACCCATACCGTGGACGTTTCTTTTACCCTCTTTGTAGGCTTTGAGGTCCTCTACGAGAGTAGCTACATCCATACCGCCGATAACTGCAGATTTGCCGAGAGCTTTTTTCTCACCTTTTGCGCCGTGGCATCCTGCACACTTCTTGTAGAGTGCGGCTCCGTCAGCCATTACGAGTGAAGCCGCGCCTGCGAGCATCAGTGCGAGTGTAACTTTTTTCATTTTGTTCTCCTTCTTGATTTTAGATTGCTTTATACTTGAGGCTGAATTACTTCAGACCGTGGATATACTCTGCGAGAGCCTGGATATCGGCATCGCTGAGAGATTTGACCTGAGTTTTCATCATCATACCCATACCGTGGACGTTTCTTTTACCCTCTTTGTAGGCTTTGAGGTCCTCTACGAGAGTAGCTACATCCATACCGCCGATAACTGCAGATTTGCCGAGAGCTTTTTTCTCACCTTTTGCGCCGTGGCATCCTGCACACTTCTTGTAGAGTGCGGCTCCGTCAGCCATTACGAGTGAAGCCGCGCCTGCGAGCATCAGTGCGAGTGTAACTTTTTTCATTTTGTTCTCCTTTATAAAAAATTATAATTAGAAATTGTACCAGAGTGTCGCTGAATTAGCAAGAAGGTACATTTCCGCTGTCGTTTGCATACTCGTATGCAAAGTCGTAAAGATCGTCTATATACTTCTTGAACTTGTCGCTGTGGAAGTATTTGTCACCTTTGGGGCAGAGTTTCCCCATCTCGTCGGCGAACTTGCCGCTCTCTTTTATCTCTTCCCACTCATCCTGGGAATGTTTTGCCGCAAATTTGGCTCCGTTGAAGCCGCAGAGCTTTTTGACTTTCTTTTGATAGATCTTCTGGCCTCTCTCGACATCGGCAGATGCCGTCGTGGCCGTCAGGCTCATCAAAAAAAAGCCGGCCGCAAGCAGCGAAAGTAGCTTTCTCATCTAAACCTCCTAGTTTTTGATATCCACATTGTAAAAGAGAATCGTGGAGTTATCGTGAAAAGGATTCTATCACAAACTATTCGATCTTGCCAAATACCTTATATTTCTCCCAATAGATGTCTATGGCTCTTCTAAGCTCCTCGTCCGAGAGTTTCGTCTTCGGCATAAGCCCGTATCTGGATACGAGTTCATCCGTGGCGAGTGAAGCCTTTTTTCTAGGGTGTTTGAGATAGTTTCTAAGAGCCTTTTTCACCCTGCGTTCACTGCTGTATTTGAGCAGGTAGTTGAAGAAGAATTTATCGAGAGAGACCGGTAGTTTCCGATGACATTCGACGCAGTTTCGTTCATAGACATTTATATCCGATGCCGCAGCGACGGCGGTTATGAGTAGAATTGTAACAGTCAGACGTCCCATCGTACCGCAACCTCCGATCCCTCGCCCTTTTTGGAGTGGATATCTATTTTCAGGCCATATTCGGCGGCGATCATCGCCACGATATTGAGCCCTATCCCGAAACCGCCGACGCCGCTGTCGAAGCGTTTGTAGCGTTTGAAAACCTCTTTGATCTGCTCCTCCTCCATGCCTATGCCGCTATCTTTGACGAGAAGCTCCCCGGGGCGCAGCCGTACGAATATCTCACCTCCTCTTCGGTTGTATTTTACGGCGTTGGAGAGTAGATTGTCAATTAGGCGTGCCATTTTGTTCTCATCTATATATAGTGTTACACCGGGCTGTATGTCGGTTTCGAAGCAGATCTTTTTGGACTCTCCGAGAATTCTGAAGTAGTCTATTCTCTCTTGTACGAGCCTGCTTATATCTACAACGCTGTCCTGGGATACGATCTTGTGACCGAGAGTTATGTAGGTCAGGTCCTGATATATGGTGCTTACGGTTCTGGCACCGATCTCTATGCGCCTGATCTTCCTGGCCGTTTTTGGGTCCAGATTCTCTTTCTCTATCATCTCAATATTGCTGAGAATAGCGCTGACCGGGGTGTTCAGCTCATGGGTCGTATCTTTTATGAAGCGGTCAAGAAGGTGGATGGCGTCTCTCATGGGTGCGAGAAAGAGACGCATCAGCACCACTCCTGCTACTAGAAAAATGACTAACGATAGCCCGCCGTAGACAAGTATGTTCCTCCATGCCTGGACGAACCACTCTCTGTCGTCATCTATCTCTACAACCGTATATTTGGTTCCCAGGTAGTAGGAGTCGAGAACGTGAATATACTGTATCACTCCGTCAGCGGTGTATATCACCTTCTCCAGCTGCACCCCTTCCGGATATTTGAGCGTGGAGAATATCTGTACATGGTCGGCGTCGTATATGGCGGAGCGGTAGAGAGGGTTTCTTGGGTAGGTTCTGTAGCGGTCGAAATAGATATGAAGCAGTTTCAGTCCGTCTATGAGCTCCTTCGAGTACTCTTCGAGCTCCAGCCTTTTTGTCTGCAGCATAAGATCTTTTTGAAGTTTGAAATATATAGTAGATCCGAGTATCAGTATCATGAATACCAGGAAGGAGTACAGCCCGATGAAGCGAACGAGTGTGATTCGTTCGCTACGGTTGATACCTGTAGCCGTAGCGTTTGATGCTGACAATTTTATCTTTCCCGATTATTTTTCTTAGATTCTTTATATAGGTACGAAGAGAGGATTCGCTCGGTGTCTCGTTGTAACTCCAGAGGTGTTCATATATGGTTTCGTGCCCTATCACCTCTGCCGGCCGGCTCAAGAAGAGTTTCAGAAGGGCTAGCTCCTTCGGCTGCAAAGAGGCCGGCTCGTCCCCTACGTAAAGGGTGCTTCCGACACTGTCGAAAGTTATTCCCGGAGCTATCTCCACCCGTGGACTATCTTTATGGGAAAAGTTCCTTTTGAGCAGCGACTCCATCCGAAGAAGCAGCTCTTTGAGTGCGAAGGGCTTTCTTATGTAGTCGTCGGCCCCGCTTTCGTAACCCTCTTCGAGATCTTCGAGCGAATCGAGAGATGTTATGAATATGGCCGGGGTCTCTACCCCGTCCGAGCGGGCCGCCTTCAACAGGTTAAAACCGTTGGTTCCGGGAACGTTCACATCGAGCAGGAGCAGGTCGTAGCGCTTTTCATAAAGCTTCTCCTCCGCTTCGTCACCGCTGTATGCGCTCTCTACCTCGAACCCCTCATCCTCTAAAAACTCGGTAATGGTGTCGCTGAGGTTGGTATCGTCTTCTAGCAGGAAAACTCTATTTTTTTTCGACATTCGTAATCTCTTCCCTCTTTTTTCTGTAGAGCCTCTTCTCCTCCGGGGTCATCGTCGCCTCTCTCTTTTTAAGTTCATGCAGGATGATAGAAACGTTTTTGCCGCCCGGATGGAGAGAGGCTATAAGCTCCTGGGTACTCCTCTCCGCATAATCTATGGCCCATGCAAAGGTGATGGATGTGAGTGTCGCAAGCAGCAGGCGCAGCATGAGCCTCAACCTGTATGTCTGGCTACGAGCTCCGCTATCTGCTGAGCCGGCAGCGCTCCGCTTACACGGTCGACCTCGCGACCCCCTTTGAAAACGATGATTGTGGGAATCCCGCGTATACCGAACGGTGCGGCCAACTGCTGGTACTGCTCCGTATTAACCTTCGCGAATTGCGCCTTGAGGGGAAAACGTTCCGCAGCCTCCGCGTACGCCGGGGCCATCATACGGCAGGGACCGCACCAGGGCGCCCAGAAATCGACTACGACCGGAATATCGCTTTTTTGTATGTGTATCTGGAAGGTTTCTGGTGTGAGCTCCACCGGATGGGTGTCGAGCAGTGAGTTATGGCAGTAGCCGCAGTTCGCTTTGTTGTAGTGCTCTTTGAGCGGAATTCTGTTAACTTTGTGGCAGTGTGGACATACTACATGAATATTGCTCATCGTGACTCCTTTTTACTTATTACTGACCTTACGCAAAATCTGTCAGCCCCGGGATTTGAGCGGAAAAATATCGTTTAAAAAACCGCGCTTGCCCGTCAGGGCGCCGGAGGCGTCAGCGGTTTTTAGATATTTTGCAGCGTCCCGCAGGGCAAATCCCGCTCGGCGTGCGGATTTTGCGTAAGGTCAGTTGTTTATTACGCAAAGCTTGAGCAGAGCCCAAGCTTTGGCGGGGACTGACCGTCCCCTGCACCCCCTAAAGCTACGAAATCGCAGATTTCGAGATGATGTTACGCCGTTTGCGTAACATCAGTAGTTATCATTTTATGCAAAAATGGTCCGAAGTCTTTGTTCGGCAGGGGGTGACCCGCTAATAAATCTTTAAAGCTGCAAAACGAAGATCCCGGGATGATGTTACACGATTTTCGCGTACGGTTCCATCGTCACCGTTTCGGCCGCTATGGAACTAAACATACCCGGAAACCGATCTGTTTACAGCTTCGGCTTCGGCTGCTACTCTAATTTTACCTCAATTTTTGGAGCTCTTTTGTACAATAGGTATCAAAAAGCCGGTAAACCAAAATTTGAGTCTAAAGAAAAAATCGAGACGGGTCGGCAAAACCTGTACGCAGGTGCGATTTGCCCTTCGGGGTGCTGCAGCGGAGCTGAAAACCGCAAATTCCTACGGAACCCTTCGGGCAGGAGCGGTTTTCTTAACGCCCCGCTGCAGCTCAAATCGCAATGCTGGCAGATTTTGCCGACCCGTCTCTTTGTCTATCTCCGTTTTGGATTACCGTGTATCAAAAAAGGGGTTGTCATTGCAATTTGAGACCTACCCGTTCGAAAAGCTGACCATGCTTCTGGAGGGTATTACGCCGGCGGCCGGGTATGAGCCCGTAACTCTCACCATAGGCGAACCGCAGTTCGATACGCCGGAGTTTATAACCGAAGCCCTCTGCCGAAACGGAGCTCTGCTGAAAAAGTATCCCAAGACGGCGGGTGAGCCGGAACTGAGAGAGGCTATGCGCGGCTTTGTCAAAAGGCGGTTCCATGTGGACTTGGACGATTCGCAGATAATACCCACATTCGGGACCAGGGAACTCCTTTTCAACTTCCCGCAGTTTCTGCTGGCCGATATAAAGAGGCCCATGATGGCATACACGAACCCCTTCTACCAGATATACGAAGGGGCAGCGGTGGCTTCCGGGGCGAAGGTTCTGCACCTGAATCTTTTGAAAGAGAACGGCTTTCTGCCGAGAATGGACGAGGCGGAACTCGCCGGTTGCAACCTGGTCATTTTGAACTTCCCGAACAACCCGACGGCATCAGTCATGGATATCGGAACGATGGCCGAGTGGGTGAAGCTCGCCATAGAGTACGACTTCGTACTGCTCAACGACGAGTGCTACAGCGAGATATATACCCATACACCGCCGCCGTCGATTCTTCAGGCCTCTATAGAGGCCGACAACCCGACTTTCAGGAACGTTTTGGCTATAAATTCGGTCTCGAAACGCTCCAGTGCACCGGGGCTGCGCAGCGGGTTCATAGCGGGTGACGATACGATTCTTAAACGCTACATGCGCTACCGCACATATGTCGGATGCGCCTCTCCGCTCCCGCTTCAGGCCGCGGCTGCCGCCGCCTGGAGCGACGAGGAGCATGTAATGGGCTTTCGAGCGAAATACAGGGGGAATTTCGAGCTGGCGAGAGAGATTCTGGGCATAGAGGTTCCCGAAGCCACATTCTACATCTGGCTGGAGGTGGGTGACGAGCTGGAGTTTACAAAGAGGCTCTACGAGCGCTACAATGTCAAAGTCCTGCCGGGAAGTTTTCTCGGGCGCGAAGGTGTCGGGCAGGGGTATGTCAGAATAGCGCTGGTCGAGGAGGCTTCGCGCACCGTAGATGCGCTGAAACGGATAAAAGAGTGTATGGAAAACAGGTAGCCGATGATACGCGAAAAATGAGCAAAACCCATTTTTCGGCGGGAACTAATCGTCCCCTGCACCCCCCCCTAAAGCTACGAAATCGCAGATTTCGAGATGATGTTACGCTGTTTGCGTAACATCAGGATCAATAAAAGGAATGAAAATGGAAAAAAATGAGTTTGAAGATCTGAAAAACAATCCGCAGTTCATGCTCGATCTGGGCCAGCGTGAAGAGGCTGCGGTTAAAGCGAAAGATATTGCCGGCATGTACGAGGTTCTGGATACCGCCGTTATGCTGGACCTGCCTGCCGAGAGGCTCAACCGTCTCTATACGGAGATTCTTCAGAGTGCCTTCGACCGGCTGGCGGAGAAGCTCACCGAATCGTCGTTTTTCGATATAACGGACAGAACCGACCTCTATACGCTCCGCGGCATTTATGAGCACGGCATAGAGCGATACAGCGAAAACGACTTCAAGGGGGCCAAAGAGATCTTTCTCATCATACACCACACCGCCGCCGACGAGACTCTGAGCGAAGCTATGATGCCGCATATTGCCGCGGCCGCTTCGAAGATGCCTCTCGATGATTTCATAGATGAGCTGGTCGATACCGAGAACCCGAACGAGAGTGAAACCTACGGATTTTTTCTTACAAACTTCAAACCTTCGGTGGAGGGGTTCATGAAGGAGAAGAGCGCGACTCTTCAGAGTGCACTCGATGAGCTGGAGACGCTGAAGAAGTGAGAATCCATTTTATCGGAATCGGGGGCATAGGCATCTCGGCGCTGGCCAAGTTCATGGCCGGCGAAGGTCATACCGTAAGCGGGTCTGACCTGCGCCAGAGCGAGATTACGGACGAGCTTGCACACAAATTCGGGGCGAAGATAACCATTCCGCACCACGCCGAGGCTGTAGAGGGTGCCGATATCGTCATCCATTCGGCGGCGGTGAGGAAGAACAACCCTGAGTATATACGTGCGAAGGAGCTGGGTATTCCGCTCTTTGCGCGGAAAGATGCCCTGAAGTTCATTCTCGGAAAGAAGAGGGTCTTTGCTGTTGGCGGTGCGCACGGAAAGAGCACTACTTCCGCGATGCTGGCTGAGCTTCTTCCGGGGGCCAATGCCGTCATTGGGGCTATCTCCAAGGCGTTTCACTCCAATGTCCGCACGGTGCGCGGTGACGATGTGGTTTTCGAGGCGGATGAGAGCGATGCGAGTTTTCTCAACTGCAATCCCTACATGGCGATCGTTACCAATGTCGAGCCCGAGCATATGGAGTACTACGACTACGACCTGGATCGTTTCCATGCAGCCTACGAGGAGTTTCTGCGTCTGGCGTCTGTCAGGGTGGTAAACGGTGAGGACCCCTTCTTGCGCGGAGTAGAGCTCGAGGCGGTCAGGCTCTACCCCGGGAGGGATATAGGCAATATAGAGTATGTGCTGGTAGACAGTGAGCCGTATACCAGGTTCGACCTGGCCGGTATGGGACGATTCGAAGTCTTCGGAATAGGCGAGCATATAGCCCTTGACGCGTCGCTGGCCATACTTGCGGCGGTCACCGCTGGTGCCGATCCGGAAGAGGTCAGGAAGAGGTTGAAAGAATACAGAGGAATAAAGAAGCGTTTCGACATAATCGACAAGAGAGATGGTTTGGTCGTTATAGATGACTACGGCCACCACCCTACGGAGATCAAAGCGACTATGGAGGCTCTGAAGATATATGCCGAAATGCTCGGTTTTTCCGGAATAAAAGCCATATGGCAGCCGCACAAATACAGCCGTACCATAGACAACCTCCAGGGTTTCGTGGACTCTTTCGGGGGTGTCGACGAGCTTGTGATACTGCCCATATGGGCGGCAGGCGAGGTGGAGGTTCCCGTCGATCTGCAGGGGGCTTTCTCGGGTTACGATCTGACCATGGCCGAGAGAGTTACAAAAGAGGATTCTAAGGTGAAGATTCTCGATAGAAGAGGGCAGCTTCTAAAGAGCTTCGACAGCGGCCTGGTGGTTGCGTTCGGGGCGGGTGACATCACCTACCAGATCAGAGGGCTAAAGTAGTGCGTGAAGAGATTTCCAAGTTAAAGAGCGGTGAGGTGAAAATAGCCGAGCAGCTCGATCTGCAGGGGTATGTAGAGAGGATAAGAGAGCTCTTCGCCCGCGACAAACCTCTATATCTCGAAGGCGACAGGGGGTTGCACTTCAGGTTTGTAAAAGAGCTTGCAGATATCGACTTCAAAGCTCCACCCAAGGTTAAAAACCTGGACGATCTCTGGATGCGCCTCTCGAAGCAGGCGGTCCCGCAGCCGGCCGAAATATTCGAAGCGGTAAAGATCGTGCGCTATTTTATCTATCTGAAAAGCCTGAAAATAGAGGGTGAAGCGGGTGAATGGCTCAAAAGTATCGAAATACCGGCAGAGATTAGAGAGATAGAGTCGATGTTCGACGAAAAGGGGAGGCTTCTCGAGAGTGTCGACGAGCGGCTGGCATCTTTGCACAGCGCGCTGAAGCAGAACAGGGAGTCTATACGCCAGACACTCTCGCGTATGGTGGGAAGTCAGAAGCTTGCCCCCTATCTGGTCGACAGGCAGATCCATTATATAAACGAAGAGGAGGCGCTTCTGGTTCGCGGCGGATTCAACCGTGTTCTGAAAGGATCCATCATAGGCCGTACGACCGGCGGCTTTTTCTACGTCCTGCCCGAAGCAATTGGAAAGCTGAAGGAGAGAGAGGCGGGCATAGCCGGCAGACTGGAGGAGGTCTACTACGAGATATCGAAAAAGATCGGTACCGCAATGGGCGGGTGGCTGAAATTTTTCCGCTTTATAGACAGGGCCTTCGACCGTTTCGACCACTACCAGGCCAGGATAGCCCTGGCGCGTATGCAGGACCTTGTATTCATACTTCCGGAGTCTTCGAACTCCATAGTCCTGACCGATTTCGTCCATCCGGCTCTTACGCATCCGAAACCGGTAAATATAGATTTCAGCAGGCCGGTGTTGATGATTACAGGTGTAAATGCCGGAGGAAAGACGATGCTGCTGAAGTCGATTCTCGCATCTGCCTGGCTTGCGAAACATCTTCTGCCTATGAGGTGCAACCCGAACAGGACCCGTATAGGGAGCTTCCGCAGGATCGAGGCGATAATAGAGGACCCCCAGAGTGTAAAGAACGACATCTCCACGTTTGCGGGACGGATGAGAGAGTTTTCACGCCTCTTCGGCCAAAACGGAGTACTGGTCGGAGTCGACGAAATAGAGCTGGGAACCGACAGTGACGAAGCGGCAAGCCTCTTCAAGGTCATGATAGAGGAGCTGGTAAAAAGGGATATCAAGATCGTCATCACCACCCACCACAAGCGTCTGGCGGCGATGATGGCCGGTGACGGGAGAGTGGAGCTGGCCGCTGCTCTCTACGACGAGAAGAACAGAATCCCGACTTACACCTTTCTGCAGGGTATCATAGGTAAAAGCTACGCATTCGAAACCGCCGAGAGGTACGGTGTTCCGAAGAACATAGTCAAGCTCGCAAGGATCGAGTACGGCGAGGACAAGGAGAGGCTCAACGAACTCATAGAGCGCTCCAGCACCCTAGAAAAAGAGCTTCGCCAAAAGAGAGAGGAGCTCGAGAGAGAGATAGAGGAGCTGGAGCGTGAGAAGGAGCGCTACAGAGAGCTGAACGACTCTATGGAGGCTGAACTCTATGCCAAGAAGCGGGAGCTCGAAAAGATATACGAGGAGGCGACCAGAGAGGCCAGAAAAGCTCTGAAGATGAGAGATGAAAGATCGATCCACAGGCAGCTCGACCGTGCACACAAAAGTGTGAAAAGGGCTAAGATAGAGGCTCCGAAGAGGGTGGAGAAGTTCAAAGTGGGCGATACGGTAAAGTACCGCAAGAACAGGGGGGTCATCGTGGCTTTGAAGGCCAAAGAGGCAACTATCGAAGTGGAAGGAATAAAGTTTCGTGTTCCGCTTGGCGAGCTGAAGCGCTCCGGGAACCCGCCTCCCTCTCCCAAGCCCAGGAGCAGCGTCACCCTTGAGCGAAACAGTGCGACTGCCGGTGTCAAACTGGACCTCCACGGACTCAGGGCCGACGAGGCTGTAGAGAGACTCGACAGGTTCATATCGGATGCTCTTTTGGCGGGATTCGACGAGGTATTGGTCTATCACGGTATCGGTACCGGAAAACTTGCCCATGCGGTGCGCACCTTTCTGAAAGGGCATCCGAGTGTAAAGTCGTTCCATGACGCTCCGCCGCATATGGGAGGCTTCGGCGCCACCGTAGTTGAGCTCTGATTTCACTTTTTACACCGCTTCCAGTATAATTTGTCTGAATAACTGATCTTATGTAAAAAGCGTAACATCATCTCGAAATCTGCGATTTCGTAGCTTCAGGGGGGGGTGCAGGGGACGGCCGGTCCCCGCCAAAGCTTGGGCTTCGCCCAAGCTTTGCGTAAGATCAGTGAATAATAATGGAGTGAAAGATGGAAAAGATACACAACCTCGTAATTGTAGGTGCAGGTCCCGCCGGAATCGCCACGGCGGTAGAGAGCTATATACTCGGAATACGGGATATAGTGGTTCTGGAGAAGGATCAGAATCACAATGCCACGATTCGGAAATATTACAAAGATAACAAGCGTGTAGACAAAGACTGGAAGGGCCAGAAGGTCGAACTCGACGGCAACATCTACTTCGTGGACGGAACGAAAGAGAGCACTCTCGATTTTTTCGATGAGATCATCGCACACCACTCGGTGGAGCTCCGAACCCATACGGAGGTTCAAAAGATTGTCAAAAAGGGCGATATATTCGATGTAATGATTCCGGGAGGAAGCGTAAAAGCGCGATATGTCGTAGTCACGATAGGGCGTATGGGCAAGCCCAACAAGCCCGACTACAAGATACCGGCTTCGATAAAGAAGAGGGTCAACTACACCCTTGACGAGTGCGGAGAGGGTGAGAAGGTGCTCATCGTGGGAGGCGGAGATTCCGCCGTGGAGTACGCCGTCGATCTTGCCGAGAAAAACGATGTGACCATCTGTTACAGGCGCGAAACCTTCAGGCGGGCCAACCCTACCAATCAGAGCGC
Organism: Hydrogenimonas sp.; assembly: GCA_003945285.1. Classification (NCBI taxonomy): domain Bacteria; kingdom Pseudomonadati; phylum Campylobacterota; class Epsilonproteobacteria; order Campylobacterales; family Hydrogenimonadaceae; genus Hydrogenimonas; species Hydrogenimonas sp. The sequence goes on from AP019005.1 coordinate 491,823, forward strand.
GATAGCGAACGCTATAGCCCATGGAGAGGTGAAGCCCTATCTCGGGGTGAATATCGAGGGCCTGGAAGATGACAACGGGAAGGTCCGTGTCATTTTTGCCGAGAGGGAGCCGGAGAGTTTCGACAGGGTTGTGTACGCTATCGGCGGTACTACACCGAGTGCCTTTTTGCAGGGTTCAGGTATCCGTGTCGAAGATGGAAAACCTGTGCATGACGAGAACTACATGACGGATGTTCCGGGGCTATATGTGGCGGGAGATATTACACAGGAGTCTGGAGGCTCCATAGCCCTCGGACTGAATCACGGCTATGCGATAGCCCGCCATATTACCGGTCGGATGATATAAAGAGCCGTTGACGGGGTGATGAAACAGCAGTGAAAAGAGGGAGCCGGAGATAGTGATAGGCAAGGTGTTGGACCGATTCGTACCGCAAGAGAGTGTGCTTCACCGGTTTATGCGTGAACATCTGCTTGTCATGCTATGCAGGAAGGCTCCTGTGACAATGGGCGCCATAGTTGTCATGGCGACTCTGATTCTGGTGACTCTCCAACCCTTCACTAACCCTTACCTTATATGGGGATGGTACTTTTGTGTAACCATTCTGAGCCTGCTGCGTCTGTTCAAAGCAGTAAGCGGCTGTTCCGGGAGTGTGAAACCTCTGGATGAGCGTTACGCCTCATTCCGGAAAGAGGCTCTTTTGATGGCGGTGTTGTGGGGGGCTGCATCATTTGCCCTCTACCCGCAGGGAGAACCGCTGTATGAGGTACTGCTGGTTCTCTCTATTGTTATGATAGCCTCTGCAAGTGCGGCAAACCTGGCTGCCGACCGCGTTATAGCGGAGATCAATATCTACCTTCTGCTCTTCCCGGCCGCTATAAGGGTTATGATTGTCGGCGATCTTTTCCATGCCGTTCTTTCTGTTGCAATCGTTCTTTACGCTCTACTGCTAATAATGAGCATAAGGCAGATCGGGTCTCTCCTGCAGAAGGGGATCAGGCAGCATGGAGAACTCGGAGAGCTCCAGAGCAGGATGCGGATGCTGCTTGAGCAGACCCCTGCCGGAATATTCCACTGCGATACGGATTTGAAGATAGTGGAGTGCAACCGGGTCTTTACGGAGATACTTGGAGTCTCCAAAGAGGAGTTGATAGGGCTGGACCTTAACGGTATGAAAGACAGAAAACTTCTCGATATCATGAAGCGTGTACTGGGTGAAAAACGTACTCTCGGGTATAACGGCCCGTATACAAGTATGTTGAGCGGCAAAAAGATCTGGATAAGCGCAACAATCGCCCCGTTGATAGGTTCGGAAGGGGAGCTGGAAGGGGCCATTGGGGTTGTCGAGGATAAGACCAGGGAACATGAAGCACTTGAGAGAGCCGAGTTTCTGGCCTATCACGACCCTCTTACTTCTCTTCCAAACAGAAAGCTTCTCGGAGACAGATTCGACTCCCAGATAGCCCAGGCGGGAAGAAAAGGGCACTATTCGGCGCTCCTTTTTCTAGACCTGGACCGCTTCAAACATATAAACGATACATACGGTCACAATATCGGGGACGAGCTTCTGAAAGAGAGTGCAGCAAGACTCTTGAAAGTGCTTAGAAAAAGCGATACCGTTTGCCGTCTCGGTGGTGACGAATTCATTATATTCCTCCCGATGATAAGTGAAAATCTGACGGAGAGTGTCAACCATACTCTATTGGTGAGTCAGAAGATACACAAGACACTGGCCGAGCCGTTCTATATAGAGAAGCATACACTTCATGTATCGACGAGTATAGGGGCCGTAATGATCGGAACCAGGGGCGAGTCTTTGGATGAGGTTCTAAGGTGTGCCGATATCGCAATGTACCATGCAAAGAGGCTGGGAAGGGGTGTAACCAGTTTCTATGAAGATTTTATGGATGAGCAGATAAAAAAGAGTATTCGTATGGAGAAGGAGCTCGCAGATGCGATAGAGCAGGGTGAGCTGAAACTCTATTACCAGCCTATCGTAGATATATCAACCAACGAGGTAGTTGGAGCTGAAGCACTCTTGAGATGGGAGCATCCAAGCGGTATGACGATACTGCCTTCGGAGTTTATTCCCGTAGCCGAAGAGTCGCATCTGATCCACCGTATGGGTGAGTGGGTTATAAACAGCGTCTGCCTCGCACTGAAAAGGTGGGAGTCTGATGGTAGGAGTATCCCCCCGTATGTCGGCATAAACCTGAGCCCAAAGCAGCTGCGCTACAACGGATTTTTCGAACAGGCGTCAGGAATCATCGAAAGCTGCGGTATCGATCCCGGCAAGATCAAGTTCGAAATTACGGAGAATCTTCTTATCGAAGACAGTGAACTTGCCAGGGAGCTTATAGGGCGATTCAAAGCGCGGGGGATAGGATTTATAATCGACGATTTCGGTACGGGCTACTCATCCCTCTCCTACCTGAAGAAGTTTGAGTTCGAGGTGATCAAAATAGATAAATCATTTGTAGGCGATATATTGAAAGATAAAGGAGACATTGCACTCGTAAAAGCGATATTGGATATTGCCAAACAGTTCAACTATAGAGTCATTGCCGAAGGGGTAGAGAGCAGAGAACAGAGGGAAAAGCTGAAGGAGCTCGACCCCTCCATACTCTATCAGGGTTATCTCTACAGCCGGCCCCTGTGCGAGGCGGAGTTTTTAAAGCTGTTGGAGAAAACCGGTTAAAGATTCATCTTCTTCAGGTCACCATGGTATACGATATCTTCCGCCCTGATCGAGTCGTCGTTGAGCATTTCAGGAACATTCGGGCCTGTTTCCAGCTTTGAGCGCTCTTTTTCCAGCTCCTCTTCACTGTACGCCATCATCATATCGGCGGCGATCACATGTGGAACGGCCTGTATTTTTTTTACTTTCGCTATCTCCTCTCCCACATCTTCACCTTCGACGGTAACGATTATCTTCCCGATAGATTTGTCGTGAAAGTGGTAGTCGCAGAAGTCTGCGTTTTTGAGTGTTTCAACTACTTCGTCAACATATTCGCTTCTGACCTGTACTACGATGCTCGATATGTTCATGGTAACCTCCAAATTAAAATTTTGTTGTCGTCACTGGAGCTTATAAGCTCTTTGTCGTTTATGAAAATGATGGTATTTAGTGTAGAGTTCTGCCCTGTAAGGCGGTATTTCATCTCTTTGGTTGAGTTGTCGAAAATTCCTATATCGTTCTTTTCGTTTAGGCTGAAAGCGCTCAGAGAAGCATCCTTGTTCAAAGCTCCCGCATATACCAGAAAATCGGTTTCGTATATAGTCATACTGCCCGAAGGGAGCCTGTAGAGTACCGCCTTTCTATCTTGGCCGCAGGCCAATACGCTTCTGTTTTTATAATCGACCTTGAATACGTTGTCTTTGTTTCCCCCTTCGAGCTTTTTCAGAACTTTTCCGCTCTTTACATCGACTATATATACTATTCCCGACTCGCATGTGCTGGCCACCTTCGTATGATCTTCGTTCAACTGAAAGTCGGAGAAGACAGATAGACTCAGTTTGTTTCTGTAAAGCTCTTTTTTTGTAGAAATCTCAAACAGAATCAGCTCGTCGCTCATAGTGGCTATAAGCAGATGGTCGTCATCTACGAAGCGGACTTCTCTCATCGAGATATGGGCCTTTTTATCGAGCAGACGCTCCGTTTTTCCGCTCTCCCGTATATAGAGTATTCTCTCTCCCCCCTCATCCTGTACCAGAAGAAGAACTCTATTTCCGCTTCTGTCCACATCTACACCGAATACTTTCGGCTCTATCTCGTCTCCCATAAAGTCATGAATCTTTTTGAACTTGACTTCAGAAAGGAGTTTGCGGCTCTTCCAGTCGTAAACTTCCATCTTCCCCGCATCTGTAGCGGCGTAAAGTTTCTCTCCTTTTACAACTATCTCTACAACGTTGCCCTCCACCTCGATTGTTGCGTGCGGCTTTACGACTTCCGGTGCCGCAAAAAGCATCACGGAGGCGGCAAGCATCAGCCAGAGACTCTTCATCATCTATATTCCTTTCAGATCGATGTGATGTTTATTGCGCCGGACGGGCAGACAGGAATACACCATCCGCATCCCGTGCACCTCTTCGGATCGATTTCGGGCCTGAAGAGCCCGAGAAAAGCTATCGCATCCTCAAGGCACGGATCTTTGCAGCTGCTGCATATTGTATGGTGCCAGGCCATACACTTCAGAACGTCTATATCCACTTCTGCCTTTATGAAGTTTACACCTGCATCGCTTAAAACTCCCGCTTCACATCCCTTCATGCAGTCGTCGCAGAAGGTGCACCCTCTGCTTGAAAAAGAAAGTTCAGGCGTTCCGTCGCTTCCGATAGTTATTATCTCCTCTTCACACACTTTGGCACACTGTTTGTCTATACAGTCGGGACAGAGTCTGTGAAAAAGATCCGGGTCACTGTTGTATGGCGGTCTTATAGGCGCCCGTTTTTCTCTCTTCTCCCCTTTCAATGCCGAGGAGAGAGAGGCAAAAATGCCTCTTCTCCCTTCGTCTACCATCTTATTTGACACCTTCGTTGAGTGTGTCGATAAGGTTGGACTTGCTCTTTTCTGAGGGGTTTCTATAGTACGGCTCGAACGTGTTTTTGACAAGTGTCGGAACGTTCGCCTGCGGAACATGGCACTGAGAGCAGTTGAATCGCTGCTCGGCAAGGTGATCCAGCATCTTCTGGGTTCTGAAATCCATGAAGTGTGTCTTCGGAATCGGTGTGGCACCGACACTTTTGGCGACATCCGGCATATGGCATCCCAGGCATGCATTGTTGTCTTTTTTGATCGGAAGAAGTCCGTCTACACTGTGCGGGATCAGCGGAGGAGCGTTTTCATACGATCTCTGGAATCGCTCCGCGCTTCCCGGTGCGGCGGAGGTGTACTGCGCTCTTACCGGTGCAGTTGTCTGCTCTGTATAGAGGTTCTCTTTTCGAAGTCCGAGCTCCTCCTCTGTCACTATCGGAGCGTTGGCGGAGTTCAACTCCTGTTCATCCATCTGTACGGCACTCTCCGCGGTTTTGTTGGCACAGGCACTCATGCCCAGAACCAGCGCAGCTGAAAGCGCCATTAGAATCATCTTTTTCATCTCTTTTCTCCTTTGGCTTTACTTGTTGCAAAATCTCTAATACTAAACCCTAGTGCATCATCGTCGCACACTTCTATACAGCGTGCGCAGTTGACACATTCACCCATATTTACCGTCGTACTCTCTTTTCCTATCATAAAAAGCACTTCACTCTCCGGACAGACCTCTTTGCACTTCATGCAGAGTGTACAGTTGGGTTCATTGTGACGCACCCTTACAAGGCTGAAGCGGCCTATGAGCGAGTAGGCGCCGCCGAGCGGGCAGATGTGCCCGCACCACCCGTTTTTCACCCCGAAGAGGTCGAACAGAAAGATTGCGAGCAGCACTGCGCCTGTCATACCCATCCCGAAGATGACTCCCCGGTTGAAGATGGTTATCGGGCTTACAAGTTCGAATGCCGCTACTCCCGTAATCGCCGAGACGATCAGGGAGAGAACCAGCACCCAGTACCTGGCGTTGCGGCTGACCCACACTTTTCTCTCCGCCTTGTCGAGCAGAAGTTTACGTCTGAGCCAGTTGGCAAGGTCCGTCACCATATTTACCGGACAGACCCAGCTGCAAAACGCCCGCCCGCCTATAATGCCGTAAAAGATAACGACTATGGCCGCGCCGATAAAGACGTCTATCCCCATTACGGCACCTGCGGAAAGCATCTGCAGTATCGCGAACGGATCTGCAAGTGGCACGGTTTGAAAGAGCGTCGAGGAGCTCAGAGTTCCTGTCAGAACTTTCCAGCCGTACGCATTGGCGGAAAAGTAGAGGAAAAGCAGGCCTATCTGGGTCAAACGGCGCAATATTAGATAGCGCATTTTGAATATTTTACTCATCGAAAAGCCCCTCATCCATATTCAGGTAATCCTGAGCCCTCTTTTCACTGCGTTCCGTTTTTGTCTGCAGTTTGGAAAGATCGCGCTGCTTGATGCGCTCCTGATCCTTCTCACTCCACCCTTTTACGTAGTAGTCGCCGGGTTTACCCATCGCTACCTCTCTGGGCAGAACGAAAATAGCGGCCTTTTCGGTCACGCAGGCATGCTCGCACAAACCGCACCCGGTGCAGTGGTCGGCATGAACGATCGGAACCAGTTTGGCGTGTTTGCCGGTACGCTCGTTGCGTATGTAGTCGATCGTTATCGCCTCTCCCAGAATCGGGCATGCGCGGTAGCATGCGTCACACTGTATTCCCCAGTATGCGACACACGATTCGGTATCGATAACCGCCAGCCCCATCTTTGCCTTGTTTATGTCAAGGACCTCTTTCCCGTTCTCTTCACGCGATACCGACTTCTGGTCTAGCGCGCCGGTCGGGCAGACTGGCACACAGGGAATATCGGTGCACATATAGCAGGGAATATCCCTCGGAATGAAATATGGAGTGCCCATCGGCCTTCCGTCTCCCGGTTTGGCGATTATGAGCGTATCGTAAGGGCACGCCTCCGCACACTGGCCGCACTTGATGCACATGCGCAGAAAATCTTTTTCGGGCACCGCCCCGGGAGGGCGAAGCAGAAGCGGCGTAGCTTTCGCCTCTTCCACATATCCTGTCCATATGAGTCCACCGAGTGCCGATAGTCCGACACTCTGGGCCATAATGGTAAGGAATCGCCGTCTTTCGGTGATTTTGGGTTTGGTATCTCTCTTCGGATTTTGAGTGTTCAAAGACTCAATCCACCTTTACTTTTTAAATTTGCGACGGAACTGAAATATCTCCGTCAAGCCGCCTCGGGCCGGAGCCCGGACGGATTCAAATGTACTCTACGCTTTGTATATCTTGACCGCACACTTCTTGTAGTCTGTCTGTTTGGACATCGGGCATGTGTGGTCCAGGCAGACTTTGTTGATGAATACGCGCTCGTCGAACCAGGGAACGAATACCAGTCCTCTGGGCGGCCTGTTTCTTCCTCTTGTGTCGATATGCGCTTTGACCTTGCCGCGTCGACTCTCTATCCAGACCAGGTCGCCGTCTTTGAGCCCTTTCGCTTTCGCATCCTTCGGGTTCATGTAGCAAAGAGCCTCCGGCATTGCACGATAGAGCTCCGGAACACGCATAGTCATCGTACCGCTGTGCCAGTGCTCGATAACCCGGCCCGTACAGAGCCATGTGTCATAGTCATTGTCAGGTATCTCGGTCGGATCCATATATGGTCTGAAGAAGATCTTGGCCTTGTTCGGAAGAGATATCTTTCCTAGACTCGGGTCGATCTTTTTGAGGTTACCGCGTTTTATTGTCTTGAGTGCAGGCCCGTAGAATGCAAACTCTTCACCAGGCTTCGCATGCTTGCGTGCATACGGATCGTACTTGACGTTGAAGCGCCACGGTGTATCTTTTCCGTCGACAACAGGCCAGCGGAGTCCGCGAACCCTGTGGTAGGTGTCGAAGTCTGCAAGGTCGTGTCCGTGTCCGGCACCGAACATTCTGTACTCTTCCCAGAGAGCTTTCTGGATGAAGAAACCGTACCCTTTCCACGGTTTTCCGTCGGAACCTATGACGTTTCTGTGGTCTCCGTTTACATCTGTGTTATCGAAACCGATGCTGATCGGATCGTCCGCACTGAAGCTTCTGTACCAGTCGTTGGCGAAGAGGATCTCGAACATCGTAGTATCTTCGTCATATCCCATTGCTTTCGCTTTTTCAATGACGTTGGGAAGCTTTTTGCCTCCTTTGATTGTCCACTCGCCCCAAAGATCTTTGACCGTGAACCGCTTGGAGAGCTCTACCCACTGCCATGTGTCGCTCATAGCGTCACCTACCGGAACTACCTGCTGTCTCCAGTGTTGCGTACGTCGCTCGGCGTTTCCGTAGGCTCCCCACTTTTCGTAGATCATCGCCGAAGGCAGGACGAGGTCGGAAACTTTTGCGGATATTCCCGGATAGCCGTCGGAAGTGACGATGAAGCAGTCCATCTTTCTTGCGGCTTTGATCCAGTGGTTCGCATTTGCAGAGTCGTGGTACGGGTTACATACGTTGACCCAGGCGAATTTTATCTTGCCGCTCTCGATCTGGCGGTGAATGTTCATGATGTGCTGGTAGCCGACAGGGTTGATTGTACCTTCGGGAAGCTTCCAGATCTTTTCCGCAATCTTTCTGTGTTTGGGAATTTTCACGAGCATGTCTGCAGGCAGTCGGTGTGTGAACGTTCCGACTTCACGTGCGGTACCGCAGGCAGAAGGCTGACCGGTCAGAGAGAAGGCTCCCATTCCAGGTTTGGCCTGCTTGCCGAGCAGGAAGTGAACCATATATGACTGTTCGTTGACCCAGCTTCCTCTTGTGTGCTGGTTCATACCCATGGTCCAGAAGCTGACCATCTTTCGGCTCTTGTCTATGTAGAGGTCGCGTAGTGTTTCAAGCTTTTTCTTGAAGCTCTCGATGCTTTCGTCCGGGTCGCCTTTTGCGATACTTGCGACATAGTCGAGAGTGTATGGCTCAAGCCCTTTTTTGAACTCTTCGAAGCTGATCTCCCAGTGTCCGAGAGCGTGTCCTCTGTGTTTCATGACCATCGTATCTCCGGCCTTGTATCCAAGAGGTGCGAGGCCGGGGGCTTCTCTTTCGGAAACCTCTTTGCTCTTCTCTTTTCGGATCGTCTCGAGCTCTTTGTCGGAGTATCCGAGTTTTTTCGCCTCATCGGGCATTCTCATACCGTAACCTGTCTCTACGAAACCGGTTGCGAAAATCGTATGCTTCTTGACGAAGTCCCAGTCGATTACCTCCGGGTGGTTATAGACGATCTCATGTGCAAGGTAGTTCCAGAGGGCCAGGTCGGTGTTGGGGCGGAAGATGATCTCCATATCTGCAAGGTCTGAACATCGGTGTCTGTATGTGGAGATGTTCACTACTTTTACACGATCGGGGTCTGAGAGTTTCCTGTCTGTTACCCTCGCCCATAGAATCGGGTGCATCTCCGCCATGTTGGCGCCCCATGTGACAATTGTATCCGTTATCTCGATGTCGTCGTAACATCCTGAGGGCTCATCGATACCGAAAGTCTGGAAGAAGCCGACAACCGCAGATGCCATACAGTGGCGCGCATTGGGGTCTATCGCGTTTGAGCGGAACCCGGCTTTCATCATTTTTGCGGCCGCATACCCCTCCTGGATCGTATACTGTCCGGATCCGAATACGGCTACAGCCTCAGGTCCGCCCTCTTTGAGTGCCTTCCTGATATGTTTCTCCATTTCGTCGAAAGCTCTTTTCCAACTGACTGGACGGAACTTTCCGTTTTTCGCGAAATTCCCTTTGTCGTCCATTCGCAGCAGGGGTGTGGTCAGACGGTCGGCACCGTACATGATCTTCGCATTGAAGTACCCCTTGATACAGTTGAGTCCCCTGTTGACCGGAGCGGCCGGGTCTCCTTTGACCGCGACGATTTTTCCGTCTTTGGTAGCGACCATAATTCCGCAACCTGTACCGCAGAAGCGGCAGACCGCTTTGTCCCATCGCCATCCGGCCTCCGCGCTGCTCGCTTTGGCCTCCACTTCGGTAGGAACCGACATCCCAACAGCACTCGCTGCCGTAGCGGCAGCAGCACTCTTGAGGAAGTCGCGTCTTGACATAGATGACATACTTTACCTCCTGATAAGATTAGCTACTTTCTGGAATCGCACTAGCACCCAGATTCAAAAAAATTAAATTTTCTTGAATCTGGGCACCATGATTCCGATGCAAAGTAATTTTATAGGAAACAAGATAAAATGTAGTTGATACGAGTCAAAATTTATTATAAGAATAAGAAAAAATTGTGATGTTTACCCATGACTTATACCTATTTGAATGGCGTACGGAGGTCGAACTTTTGTAGAAACATGCATGTCACCGGGAGCTGTCGTGTTGAATCCGGAAAGATGTGAAAGAAGAGGTTTTTATCGATTCCGGAGTAGGGTTTTATGATGTTGACAACCGAACCGGGATCGACAGCTTTATACCCGGTGCCGGTTGAAGTTTAGAGGTAGAAAGTCTCTAGCCCTTCCCTGTCCAGAACGAGAATCTCATCTTTTCTCTTTTCGATAAGCCCCAATGTGGCCAGTTTTTTCAAAATTCTGGAGAGTGTCTCGGGAGTCATGTTCAAGTCGGCGGCAATATGGCTCTTTTTGAGCTTTTTCATCTCTTTCTCATGCTCACATATGAATTTTGCGACTCTGGCCGTAGAATTCATCATCAGGTTGGTGGCGATGACGTTCTCCAGGTATTTGATCTTTTTAGAGAGTGATTTGATGAAGGCGAAAGAGACTTCGGGATCTTTTAGAAACTCCTTTTCGAAAGCTTCGTAGTCGATCACCAAAGCTTTTCCGTCGGTTTCGAATTCGGCCGATGCGGGGTAGCGCATATGCTCCAGGTTTACTATCTCAGCAATTACATCCATAGGAAAAAAGTGGTGAAGAATGACTTTGTTTCCCTTCTGATCGGTTTTGTAGACTTGCAAAACTCCATCTATCAGAACTGTAAGTGATTTTGCCTCATCCCCTTCGAAAAAGAGGATTGCCCCTTTCTTGTAGTCGACTATTTTCGAAATCTCTTCTAGTCTGGCAAACTTTTCGTCACTTAGGTGTCTGAAGAGGTAGAAATTTCTTAAAGTGTCCATGCTATATCCAATGCCGTTTTTTTGCCTTTTGTCAGGCATACTTAAGGAAGAGTCCTATGGAAATCGATAGTAAAACCACTATAACTATAGTTAAGGGGTTATAAAATCTCTCCGGTATAGGATAGCGGGAATCTATCCACTCTACAATTTTCATTGCCGGAAAGATCATGAAAAAGAGCATAACTATACTGAAGACCAGTGTGAGTACAACATTCATCATGCCGGATCGATCCTTCCTCTGTAAAATCTTGCGTACAATGCTTCAACCCTTGATAATCGTCAAGCCTGTTTACGTAGATTGCATGTTACCATATTAAAATTAAATTTTCAGGAAAAAGATATGCGAAATTTTTTCTATTTAGAAGGCGGATACCTTATATTGGCGGCGGTTATTATGCTTGTGACGCTCTTTGTCACTACTCGCCCCTTTATGGGGAAAGGAGCGGTGAAAAAGGGTATGAGTATAGTGGGAACGGTACTCGTCGTTTTAATAGGAGCACACTTTTGGATCACAACTGAGAGGATGGCCGAAGTAAGAGAAGCGTTTGAAAGAGGTGAGAAGATCATATGTGAAAGTAGAATGGTTCGCATGGGTTCGCAGTCAATAATCATAAGTAAAAATTTGGGCTGGAAATTAGATGGAGATTATTTAGTTTCCGATGCTTACAGCCGTCCCTATTTCACAGCCCGCTGCCTTGTCTATGAAAAGTAGAATCGACTGAAGTACATAAAATGGTGCTTCGGTTCATTATATTAAAAAAATATAAATTTATTACTTCACTATAGAAACTACAAAAAAAAGATAAAATCTTGATGTATGTCAACCATATCTCCGATAAAAATTGTCATAATTACTCCATGCCTTATTCAGGACAGTTAAAAAAAAGGAGTCAGAATGGAACCAGTCATTACGATGCCGCAGATCGCTCCGGACGAGTTTCTGAGGATATTCATCGTCGCCACTCTGGTGTTGGTTTTCGGTGTCGGGTATGCTGCATTGATGACGCTCTCTAAGATGGGTGTCGTATCCAAAAAACTGGCCCCTTTCAGTTATCTGTTCTGGATATTGCAGGTGTACAGTTTGTACGAGCTTTCGGTACTCATCCACAGCAGTCCGTTCACTGCCAAGGTTCTTGCGGTAGCGATGTTTGCCTATCTTTTCGCACCGCATCTCTACTTTTACCTTATAGAGCAGTCGGAGAAGCGCTACGGAGAGTCGAAAGAGAGTTAAAAACTGATGCTACGCATCGTATACTTCAAGGTGCGTACGATGCGTAGCTTTCAGAAAAAAAAGGAGGAGAGATGAGCGGAAAGAAAGTCTCGGTCTGGACGAGCATCACCTTTTGGCGACGCTCGGCGGCATGGGTGACCGGAACGGCAACCGTACTGCTGATGTGGCTCACGTTCGATACAATGGGCCAGATCGCCATGGGTTCAGATGCGGATCTGGAAAACGGTGTTGCAAAGCGTATACCCGCTGCGACTGTAATCAACTACCATATTGATTACAAAATGGATGAGAAGAGGGGACATGAGGTGCCTGTTATCGGCGAGAAACAGCTTTTCTTCGGAAAAGAGTGGAGTGCGGAAGAGGCGGCGGAGCTGCTACGCCACGGAAAGCTTACACAGCAGGCCAAAAACTGTATGAACTGTCATACCCTGCTGGGCAACGGAGCCTACTACGCGCCGGATCTTACCAAAGCGTGGCTCGATCCGAAATGGAATGACGGTACGATGACCGGAATAACGGGCAAAGATACGGTAGAAGAGGCGATGGCGGAGTTTTTGATGCACCCGTCCCAGTTTCCTACACATGAGCGCATGATGCCTGACCTGGGAATTACGAAAGATGAGGCGATTGCACTCGTTGCATTCCTGAAACATATGAGTGCGATCGATACCAACGGATTCCCTCGCAACTTCTCGCAGTCTGCGAAACGCCTGGAAGGAGGTACTCATGCTCACTAGTATAAAATCTAACCAGTTTCAGTATGAATCCAAAAAGCTCGCGATGAACTATTTCCGGGTTGCTATCGTGCTTTTCGGCGCGCAGCTCCTTATGGGACTCATCGCTGCTACACAGTTCCTGTACCCAAGCTTCCTGTTTGAAGTGTTTGACTTCAGTGTCGCTCGTATGGTTCACATCAATGCGCTTGTAGTCTGGATGCTCTATGCGATGATCGGCTCGGTATATCTGCTGCTTCCGGATGAGAGTGGAATTGAAACGGTCGGCATCAAGCTGGGAAAACTTGCATTCTGGGTTCTCACTGCTGCCGTGACAGTTGTTGTACTTGTCTATATCTTCATACAGGTAGGACCCGGAACAGAGTCCACCATATGGCTGATCAACGAAGGGCGTGAGTATATCGAAGCTCCCAGATGGGCCGATATCGGTATCGTCGTCGTGGTTTTGATCTTCTATTACAATGTTTTCGCAACCTATATGAAGGGTAACAAGACAGGAATTTTGACTGTACTTGTCGCCGACCTCTTCGCACTTGCCGGTCTCTATCTGTGCGGTATGTTCTTTACCGACAACATCTCCATGGACCAGTACTGGTGGTGGTGGGTAATTCACCTTTGGGTTGAAGCTACGTGGGAAGTCTTCGTAGGTTCACTCGCGGCATACGGTCTTATCAGAATTCTCGGCGCAAAACGGCAAATAGTCGAAATGTGGCTTTGGATTGAAGTTCTGATGCTGTTCGGTTCTGGTATTCTGGGTCTTGGACACCACTACTTCTGGATCGGTACACCGGAGTACTGGTGGGAGATCGGTGCCCTCTTTAGTGCCCTCGAGCCTGTTCCACTTGTAGCGATGTTCGTTCACGTACTCTATGACTGGGGTAAAGAGCAGGGACATGCGGAGGCCGGTCAGGCCGGACATGCGGTCAAGAATTCACCCGCAATGGCGTGGATAGCGATAAACGCGTTCGGAAATTTCCTCGGCGCGGGTATATGGGGTTTCTTCCACACACTGCCGCAGGTTAACATATATACACACGGTACGCAGTTCACCGCGGCCCACGGACACCTCGCCTTCTTCGGAGCCTATGCTACGATCCTGGTGGGTATGATGTATCTCGGTATACAGGGCGCATACGGAATTAGAAAGATGACCATGACGTTCAATACGAAGATGGCCATTTTCCTTCTTGTATTCGGAGTGCTCGGTATGACCGTTTCACTTACCATTGCGGGTTATGAGCAGGTGCTTGTGGAGAGAGCCGATCTCGGTGGAGGATGGGATGCCTACTTCATCGCACAGAACCTTCCGTGGTACATACAGGCTCAGGGATGGCGTCTTACTATGGGTCTTGTTACCTTTGTGGGATTCATCTTCCTGCTTGTCGATCTGCTGACAATTGGCAGAGTGGAGCACGCAGAAGAGAGTGAGAGTGCCCAGACCGCTGCGGCATAAAACTTTAAAAATACTTGCGGTATAATTGTTCCGTAAGTATTTAAAGAAAAAGAAAGGAGTAAAAATGTTTGAAGCGTGTACGGATCTGGCGTGCGACAACTTTTTCGCACTGCTGAACCAGGGGCCTTTAACCCTGACGATCTTTCTGCATACTGTGATTGTGCTGCCTATGTTCTTCATCTACTTCCAGGAGAAGAAGAGGCTGCAACAGGGCGGTGAATAACGGTATGTGCTTGGTGAGCGGCCGTTCGGCCGCTTTTTTGGGGGAGGATTCAACCCAAAAAAAGGAGAAGAAATGAAGCTTGGTAAACTGCTTGGCATGGCTGCATGTGTTTCTATGGTAGCCGGGTCGCTTTACGCCGGTACGTCGAAGATGGACTTCGCCAAAGTATATGAGAAAGAGTGCCAGGGGTGTCACGGACCTATTCACCAGGGCGGTGTCGGTTCCGACCTCAGGCCAAAGGCTCTGAAAAAGAAGAATGCCCAGATGCTGGCTGATGTAATCCTGAACGGTAAGCCGGGTACGGCGATGCCTGAGTGGAAGCATATGTTCACCAAAGATGATGCAGCAGGTATGGTCGACTGGCTTATGCACTGGAAAAATACGGTTGAGCTTCGTCTCGATCTTGACGAAGTGAAAAAGACATGGAAGAAGCTTGCCGACCGCAAAGAGCTTCTTAAAAAATACCCCCATCCGACAGATGTGAAGAGTGTGATGGATATCGTCTTCGCAACAGAGCGTGACGCATCCCTGGTTGACTTCATCGACGGAACCAGCGGAAAAGTTCTCTCCCGCCACAAAGCCGGATTCGCCGTTCACGTAACAGTGACAAACAAGCGTATGCCGCGCTACGCCTACTCCATTAGCCGATCGGGACGATTGACAATGTTCGACCTTGCGGCTCCGGGACAGCCTGCTCTGGCAAGTGTACAGGTTGGTCAGGAGTCTCGCGGACTCGCAGTCTCTCCGGACGGTAAATATGTTATGGCCGGTAACTACAATCCGGGCGGTGCCGTTCTTTGCGACGCATTGACACTTGAACCGCTCAAAGTCTATCAGACTGCAGGCGTTATCGATCCTGACGGAAACATCGGGCCGAGCCGTGTTGCTTCAATTGCTGATACTCCGTACGGACCTTACTTCGCTTTCGCGCTCAAAGACGGCGGACATGTCTATATCGTAGACTATAGCAAGCCTGACTTCCCGATCGTGGGTGACATTCCGAACATCGGTAAAATTCTTCACGACGCATTCCTGAATGAGGGCAAGGAGATCGGCCGATACTATATGATCGCTTCTCAGGGAAGTGACGTTATGGGTATCGTAGACTTCAAGACAAAAAGACTGGCTGCCAAAGTCTATACAGGACCCGGCTCCAAGCCGCACCCCGGACAGGGAAGCTCCTGGTACAACGACAAGTACGGACAGCTCAACGCCACCGTCAGCATGAACGTCGGTAACGTTGTGATCTGGGATATGAACTGGGATGTAGTTGCAAATGTACCAACTGCGGCCGGCGGTCTCTTCATAGGAACAAGCAAAGATACACCCTATCTCTGGGCTGACTGTGTACTGGGCGGACCCGACAGCTACAACAAGGTCTATCTGATCAATAAAGAGACACTCGAGACAGACAGAATCATCGAAGTCGGAAAGAAAAAGGGTAAGCTGATCGATGCCCATACCGGCAAAGTTCTGCAGACTTGGGATGCTACCCAGTATGCTACAGTAAAAGGGAAAGAGGTCAACTCCAAAATCTCCAAGGAGAAGCTGGTTACATATACGGCCAAAAAGGGACCGAAAGTCAAAAAACCGGTTCAGCCTAGACTGCTTCATGCAGAGCCTGCGAACCACGGCAAATGGACATTTATCTCTGAGTGGACTACCGGAAGAATCGGTATCTATGATTCAAAAACCGGAAAATTCATCAAGTATATCTACAACTTGACCACTCCTACCTTTACCTACTCTGTAGAGCATCGCCAGCATATCCCCGGCGCTTAACAGAGCATATCTTCTCTCCCCCTTTCGGGGAGAGATGTTCCTTCACTGACCCACAACGATCATAAACAGGTTGACTCCGCTTTTTTATGCAGAAAATATAGTTATATGAAATTGTCAAATCAGCTGTTCTGCATATGAAAGCGGTCTCCTTTAAAGGTTGTATGTATATAAACAGATGGTAGAATATCTGTTCTGTAACGGAACTCCTGCCGGAAAATAGGATGACGGCCGGTCATGATCAAAGCCTGGGCCCGGCTAGAGCTTTCTGAAACACCGGTAAATGAAAAGATAAAAAGGTTGTACAAAGTGAAAAAAGTATCGTTGGCTCTTCTTTTGGTTTCGGCACTCTCTTCCGCCTGGGCAGCGGAGGGAGAGAAGCTTTTCAAGACTTACTGCTGGGGATGCCACCACCAGACGGCCGAAGCGTTCGGGCCGTCGTTCAAGACTATCGCATCGAAGCGCAACAGAGGTCAGATAATCGCACAGATAGTCGACCCAAAAGGGACATACAGGATGCTGGGGTACTCCAGGAATTCGATGCCGGCGTTTGCCGACCTGAAACCGGATGAGCTTGAAGCGCTCGCCGACTATATAATGAAATTCAAGGATGCCAAATGAAAATTGTCAAAACAGTTCTCTCTATCATGCTTCTCGCATCTGCACTTACAGCTTCGAAGGAGATCAAAGATCCTTCAGATATCGTTCCGCGATCCGACGAGAAGATTTTCGTTGTGGAGCGTGAAAACTCCGCACTGGCAGTTATAGAGAACAATCTCTTCAAAGGTGAAATAGAAGGGATGCACAACTTCAACCACGCTGTCGTAAAATTCAGGGACAACGACGGCTACGTCATAACCAGAGACGGCTATGTCGTCAAGTTCGATCCCGTAAACGATAGAAAGCTCAAGGAGTACAAAACATCCAAAAGCGCGATAGGTTTTGTAATAGGGGACAACTATGTAGCCGTCGCAAACTACGACAACAAGACCGTCGAAATTCTAGACAGGGATCTGAACCATATACAGACCATCAGCACAGGCAGCCGAA
This sequence comes from Hydrogenimonas sp., assembly GCA_003945285.1. Taxonomy (NCBI): domain Bacteria; kingdom Pseudomonadati; phylum Campylobacterota; class Epsilonproteobacteria; order Campylobacterales; family Hydrogenimonadaceae; genus Hydrogenimonas; species Hydrogenimonas sp. Next base: position 508,960 of record AP019005.1, read on the forward strand.
ACGTCGGTATAAAAGAGTACAAGGACTATCTGGTATTCGCCTGTATGGACAGTGACGAGATCTGGGTGATGGAGGATGAGCACGCCGGCGGGAAAAAACCGTGGTTCGTACTCTACAAAAAGGTCGAAAATGCCGGTAAAGTCCCTTTCGACGCGATGATAGACAGGAACCTATATGTTGTCGGCTTTTTCAACTCCAAAAATGTAGGTGTTCTCGATCTTGATACTATGAAGTACAAAAAAGTGCCTCTGAAAATGGGAAAAAGAGAGAGGATACTGAAGGTTCCGCACTTCGGATTCTGGAGTATAAGCGGTGACTACTTCTTCATTCCCGCGGTCGGAAACAGGAAGGTCTTCATTTTCGACCACAGCTTCAAGCTTGTAAAATCTATCGAAGTGGAGGGGAACCCGGTATTTACGGCGCTGAGCCCTGACAAAAAGTGGCTTGCGGTGACCTTCAGCGGAAAGAAGTTTCCGGTGGTGCAGATTGTCGACGCCAAGAGGCTGAAGGTGGTACGTACATTGAAATTCCCCGGGATGATACTCCATGTCAGGTGGTCGCCTAAGTACCCCTATCTGTACTTCTCCGTAAACGACAAAGATATGGTACAGGCATACAAGGTCGCCGACCCAGATCCGAGGAAGTGGTGGCTGAACCTGGAGTGGCAGATACCAAGGCCTTCGGGGATTTTCATATTCGAGAAAAAAGAGAGAGAGTGATGTTCAGGCTCTCTAATCTTATCAGATCGGTTACGGAAGGCAAAAAAGAGCGCTCCCTGGACGGGAGCATAATAATCTGGAACTTCACCAACCGGTGCAATCTCGCCTGTCACCACTGTTACAGCTATGCAGACCCCAACTCGGAAGACTTTTTGAGTACCGAGTTCATCCTAAATTCGATTCCGGAACTGAAAAAAGCCGGAATAAAATTTGTAATCTTCTCCGGCGGGGAGCCTCTGATCAGAAGAGATATTTTCGATATTGCCGATGCGATGCGAAAGCAGGGCATCATGACCTACCTCTCTACGAACGGTCTTTATGTCAGTGAAAAGAGTGTCGACAGAATAATCGAAACGTTTAACTATATCGGAATCAGCATAGACGGTATAGAGGAGGTGCACGACAGATTTAGAGGAATGGAGGGTGCCTATAGGAAGAGTCTCGATGCGATTTCTCTGATACAGAAGCACGGCGGAAACGCGGGAATTCGCTTTACCATCACCAACGAGACGAAAGAGAGTTTCTACCCGATTTTCGAACTCGCGGAAAAGATAGGGGTGGATAAGATATACATATCGCATCTTGTCTACAGCGGCAGGGGGCTGGACAACCTGAAGATAGATATCTCCAAAGAGGAGCGCCGGAAGTATGTCGAATTTATAATCGACAAGGCCTTCGAGTATATCGAGGAGGGCAGAGATATCGATATAGTGACCGGAAATATGGAGATGGATGCGATTCTCTTTCTGGAGAAGTTCGCAAAGAGGTATCCGGCGCTGAAGGATGAGATGGCCCGCCGCCTAGTCAAATGGGGCGGAAACAGTGCTGGTATGAAGCTTGGCAATATAGACTGGCTCGGCCGGGTGAAACCCGACCCCTTTTTCCCGTTTATCATAGGAAATATGACAGAGCGCCCTTTCAGCGAAATATGGTGTGACGGTGAGAATGAGATGCTGGCGAGGCTAAGAGAACATCCAAGAAAACTGGAGGGAAAATGTTCCGATTGCGGTGTCATAGATATCTGCAACGGAGGATCGAGAAGCAGAGCCTACGCCATTCACGGAGATCTATGGGCGGAGGACCCGTCATGCTATCTCAATGAAGAAGAGACGTTACGCAAAAAGCGTAACGTCATCTCGAAATCTACGATTTCGTAGCTTCAGGGGGGTGCAGGGGACGGCCGGTCCCCGCCAAAGCTTGGGCTTTGCTCAAGCTTTGCGTAACATCAAAGAATAAGAAAGAAGAGGATTATAAACTATGGGCAAAGTCTATCTTACCGGTGCCGGACCAGGAGATATCGATCTTTTGACGGTCAAAGCGCTCAGGGTGGTCAAGGAGGCGGATGTGATAATCTACGACCGTCTGGCGAACCCGGATATTCTTAAAGAGGCGAAGCCCGGATGCGAATTCGTATATGTGGGCAAGCAGGACGGCCGCCATACGCTTCCGCAGGATCAGATAAACGAGGTGATCTACCGAAAAGCGATGGAGCACGAGAAGGTAGTGCGTCTCAAAGGGGGCGATCCGCTGGTATTCGGCAGGGGCGGGGAAGAGGCGAAGTATCTTCGTGAAAGAGGCGTGGAGTTCGAGTTTATCCCTGGTGTGACATCGGCCATATCGGTTCCGGCATATGCCGGAATACCGGTTACACATCGCGGTGTAGCCGTCTCTTTCAAGGTCGTTACCGGCCATGAAACACCGGATAAAAAGCATTCACAGGTAGATTGGGAGTCGATGAAGGCCGATGAGACCGTCATATTTCTTATGGGGCTGCACAATCTCAAAAACATCGCCGAAAATCTGATAAAAGTAGGTAGGCCGGAAGATACGCCGTGTGCGGTTATCAGCAAAGGCACCACACCTGAGCAGAAGAGTGTTACCGGGACTCTTGAAAATATCCACTCTAAGGTGAAAGAGGCGGGAATCGAGACTCCAGCGCTTATCGTAGTGGGGAGAGTGGTCGAACTCAAAGAGGATCTGGAGTGGATAGAGGAGTCGAAAGAGGGAGAGTGACCGGTGATTTCCGCAGAGATGTGCGGATGATCTACGGACGGCCTTTTCCGATAGGGCCAACGGCAGCGGGAGGTGAGCTCTTATGAAACCGGAAAGAGTCGTACTTGTTACCGGGTCTGGAAGCGGTATGGGGAGAGAGAGTGTCCGTTTTCTGGCGCAAAAAGGGTTCAAGGTCTATGCCGCTACCCGCTATCCGGAAAAGCTAGCCGGGGTTTTCGAAGGTGACGTCACCGTAATCCCTCTCGATGTAGCAGACCCCGGGAGTGTGGAAGAGGCTTTCGGGGGTATCGAACGGCTGGATGTTCTTGTCAACAATGCCGGGTACGGCCTTGTCTCGACCGTCGAAGATATGGATGAAAAGCAGATGTTCGACCAGTTCAATGTAAACGTTTTCGGAGTTCTCAGGGTCACGAAACATGCTATCCCTCTAATGAGAAGGGAGAGGTCGGGCGTAATAGTGAATATAAGTTCGTTCCTGGGAAAGATCGGGCTCCCGCTTCTTACAATGTACAATGCCACGAAGTATGCCGTCGAAGGAGTTACCGACTCCCTGAGATATGAGCTTTCAGATTTCAATATCCGTGTCCACTCCATAATGCCCGGCTTTTTCGATACACGGTTCGCCAGGGAAAATCTCGTGACCAACGCGCAGACTTTTGACGCGAAATCGCCCTATGCACAGCTGGTTTCGAACCTTGCTCCGCAGATAGTGGAGCAGATCAACCGCGGAAACGATGCGAAAGAGGTAGCGGAGCTGATATACCGGATAATAGAGGATGAAAAGTTCCCCGCAAGGGTGACGGCCGGCGACAAGGCGAGTAAATTCATACCTATGCGCAAAGAGCTTAGCGATGAAGATTTCGAGCGCCGTGTCAGGGAGTACTACAATCTCTGATGGAGAGTCTCTTTTTCAACATAGGCGACAAGAGGTACAAGACTACCAGGCTTTACGAGAAGGGGAAACAGCATATCACAAGGGTCGATATCTCAAACGGTATAGTATTTTTCGATATCTGCCTCAGTGAGCATGGGAAGCGCAGTTTCGATATAAAAAACCTCGACAGAATGGTCGTCATCACCGTTGTAAAAGAGGGTGGCTTCACGATAAGGCAGAAGGGGAGCGAAAAGGTACTCTCTTCCGGCAGGGATGAAGTGAATATCTACTGCTCCTCCAGGCAGGATTTCGTTTTGACGATAGAGGCTTCGCGCAGGAGCGACATCTTCGTACTATGTATCGCCGACTTCTTCCTTAAAAGATATCTCAGTCTGAACAGAAATGAGCCGATAGATTTCCTCTATGAAAAGATCCAGGGGGAGATCGGTGCGGAACTGGTAGACAGCAAGCCGCTCGATGCACTCACCCTTCATATAATCGACAAGATCATCGATACCAGGCATCAGCAGAGGCTCCACAGCATCAAGTGCGAACACAGTGTCATAGAGTTCATGATACACCGCTTCTCCCTGATATGCCTGGTAGATGAAAATATAGATTCGGACGAGCTTGAAATTGCCCATGAGGCGCAAAAGTATCTACTGAACAACTTCGTTAAACCGCCGACGATACCGGAGCTTGCGCATATTTGCGCCACGAACGAAACGAAGCTGAAACGCGCATTCAAAAAGGTCTATAAAACGACTATAGGAGGCTACATAAGAAAACTGCGGCTGGAGAGGGCCAACCTTCTACTGAAAGACCGTATGATCTCCATAGGGGAGGTGGCCAGAGAGGTCGGCTACAATCATCAGGGCTATTTCGGCAGACTCTTTTTCGAAGCGTACGGTATCTATCCCAAGGATTTGAAGTAGACTTCGGCGATACCGGATAATTCCTTTCGTGACAAAACAAAATCCCTTTCGTGACAAAACTATCTTGTTTTTGATGGATGTAGACTACTATAATTGTTTAAACATGGAGTATGTTATGTCTATTCAGCATCTTCGCGTCGGCTTGCCGACTTTAAACAGTAGACTTCTTGCAAAACCGAAATGGAGGGGAGTATTATGGCAGAGGTGGTATTGATAACGGGAGCGGCTTCCGGGATGGGAAAGAAAACGGCTGAGCTGCTGGCAGAGGAGGGGTATACCGTATATGGCGGTACCAGAGATCAGAGCCTTGCGGATATAAAGAGCGATAATGTAAATGCGGTTTATCTGGATGTTACCAACAACTACTCCGTAAAAGAGGCGGTGGAAACCGTTATAGAAAAAGAGGGGAGAATAGATGTACTGGTTAACAATGCCGGGTACGGCCTTCTTGCAACAGTGGAGGATGGTACGGACAAGGAGATGTTCGACCAGTTCAATGTAAACGTGTTCGGCCTTCTTCGGGCAACCAGGGAGGTTCTTCCCTATATGAGAAAGGAGAGAAGAGGGGTCATAATAAACATTAGCTCCTTCCTCGGAAAAATGGGACTTCCGCTTCTTACGCACTACAATGCGAGCAAATATGCCGTAGAGGGTATAGTCGACTCTCTCAGGTTCGAGACTCTGCCGTTCGGCATCCGGGTCCACTCTATTCAGTCTGGGCTTTTCGGTACGAACTTCGTAAAAAAGGGGCTTGTCGTCAACCCCGATACCGTCAGCGAAGAGTCGCCCTACAAGGAGCTTGTTGCACACTTCGCTCCGATTGTCGCTAATGCGATAAACGAGGGGCCGGAACCGCTCCCCGTCGCACAGGCGGTAAAGAGTATAATAGAGAATGAAGATGCCGATATCTTCGTTCCGGTGGGTACGGAGGCGGAGACATTCGTACCGATGAGAAGAGAGTTGGACGATAAAGCTTTCGAAAAGAGGGTGAAAGAGACCTTCGGAATATAGAGGATATATGCGATGAGAACCGTCATTTCGATACTTCTCATATCTTTCGTCATCTTCGCGATCTATTTCAAAATAGGGTTGATTATACCTGCCGGCGGAGAGGGGGAGCCGGAGATAAGAAGCGAAGAGCTCCGCCAGCGTGCACTCAGCCGCGGTCTCGCACCGGTTCCGAAGAGCTGGGAAGAGGCCAAAAAGATCGTTGAGAATCGGAAAAACCCGCTTACGGCGAAAAAGATAGAGCTTGGGAGGGCGCTATATTTCGACCCGATACTCTCCGAAGACTCCACTGTAAGCTGCGCCTCATGCCACATTCTGGAAGATGGAGGAGACGACAACCGCCCTACGGCGATAGGTATCGGCGGGCAGCCAAACCCTTTTCACCTCAACTCTCCGACCGTATTGAACGCCGCACTGGCGAAACGTCAGTTCTGGGACGGAAGAAGCCCGGATGTGGAAGATCAGGCCAAAGGGCCGATACAGGCGCCCTTCGAGATGGGAATGACGCCTGCGGAAGTCGTGAAGAGGGTAAAAGCCGACAGCGGCTACAGGAGCTTGTTCGCCGAGGTGTTTCCTGAAGAGGGGATAACCTTCGATACGGTTACAAAAGCGATAGCGGCCTTCGAGAGAACCCTTCTCACCCGCGGGGCATTCGACCGTTTCCTGGAGGGGGACGATGATGCGATATCGCAAAAAGCCAAAAAGGGGTTGTACCTTTTTATGAGGATAGGGTGCAAAGGTTGCCATACAGGCATGAGTGTCGGAGGGCAGAGCCTGCAGCGCTTTCCCCTCAGAAGATACAACTCCATACTCTCTCCGGAGTCCTATTTCATAAACGATGAGCGCTATTTTGCCGGGTTCAGATGGCAGAAGGTCGGCAGTAGCGAAGCATACCCTTTTCCGGATATAGGAGGGTTTCACGGCCGTAACGGGCAGTTCCTGTTCCGGGTTCCGATACTTCGCAACGTGACCAGGACGGCACCATACTTTCACAACGGTTCAGTGGAGAAGATCGAAGATGCTGTGCGCATCATGGCCCGCCATCAGCTCGGGCTTATCCTGAGTGAAGGACAGATCGGTGAGATAGTCGCCTTTTTGAAGACGCTCGAAGGCGATCCTGTGGGGTATGAAATAAGATGAGGGGGATCATTGCGGCGGTGATGATGCTCTGCTCACTGCTTGAAGCTTCTACGATCAGGTGGTACGGCACTTTCGATGCCGCCCTGGAAGCTTCACGGAGCTCCGGCAAACCGATGTTCGTAGTGCTTGTAGAGAGGGGGTGCGGCGAGTGCAGGCAGCTTTTTGTATCTGCACTGAGGCGGGAGCGCATCGTCCGTCTGGTTAACGGGAAGACGATACCTGTAATCGTGACCAAGGAGAACGAAGACTACCCTATAGAGCTCCTCTATACCCTGGAGTACCCGGCGATCTTTCTGCTCTCACCCCGGGAGGTTCTTCTCAAACCGCCTGTTACCGGGGCGGTCGATGCCGCTCTACTTGAAGAAAAAATCTTTGACGAACTTTAGCTCTTTCTCGTTTAGATGCATGGTGTCTACCGTTCTGTTCTCATCATCCAGAATGAGCAGCGTGGAGTCTTTGATCTGAAGGTGGGAGCGCCCCCACTTTTTCAGAAGGTCATCAAACGCCAGGAACACCTTCGCATTATCGATTTTGAGCTTTTCGCCGGTATTTTTGTTTACCAGGTCGAGGCCTCCGATGGTCTTTGTCAACTCGTAGGGAAAGTATGCGCTGATCTTTTCTATTACATGCCTATCTTTCTTTTCGGGCATGTTGCTTATGAACATGCTGATACTCAAAAAGGCGAAAACGGCCATCAGGGCCCAAACCATCTTTTTACTTAACATTCCTATCCTTTGGAAAGAGATTTTCGATATACTTTTTGGCTTTTTCGTCCAGCATCTTCATCCGCTCTCTCCCTTTGGGCAGCGAAGCGCGAAGATGTTTCATCTCTTCGAGGAACTCCGAGATGGAGTCGGGGATGATCCTCTCTATAGCCCGGCGAAGATACTTCGCGACGGAGGGCGAGATGCCGGATGTGGAGAAAGCGACCGTAAGATCACCCTTTTTCATATAGGAGGGGAAGATGAAGTCGCAATAGTCGACGGAGTCGACACTGTTGCATAGAGTGTGGCGCGATCTGCACTCATCGTATATCTCTTTTTGCAGCTTCAGGTCGTCAACGGCTACGACGACGATATCGAAACCCTCCAGATCACCGCTTTCGTAGCGGCGCTCATGCAGTTTCAGGCCGCCTGACTCTATCAGCTCTCTTGTCTCTTTTGCTATCTTCGGGGCAATTACTGTTATATCGTCGGTGAAATCGAGCAGTTTTTCCAGCTTTTCGCCGGCAATGTATCCGCCGCCGACTACCAGCACCTTTCTGCCGTCGAGTTTGATGAATGCCGGAAAATATGCCAATACCTATCCTTCCTGCAGCGCCTTGAAGTGGGAATAATCTTATCATACCCTCCTTGAAAAGCCGTTGATAGACGTCAAGGAAAGTGTAAAGAGGAAAACTTTATAATGGATCAAAAAAAGCGATGAGATTATGGAAAAAGAGTTTCTAACACTGATACAGAAAGAGTTTCCCCTCTGCAGAAGACCCTTCATGGAGCTTGCGCAGAAGCTTGGATGCGGCGAAGATGAGGTTTTGAGTCTTTATACCAGACTTAAAGAAGAGAAGATAATACGCCAGACTTCCGCCATCTTCGATACGAAGAGTCTCGGGTACAGATCTTCGCTAGTAGCATTCAAAACCGACAATATAGAGGAAGCGGCAGCCGTCATCAACAGCCATCCCGGCGTAAGCCACAATTATGAAAGGGAGAACCCGTACAACCTCTGGTTTACAATTGCGGTGGCTCCAGACTCGAAGCTTGGGCTTGAAAAAACGGTGGAGCTTCTGGCGGAGCGGACCGGATGCAAAGAGTACATCATACTCCCTACGAAGAGAATGTTCAAGATATCGGTACAGCTCGATCTCAAGGGAGACAGGGCCAGGAAAGAGAGCCGCAAAAAGGTGAAAAAGGAGCCGATGGAGCTCGAAGATATCCATTATGAGATGATAAAGGGGCTTCAGAAAGATATTCTTCCGCAAAAAGAGCCTTTTGCGCATCTGGTCGACTCTCTCGGTATCGATTACGAAACTCTCGCAGCCGAGACGCAGAGAATGAAAAGGGCCGGTCTGATGAGGCGTTTCGCTTCGATTCTCTACCACAGAAAGGCCGGTTTCACCGCAAATGCGATGGTGGTCTGGAAGGTGCCGGAGGAGCGTGCCGAGGAGATAGGTGAAACCGTGGCCGCCTACAGTGCCGTGAGCCACTGCTATCTGCGCCCGGTATATCCCGACTGGCCCTATCCCCTCTTTTCCATGGTTCACGGGAAGAGCAGGGAGGAGGTCGAAAAGGTAGTATCGGAGATGGCCGAGGAGATAGGCGTGGATGAATACCGCTACCTATACTCGACCAGGGAGTTCAAAAAAGTCCGTATAAACTACTTCTCAAACGAGTTCGCCGAGTGGGAAAAGCGCTATAACCCAAATCCGGAAATGGAGTAGATAGAAATCTTTGCGGTGCTTGCAGTCAAGCTGTTTGGGAAAAAATTTGAGGCGCACCCGCCAGGTGTGTCGACGGTTTTTCCCAAAGTGAATAGCTGAATGATCATTACTGGTTCATCTATCTCTGTTTTGGGATTTGGGTATAATTAGCCTATGTTCAAACAGTATAAAGACGCCATAGAGAGCTCCAATATCGTCTCGAAAACGGATATCGACGGGATCATCACTTTCGTAAACGACGAGTTCTGCAAGATATCCGGCTACTCCAGAGAGGAGCTGATAGGAAAAAACCACAACATAGTCCGCCACCCCGACGTTCCGGCAAGCAACTTCAAACGCCTCTGGGATACCATTCTGCAAAAAAAGATCTTCAAGGCGACCGTCATGAACCGGGCCAAAGACGGCTCTACCTTCTATGTAAACACGACAATCATACCGATACTGGACGAGAAGGGTGAGATAGAGGAGTTCATAGCTATCAGATACGACGTAACCAAAGAGGTTAATCTGAAGATGGCGCTGGAGAAGAAGGAGCAGGAGTTGGAAGCGTTGAACAGAACGCTTGAGAAGAGGGTGGCTCTGCAGACGCGAAAACTCTATGAACTGAACAAGAACCTAGAGGAGCGGGTACGCGAAGAGGTGCGAAAAAACGAAGAGAAGCAGAAGATGCTCTTTTGGCAGTCCAGGTTTGCCAGCCTGGGGCAGATGATGGCAAATATCGCACATCAGTGGAGGCAGCCCCTGACCGAGCTGACTCTGGCCCTCTTCAATATGAAAAGGGCCTCTGAAAGAAGAGACGACGTGCAGGTTGAAGAGGTATACAGCGAAGCGAAAGCGATGATCCAGAATATGTCGCAGACGATAGAGGATTTTATCAACTTCTTCAGACCGGACAAGCCGAAAGAGCCCTTTGTGATCGCCAGAAGCCTGGAGGAGTCTATGCAGATACTTCACAAGTCCCTCGAAAAGGAGCATATACAGATCGAAACCTCCATCGACGACTCTCTCAAGGCCGTCGGTGTCAGTAACGAGTTGTCGCAGGTGATTATCAACCTTCTGCAGAATGCCAAGGATGCTTTCGCGGAGAAGAGTATCGCCCGCAAAAGAGTCTATATAGAGGTATCGAGAGAGGATGATTTTGCGAAGATAGTCGTTGCTGACAACGCCGGCGGAATAGAGGAGTCGGCTCTCGAGAGAGTTTTCGAGCCCTACTTTACCACGAAGCACACGGCGAAGGGTACCGGCCTGGGGCTTTTTATGTCCAAGATGATCGTGGAGAAGGGGCTTTTGGGGAGCATAGAGGCCGGAAACAGAGACGGCGGCGCCTGTTTTACAATAAAGATTCCGCTTGCAGAGGAGACAGCCGATGTCGTGTAGCTCCAGACTTGTGAGATTGAGAGTCCTGCTCGTCGAGGATGAGGTGACGTTGGCGAAACTGCTCAAAGAGGCGATAGGCGACTACTTCGCCGAGTTCACGGTAGCCCATGACGGGATAGAGGGTTTGGATATTTTCAGAAAACGCAGGCCGGATATCGTAATAACCGATATAACGATGCCCAAAATGGACGGACTTCAGCTTGCATCGGCGATAAAGTCCGAAAGTCCGGATACCCCCGTCGTTATACTGAGCGCCTACAGTGACAAGCAGAAGCTTCTGGGTGCGATAGATGTCGGGGTGGTGAAGTACTTTATAAAACCTTTCGATCCGGAAGAGCTCTTGAGCTATCTTTGCGAGCTTGCGGAGCGCATAAAGAGAGAGAACAGGATAAGGCTTATAGAGCCGTTCGAATACGATCTTCAGAGCGAGCAGCTGTTCAGAAAAGGGGTGCTCGTACATCTGAGCAAGCGGGAGAGCAGGTTCATAGCGCAGCTTCTGCACAGTCCCAACCGCTACCTCTCGAACGAGGCGATCAAAGCCGCGCTATGGCCCGGCGAAGAGGTGAGTGACGACAGGCTCAGAACCTTTATAAAGCGGGTGAGACAGAAGAGTGACAGAAAGCTCATAGAGAATATATCGGGACAGGGGTATCTGCTGGCAGGTGACAAAAAAGCGTAAGTCCGGCGGAGGTGCTCTTAGCCTGCGTCAGCGCCATATTATCTGAAGGGTATCTTCAAGCAGTGATTCGTCGAAGTCTCTTTCCGCTCTCTTCAGGTTCGCTATATTGTTTCTCGTCTCTATGAATCTCTGAAGATAGTAGGGGCCGGTGTAGCCATATTTTTTCAGCTCTTTCATCATTGCATTTATATCTTCAGGCTGAAGCAGATCGGAGTGTATGGTGGTACGGACTTCGAACTCCGAGCCGCTGGAGACCAGAAACTCCAGTGTTTCTGTGAATGCGGTATATTTACTGGAGCCTGTTATGTAGCCGAATTTTCCGTTTATGGCTTTGAAATCGAGGGCGATGTAGTCGACAAGGCCCTCTTGTGTCAGAGACTTTATCACCTCGGTATTGAGGCCGTTCGTATCCAGTTTTATCGAAAAACCGAGATCCCTGATTTTCCGGCATACCGGAAGCAGGTCGTGTATAGTCGGCTCCCCGCCGCTCAGAACCACTCCGTCGAGCAGTCCCGTGCGCCTTCGCAGAAAGTCATACAGCTCTTCTACCCCGTAATTACCCTCTTTGGCAAAGACTATATCGCTGTTGTAGCAGTACATACAGCGCATGTTGCAGCCACAGAACCAGACTATACAGGCGAGCTTTCGCGGATAGTCCAGATGCGTAAAAGGGGTGATGTCGAAAATCGGTTTATCGTTCAACAAACTGCTTTCTCTGACGATGTTCGCCTTTTTTGCCTATATTGAAGCTCTCTACCGGTCTGTGGTAACCCATCACCCTGGTATATACGGTGCATCTTGTGCGTCGATCCTGGAATCTTTTGAGTATATCCTCTCTGCTGTTCATATCTATCCTCCTTTCATTTGTTGGTTATGAACCCTTGTGTATCGGGTCTGATTATATTTCCCGCCATGTGCAGCAGCAGCCTCATAAATGAGCCCGGTGACTGGTCTTTGGCTAAAATGACGAACATTTTTTCCCCTCCTCTTCATATGAGATCAACAGCTCTTCGTCGCATTTTGGACAGTACTCGTGCTCTCCCGGGATATATCCGTGCTTGGGGCATACCGAGAAGAGCGGAGTTACCGTGATGTATGGAAGCTTGAAGTTGGTTATGACCTTCTTTACGAGGTTTCTGCACGCTTCCGCGGAGCTGATCCGTTCCCGCATATAGAGGTGCAGAACCGTACCGCCCGTATATTTGCACTGCAGTTCATCCTGGAGCTCCAGCGCCTCGAAAGGATCTTCCGTCCAGTCTACAGGTATCTGTGTCGAATTCGTATAGTAGATGTTTTCACCTTCGCCGGCCTGAATGATATCCGGGTATCTCTTCCTATCCTCTTTGGCGAAACGGTATGTGGTCCCCTCCGCCGGGGTCGCTTCGAGGTTGTAGAGGTTTCCGGTCTCCTCCTGGTACTCACGCATTCTTTCACGCATGAAATCGAGAATATCCAGAGCCATCTGCCGCCCCTCTTCGTCGGCTATGGTCAGCCTGTCGTCGGTGAAGTTCCTGATCATCTCGTTGACACCGTTGATACCGATGGTGGAGAAGTGGTTGTTGAAATTCGGAAGATAGCGCTTCGTGTAGGGGAAAAGCCCCCTGTCATAGAGCTCCTGGATAAACCTTCTCTTCTTCTCAAGTGTCGATTTGGCCAGATCCATCAACTCCCCGAGCCTGCTGTATAGGGCTTTCAAGTCGTTTTTGTATAGATAGCCGAGTCTGGCCATATTGATCGTAACGACGCCTATGCTGCCGGTCATCTCCGCACTTCCGAAGAGCCCTCCGCCCCGTTTGAGCAGCTCTCTGAGGTCTAGTTGAAGGCGGCAGCACATACTTCTTACATGCCCGGGCTTGTATGCCTCTTCATTCGGAACCAGGTTCCCGTTTTCGTCACGCCTGTACTGACTGCCTATGAAGTTCTGGAAGTAGGAGGAGCCGACTTTGGCCGTATTTTCAAAAAGGATATCGGTGTTTTCGCCGTACCAGTCGAAATCTTCCGTAATATTCACGGTGGGAATCGGGAAGGTGAAAGGCTGACCGGTGCTGTCTCCCTCCGTCATCACCTCATAGTAGGCGCGGTTGATCATATTCATCTCCTGCTGGAAATGGCGGTAGCACATCTGATCCAGCGAGGTGATTTCGGGGTCCCGCTTCTGCGCCTCTTTCAGAAGCTCTTCATCGTCAAGACCTTTCAGGAGATGTTTTTGTGCACGGGTAGGGAACTGATCTTTCAGATCCTCCGGAACGGTCCAGTCTATCGTGATGTTGGTAAACGGTGACTGCCCCCACCTGGCCGGTACGTTCAGGTTGTATACGAAGCTGCGTATAGCCTTTTTGGTCTCTATGAAGCTGAGGCGGTCTTTGAATACGTAGGGGGCCAGGTATGTATCGAACGAGCTGAAAGCCTGCGCACCGGCCCACTCCGACTGCAGGATGCCGAGAAAGTTGGCCATCTGCCCGAGCGCCTCCCTGAAGTGGTTGGGCGGGCGGCTCTCAACGCGTCCCCTGACTCCGTTGAAGCCTTCGTCGAGTACGGTCCTGAGGCTCCATCCGGCGCAGTAGCCGCTCAGGCAGTCTAGGTCGTGTATATGGTAGTCGCCGTTTCTGTGGGCGTAACCCTCCTCTTTTGAGTAGATCTTGTCAAGCCAGTAGTTTGCGATTATCTTACCGGCGGTATTGTTTATGAGACCGGCGTGCGAGTATCCGGTGTTGGAGTTGGCGTTGATCCTCCAGTCGCTTTTGGAGATATACTCCTCTATCGTCTCGGTCGAATTGACGAAAGTTGTATCTTCGGCGAGTCCGAGAATATGCTCTCTCTGCATCTTGTGGGTGTGGCGGTAGATCATGAAGGCGCGCATAACGTCGAAGTAGCGGGCTTTGAAGAGCTCCTGCTCTATCATATCCTGAATATCTTCGACCGCGGCGATGCGCTTCTGCTTCAGTCTCTCGAGAACATTGAAAAAGATAGTGCTGTCATATGTAGTATTTTGGCTTTTGAATGCCGCTTTGATCGCATCTTCGATCTTGTATGGGGCAAAACTCTCTTTAGTTCCGTCTCTTTTCAGAATCTCTTTAAGCATCATGGTTGTCTTTTAAGGTTCAATTTGCAGGCACTTTACGGATGCCTCAAAAACCCCGACGGGCTCAGGGGCACATGGGGGCTTTTGGGACACCCAGAACACGGAACCTGTTGCCAAAGAGCTTCAGAAGAAGCTTTTGGCAACAGGTCCGCAACAGGGTATCTGAAGCACTGGATGCTTCAAGAATTGCTCATTTCGGTGCAAGCTAAAGGAGCAGGTGCCCGGTTACGAACTCTTCGTTTGCCGGACAGTGAAATTGTAAGCTTTTTTTACTTGCCGAGCCATAAAAAAAGAGCTCACAAAAGTGTCACGAAGACCCTGTATAGCGGCATTCGATGACACAATAGTGACAAGAGCAGCCGGGTGATATTGAGAAGATATTTCTATTGATGGATATCAACCAATTTCAAAGATATTTTTGAGTACAATCGCATAAATCAATCCGTACCCGGGGTTTGTGAACCAGGGTACAGTCAGGAAGAGAAGATGGACTGGATAATGGTCTCGTTTCTGGCATTGACCGCAGTATTGATGGCAAAAATATTTTTTATTTTCAAATAGGAGAGGTTTATATGCTTATATCGAACTATATGAGAGATGAGCACCGAAGCTGCGACGAGTCGTTCGCAAAAGCGGAGCAGGCTGCAAGCGGCGGCGATTTCGATGCGGCTTTCAGACACTTCGAAGATTTTATGGTCGAAACACTCAGGCACTTCTCCAAAGAGGAGGAGATACTCTTTCCGGCATTCGAAGAGACTACCGGCAATACTGAGGGCCCGACTATGGTGATGCGCCACGAGCATACCCAGATCAGAGGACTTCTCGAGCAGATGAAAGAGGCTATAGACTCCAAAGACAAGGATAGGTTCTTCTCGGTGGCAGATACACTGATGATACTTCTTCAGCAGCATAATATGAAAGAGGAGCAGATGCTCTACGCCATGTGCGACAGGCTTATGGGAGAGCGGGCCGAAACTCTTGTAAACGAGATGAAAGAGCGTTGAACGAAATAGGTGTGTTCGAACTGGATGCGCGCGGACTGGCACATCCGGAACCCCTGGAGCGCTCCGTCGAGATTTTACGGATGCTCGACTCATCAAGCTGTTTCCATCTCGTGATACACCGTTATCCGCAGCCGCTGCTTATGATCGCCGAGCGCCTGGAGATCGGGTTTGAAGTCTGCGAAGCCGGTGATAACGAATGGCATATACTCTTTTGCAAAAAAAACGGCCCTGACCCCAAAGAGTTGATGAGGAGGTATTGTGGTGTTTAACCGTGGACTCTCTCTGGAACAGGCTCCGCCTATCAGCGTGATAATGCGCTTTTTCCTTACTATACCCCTTTTCGGACTTTTCAGTGCCGGTGCCATTCTCTTTGCGGATGCAGATATGCTTTTACAGTGGGATACTCCGGGAACTGTGGCAGTAGTACATCTGCTTATGCTTGGTGTTGTAGCCACGGCTATGGTAGGAGCTCTCTTTCAGATGTTGCCGGTTATAGCCGGGGCCTCAATATCGGAGCCGGAATACCATGCAAGATGGATTCATATTTTGATGACACTGGGTACGGTTCTTTTGGCTGCGGCTTTCTATTTCAATCTCTATTTTCTGATGCATCCATCCGTTCCGCTTCTTCTCGGGAGCCTCGGATTTGTTTCGTTTATGATGTTCTACAAACTTCTCGCCGTAGAGAATAAGACCCCTTCGGTCATAGGGATGATGATATCAATAGCGAGTCTCGGTGTCGGACTCATCTTCGCGCTCATCCTCACTGCCATTTTCATGGATATGGATGTCGGGTTGGATCCGCTTCTGCTTCGTGCCATACATCTGCACTTTATGCTGTTCGGTTGGGTAGGGGTACTGGTGATGGCCGTAGCGTTCCAGGTTATAGAGATGTTCTATGTCACTCCGCCCTATCCGAAAGAGATGAGCGATCTTCTACCTATAGCGGTTTTTGCGCTTCTTTTAGTCTATATACTGTTCTCATACCTGATACCTGAGGCGACAGGACTGGTAGATTTTCTTCTTTCGCTGCTCTTCTTCTCGTTCGCTTTCATGACTCTAAGAAGGCTAAACCAGCGCAAACGGCCGGTCGTGGACGCTACTGTATGGCTATGGCGTATAGGGATGGTCTCCCTTGCCGCATCGTCGGTAACCGCAGTTCTGTCGCTCTTTATCTATAGCGATCTGTTCCTTTCGGTATCGGCTCTTCTTTTCGGCTACTTCGTATTGAGTGTAATATATGCTATGAGCTACAAGATCGTACCTTTTCTGGTCTGGTTCCATCTCAACGCAAAAGGTGTGCCGGAGTGCCCGATGATGGGTGACATTATCCCGGCAAAAAGGGCAATGTGGCACCTGCGGCTGCATCTGGCACTTCTTGCCGGCGGAGTTCTGCTTCTGGCTACACCATATGCCTGGAAGTTTATCGGTGTGGCGCTTGCTGCCGAGTCACTGCTCTACGGTTTCAACCTGCTGGGAGCAGTTCGAATCTACAGATCACTAAAAGATAAAGGAGTCCTATGAGATACCCCGCTTTTTTCGACGAAGTCGAAACGATAGATATGTACGACCCGCTGGCCGAGACACTCGGTGCCGCAGAGGAGGGCAGATTTACATACAGCTATATAGATATGGTGAAGCTTGCGGGACACTCCTGTCCCACGGTTGCCGGAGCATGGATAATGGCATCTGTCGGCCTGAAGAGACTCTATAAAGAGTCTCTTCCGGTAAGAGGAGATATAAGGGTCCAGATGCGCGGTGCGCTCGATGAGGGAGTGGAAGGGGTGATAGGAAGCTGCATAGGCTTTATCACCGGGGCCGCGAACGAGGGCGGTTTCAAGGGGCTCGGCGGAAGAATGGCCAGAAACAACCGGCTATTCTACGGTGTCGAGATGGAGGGAGAGGTGAGGCTCACCCGTCTCGATAACGGCGAGAGCGTCGAACTCTCCTACAACCCTTCGATAGTCCCCGGAAATCCGGAGCAGCAGATACTGATGCAGAAGGTTCTCGGCGGCGTGGCCACCGAAGAGGAGAAGAGGCGGTTCGGTGAACTGTGGCAGGAGAGGGTGAAGAGGATACTCCTGCAAAAAGAGTTGTGGGAGAAGATGGTTACGGTTTTCTGATATAGGTCAGATATAGACCCTCTTCCGCCTCGGCTGCATATACTTCGTAGCCCTGCTCCCTGAAAGTATCTATGAGCGGTGAGGGCAGAAAGTCGCTCTTTATGACGACGATATCGCCGCTTTCGATCTTTTTTAGAACTTTGCTCACTTCGGAGAGGGGGTTTTTCTCCTCATCCAGAAGCTTGTTGGCATCTATCGTCTGTACCGGGGTCCCTTCGATCCAGGAGGGGGTCTCTTCGGTCTGCTCATCTTTTTCGACGCCGCTCTCTTCGAGCGGAGGCTGGCCCACCTCTTTTCTCAATATGTTCACAAGGTCCACAGTTTTATAACCGCCGATTTTTGCCACCTGTGTAAGAGTGGCTATTTTGGCTACGGTACGCCTTAGAATAGGGTTTTTCAGTTTTTTGTATTTCGGATTGAGTCCGATCAGGAACTCTTCGAGCTGCGGATACTCTTTCAGCAGGTCATCTATCTTTGTTTTCGCCGTTATCTGAAGCATCTTCACTCTCCTTTTTATTATTGCACGATTCCGTACCGCAGTAGCTCTTTTTCAGAATGAGCAGGAGATAGAGATCTTTGAATACAAGGGCCAGCGACCATATCCAGAGAATATCGAGTGCTAGATTGTGCGGGTAGTCCAGCCCGTAATATAGAGCCGGCAGCCCCAGAAGGATGGGCCACTTGGCATAGTAGAAAAAGAGAATACCCGCGCCGTAGATGTGGCGAAGCTCCCGAATCCACTCCTCTTTGCCCACTATCAGGCGCCGCCCAGCGCTTTTTTGACATGCTCTTCGGCCATCGATATATTCCACTCCGGTTCCCAGACAATCTCGACTTCGACTTCGCCGACGCCGGGAATTTCCTTTACCGCATCCTTGACCCACTGCATGAGCAGTTGATGAAGAGGGCAGCCGCGGGTAGATAGCGTCATGACCACCTTGACATTGTTTTCATCATCTATTATCGCATCGTAGATAAGCCCCATCTCGACAAGATTGAACCCGACCTCAGGGTCTATAACTTTGCGTATTGCATCGAAAACCTGCTCTTTTGTTATCTTTTCACTCATTTTCCCTCCGAGTTGTCACTTTTTCCGAAATTAATCATCCATCTAACGCTGATAAACATGAATACCGCACCTACAGCCATGAAAGCGGCTCCGCCCCTGAATATCTCATCGCTTCCGATCAACAGTCCGAGACCTCCCATGATCACCCCGGCGGTAGAGAACCAGAACTGGAAATCGGCTCTCTTTTTCGGGATCATATCCGCCAGCATCGGAACCTTCTCTTTGCCCACGAGCGGACTGTAGCGCTCGAACCATACCAAAAACGGAACGATCTTGAAGAGATGGCCGTTTATAAGGAATGCGAAAAAGCCCATCACCAGAAACCATGCCGATGCAAGGGCAAGACTCTCCAGCCTGCCTATCAGCGCGAACGGGGCCAGCAGCAGGGCGAAGGCGAGAGAGCCGTAGCCGACTACCATCGATCTGAACCATATATCGCTCTCTCTTCTTGCACGTGTTTTGTAGATGAGCCATATCTGCCACAGGTAGAGCCCGGTCGCTATGAAGATGGCCACCATCGATAGAAATCTTATCGAGTCGGAGTCGAAAAGAGCGCCTATGAAGTATGCGAACACGCCGCAGCTCATTATCTTGAAGGATCTGTTTACAGGGGTTTCGTCGAATCCGTGGGAGAGCCCGAACATGGGTAGAAGCACCATGCTCATACCTATGATCGTCATGGTGACGTAGCCACCAAGAACGAGAACTATGTGTGCACCGAGCCACTTCTCTATGTCGACACCGACGCCGGCGCCTATGGCTAGTGCCATCGCGAAGCCTACAAGAATGCCGAGAAGCAGGAAAGCGTTCGTAACACCGACCGTTTTGACCGTAAGCGAGACGTGTTCTACTTTACGCAGGGTCAGAATCGTATCCGCAAGGAATATCAGCATCGCCGTAAGCACCATTAGCCCGCCGTAAGGCAGAATACCGGGCAGAAATGCGAAGCCTGTCGCCATAAGAAGGGTCCCGGCCGCAAGAAGGGGCCATATCAGGTAGTAGAAGTCTACGCTGAAGTGTCCGACCTCAAGGACGACCGGCACAAGCTGTGCCATCGCCCCGAAGATAATCATCATAACGAAACCGAGCAGAAAGAGGTGTGCCCAAGCCACTACGCCCATATCGTAGCTACTTGAATCTACTCCTAACATAGGAAGCAGCAGCATAGCCGCCAGGTAGAAGAGTGATCCGGCTACGAAGAAGGGCGATATCAGCGAAAAGGGAGGGGCAAACTCCCTGGAGACCTGAAACATCTACATTCTCTCTTTCAGGCTCAGCCGTGACAGGCTGTGTCGCCAAGGTTCGCTTTTTCTGATGCCCCCTCTTTGTAGCTGAAGGTTAGCTTGACATTTCCGTTTTCGAGATTTTCTACATCTATGTCGTAGTTCTGACCGATCTTGTCGAGCAATCCCATAGGTTTTTTATGGTTTATCATAACCAGCTTTTTATCCGGTCCGTCGATGAGTTTCAGCCCGCTCATGGCATTTACCATCGGTTCCGGGGGGCCGCATCTTGAAGTGTCGAACTGATAGTATGTTACTCCATCTTTGGTATATTTGTAGAAGTCCACGGTAGCACCGGGAACTTCGATTTTTTCTGCATCTGACGGTAAAAGTTCCATGTTTCTCCCCTTTTTTCCCGGAGATTTCTCCGGTTTTTGTGTTTCGGCAATTATATGCCAATTCGCTTACATTTAGTTTGATATGAGTCAAATTGTATAAAGAAGGGTGACACTTTAGTGACGGCAGTATGGGCTTTCGTAACCGTCATTTGCCGCCTATAGAAGCCAGTGCCTTCGTGATCTCCGTAAAGACTTCATAACGGTTTCTTGACGGGGCGATCATCTTCATTACGATATCTCCGGTCTCTTTTTCCAGATCCGGATTGAGCTTGCAGATGTGGCGTGCCGGAGTCGTCTCTACCGGGTTGAACTGGTGGATACCCTGGTAGGCGTTCTGTCCGGTCAGAGATCTATATATTTCGAGGCCCAGCAGGAATATCTCGTTGTACTCCGGAACTCTCTGCCACCTGGGGTCGAAGGAGAGCTTTTTGTATCCGTTCGGCCTGCAGATCTCCACGTTCCAGCGAAGAGTGAACTCGATTGCACCCTTGGAGTAGTTCCTTAGCACGCGGCTCTCGAATCTCTCGAAGCTCTCTTTCGGTCTGCGTAGTGAAGAGTAGGCTTCCGCCAGTTCGGCAACGTAGTATTTCGCTACACTCAGCGGTACGCTCTTCATCACGGTATAGGCCTCCTCCTGCGATGCGGTCGACTTTCCGCCTATCTGTATATGAACACCGTAGACCGTTTCGCCCCTCTCTTTCGCTTTGCAGCCGACAAAACCGATATCTCCCAGTTCATGGACTCCGCACCCCTTTACACAGGCTGACCAGTGCATACGTATCGAGGCGTCTGCCGGCAGCGGTACGGTTTCGCCCAGGTAGTCGGCCATCTCTACGGCGTCCGATTTGTTGGGTATGACCCCGAACGGGCAGAGGTCGATTCCGGCGCACGCTACCACCTGGTTGAAGTAGGGCGTGCTTATGCAGTGGTAGCGGTCATACGGCTTTTTTGTCAGAGCTTCCGGTATCTTCTCCTCGGGTACTCCCAGAATGTAGAGGTTCTGTGTCGTTGATATGTTCACTTTCCCGTTTCCGAATTCTGAGGCGAGTCCGGCCGCTTCGATCATCGCCGTTCCGGAGAAGACTCCTGACGGTACGACCATGTGAAGCGCGAACGTTCCGTCCCTGAGGCGTATGCGTCCCTCTCTCTCGTCCGTTCTCGGCTGCTTTACCATCGTCTCGCCCGCCTCTTCGAAGTTGCGCCCGGCAATCTCCTTTACGGCATCGGTGACGGCTCTCATTCCGGCCTCTTTAATCAGGAAGTGGAGCCTGTTTTTGTTGCGGCTGTCCCTGAAACCGAAACGGCGGTATGTTTTCATAAGCGCTTCGTAGAAGTCGAGAAGCTCGTCGGTCCGCAGGAAGATATCCGCCGACTCGGCTACGGCTCCCACTTTGCCGCCGAGGTATACGTTGAAGCCGTACTCCCCCTCCTTCATAGCCAGTGCGAAGCAGCAGTCGTGCGCGAAGAGGTTGCACCTGTTGGTCATCGTCCCGCTTATTGAGGTATTGAACTTTCTCGGCAGTGCCGATACCCACTCATCCTTTTTGAGCCACAGCTCCTGCATGGCCGCCGTAAGGGGGGCGGTCTCTATCACGGAGTCGAAGGCGAGCCCGTCGAGCGGGTCCGAGACTATGTTCCTGAAGTTGTCCGCACCCGTCTGCCAGCTTGTTATGCCGACACTTTCGAGCTCTTTTATGATATATGGTATATTCTCTATCTCCAGGTAACGCAGCTGCACCTGCATACGGGTGGTCAGATCCATATAGTCTCTGCCGTACTCTTTCGCCATGCGCCCCAGAACCTCCGCCTGCTCTTTGTCGAGCCGTCCGCCGGGTATGCGTACTCTCATCATGAACTTTCCCGGAGTAGCAGGTCTGTCGAATATTCCGAAACATTTGAGAAAGTAGTCGATATCCTCTTTGCTGATCGAATCATACCCATCGACGGAGTATCTCTGCAGAGCTTCCCACGCATCTTTATAGGTACGAGTCTGCTTCAGTTTCTCTATCTTGTTCAGTTTCGTGTGTCTTGCTGCAACGGCTTCAAGCGTCATTCCGTCTCCTGTTATATGATTGACTGATTGCGTAACATCAGTGATTGACTTTCCGGAAGTCTAGCAGATCTTTTTTTGCCTGATTGTCTGTTTTTTAATCAGGCAATAATGAAACTAAAACTGATTAAAAATTAACCATAATATCAAAGAGCCCGCTGCTACAATTACGTCAGAAAAACTATTACAAGGAGCCTGAATGAAATTCGGCGAACTAAAAAAGGCGGGACACTGGCCGACACTGCTGGCCGCCTTTTTGTACTTCGACTTCAGTTTTATGGTCTGGACTATGCTCGGTCCGCTTTCTACGGAGATTTCCGAGTCGCTTGCGGCCAACGGCTTCACTCTCTCTCCGGATCAGAAGGCTACCCTGCTGGCCATTCCTATACTCTCCGGTGCAATCCTGCGTATAGTGCTGGGTTTCGGTGTCGACAAATTCGGGGCCAAGAGAACCGCTTTGACGGCCCAGTCGGTGGTTATAGCTTCACTCTTCTACGCATACTTCAGGGGGGAGGCGATAACTTACAACGAACTGCTTCTAGTAGCGTTCGGGCTCGGTTTTGCGGGAGCCTCATTCGCCGTCGCCCTTCCGCAGGCCGGCCAGTGGTATCCTCCGCGTCTTCAGGGGCTGGTCCTGGGGCTGGCGGGAGCCGGGAACATAGGTGTCGTAGTAGACTTTCTCTTCGCTCCGAAAATCGCCGAGATCTGGGGGTGGCAGGCGGTCTTCCTGGTCGGAGGCGTACTCTCTGCCTTCATATTCGTGGTCTATATGTTCATGGCCAAAGACGCTCCACCGGAAGTCTACAAGCCGAACCCGAAAAAACTTTCGGACTATCTGAAGCTGCTTCGTGACAAGGACACATGGTGGTTCAGCCTCTTCTATGCGGTCAGCTTCGGGGGCTTCGTCGGATTCGCCAACTATATGAAGGTCTACCTGATGAACACCTACCAGGTAGATATGAGCGCTTTCGGGCACGATGTGCTGGGTGAAGAGAATGTAAAGGTGGTAGCAGGATATTTCGGTGCCCTATGTATTTTCGCCGGAGCGGTACTAAGACCGGTCGGAGGGTCGATCGCCGACAGGTTCGGAGGGGTCAAGTCTCTATATCTCTTTTTCGGAGCGGTAGCGGTTCTGGCGATCGTAAACGCCACTCTCGTAAACAGCTTCTACATAGCGATACTGGTCCTTTTCCTTATTATGGCTAACCTCGGCATGGCCAACGGTGCGGTTTTCCAGCTCGTACCGCAGCGCTTCGGCAAAGATATGGGAATTATGACCGGAATAGTCGGATGTGCCGGAGGACTCGGCGGTACCGCTCTGGTCAAGACACTGGGATGGTCGAAAGGGGCGTTCGACAGCTATACAGCGGGATTTTTCCTCTTTGCAGGTGTCGTTCTGATAGCTATCGCGGGTATCAGCCTTGTCAAGACCCGCTGGAGAACCACATGGGGAATGAGTGCCGGCGGACGTATATGAGTGTAGGTTCCATTTCCGGATTCGACTTGGAGGTACCGTTTGATATAATGGCGCAAAATATTGTATAGAAGGATATGGAATGGGACGCGCGTTTGAGTACCGCAAAGCTGCAAAACTGAAAAGATGGGGGGCGATGTCACGCATCTTCCCCAAGCTCGGCCGTGTAATCACGATGGCCGCCAAAGAGGGCGGGCCGGATCCGGAGATGAACCCGAAGCTGCGTACGGCGATTTTGAATGCAAAAGCGCAGAATATGCCCAAAGAGAATATCGAAGCGGCTATAAAGAGGGCGCAGGGTAAAGACGCGGCGGATATCAAAGAGATTGCATACGAAGCCAAAGGACCCTACGGAACGCTGATGTACATAGAGTGCGCCACCGATAACGGAACCCGGACGGTAGCCAACATAAGGGCCGTTCTGGTAAGAAACGGAGGAGAGCTTCTGACAAGTGGTTCGCTCGACTTCATGTTTACCAGAAAGTCTGTTTTCGAGTTCGACAAAGATGACTCCATGGACCTGGAGGAGCTCGAACTGGAACTGATAGATGCGGGCCTCGAAGAGCTGGAAGAGGACAGGGTCCCGCAGGAGAACGGCGAAGATAGAGAGATAATAAGAGTATACGGTGAATTCAGATCGTTCGGTGAGCTGGGAAAAGCTCTCGAAGAGCGCGGCATCGAGATAAAAAAAGCCTCTTTGCAGAGGATACCCGCCGTACCGCTGGAGCTTGACGAAGAGCAGATGGATGAGGTGGGCGAACTGATAGAGAAGCTCGAAGATGACGAGGATGTTCAGGCGGTTTATACCAATTTGGCTTGATGTTTGGTCGATGGTCGATGGTCGATGGTCGATGGTCGATGGTCGATGGTCGATGGTCGATGGTCGATGGTCGATGGTCGATGGTCGATGGTCGGGCGGCTTGTTTATAATTGTTTCTGTTTGAAAAAATACCATAGACCATAGACCATCGACTATCGACCAAAAGAAAAAAGGTGCTTCAATGGAAAACGGGCTTTTCAGGGTCAGTTCATTCGGGCTTGCCAAAGGCAGAGAGCTTGTGAGCGAAGACTTTTGTGCCGTTAAGGTTGTGGACGATCTTTGTATAGGGATAGTATGTGACGGGGTCGGTAGTGCCCTGGCCGGGGGGAGGGCTGCCCGTCGTGTCGTCAACTACCTTATGAACAACTTCAAAACGAGGCCGCGCAGCTGGAGTATCGAGAAGTCTCTTCGTCACTTCATAGCAGGCATAAACGCCATTTTGTACAGAGAGGGTATGGATGAGTATGAGCGTCCGGAGTATCTGACTACACTCTCCATTGTCGTTATAGACGGCAACAGGCTATACGGGGCCAATGTGGGCGATTCGCCCATTATGCTCTTTAGAGACGGCCACATGCAGGAGATCTCCTTTTCTCATGTCAGCGACGAACCGGGTATGGAGCATGTTCTTACCCAGGCAGTCGGTCTTGCCGAAACCGTGGACCCCTACCTCTTCGAGAACAATCTGCAGATCGGTGATACGCTTCTTATCTCAAGCGACGGGTTGGAGAAGGTGCTCGAAAAAGAGGAGATAGAGAAGAGGCTGAAGCTTGGGGCAACCTCTTTGGTAAAGGCGGCCAGCAAGAAGGTGGATGACGACCTGCCGGACGATACGACGGCGGTGGTCATAGAGGTTGTCGAAGAGAGCAGGAAGTGTACTCTCAAACAGCTCGACCTTCCCATACCTGCGAGGCTGGATAGAGATCAGGTCATTGACGGCTACAGGCTTTTGAAGCCGCTCATCCAGAACGAGAGGACATGGCTCGCCGAGAAGAAGGGTGTAAAATATGTTCTGAAGTTTCCGCCGCCCGAGGCTATAGAGGATGAGAAGCACCTCGATCTCTTTGTACAGGAGGCGTGGAACGCGTCACGCCTGAAGGCCGGTTTCTTCCCGAAAGCGGTCATTCCCAGAAACCGCAGCGCCAGATACTACGTAATGGAGTATCTCGACGGCCAAAATCTAAAGGAGTTGACGGCGAAGAGAGCTCTTCCGGTAGAGGATGCGATAAATCTTGGCAGGTTTTTGCTGAATGCCTGCCAGTATCTGCTGAAGTACGATCTGGTTCACGGAGATATAAAGCCGGAAAACATAATAGTCGTCGAGCGGCACGGCAAAAGGGTCTTCAAGCTTGTCGATTTCGGCTCCATCGTCGAGATATTCTCCATCGCTTCCCGTGCCGGGACACCGAGCTATCTGGCCCCGGAACGGTTTGCCGGAGAGCCGATAAGCGAACAGACCGAGATATTTGCCGTAGGTGTCACGCTCTACGAACTGCTTACGGGAAAGTACCCATACGGAGAGATAGAGCCTTTTCAGACACCGGCTTTCAAAACCCCCAAACCTCTTCGCCACTACAACAAAGCGGTACCGGCATGGCTCGAGTCGGTCGTGATGCGAGCCATCGAAAGGGAGAGGGACAGAAGATATGAAGTCTACAGCGAGATGGAGTATGAGCTGACCCATCCGGAAAAGGTCAAACCCTACTATCCTGAAGGGGTTACACTTTTCGAGAGGGAGCCTGTCAAACTCTACAGAGTCCTTTTTATAGTTTCACTTCTCTTGAATATGTTTCTTGCGGCGCTGCTGATGAGGTGATATTTGCACACGGTTATTCAAAATTAAGCGTAACGTCATCTTGGAATCTACGATTTCTTCGACCCGTCTCTTCACCTCCCTTGAGTTTTGAATTACCGTGATATTTGCAAACCCTTTTGACCGCATACTCTGACTTTCGATAACCGGATAATCGCTTCAATCACAAAATCATAATGAACTATTATGAATGCTGCACTGACTTTTAGCTATTTATATTAAATAATTTAATAAAATTTCTCTTTTATGATGAAAAAATAAGCAACAGTATAGAAAACTGATTAAAAAATATACAATAAACTACCGTTTCTATAATCAGAAGAGAGATTTTTCTTGACCAATGTCAAGAAGCAGAAAAAATGCCGTTTGTATACTTTCATGTAAAATTTAATCTAGGAGTCAAAGATGGATTTCAAGACTTCGGTGGAACTTCTTAAATTTCACTGGATGGCCTATACGATCTATTCGCTACTGATCATATCGGTCATAGCATGGTTCGGCTACAACCTGAGCCGAAAAGAGAGAGTAAAGTCATTGGTACGTATTCCCTTTTACGGCTATATAGCGTTTCTCGTAGCCGGCGGCGTGGGGCATCATATCTTTACCTACAACACCATTCCGTGGGTCGCTGAAGATATTATGCGTCATGAGATCAAGCCCGACCACGAGTTTCATATCATGATAGAGAAGCACAAGTGGACACTGCCGCAGGAGAAGATGGTGGTGCGCAAAGGCGAGAAGGTTATGTTCAACGTAGGAAGCAAAGATCTGACATACGGCTTCGGCCTTTTCAGGAAGGATGGAAGTATGGTTACGCAGATGCAGGTTCTGCCCAACTGGAACAACGATCTTCTCTGGACGTTTCACGAGTGCGGCTCTTTCGACCTGACATCTACGGAGTATTCCGGGCCTCACCAGTATGATGAGCATACGGGGGAAGATCTTATGCTGGTCAAAGATGCGGTCGAAGTTATCGGCTGTGACGAGAAACTGGCAAGCAAGTAGCAGGAGGAGAGAAAATGAGTTTTATAAAGACACTTGTAAACGGGACAGATTTCGACCATACGAAACTCAATGCCCTTCAGAAGGTTACGCTTCGGGCGGTGGTCATGTCGTTTCTATTCTACGGTCTGGTTGCCGTAGAGGGGATGATTATGAGGATGGTGCAGACAGGCCCTTCCGCTCCCATCCCGAAGATGTTCTTTGAACCCGATCACTACTTTTCGATAATGACGGTACACCCGATCGTAGGTATCTTCGGGTCTACATATCAGCTGGTATTTGCGGCTTTCATGTTCCTGGTTCCATACCTGACCAAAAAGCCGCTCTACAGTGTGAAGCTTGCAAATGCCGTATGGCTTCTCATAACCATCGGTACGGCGATGGCGTGGATAGCCGGCTTCATCTGGCAGTATGCGCCGCTATATACGCTCTACTGGCCCCTTCCGGCAGATACTGAGCAGTTCAAGATAGTCGGCGGATTCGTCTTCGTCATAGGTGTGGCCCTAATAATGATCGGTACGATGGGCTTCATCTACAACATATACGCCACAATCTTCGCAAGAGTGGGTGTTCACAAAAACAAGACGACAAAAGAGCTCCTGATATCCGGTTTCGGTATAGACGGGCTTATGAACCTGATTCACAAGCTGACCGGAAAGCCTCCCTACAGCAAGGAGCCGGCCCTTTCGCTTCCGGTAGTCGCGATATTTCGCGGTACGGTCGATACATTCCTCGACGCTATAGTCATCCTGAGCGCCGGTATACTGGTTCTGGTATATCTGATAGCCGAGTCGACCGGTTTTACATGGGACGTACACGCTGTAGATGCGCTGCTTTACAAAAACTGGTTCTGGTGGGGTCTCGACCTCGTCGCAGACGGTCTGGTTCTTATATATGTGGCGGGTTCGTGGTATCTTCTGGCCACCATCATAACCGGTCAGAAACTCTTCATGGAAAACGTGGCTCGGGCCGCGCTGCTGCTGGAGCTCTTCGTATCGTGGATGGTCTGGAGCCACCACCTCCTTGCAGATCAGCCCCAGCCGGAGATGATGAAACTGGTTTCGGGAGAGATGGTTACGGCGTTCGAGCTTCTGACACAGGGGCTGGCTCTCTTCATAACACTGGTTACGCTCTGGAAGGCGAGACCTCTTAAAATGACTCCTCCGTTGGCCTATCTTCTCGGCGGACTGGTAGGGTTCGGGCTTGCGGTTCCGGCCGGAATCATCCAGGCAGACATGGGTCTTAACCGTGTGCTTCACAACACGCAGTGGATAAGCTTCGCGCACTTCCATATAGCGTTGATCGTGGGTCTGTACATGACACTCTACAGCGCCCTTTACGTTCTCTGGCCGCTCGTGACGAACAACACGACGCTCTTTTCCAAGAAGCTGACCTGGGCCCACTTCTGGCTCTATCTGATAGGCGGTATAGGTATGGGCGCGCTCGGCGGTATGGCCGGACTCGACGGTATGCTAAGGCGCCACCTCTATGTCGACGGCGAGTTCAACACATTGATGGTCGGTGCGGCTATATTCGGGTCGATGGTGCTGATAGCATGGGTGATCTTCCTCTTCAATATCGTGATGAGTGTAGGACTCAAAGGGCTGGTCGGCATATTCATGCCCGCCAAAGATCCTACGGCCAGCTACGGTATCGAGCCTGAACCTGAGCCTGCGACTGTAAAGGCGTAACGGTACGGACGGCATTGGCCGTTCGTTCCCTTTTATGAGCCCTATCGCGGTAGGGCTTGTAAAACGGATTTAGATCCCGTATCCATCTATGCTCTGTTTGGATATTCGGGTAGATTTACAGTGGGGGGGGGTAGAAGTTGACAAACCTGGAGCGTGTCGCGACGGAGATAAAGACGGTAGGTCTTTACGATCTGATTCTACAGGATGTTCAGAAAATTCTCGGCAAAAACAGACCGACGACCGAGGAGATTCTGAAGGTTATTGAGGAGCATCCCGAAATTCTGCGCGACTACAAGCAGACCAATGTCGAATACAACCTGAGCAACATACATATCAAAGATATACCTCTCGAAGGACTCGAAGGTGAGTGCAGGCAGAAGGCCGCGAAGGTGAACGAAAACCTATCGGTACTCAGGGAGATAGAGAAGTATACTCTCGATTTCGCCAACTCTTCGACACTGGTCATCATCTTTTCGGTCGAGTTTTTCGTACTCTTTTCGGTCCAGTATTTCATAGTGCTGCTGAACCTCAAGGCCTACCAGTGGTATATATACGGCCTTTTCGCCCTTTCGATAGCGGTGGCATGGTGGTATGCCAAACGGGAGCAGAGGAAGTACGAGTATGAAAACGGACGCTTCGAGAGGCTCTACGACGAGACGCTTCGGCTCATGGAGAGCCTCGAGGAGCAGGGGTGTGTCAAAAAGAGCGACCTCTGGATAATGGAGAGCGACGAGCATGTCTGACGGCTTGAAACTCACCCTGAAGTGGGACGAAGAGAGTTTTATGGAGGGGGCGAAGCTGGCTTACGACTACGAGATGAAAGAGTCGTGGCGCCGTTACGTCGGCTGGTTTTTCATAGCCCTGACGCAGTTTGGGGTGGTAGGCGCCGTGCGATACGGTGCGATCGGCCTTTTGCTCGTCTCCACCCTGCTTGTAACCTACTGGTACTTCCTGAGATGGCCTCTCAGGAGATCGGCTCTGAGGCGCTTCTTCAAAAAGCTTCCCAACGCCGGCAGGGAGATAACGCTCGAAGTCGAGAGCGGCGGGCTGTGTGTCGACGAGGTGTGCGTACCTTGGAGCTCATTCAGGCGTGTCATAGCCTCTTCGAAAGGTTACCTGCTCGATATGGGTGACGCCTTCTTGTATCTTCCCCGTGAGATATTTCCGGACTCCGAAAGCCGCAACTCGTTTGTCGCAGTATTGAAAGAGAAGATCGAAAACTTCCGGAGGTTTGAAAAATGACATATTTTCTTATGGCTCTAATCATCATATTTCTCGCTGCGATAATCCTGATAGCCAAATATGCCGACTCTGAAGATATGTATGGCGAGGATAGCGGCTCCGACAGATCCGATGATTAAAAATTGCTCATAAAACACCCGGTTGTAGTGATATAATTTCTGCAACTACATAGCCTGAAGGCTTAAAGAGGGGTCCATACGATGAGCGAAGCCTCGAGCGCGATAGAGAGCTTTTTGAACCACAAAGCCGATACCGGAATGCAGTGCGGCAACTACACTATCGACATTCCCGAGCTCAAACCGGGAGAGCAGTACCGTTTCCATTTCGATATGACCGCATGTGTCGGGTGCCACTGCTGCGAAGTGGCTTGCAACGAGCAGAACAACAATCCGGCCGAGATCAAATGGCGCCGTGTCGGGGAGATGGAGAAGGGGACTTTCCCGGATGTGCTTCAGCTCTTCAACTCGATGAGCTGCAACCACTGCATCGACCCCGCGTGTCTGAACGGGTGCCCTACGAACAGCTACATAAAGCTCGATAACGGTGTTGTCTACCATGTGGACGAAGATTGCATAGGGTGTCAGTACTGCACATGGAACTGCCCCTACGAAGTGCCGGTATTTCACAAGGAGCGCGGTATCGTCACGAAGTGCCACATGTGCGTAGACAAACTGGAGGCGAAACAGACTCCGGCATGTGTGCAGGCGTGCCCGGCCGGGGCCATCTCGATAGAGGCGGTGAACAAGGATGAGTGGATAGAAAATACCATGCACAAAGAGGGTGTCGCGCCGCACCTGCCGGATGTGGAGATAACGAAACCGACTACCAGATACACGCTTCCGGAAGGACTCGAAGCTGATGAGGCCGTGCGGCCGGCGGACGAGCATATACTCGAGCCGGCACATCCCGAGTTTCCGCTGGTTTTCATGACGGTTCTTACACAGATGAGTGTGGGAGGCTTCACGGCTCTATTCTTCGGAGAGCTCCTGCACTTTATGGGGCTCGATCTTCCGGCGCCGAATGTGTGGATGGTTCTGGCCGTTCTTCTTCCGGCCGCCGTCGGGCTTCCCCTTTCGGCTCTTCATCTGGGGCGCCCCGCTCTTGCGATAACCGCCATGAAGAACCTCAAAACCTCATGGCTCAGCCGCGAAGCGGCCGCTTTAGGGGCCTATGCCGGGGGTGTGACTCTGCTTCTGGGGCTATACCTTCTCGATCTTCCGGAGTCTGTAAAGCTGCTGGTAGAGATACCCGTGGCGGCTCTCGGCATCTACGGCATCTACGCCCAGTCGATGATATACCGCGTTCCGGCGCGTCCGGCGTGGAACCGCCGCTCCACGACTCTGCGCTTCATGGGGAGCGGCTATCTGGGCTTTCTGCTGGTTGCGCTGATTCTCTCTCTTACTGGTGAGGCGGGGAGCGTACTCGCCCTCCTGGCTCCTACGCTCATGCTGGGGCTCTACCAGATGCACCTGATCTACGAAGAGATGATCTTTTACAGGTACCTCGACGAAGATCACCCCCTCTACTACCAGCTGAGCCGCACCAAGACGCTTCTGGAGGAGCGTTTCGGAGAGCTCAAGAGAGTCAGGCTCTACACCCTGGCGCTATTTGCCATAGCGCTGCCGATGGTCAGTACGGTCTTCGCGGCCGCGAAGATGGAGACGGCGGCTGCACTGCTGCTTGGTTTGGCTTTTGCCGGGGCCACGGCGAGTGAGCTTCTCGGACGCTACCTCTTTTACAGAACGGTAGTTCCGCTGGGCCTTGCGGGCAACTTCTTCGCCGGCAACCAGCGCCACTGAGAGAGGGAGAAGAGATGATAAAAAAGATAAAAGATCTACTGGGACTCGATATAAAAGAGGATAAGTACGCGCTCGTCGACGACCCCTTCTTCGGCAAGGTAGCGAAAGAGAGGGCGCCGGAGAGGTGGGTGCGCTCGACATGCGGCTACTGCGGGGTGGGCTGCGGCCTCTACATAGGTGTAAAGAACGGCGACCCGGTCTATGTCAAGGGCGATCCCGACCATCCGGTAAACCGCGGTACACTCTGTCCCAAGGGGCTGAGCGAACATGAGATGGTAAGGGCTCCCACCCGTCTGCCCGGGGCGATGGTGAGAGATGGCGAGGGCTTCAGGCAGGTAGAGTGGAGCGAAGCGTTCGGGAGGGTGAGCGAAAAGTTCAAGTCTATTCAGAAGGAGCACGGAAAGAGGGCAGTCGCGGTCATCTCGACCGGCCAGCTTCTGACGGAAGAGTTCTATACACTCGGAAAGTTCGTGCAGCTCGGGCTCGAGACCAACAACTACGACGGCAACACGACCCTCTGTATGGCGAGTGCGGTCATGGGCTACAAGCAGAGTTTCGGCAGCGACGGCCCTCCCGGCTGCTACGAAGATTTCAGCCATGCCGAAGTTATAATGCTGATAGGCGCCAACATCGCCGACAACCACCCGATTTTGAAGCTCCACATAGCCAGAAACAGGCAGATAAGGGGTAAAAAACCCACGATAATAGTGGTCGACCCGCGCCACTCCAAAACCGCCAACATGGCCGACATCTATCTGCCGATAAAACCGAGAACCGATCTTGCCCTGATCAACGGTCTTTGCTACATAATCTGGGAGCAGGGGTGGATGGACGAGAAGTTCATAAAGGAGCGAACGGAGGGATACAGGGAGTTTTTGAAGGAGATTCAGAAGTATCCGCCGCAGGAGGTGGCGCACATAACCGGTATAGATGTGAAGACGCTGTACAGGGTGGCAGGGCTCTATGCCGGAGCCGACGCCGCGATGAGCGCATGGACGATGGGTGTAAACCAGAGCGCGATGGGTACGGATACCGTAAGTGCCATAGTCAACCTCGCCCTCATGACCGGGAACCTCGGAAAACCGGGCGGGTCGCCCATGAGCATAACGGGCCAGTGCAACGCGATGGGAACCAGGGAGAGCGGATTTACGAGCTCCATACCCGGTTACAGAAATTTCGCCAGCGCCGAAGATAGGGCGGAGTATGCCAGGATAGTCGGGGTGCCCGAAGAGCTTGTGCCCGATTCACGCGGCTACGCATATCCGCAGATCATAGAGGCTATAGAGAGGGGCGAGATAAAGGCGCTTTGGGTGGTCGCCACCAACCCGCTAGTCAGCTATCCAGACCAGCCGAGGCTCAGAAGAGCTCTCGAGAAGCTCGATATTCTTGTGGTGCAGGACAGCTTCATGAGTGATACCGCAAAGGTTGCCGACGTACTCTTCGGTGCCGCTACATGGAGCGAAAAGAGTGGAACCTACACCAACTCCGAGAGGCGTTGCAACCTCGCAAAGAAGTCTGTACCCAACTACATGGACTCCAAGAGCGATTTCGATATAGTGGTGGAGTTTTCGAAATATTTCGACGGAAAGTACGAGCTTCTCTTCGACGGCTGGAGCGGCCCGGAGGATGCGTTCGAAGAGTGGAAGAGAGTCAGCCGCGGCAGGCTCTGCGACTACAGCGGGATGAGCTACGAAAAGATAGAGCGTCTCGGCGGCATACAGTGGCCCTGTAACGAAGAGCACCCGGAAGGTACGCCGCGCCTCTACTACGAGGGGATGCCGACAAGAAACGAAGGTGGAAAACCGAAGTTTGTCTTCAGCGAGTGGCGCCCGATGGAGGAGGATATCTGCACATCTTTCCCGCTCATTCTAAATACCGGAAGAACGGTTGAGCAGTTTCATACCAGAACCAAGACCGGAACCATAAAGATACTGGAAGACCTGGCGCCCGAAGCGTGGGTGGAGCTGAGCCCCAAAGATGCACGAAAGCTTCAGGTGAAGTCCGGCGACAGAATAGCGCTGAGCTCTCCTAGGGGAAGGGTGGAAAACGTCATAGTCAGGGTCACAGAAGCGGTAAGAGAGGGGAGTGTATTTGTCCCGTTCCACTTCAATACCCAGCTTGTCAACACCCTCACGCAGTCGCTGTTCGATCCCAAATCGTTCGAGCCGAACTACAAGCAGACGGCTATACAGCTGCATAGTCAAAAGGCGCCGGAGGGGATAGTTCTCGAAGAGGAGGAGATAGCCGGAGCTCTCGGGTACGAGAAGAGTACGACAGAGAAGCCGATGCAAAGAGTTGCCGGGCACGAGGGTGTTTCAAAGTGAACGGCAACGGTGCCCGTTCGGCCTGAACCGCAACTCTCCTAGAGCGGTTCGAACCTGCTTCTTCTGGAGACATCTACCGGGTAGCCGCGCTCTTCGGCCAGGCGTGAGGCCAGTGTCTGAAGGGCCCTTTCGTGCGGTATGTTGATGTGGGGGAAGGCTATGGAGGGCAGAATGCTTCCCAGCAGTTTTTCTCTCTGCATATCCTGAACGATCGCTTCGGCCATATCGAGGCTGGATGAGACCTTGACTATTTCGCACCTGGCGTAGCGTGGTGCCGGAAACTCCACTTCGGCTACCCTCAAAGCGGGGTCGTCTCCCGGTATCTGCTGCGCTCCGAAGAGCGGTACGGAGGCGGTCTCGGCACTCTCAAAAGAGGGGATGAAGCGTGCTATGTGTCTTATCGCCGCTTCGGTTCTTCGTTCAACTTCGCTCCACTCCCACCCCTCTTCGATCTTTTTTTGGAACTCTTCCGGAAGTTTCGGAGGGGTGAGCGGGTTTTCAGGCTTTGCAAGCCCCTCTTCGAAGAGCGTTATCTCCTTTGTCATTCCGTGAAGCTGGAAATATCCTCCCGGGTAGGGGGTGAACTGCCCCATGCCGCGCGGGGTTCCCCTCTCTCCGTGAAAGATGATCTCAGGCCACTGAAGGGGTGTGCTCCACTTCGTGACATAGGCCGCCTTGAACTCTATGAGCCTCCTGCTGTATATGCCGGCGGTGGCGTCGAGATCGGCGGTTTTGAAACCGGCGGCGTTGACGAGGTAGTCGAAGCTGCCGCAGAGTGACCGGCCCGACTCCTCCCACTCGACTCTCCATCCGTCCGGCCCTCTTTTGAGCTCCTTTACACGCGCAGAAGTTTTGAGGTGGACGTTGGGGAGGGCGCTTAGAGCCAGGGTGGCCCCGGCTGAGAGCCTGAAGAGGTTGAGTCCGTACTCCTGCACCAGAATGAGCGGAAACTTCAGAGTCTCGAGGTCTACCTCTTTCGCCGCCGCTATCATCCATTCGTCGGCACCGGAGGGGGTCTTGGGGGCTTCGAGCGATGCAAGCTTCAGAAGGTCGGATTTTTCGTAGAGTCTGAAATAGTGCTCCGGCGGGCCGAGAACGGCGCTTTCGGGATCGTTTTCGACTATCTTTTCATACTCTTTCCTGAGCTTTTGAAGCCTGGGAATCAGATCTTTCGGATCGTAGGGGTCGCTTTGGGGGGTGGCGATGACCGTGGGGCGGTAGTCGACTACGTAAGGGTAGAAACGTGCGAAATCTATCGACTGCTCCAGCAGTTTCAGACACTGTCCGTCGGAGATCTCCCTGTATAGGTTGCCTCCTGCGTGGAGGTGGCAAAACGGCGGGCCGCTCACAAGCGAACGGCTCTTTTCGAAAAGTGTGACGTCGACGCCGAGCCTTCCGAGTATCAGGGCGGATGTGACACCCGAGACCCCTCCTCCCACTATCGCTACCTTAGCCGCCATCAGCCGCTCCTGCAAGCTTCGGCAGCTCTTCGAGACTCTCTATGATGTGGTCGGGAGCGTAGAGCGCAATATCTTCACCGTAGTTGTAGCCCCAGCTCACCGCAACCGACTCGATGCCTGCACTTTTGGCGGCGAGTATGTCGTTTTTGGAGTCTCCGACCATCAGAGTCTCCGACGGCTCTATCCCAAGATTTTTACAGATATGCAGAAGCGGGTCGGGATGGGGCTTTTTCCTCGGTACCGTCTCCGCCCCGACGATTTGGTCGAAGCGGTGGAAGATAGTGAAGTGTTCGAGTATAGGCTTGACGAAAGGCTCCGGTTTGTTGGTGGCCACCGCCATCTTCAGACCGCCGGAAGCGACTCTTTCGAGCGTCTCTTCCACTCCCGGATAGAGTATGCTCTTTTCTGTCAGATTTTTCGAGTAATGGTCCAGAAAGAGTGCCAGCGCCTCTTTGAAAAGATCACCCCCATCGCTCTCTTGCAGACCGAGAGCACGCCTTATGAGAGTCTGCGCTCCGTTTCCGACCCACTCTCTTACCGTATCTTCCGGAAAGCTTTCCCTGCCAAGCTCTTCCAGGGTACGGTTGACGGATGATGCGAGGTCGGGAACACTGTCTATGAGCGTTCCGTCCAGATCGAAAATAACCAGCTTTTTTGCCTCTTTACCCATACTCCGGTCCCGTTTTTTTGCCTCGGATTATACTACAATACGATTATTAATACTGTAATTTTCAAACTTAAGCCCTATACGGCAGAAAACCTTAGTAGAAGAGGCGCTGGAGAGATATTTCGAAGAGGCGCATACGGAGCTGGCCCGAAATAGCATGGTAGATGAGAACGCCCAGACAAACCTGAGCTACGACGAGTTCTGGGAGGGTGTGGATTTATGACCCGAATCTCGAAATAGAGATAGAATAGAAGAGTCCGTTACGATCATTGCAGCCATACGTTTCGGGGAAACAGTCGACGCATATTACGGGTACGGCTAAAGTTTTCCCGAAACCACCTGGTTACAAGCATCATAACGATTTCAAACTGCTATGTTTCTAGATTGTGGTGAACTGAACAGTTACCCCTTTTTGAGCAGTAGACCGGCAGCGACTATCATTCCGATGCCCAGCCAGACCCAAAGGTCCGGGAAGGGGTCTCCGAGCATGAAGCCGAAGCCTACGGCGAAGGGGATGTTGGCGTAGCTTACGGCTCCGACGATACCGGCGCGCCCCAGGGAGTAGGCTTTTGTAAGAAGCCACTGCGAAAGTGTGGAGATGACCGCCATTACCCCGATCAGAAGCCATACTCTCGAAGAGGATGGAAGAGCGAAGTCCGGGAAGAGAAAGGCGAGCTCTTCTGGAGGATCCACATAGGGTGCCGCCGCAAAGAGCAGCAGCGGCAGCAGGGTTCCCATCCCGACGAAAGAGAGTACGATTATACGTGCGTCGTAGATATCTCTTATGCGCTTGATCGTCGCATATGCGCATGCCGCAAAAAAGCCTCCCATAAGTCCCAGAAAGTGCTCGAAGCCCATCCCAAGGCCCGTCGGCTTAGCTATGAATACCACTCCGGTAAAGCCGACTATCAAAGCGAGTATAGCATAGAGATTCAGACGCTCTTTCATGAGAAAAAATGCGATTATCGCAACGAAAAGAGGCGAGGTTTTGTTGAGCGTGATCGCTTCGCCGAGGGGAATCGTCGTTATCGTGTAGAAAAATAGTATCATCGCGCTGAAACCGAAAAGGCCCCTGAGCAGAAGAAGGTGGAGTCTGCCGCCGGGGAGCAGCGCGGGAGTGTGGCGAAGTGTTACGAGTATGATTAGCACCCCTATGATGTTCCTGAAAAAGACGATCTCCATTGCGCTCAGATCGTCGCCCAGTATCTTCGCTACGGCACCGTTGAGTGCTGATATGAGCGCACTGGCGAGCATGAAGATTATGCCTCTGTCGATACTGTTGACTCTGCTGATGGTCTGCCGCATCCGAATCGCTTTATCTCTCTTTTCTGTTATGGGATTGTAGGAGCGGAATTATATCAGAAACGGTCCTGCTTTACTGTCTGGTACAGCCTGCCGGGCTGCAGTGCGAGCCTATGAAAAGCTCAAGCCTATCCAGGCTGAGAGGTTTCGAAAAGAAGTATCCCTGGTAGAGGTCGCAGCCTAGTTCGTTGAGCCTGATAAACTGCTCTTCATCTTCGACACCCTCTGCCAGAATGGAGAATCCGAGTGTTTTGCCCAATGTTATGATCGCTTTTACCATCGCTTCAGACTCGTTGTCGTCCGGCAGTGCTTCGATGAAGCTCTTGTCGATCTTGAGTTCGTCGATCGGGAGTTTTCTGAGCATACCGAGAGAGGAGTACCCGGTTCCGAAGTCGTCGAGGGATATATTAAGCCCCTCTCTTTTAAGCTCATGAAGAGTAGCGAGAATGAACTCCAACTCTTCAATAAAGAGTGATTCGGTGATCTCGACTACGATATGGGAGGGATCAATAGAGTTTTCCCTTATTATTTCCAGAAAACTCTCTACGAACCCTTTTTCGTTGAGCTGCCTGATGGAGATGTTTATGGCAAGACAGAATTTCGTGCCGAGCTTCCGCTGCAGAGAGTCGATCTCGCTGATAGCATGTGCTGCGATATATCGGCCGACTTTGGGCATGAGACCGCTCTCTTCGGCTATCTTTATGAACTCTTCCGGGTGGATGTGCCCCAGTTTTCTGTTTTCCCACCTCACCAGAGCCTCTACGCCGTGCAGTGTTCCGTCTTTTCTTATCTGCGGCTGGTAGACAATGGTGAGCTCCTCTTTCTCTATGGCGTTTCTGAGTTCATGTTCCATAATGGAGTACCTGTTTCTCTGGGCTTTCAGCTCACTTGTGAAAAAGGCGAAACTGTTTTTCGAGCGCTTGGCGTGGTACATCGCGATATCCGCGGCACTCAGAAGTTCGAAGAGTTTCGTACCGTCGAGCGGATAGCGGCTTATGCCTATGCTGACACCAACCGTAAACTCCATACCCTCCACCTCATATGGTTGGGAAATCGCTTCGATCAGAAGGCGGGCGTTTTCACTCAGCCTGTCTATGTCGTACTCGTGGCATAGCATGATGAACTCGTCTCCTCCGTGACGGATGACCATGGTCCCTTTCGGCATCGAGGCTTTGAGCCGTTTCGCAACCTCTACGAGTATGAGATCTCCGTAGTGGTGCCCTATGCTGTCGTTTATATTCTTGAAGTTGTCCAGATCGATGAAACCGACACTGAACGGGGGCGCTCCGTCATAGATCCACGAGTCGATCTTTTTCTGCAGATACATTCGGTTTGGAAGATTGGTGAGAGAGTCGTGCATAGCCTGATAGAGCAGCTCTTTCGATTTTCTTTTCTCGATCGCATTTATCGTATAGAAGAGATAGTAGACCACTATGAAGATAAAGATGAACGAGACTATATTTATCAGCCAGTAGTTCTTCACCCTCTCCAGGATCTTTTCGGTAGGCATATGGTAGTGTATCCAGAGTCTGTATTTCGGAATATACTGCCAGCTTATAATGTAGGATTTTTCACCGGGTATAGTCAGCAGTACAACTGCCGGGGAGGCTGTTTTCTTGAGCTTTTCGAATGAGGTTTCGGCTTCTGTTTCCAAAGCTTTGCCTCCCTCGAAGATGTATCGCTCCTGCTCGGTTATCGGTTTGTTGTAGAGCTCCGGATATCTCTCCGGAGGCTTGTCACTGTGGTAGATGCGGTACCATGAGTCGTCCAGAAATATCTCCAGCTCCGTACCGGCGTCGGTGTAGGCTTGCCAGATCGAGCGGGCACTGCTGAGGTGAAGGCCCACCGAGAGGACGGCGACCACTCTACCGCTGTCGTCTCTGGCAGCTTTGTGCAGGGGAAGTATCCACTCGTTAAGCGCTTTGTCGTAAAAAGCCCTTCCGACTACCATGGCTTTTTCAACCAGAGCCTTTTCGAATGCGTGGCAGCTCTCTTTGGAGTGTTTGAGATTGATAGGATTTCGTAAGTTGCGAGCTTTGCTCAACAGAATTATATTTCCATCCGGATCGCTGACGGAGATGCCTGCCAGTGCGGGGTTTATCTGAAGGAGGTTCGCAAAAAGCCTCTTAACATGATCCCTATCTTTTATCTCTTCATCTTCGAAAAGGTGCCTGTCCAGTACATTTAGGAGTATCTCCTGCTGGATGAAGTAGTGGTTTGTCGCTTCACTGGTGGATCTGCTCAGGTATGAGAGTTCCGCGCGCAGATCTTTTTCCACGTTTTTGTACTGCATATAGGATATGAGCAGAAGCAGAGCGAGACCCATCCCGAGCAGAATGTAAAAGAGCGTCCAGAGGTTCTTTTTCAGCAGATACTTCATCCGGTCCTTTCCGAAAGTTGCGGCTTAAAATAATATCGGCATTTGGGCGATTAAAATGAGCAGTGTAATTATAACAAATGATAAAATAATTTTTATGATAACCATAAGTAGCATCGTAAAGCGACTGTTTTTGCCATGGTGAAATCTATTTGTGTTCAAAAACAGGACTATATGGACTGATACTTTTTTTAACACCGCGAAAATGTTTCGGTTCCTATAGGGGAAAAAAACGGCTATGTCGCATAAAAACTGTTACAATCATCAAAAACCTGACTCGTAAGGGGAAGTATGATAGCGGAGTCGATGAGGGTTTTTCTGAAAGATCTGAAAAACTCTTTCAGGGATCTTCTGCCGATAATAGCGGTAGTGCTCTTTTTCCAGGCGGCAGTGGTGCAGAGCATGCCGGAGAATCCGGGTTCTATAGTTGCCGGCCTGCTGATAGTGGCGGTGGGACTGGCACTCTTTATAAGGGGATTGGAGCTTGGAATATTCCCGATAGGTGAGAATCTCGCCGTCGATTTCGCCAAAAAGGGGTCACTCTTCTGGCTTCTTCTTTTCGCATTTACAATAGGTTTTTCCACAACGGTGGCCGAACCTGCCCTGATTGCGATCGCCGACAAGGCTGCAGCCATAAGCGCGGGGAAGATTGACGCCTTTTTTCTTCGGATGACCGTAGCCTTTTCCGTCGGTTTCGCAATAGCGCTCGGAGTCTTCAGGATAGTTGTCGGCCATCCGATACACTACTACATCATTGCCGGCTATATTCTTGTGGTAACCGTCACCTTTTTCGCTCCCAAAGAGATCATCGGACTTGCCTACGACAGCGGCGGTGTCACAACCTCCACCGTAACAGTGCCGCTCGTGGCGGCGCTGGGTATAGGTCTGGCCTCCTCGATAAAAGGCAGAAACCCTGCTATAGACGGATTCGGACTCATCGCCTTCGCCTCTCTTACGCCGATGATCTTCGTACAGCTCTACGGCATCCTGGTCTACGCAGTATCTCCCGAAAACGCCTCGGCTTCGTTTGCCGTCATGGAAGAGGCGATACGAGAGACGGTAGAGTCGAAAGAGCGTTTCTCTGCAGAAGATATTCTTTGGGACCTGGCGGCGGTGGTGAGGGATGTTGTACCGATTTTGGCGGTGATCTTCTTTTTTCAGTATATGGTCATCAAAAAAGCGGTGGCGCATCTGCA
This sequence comes from Hydrogenimonas sp., assembly GCA_003945285.1. Classification (NCBI taxonomy): domain Bacteria; kingdom Pseudomonadati; phylum Campylobacterota; class Epsilonproteobacteria; order Campylobacterales; family Hydrogenimonadaceae; genus Hydrogenimonas; species Hydrogenimonas sp. Next base: position 550,258 of record AP019005.1, read on the forward strand.
CAAGATCACAGTCGGTATAGTTATGGTGATACTGGGTCTGTATGCCTTCATCCTGGGGCTGGAGATGGGGCTCTTCCCGATAGGAGAGACCATAGCGTTTCAACTTACCGCCATGAAGAACGATCTGCTGATATATCTTTTCGGATTTCTGATCGGCTTTTCTACCACGATGGCTGAGCCCGCACTTCTGGCGATCGCCATCAAGGCTCAGGAGGTGAGCGAGGGGCGCATAAACCAGGGTCTGCTCCGCACGGCGGTCGCTCTGGGCGTGGCCGTCGGCATAGCTCTGGGGGCCTACCGTATCGTCGTCGGAGACCAGATACACTACTATATAATAGCGGGTTACATACTTGTCATCGTCATGACCTACTTTGCACCCAGATATATCATTCCGATAGCCTATGACAGCGGAGGTGTTACGACATCTACGGTCACGGTTCCACTCGTTGCCGCTCTGGGACTGGGGCTTGCCGAAAATATAGAGGGAAGAAACCCGCTGATCGACGGTTTCGGGCTCATAGCCTTCGCATCTCTTTTCCCGATGTTGACGGTTATGGGGTATGGAATCTACGCACACTACGCTTCCAAAAAACCAATCCACAGCAAGGAGACCGCATGAAGTTTGTCGTACTGGTGGCCATAGTGCCCGAAGAGAGGGAAGAGGAGGCGGTAAAAACCGCCAAGGAGTCGGGAGCCGGTGCCGTCACCATTATCCGCGGCCGCAACCTCGGCCTGAAGGAGAAGAAGATATTTTTCGGACTTACGCTTGAAGAGAGTGTTTCCATGCTTCTGTTCATCCTTCCGCGTAAGATATCTATGCGTGTCATGAAAGCGCTGAAAGAGGAGATGGATATGCAAAGCGACGAAAACAGTTCACTCGCGTTTACGATACCTGTTTCGCATGTGGCGGGGCTCAATATCGAAGAGCTCCATAAGTTCGAGAACGAGATAAAAGAGATTTTGTAAAGGAGGACGATATGCTGGTGGAAGAGGTAATGACGCCGAAAGAGAGGCTGGTTATGGTTTCCCAGATGGCTCCCGTCAGGGAAGCGCTTATGCTGATGAAAAAACACAAAGTTAAAGCGGTAATTGTCGAAAAGAGCTGCGAAAACGGAGCATACGGGCTTGTCACATTCAAAAACATTCTACAATCCATAGTGGCCGAGGATGGAGATATAGATCTGCTGAACGTCTACGATATAGCTTCAACACCCTCCATATCGGTATCCAGAAAGCTCGACATGAAATATGCGGCCCGAATGATGGTCAAGAACAGCATCAAGAGGCTGCTTGTCATAGATGAGAACGAGATATACGGCATCTTGACGATGAGTGACATCATAGGTGTTCTGCTAAACGAGGTCGAAGAGGGTTAGAGTCTTATCCTGGAGGCGGGAAAGAGTGTGGGGTTTTCGCTCTTTTTCGCCTCGTGCAGTGCTATTACAAGCCTGGCGATCACATCTTCAGGTGATATCTTCTCCTCCCCCAATTCCATGATCGCCGCCGCGACACTCCCCTCCTCCACCTCTTTGGCGAAAAGGCGCAGAATCTTTTTGAATGCGATTTCACCCTTCGAAAGAGGGGTGTTGTGATATATGACGAAAAAGAGATCCTGGTCGAGTGCCATGACCATATCGGTTTTGCGCGTATTCTTCTCAAGCGTCAGAAGCATACGTAAAGGGGCCTGCACCAAAACGGCGCTGGAGTGAAGGCCGTACCGGGTGAAATCATACTGCGCCATATCGATATAGTTTCTGATCAGGGGCTCCACATGTTTCAACATTATTCTCAGGCGCGGATTTTTGCGTATGATCTCATTCATGATGTTATTGTACCATTCATTTTAACCGATGTTAAGCGGTATAGGCCGTTTTATGTTAACAGACCGGTACTGTTTCTACTCGCTGTAGCCTCTTTGCAACAAGCACTGCCGGTAGAATATATCGTCATTTACCGGCCGTCTGTTATGCTATAATAAATTATTATGCCTTACCTGGGGGTGTGCCATGAAGAGTATAGGTGAAATCAGTGGGCTTCTGCTTGATATAGACGGTGTACTCTACGAAGGTGACAGACCGGTTGAAGGTGCTTTGGAGGCGGTAGAAGAGCTTCAGAGCCGATACCCGGTCCGCTTCATAACGAATACGACGCGCAAAACCCGTGAGATGGTTTACGAGAAGCTCCGAAAGATGGGCTTCAATATAGGTTACGATACGATATTCACCGCCCTCGACGCGGCAGCCGCATTTCTGGAGCAGAAGAGAGCGACCGGCTTTTTTCTGCTCTACGAGAAGGTAGCAGGTACGTTTGCGGAGTATGAAAGCGAAAAGCCCGACTATGTCGTGGTCGCCGACGCATATACCGACTTTACATATGAAAATCTCAACCGTGCGTTCCGTCACCTGATGGAGGGTGCCCAGCTCCTCGCCATCGCCAAGAACCGCTATTTCAAAGACAGAGACGGCTATCTCAGTCTCGATGCCGGAGGATTTGTGGCACTGCTCGAGTTTGCGGCACAGAAAGAGGCGACTATTCTGGGAAAACCGAGCCGCAATTTTTTCCGTCTGGCATGTGACTCCATGGGCGTTAAGCCCGATGAGGCGCTTATGGTCGGAGACGATATAGAGAGTGACGTCCAGGGTGCGCAGAAGGCCGGCATAAGGGCCTGCCAGGTAAAGACCGGAAAGTTTCGCGAGGAAGATCTGACCCTGGGTATAGAGCCCGACTGCCTGCTGGACTCGATTGCGGAACTTCCCAAGCTGCTAAAGGGTTAGTTTGTGAGGTATAATCGGGAAAGATTTCTATGATGTGCCCATCTTTGACTGATTTACAGACGTTATGCAAAAGCGTAACGTCATCTCGAAATCTACGATTTCGAAGCTTTAGGGGGGTGCAGGGGACGGCCAGTCCCCACCAAAGCTTGGGCTTTGCTCGAGCTTTGCATAACATCAGTGTTTAAAAAGGTCGGTAGAGTTGTATAAAATCATAAACACAGGCGGAACATTCAACAAAAGATACGATCCGGTAAAAGGAGAACTCTTCGTCCCCGCAGACGACATGGCCGTAGAGGAGGCTCTGAAACCGATTGGGATCGGATGTGAAATAGCTGTAAAGGGGGTGCTATACAAGGATAGCCTCGAGATGGACGATGCAGACCGTGAGCTCCTTTGCGATGAAGTCTGCAGCGCCGGCGAAACCGGTATCGTAGTCGTCCACGGTACCGATACGATGCACAAAAGCGCGGCGGCGATAGATGCAAGGCTTGGAGAAGATGGCGGCAAAAGGGTCGTTCTTACCGGTGCGATGGTCCCCTTTTCGATCGACCCGGTGGAGGCGGTCGCAAACCTCTCATCGGCAGTGACGGCCCTGAACTTTTTGGAACCGGGTGTCTACATCTCTATGCACGGAGTGGTTTTGCCGTATCGCAATATCGTCAAAAACCGCAGACTCGGAATTTTTGAGCGGGTGGAGTGATGGATTGCGTAGTATTTTCCACTTCGCGCCGGATTCGCGACTTCATCGCCGGCAAAGATAGTGCGCTATTGCCCAAACTCTACACGATGGAGGAGTTCATACGGCGCTGTATCGTCGTAGAGGGGAGGGCTTTCGTAGATGAAGAGAGCAGGGTGCTCTACCTCTATCGTGCCGTAAAAGATCTCGATATAAGCGCGCTGGGGTTCGAGAGGGAGTTTCTGGGTTTTCTGAAAAACAGCAGCTTCCTGTTCCGTTTTTTCGAAGAGATGTTCGCGGAGCAGGTGAGTATGGATGCTCTTCACGCCGCCGATACATATGCCGACTTCGATGATCATCTCACGCTGCTGGAGAAGATTTACGACAGATATGCGGCCGAACTGCGGAAAGAGCGGCTCATAGACCGTATAACGATAGAGAACTACAGGCTCAACGAGAAGTTCCTTGCACAGTTTTCACGTATCGATATCCATGTGGACGGATATCTGAGCCGTTTTGAAATATCGCTGCTCGATAGAGTAGAGACTCCGCTATTTCTGCATTTCGCAGCCACCCCCTTCAACAGAAAGCTGCTCGAGAGAGTCGATCCTGAAAAGAGGCTAGAGAGCGGTATGAAGTATGTAGTGGAGTGGAGCACGAAAAAGACTCTCTCCCAAGAGCCTCTTCCTCCGTTCGTTCCGGAGCGGGTCGATGTCGCATCGTTCAGTGAGAGGATCGACCAGGCGGCGTTTGTGCTCAAATCGGTAGAGAGGTTTGTGGAAGAGGGCGCTGATCCGGACAAAATCGCCGTCATATTGCCGGATGAGTCGTTTGCCGAATATCTGAAACTTTTTGATACGCAGAAGAATTTCAACTATGCTATGGGTACGCCGTTTACCCAGAGCCGCTACTACAGGGGACTTGCCGATCTTTACGACGCTTTGACCTCCAGAAGCGCCGCCGCGGAAGAGAAGGCTCTAAGAAGCGGCCTTCTTCAAAGGTTCGAAAAGGTTACCGGTTTCGCAACCTTTATGGAGTTCATAGAGGGTCTGGAGATATCTCCCCGTGAACATGAGGCTATAGACGAATCGAAATTCCTCTTCAAAAGATTGGCGCCTCTTCTTGAAAAGGAGTCTCCGCTAAACATACTTCACAGCTGGCTTCAGAGAGTTCAGAGTCTCAGCCTCGATGATGTCGGCGGCGGAAAGATAACGGTGATGGGAGTGCTCGAGAGCCGGGGCATGAGCTTCGACGGAGTTGTCATTGTCGATTTCAATGAAGATACCGTGCCGAAAGTGGGTGAGAAAGATCTCTTTCTAAACTCCGTCATAAGGCGCCATGCGGATATGCCGACACGCAGCGACAAAGAGAGTCTGCAGAAGAACTACTACTATCTTCTCATGCTCAAAAGCGAAAGGTGCGCGGTATGCTACGTGAAAAACGAAGAGGCTTCCGCAAGCCGCTTTTTAAAGGAGCTGAAACTCCCCGATCCCGCCGTCTCGGATGCTCTTTACAGGCCGATCATAGCTCCTTCGCACAGGGTGACCCCTCTCTTCGAAGAGGTGCCGGAGTCGGTAAATCCGTTCAGAAGCGACCGCAGACTCACACCCACCAAGCTGAAAGATTTTCTTCTCTGTCCGAGACGCTTCTACTACAAGTATATTCTGAACATCAGGGCACCTGAGAGCGAAGAGAAGAGTATGGGTTCGCTTATACACGCCGCACTCGAAGCCGCCGCGCGGTCGAAATCGCAGATCTCTTCGAAAGAGGAGTACTTCGCATTCGTTATGGACCGGCTCTACAAAAGTACGCAAAAGCAGATGCAGCGCCTGGAGGTATCCATAGAGTGGGAGGAGCGTCTAAAGAGATTTTGCGAGCTCGATTTTGAGGAGTTCAGTTCGGCCGAACAGCCGATAGTGGAGGATTGGTGCGAGGTAGGGTTTGCGGACTTCAGGCTGAGCGCAAAGATAGACCGGGTCGACGTTTCCGACGGATCGGTGCGTGCTATCGACTACAAAACCTCCAAAAAGATCGGCAAACTGCTTGAAGAGGAGAACGATTTCCAGCTCCTCTTCTACCGTCTTTGGGCCGAATCGGTCTATCCGGACAAGAGTGTCGAGACTCTATATATCGATCTGTACGGCGGAGAGACGATAGCCGTAGATACATCGGAAGATGAAGAGAGGCTCAAAGAGGTGCTGGCCGGGCTTCTCTCCACAGAGATTTTGAAGTATGGGAAAACGGAGGATGAGTCGGCCTGCCGCTACTGTGATTTCAGGGTCGCTTGCGGCAGGTCGAGATAAGTGTCGGGCAGATAGGTTATAATATTGCGAAAAAGAACATTTTCATACCACTATATGTCTGCATGAGTCTCTTTCGTGCAGGCGCAATGAAAGAACTCCGATGAACAACGAACTGTTTCTAAAACGTTTCAAACTTTTCAGGACCCTGGCGGTAGGCGAAATGAAGGGCGATCTGCAGAGATGGTGCGGCCCGTACGGGAATATCTGCACCGTTTCGTCCTGTGGCGAAACAGAGAGGCTGGAGCCGGATAGTCACCCCCACCTTGTACTTCTCTTTATCGACAACGATCTGAAGCGGGCGGAAGAGTGTATGGAGCGGCTGAAAAAGCTCCATTTCTGGCAGGCTCTTCTCTTTGGCACCGATCCCAAAGATCCCGCCGTGATGGAGTTTGCCGTCAAGCACCGCCTGTTCGGTGTTTATGCCCTGCCTGACACCTCGGACGAACTTGCAAAGATTCTCGTAACCGTTCTTCCCTCCCTGATAGAGAGGCTTCAGGAGAGCAGCAGAACGGCACAGCTTCACAAGATTGCAGAGATGGGTCCGGCGAAGCTGCTCTACGGCAGCAGCGGACAGATAGTCTATATGAGTGCGCGTGCAAGAGAACTCTTCGGTATCGACAAGACGAAAGATGCGGCCCGGGAGCTGTCGGAACTCTTCTCACCGCTCATCGAGAGTGAATCGAAACGTCAGCTCAAAACCGTAGAGTACCGGGAGCACCCTCTTATGGTCTGCAAGGAGGTCGACAGCTCTTCGAAAGAGACTCTCTTTACGATTCTGGAACTCGACTCTTCGCAAAACGAGGCTCCTTCGCATGTTACTCGTATAGAGTTTATAGACCGGCTGAAAGACAAGATGGCGCAGCATATAGATATGTCGGTGCCGCTCTCTCTTTTGATGATCAGAATGAAAAACTATACGCAGATCGTGGAGGGTTTTGACTGGATGACGGCCCACACGGTCCAAAAGGAGCTGAACGAGCTCCTTCTGAAAGTTTTCGACAATTTCGAAAGTTACGGCCTCTGGCAGCCAGATATGGCACTTGTACTGTTTGAGGATATCTCCGGGGAAGAGCTTCAAAAGAGGATTTCGTTTTTCATTACACAGATGAATGTGAAAGAGTTCTCCGAAGGAGTCGTACCCGCACTAGATTTCACTCTCATAGAGATTGGAAACGGAGACCTGAACTCCATGATAAACCTGATAGAGAAGGAGTATGCGGGGTCGATCAGTGTCGCCGACACCAAAGAGTTTGGAATATATAAAGTATCGAGCAGTGACGAGAAGGGGGAAGATACGGATGTACTGCGCCAGTTTCTTACAAATATAATGGCGGGTCAGCTGCCGCTGAAGCTTCTCAATATCTACAAGGGGCTTCCCATCAGCACCCCAACCAAAATACTCAAGATGGAAGAGGATAAGGTAATCGTCACGGCCGAGAAGATACAGAAGTTTGTAATGGAGAGCGAAAAAGAGGTGGTGCTGCAGTCCGCACACCTGCCTTCGGATGTTCATGCGGATGTACACTTCATCGACGGCTCGAGGCCTCTTGCAATATTGAAAAATCTGAAGTCGATGAAGACATCCGTCAACAACCGCAAACATACACGTGTTACCGTAACCTCCAGGCTTCCGGTTACGCTGAAGTTCGGAAAGAGCCACTACACAGGCTATATACACGATATCTCGATAAACTCCATCGCCGTACTCTTCAATCCGGACAAGTTCGAAGAGAATGAGCTCAAAGGGCGCAGTGCGGAGCTCTCTTTCAAACTTCCCTGGGAGAACGAAGAGGGGTTCGTGAACATCACCGTGGATGGAGATGTCCTTTTCAACAGAAATGAGAAGGAGTTCCACAAAGTCATCGTACTGCTGGAGCCCGATGACATTTGCGAAAGCTACATTTTCGACTACATATACAAGCGCCAGAAGGAGCTCATAAAAGAGTTGAAGTCCCGTCTATGAGCTGATGGCTGCCGCCGCTTTGAGCATATTGAGCGGGTTGTGGGCCCCTATATATACCTCGAACGGCTCCTTGCCGCAATCAAAGAGTCCGTATACCGCCTCCTGGGCGCTTCTGACCGAGTATTCCACGGTAAATACGCAGTCATCCTCTATCTCGGTGAACTGTCCGAGAAAAGCGAAGTTTGTCGAGCCTTCCGGAATCACCTTCGGGCGGTCTCCGGGCTTTCTGGGCATGAAAAGACTGTCTATAAACGGCATCGCTACCGGTATCGCGTTTACCACACCGCCTCTTTGCATGACCGGCTCCATCAGATCCAAGATTTTCAGATGGTACCAGAGCTCTTCGAGTATCTCCTCCCCGCTGCATTCGCTCATCGGCTTCTTGACATGGTTGCCGGTACGGTCCGGGTAGAGAGCGTAGCCCCAGAATATCTTTATATCTTTCGGCTGGTCGGGAAAGTGTGGCTGTCTGGCTATGACTATCGACATGAGCCAGTTCGAGTCGGTCATGGTCACAAGCCCTCCCGTGCCGTCCACGTTTCCCGTGAACTCCTCCATATAGTCGTGGAACGTACTCTCTTTCAGGGTAACTGTAAAGGAGTACCACTTCTGCAGGTCGATATTGTCGCAAAATACTCCCGGGTTTCCGAATGCCGGGTCTTTCCGGGCGACTCTCTTCCAGAGTCTCCACGCTCCGGAGGAGTCTACACCCTTCAAAACGGGCGCCCTGTGTAGGTCGCCAGCATCGGTGCTCTCCGTTATGGAGCCGTTGGTGAAGAGGAGAAAATCTCCGTTTTCAAGGATGATAGTATCGCTCTCTCCTCCTCTCTCGACCACTATGGCTGTAGCGGTTTTGCGCTCTTTGGAGAGATCGAAGTCGATGTCGGTAACGCATGTTTCGAGCTCGAACCTGACCCCTTTGTCGCGCAGGTAGTTTTCCAGAGGCAGAACTACGGAGTGGTACTGGTTGTATTTGGTGCGTAAAATCCCGCCTATATATTTCAGCCCCGGCATCAGGTGCATGAAACGGCGCATATAGCGTCTCATCTCGGCAAGTGAGCTCCACTTCTGAAATGCGAACATGGTGGTGAAGATCATCCAGAAATTGGTGGAGAAGAAGCTGAGGGTGAACCACTCCTCTATACGTTTGCCCGCAAGTGCAGATTCTGGTGTAAAGAGAAGCTCCATCATCAGGAACTGATCTTTTTTCCCGATGCCGTAGGATGAGAGATCGACCTTTTTCCCCTCTCTGAGCAGTCTAGCCTGTGCGTGCGATACGAAACGGCTGTTGAACTCCATGCTCTCTTCGGTGACGCTGACATTCGGGTCGTCGTAGGAGGGGATGTTGGAGAGTAGATCCCAGTAGCAACGATACTCCTTTTCGTGCATCCTCCCGCCGCGTATCAGGTAGCCCTCTTCGGGATTTCCGGAACCGTCGAGAGCCCCGCCGGTAACCGGGTACTGTTCGAATATAGTGATATGCTCCGGGTTTATGCCGGCATCGTTTATCAGGTAGTAGGCACTCGCCAAAGAGGCTATGCCGCTCCCGATGAGATATACTCTGGTCTTTTCGTCCGCTTTCGTTTTCATGGGCTCCTCCTTCGGTTGCCGATAGGGGCCGCTGTGGGCACTCTGTTTACAGGCTGTCGTATTCATTATATCAGGGGCACCTCCAAAAACCCCTGAACCCATAGTCTTTGGATGTACCTTGAAAAGAGCGCCCCGTTTACGCCGGCGGGAAAATTTTGATATGATAGCGGTAATTCAAGCCCAAGGGAGATCGATGGAGCGGTTGCTGGCTCTGAGTGCGAGTGCCGGAAGCGGTAAGACATTTTCGCTGGTGGCTCGCTATCTTTCGCTTCTTTTCGGCGGTGCGAACCCTTCCGAGATTCTGGCCATAACCTTCACCAACAAAGCGGCGGGTGAGATGAGGGAGAGAGTTGTCGCTTCACTGGAGTCGATACAGCCGGAGATGGTGCGTGAAATCTCCAGGATGAGCGGAGTTTCGGAAGAGGAGATAGAGAGGAGGCGCCCCAGGGTACTTGCCCGTTTCCTCTCGGCGGACCTCAAGATCATGACGATCGACAAGTTCGTCCACCGGGTATTGCGCAAGTTCTGCTGGTATGCAGGCGTACAGAGCGACTTCGAGATAGCCGCCATGCCCAAAGAGGAGTTTTTCGAACGTTTTCTTCAGGAGCTCGACGAAAGAAGTTACGCCAGACTCGTCGATTTCGCCCGTTTCGAGCAGCAGAAGAGCAGAAGCTTCATCGACTTTTTCGAAACGCTTTACGAAAAGGAGAAAGAGCTTCCCGACCTCACATTTTCGGTGGAGCCGGCCGACGAAGAGGAGGCGATGAGAGCGGCCCGGAAAATAGGCGCCTTCTTTCTGGAGAGCGGTGTCAGCGAACGGGCCAAAAAGACGATGAGGTTCGACTCTCTCGCCGATGTGATATCGAAGAGTTGGTTCCCGAAAGAGAGTCTGAACTACTGGGATTACAAAAAGGTGTACGATCCGGTAGTCGACATCTGGCTGGGTGAACTCAAAGAGGCGGTCCGCAGATATTACGACAGCAAAGAGAGGTTTTTCCTCTCCGGCATCTTCTCTCTCTACAACCGCTACAGGAGTGCGCGTATTTCGCATATGAAGAGGGCGGGACAGCTCTATTTCAAAGATATAGAGCACCTCGTCTACGACCTGCTGCGCCGAAATGACTTTACCGACTTTCTCTACTTCAGGTTAGATGCGCGCATAGGGCACATTCTGTTCGACGAGTTTCAGGACACCTCCGTTACACAGTACAGGATCTTCGAGCCGATAATAGCCGAAATCGCGGCCGGCGGCAGTGATCGGACATTCTTCTATGTGGGTGATACGAAGCAGTCCATCTACCGTTTCAGGGGAGGGCGGAAGGAGCTTTTCGGCTATGTTGCCAAGAGGTTCGGCGTGAAGATCGACCATCTTCAGACCAACTACCGCTCCGGATCGGAGATAGTGGAGTTTGTAAACAGTACTTTCGAGTACGTAAAGCCTCCGCAAATAGCCCATAAAAGAGGCGGCTACGTGAGAGTCCGGGAGGGCGACGAACCGCTGGAGATGATGGGGGAGGCGCTCGGGACCCTCTTTTCAAATGGTGTACCGGAGAGTGAAATAGCTGTTTTGGTGCACGACAACAAAGAGATACTCAAAGTGGGCGAATATGTAAAAGAGCGCTTCGGCAGAGATATAGCAACCCACAAACGCGCAAAAGTGAGCGAGCAGCCGACAGCCGGGGCGATGATAGAGATGATGAGACTGCTTCTTTGCCTCGAAAGAGGAGAGGATGGATCCCTGCACAGGCTGAACGCTCTTACTCTTGCGGGAAGGCCCTACGATCCGAAATTCAAGCCTGAGGTAAAGATGGGCCGCCCCGCGGAGATGCTGAAACAGATGATGGATCGGTACGGCTTTTTCGACGAAGCTGCTATGAAGCTTCTGGAGTTTGCGATACCGCTGAACGATCTGGTCGAGTTCGTTTACGAGATAGAGAGGTATGAAGATGAGCTTCCGCCGGGCGAGGTGGAGGGTATAAACGTTCTTACCATACACAAATCGAAGGGGCTCGAGTTCGAACACCTCATAGTGCTCGACAGGCTCGGCAGTTCTAGAAGCGACACCTCCTCTCTCATCTTCGACTACAGTTCGATCGAGCTCAAAGATATCAGGGTGAAGTTCAAGAACAGGGAAGCAGTGGATGAAGAGTATGCGAGAGCCCTTGCACGTGAAAAGAGGTTGAGGGACGAGGATGCGATGAACCGGGCGTATGTCGCCTTCACGCGCGCCAGGGAGTCGCTTTTCGTTTTGAAAAAGGCAAAATCTTCGGCGTTCGGTTTCCTGGGGCTGAAAGAGCTGAGTGCAGGCGAGCTGAAATATGAGAAGAGGGTTCAAAAGAGGCCGCAGTCGCAGCCTGCTTTGAGCTACACTCCGAAAAGCTACGGACGCCAGGAGTGTGCGGCTGAGCTAGAAAAGTACGAACCGAACGATTTCGAAGCGATATATCTAGGACTCGGTGTGCACTATCTTCTGGAGACCGAAGACGAAGATGCCTTCCTGAACCGCTACGGAGCCCTGTGCGATACACAGAGAGCGAAAAAGATCGTTCAGGCTTCGAAATCGAATATGGAGTATCTCTTTTTGACAGAGGGGAAGATTTTCCATGAACTGCCGTTTGTCTACAGGGGCAGAGCCGGTGTAATCGACCTTTTTGTCGACAAAGGCGACAGCGGGGTCATAATAGACTATAAAACGGCGACGCCGCACGATCTGAGTTCATACAAAGAGCAGCTGAAAAGATACAAAGAGGCTCTCTTGCACCTGATGCCGGAAAAGAAGAGGATAGATACATATATATACTTCCTCGATACCCAAAAGCTCGTCAAGACCGGATAGTTCAACATTAAAACTTAAAAAATATATCTAACTGCACCTTAAATAACTTATCGGAATTTTTCTCCAACAGCCCCTGTTTATGCGGTGTAAATTATTTTCATAATTTGCCGAAATGCTTCTTTATATGGCGAAAACTGGAAGAGTTTTTGCTTTTACAGGCATATAGCTGATGCAGCTGATATTGAGTAGAATTTACCGGCTTCCGCTATTTTGGCGGAAGGAGAGTATCCCCGAGATGGCGTCACGATTTTTTGGATGTTTTTCAGCGCGCCGCAGTGCTTGGCCCGCCCCATGGAGCAGATTTTACGCAAGGTCAGTGGTGCATGAACGGTATACACCGCTCCCGCGGTATCTGTCCCGGCATCTCCGGACAGTATAGAAGCCGAGCAGAGATGCCGGGCTTGGGTACGAGAAGGCAAAGAAGTAGTTTAAAGGGTAGTTTTTGGAGCTTGAAAATCCTCTTGAGAGTTGTACTCTGCTATATATCGAAGATGATAGAGATACAAGAAGGAGAGTAGTACCGTTTCTGGCTCCAAGGGTTAAGACTCTATGGGTCGCCGAAAACGGACAAAAAGGGCTCGAACTTTTTGAGAAGTGCAAGCCCGATATAATCGTTACCGATCTCGATATGCCGAAAATGGACGGTATAAAGATGGCGAGAGCCGTTCGAACCATAGATGAGGAGATCCCGATAATCCTGACGGCACAATATGGCGAAGAGTATCGTCTATCTGCAGTAATCGATGCAGGTATCAGCTCTTTTTTGCCTAAACCGGTCAAGATAAGCCAACTTTTGAAGGTGGTCGAAAAGATTGCGAAAAAGCTCTTCGGGCAGAGAGCCAGGAGCAGGACCCAGTCGACTCTCGCACAGCACTACCTGGCGATCGAGGAGAGTGCTCTTCTGATATATCTGGATAGTCTGGGCAGAATCAAAGAGATAAACGGTGGAATGACGGCACTGCTCGGTTACGATAAAGCGCTTCTTGTCGGAGAGCCTTTCGAGGATCTGCTCTACAGAGATTACGACTTCAGCCGATACGATTCACTCTTCGAAGCTTTTGGGAACGGTGAGAGCTGGTACGGCGAGGTAAATCTCGTCTCGCAAGCCGACAGGGAACTTATTTTCAAAGCGACTCTAATACCTATATACGATACGATGGACCCCTCGTATCAGTTCATGATGCTGCTTGACGACATAACAGAACTGGTCAACTACCGAAAGCTCCTGAAAAACGAACTCGACCAGGCCCAGGATACCCTCTACGAAAAGATACACTTCCTCGAACAGTATCAGAACGCCATCAACGAAGGAACGGCGATTTGCCGCTTTCTCGAAGACGGCACTATTTTGAAGACAGACAGCAGGTTCGACAAAATCTTCGGATTCGAAAAGAGTCAGTTCGTCAAGCGCTCCTTCTACCAGCTCTGCCCAAACCTTGAAACCGATTTGAGGGCGAAGGTCGCCGAAGCTATCGAGAATCGCACTGTCTTGAGAAGACGGATCAGGTGCGTAGACAGGGACGGAAGAATGTACGTTTCGGATTCAGTATTCATTCCAATATACCGTCTGAACGGCGAGATAGAGGAGATAATAAGTATCCATAACGACATTACCGACATCATAAAGCTCAATGAGGAGATACGCAATACCCAAAAGGAGCTTCTATATATTCTCGGTGAGGTTGTAGAGAGCAGATCGCAGGAGACTGGTTATCATGTCAAGAGGGTCGCCGAATACAGCCGCATTCTGGGTCGGCTTGCGGGGCTGAGTGAAGAGGAGGTGGAGCTTCTGGGGATAGTGGCACCGATGCACGATGTCGGGAAGATCGCCATTCCCGACAAGATACTGCTGAAACCGGGAAAGCTTGAACCGGAAGAGGAGAAGATAATAAGAGAACATACCTTAATAGGGGAGGAGCTTTTCGGAAATTCGGAGAGATCTTTCATGAAGGCTGCACGTATCGTAGCTCTAGAACACCATGAGAGTTATGACGGCAGCGGATATCCGTACGGTAAAGAGGGGGAGGAGATCCACATATTCGGAAGAATAGTAGCCATTGCGGACGTTTTCGACGCTCTGAGCGTAGAGCGATCGTATAAGAGTGCCTGGCCGGTAGAGGATATCATCGACTATATGAAGAGGGAGAGAGGGAGAAAATTCGATCCGCATCTAATAGATCTTTTCCTGGAGAATATCGATCTTTTTCTCGAGGTCAGAAGAGGTGAAAAGATGGTCTCCTAGTAGGCTATACGGTTTCTTCCCAGCTTTTTCGCTTCGTACATTTTGATATCCGCAAGATGCAGGAGTGCGTCCAGTGTAAGATCATCTCTCCAAGTCGCGATACCGAAACTGGCTGTTATGGGAACCGGAATATCGGCGGAGCGCCTCTCCAGTCGCTCCCGAAGTTTTCGGGCTATATGTATCGCATCTTCCAGTGATGTCTCCGGAAGTATAATGAGAAACTCTTCCCCTCCCCAACGTATAAGCGAATCGGTTGCACGGAGGTTTTTACGGATAGTCTCCGAAGCTTTTACAAGTACCTTGTCCCCGGTGGTGTGGCCGTATGTATCGTTTATCTTTTTGAAGTGATCTATATCGAAATAGATAACGGAAAAAGGGTGTCTGTAGCGCTTCGCCCTTTTAATCTCATGCTCCAGCAGCTCCATCCCCCTGTGGCGGTTTATAGTTCCCGTCAGTTTGTCGGTATGGGCCATCATATCAAGCTTGATAATGAGTGCATCCCGCTCCAGCCGCGCTTTTATGGACTCTATCCCGAATGCGACGGTATTGGCTATGTTTTGCCAGAGATTCAGCTCCTCTTTGTCGAATGTATGGTTCTCCTGAAACAGGAGCGTAAGTATGCCGGCGGGTCTGTTGAGCAGTTTTATCTTCATCGGGATCGAAATTACCGTAACTATGCAGTTTTGCACAAGCATCTTTTTCAGCTTCGTATCGGGAAGATGGGAGATGTCGTCCACAAAAACCATCTGGTTGTGTCTGGCTGCAAGAGAGCAGGGGAGATACTCTTTCTCGCTCTGCGGATCGTTTAGGTCTATCGGTTCCTGAATCATAGACTTCAAGGAGAGTCCCGGGTATGAAGGGCAGATTATGCTCTTTAGGGAGGTGCCTTCCATGAGCATCAAAAAACCGAGAGTACCTACGCTTATCTTGGGAAGCTTCTCTATGAATCCGAGCAGGAACTCCTCCACCGTAAATGCGGTTATGATATCCTGGCTTATCTCGGCATGGAATTTCATAAGAGACTTGAGGTAGCCCTCTTTCACCAACCGCCCCTTTATCTCTTTGTTGGTTTTTACGATCGAGTCGATCGGATGCCATCTTGTGGTATAGATCTTTTCGTTTCCGGAGACGGAGAACTCCGCCGATCCGCTGAGCAGAAGGTCGCTGCCGTCCCTTTTTCTGAATATACAGTGGGCATATTCTATATCTTTCTGCTCTTCGAGTCTTTTCAGAAAGTGGCGGTTATGTATATGGGGAATCGGTTCGATCAGGAGTTCGATTGGCTCAAGCAGCAGCTCTTCGGGAGTGTATCCGAGAAAGAAGGCGAACTTTTCTCCGATAGAGAGAATTTTGCCCTCATATGAGAGTTTTAGGCTGAAACTGAAACGTTCGTCGTTTTTGAAGTAGTCGTATATCGACTCTACGAGCCTGTCGGGTTTCGACCTTTTGGAGATATACTGCGTAATGCCGTACTCTATGGCACGTGTAAGATGGAGAGTATCGTTTTCAAAGGTGGTCGTCACGAAAATCGGTGTTTCAGGATGCCTCTTTTTGATCTCCTTTATCATATCCAGGCCGCTCATGACAGGCATATCGAAGTCCGTAATAACGGCATCGGGTCGGGCGTTCAGGAAAAGCTCCAGCCCCTCTTTCCCGTTTGTGGCGATATAGAGCTCCTGTACATGTTTTTCCAGAAAACTCGCCGTCTCCCTGAGAACGGTTTCATCATCTTCGACATATATCACTTTAATAGGTAGCTTCTGAAGCTGCTGCAAGATAAACTTTCCTTTTGATAAAAAAGCGGATAAATTCGGTTAATAATAACATATATCTGTTTTTTGAAGCTTAAAGTTAATATTTTTTCTAAGCTTAATGGAATAAATACAGGGTTATTATAAAACATAATAGGGAGAGAGGAGGAGAGTTTGGATATAGCGGCTTCCTTTTTTACGGCATTATGGGAATTGACCGGGGCGATGGCTCCCTATATTCTTTTTGGACTCTTTTTTGCAGGAGTTCTGCATGAGTGGCTGCCGAAAGATTTCATACAGAAGCATCTCGGCAGGGACAGTATCCTCTCCGTTTTGAAATCGACACTTTTCGGTATTCCTCTTCCGGTATGCTCATGCGGTGTGATTCCGCTTGCCGCATCGCTCAAAAAAGAGGGAGCAAGCCGCGGGTCGGTACTCAGTTTTCTCATATCCACACCGATAACCGGTATCGACTCGATTCTGGCTACTTTCGGGATGTTCGGGTGGATATTCACCATCTACCGTGTTGTAACTTCGATCGTTATAGCCTTCGTTGCCGGAATAGCGAGCAATTTCATGGGGGAGAATGATGGAGAGAGGCCGGATAGAACCCTTTCGCATGCAGGTACGGATGCAAAAGAGCCTTCCGCTTCCGAATGCTGCTGCGACGGCGGGTGTTCCGAAGAGGCTAAAAAACCGTTCTCTTTTGTCGAAGCTATGCGTTACGGCTTCATTACGCTGATGGGAGACATAGCCAAGCCTCTTTTTTACGGTCTTCTGATAGGTGCGGCCATTACGGTCGCGATTCCGGAAAATCTGGGAGAGTGGCTGAGCGGTTATACATGGCTCGGTTATCTGCTTGTCATTGCGATTGCGGTACCCATGTATGTATGCGCCACCGCAAGTCTGCCGATAGCCGCATCTTTGGTTCTGAGCGGTGTCAGCCTGGGAGCGGCTTTCGTCTTTTTGAGTGCCGGTCCTGCGACAAATACCGTCACCATCGGAGTCGTAAAGAAGATGCTCGGCACAAGATCGCTGATAATCTACCTGGTGACGATAATCGCCGGCTCGACCATATTCGGTATTACGCTAGATCTCTTTTTCGACTCGATGCAGATCGATCCGCGCTCCGTCGTCCATATGGAGGAGCATGGAGGCTGGCTGACCGTTCTCTCTTCCGTTCTGCTCTGGGCGCTTATGTTGTGGTTTCTTTTAAAGCCTCTCTTTTCGGGCAGGAAGAGGGAGGAGTGCGAAGAGGGCTCCTGCTGCAGTCAGAATTGGAACCTACCCTAAAGATTTTTGATCGACCCCAGTGACTCGAGGCTTCTGCTCTTTTTGATTACGAACCAGACTCTGTAGTAGATCATATCGTAAGGGACGGGGCCGAAGAAGCGGCTGTCGGTAGAGTTGTCACGGAAGTCTCCCATGAAAAAGTAGCTCTTTTCGGGTATTACCGTTTTGGGGTAATCTATGAGCTCTTTCGGGCCTCTCACCCCGTCGATGTGTGTTATGTCGTAGAACTTTTCGTAAGGGTTTTTCAGCCAGCATCCATCTTCGTCGAAAAAGGTTTCGATGCCGTACTTTTTCGCATAACGGCATGTCGCTTTGGAGTCGCTCTCTATCTGAAGATATAGATTTTTATCTCCCAGAAAGAGCCTGTCCTTCGGCAGTGCCACACACCTTTTAAGATAGAGACGCCTCTCCATGGGGTGCCTGAAAGCCAGCAGGTCACCGCGCCCTATACCTTCCGGACGGCTGTAGATATGGCTATCTATGAAAAAGCCCCATGAAGGAACATGTATACCGGCAGAGATGTTCTCCACCACCGCATAGTCACCCTCTACGAGGGTGTAGTTCATGCTTATATCCGTAATTTCGTAGGGGCGTACGAAAGCTGTTGCGACAAGAAGAGCCAAAAGCACCGGAAGTACCGTTTTCATCATAATCCATATTGTAGGGAGTTGCCGCTTTGGCGGCGGTAAACCCTAATCTCGAAATAGAATGGTTTGAACCCGGATTTTGCAATAGAGATCACAGAACTCTACGCAAACCATTGCGCCGTGGGCACTCACAGAGAAACAATCGATGCACCTATGGGTGCACCTCATGTTTTCCGCAAGCACCCACAGCACAAGCGTTTGGCAGATTACAAGCGATTCTAATGCAAAATCCGGGTTGAAATCGTTACGATGCTTGTGGTCAGGCGGTTTCGGGAAAATTTTAGGCGCACCCGTCAGGTGCGTCGACGGTTTTCCCAAAAGTGCATGGCTGCAATGATCGTGACGAGTTCTTCTATTTCTATTTCGATATTAGGGTGAAACCCTCTCCCAAGAGTACAGATGGTATAATGACTCTTTAAACGGGCGACGAACCGTGCCGCAAAAAGAGGAGGGGTGATGCCGCAAAAAGAGGGCAAATATGAGGTGCTGAAACGGGTTTTCGGCCACACCGGTTTCAGGCCGCTTCAGGAGAGGGCGGTAGATGCGGCTTTAAGAGGAAAAGATCTGCTTCTTATTCTTCCCACCGGCGGCGGAAAATCGCTCTGTTACCAGCTCCCCGCACTTCTCAAAGAGGGAGTTACCGTAGTCATCTCCCCGCTTCTGGCACTTATGCAGGATCAGGTAAGGGCTTTAAAGCTGCAGGGTATCGGAGCGGAGATGATCGGTTCCATGCAGGGCAGAGAGGAGATAGATGCAGTGATGCAGGGGCTTCGAAAGGGTGAAGTGAAGCTGCTCTATATAGCTCCCGAGCGCTTCAATGCTTTCGGTTTTACCGATCTGCTGCGTTCGATTCCGGTAGCCTCTTTCGTTGTAGACGAAGCGCACTGCGTCAGTGAGTGGGGGCATGAGTTCAGAGAGGAGTACAGGCGGCTGCACCGACTCAAAGAGCTCTTTCCCGACACTCCCGTTTCGGCATTTACGGCAACCGCTACGCCCCAAGTGGAAGAGGATATCGCCAGGCAGCTGGGGTTGAAAGATCCTGTCAGGCTCAGAGGTTCGGTATACCGGGAGAATCTTCTGATAAGGGCCGAGCCGAGGTCGGGAGACGGAAGGGGACAGCTGCTCAGGTTCCTATCGCGTTTCAAAGGTGAAAGCGGCATAGTCTACACCTTCACCCGCAATGCGGCGGAGTCGCTGGCCGGCTATCTGCAGAGTGAGGGGATAAGCGCTATGGCCTACCATGCCGGTCTCGGCAGGGAGGATCGTCAGAACGCCTACCACGCTTTCGTTCACGACGAGACGGATGTCATAGTCGCCACCGTGGCGTTCGGAATGGGGATAGACAAATCCAATATACGTTTCGTAGTCCATATGAGTATGCCCAAGACTCTCGAGGGCTACTACCAGGAGATTGGCCGTGCCGGCCGTGACGGAGTGCAGAGCGAGACGCTGCTGCTCTACAGTGCGGCGGATGCGGCTCAGCGGGCATCTCTTCTGGAAGGGCTGGAGGAGGGGAGCTACAAACAGAGTGCCTACGGGAAACTGGAGAAGATGGTCAACTACAGCAGGAGCGAATCTTGCCGCCATATGCAGCTGGCCGAATATTTCGGAGAGAGTATGGAGCCCTGCGGAAATAGGTGCGACAACTGTACGGCACCCCCCGCCGACAAGAGAGATATAACGAAGGAGTCGAGGCAGCTTCTTTCGGCGGTCTACCGTACCTCACAGAGTTTCGGCAAAAATCATATAATCGACATTCTGCGGGGAAGCAGAAACGGTAAAATCGTTCAGTTCGGGCACGACTCTCTCTCCGTATACGGCATCGGCACGGAGCTTGGCAGGCGGCAGTGGGAGACGGTGACGGAGAGGCTTTTGGAGATAGGCGCACTGGTGCGGGGCGAGCACCGGAATCTGTTGATTACGAAATTTGGCGCAGAGATACTCAAAGGTCAAAAAAGCGTAGATATAAGATCTTCCCGTATGCAGGCCGTGGAGCGCAAAGGGAAGAGAAAGAGAGAGGCAGCCGCCCTGTACGACTGCGATCCCCGCCTCTTCGACGAGCTTCGCAGACTGAGGAAGGAGATAGCCGGCGAAAAAGGGGTGCCCGCCTATCAGGTTTTCAGTGACAAGACCCTCGTTCAGATGGCTGCTAAGCTTCCGCAAAACAGAGAAGAGATGCTGGAGATAAGCGGGATAGCGGAGGTGAAAATGGAGCGTTTCGGAGAGCCTTTTTTGAAACTCTGTATCGAGCTTGGAAAGAGGGTCGAAGCTGTAGAGTGAAAGTACCCTTATGGTATAGTTTTGCAAATCTCTACCGGATGATCTTCTCGCAGAGAGGATGATCCGAAACATAAAGGATCGATTATGGCAGGATGTGAAGATCTGAAAGAGCTGTTGGAGATCGAAGTGATCCCCGATGTCGAAGAGATGATCGACGAACTCTTTGAAGAGATCGCCGAGGCGAAGAGGGCCGATGAAGAGTCCAAAGCCGAGTATGCCGAGCTGCAGGAGCTTAGAACATCTTTTCTGGCGCTTTTGAGTGATATAGAAGATGGAGAGGTGGACGAAGAGGAGTGCGGCGAGATATACAGGGAGCTTGTAGAGATGATAGAGTCGCAGGAGGGTGCAGATGGTGTGTGAGAAGCTGGAAACCTACATCAACGGAGATCTTCTTCCATTTCTGGAGAGTGCCCGCACCGTTTACGAACGTGAAGGCGACGACTCGAGGGTACTTGCGATAGACGACTTGCGACAAACTCTCGCTGAAATAGTTGAAGTAAGGGCACCTCTAAAAACCCATGCCCGGCCATAGAAGGCAAAGAGAGCGTCAGATTTCGTAGAAGGTCGACACAGGGCTACCTGAAGGTAACTCAAGGAGAGCTTCTGCGAAAGATGGCGCTCTATTTGCCTTCCCTACGGGCTTTGCAAGCTTTCACGCAGTCGGCGTTGCCGCTCCTTGAATTGGCTTTGGCCAGTCCTGCGTCGCGGCGCCTTGTCTGCGCAAAAGCTTGCAAAGCTATGGCTGGGCATGGGTTTTTAGAGGTGCCCATAAGAGGTCATATCATGGATGAGTGGGAGTGCGGTGAGCTTTATGAAGAGTTCAGGCGCTACAGGAAAAGCGGAGAGTTTTTGGATAAAATACTCTGACCTCAATATTGCAAAGGAGCGTGAAGATGGAGATCAAAGAGTGCAAAACCCTCGAAGAGCTGCGAAAAGAGGTAGACAAGGTCGATGATAAGATAGTGGAACTCATAGCCGTACGCAACGACTACATAAAGCAGGCGGCAAAGTTCAAACACACTGTCGATGAGATAAAGGCGGACGAGAGGATAGAGGATGTTCTCAACCATGTTCGCCACAAAGCTCTCACACTCGGAGTATCACCGAACATGGTGGTCGAAATATACAAGAAGATGATTGACGATATGGTCGAGACGGAGATTGCGGAGTTCAGAAACAAGGGTTCGTTCTAGGGGGAATGGTGACTTTTCTTGACTCTGCCTTAAGAATAATCTGTAGAGGCGGTATCTCTATGGATGGAAAACTTTTCTCTGCTATACTCGAATCATGAAGAGATTGAGGAACTTTACAAGCCGGCTTATGCTGCTCTTTATGACATGTTTCGTCATGCACGACTACATAACCGGGCAGGGTGATGCGGTTGCAAAGATTGTATCCGTACAACCATACTCCCAGCAGCTCAATCTACACACCGCAGCCGTAGAGCACCAGGCATTCCATATGCTAGCGCTCGGTGAACTTATCATGCAGCCTCAATACTTCCCCGCAGACTTGAAACTTCACTTTTCATACTCTATGAATCTTGCCGACAGGCCGGCTTCACCACCTTTTACACCTCCTAAAACAGTATAGTCCACTTTTTTGGCCCAACCCTCTTATACTGCGTAATGCTTGTGTAAACCAGAGGCTTTGAAGGGGAGTAAAATCCCCTACTTTCTCCAATGCTTTTTTAACAGACAAAGCGCAGTTTCAGGGATGAGGCTACGCTTTTTCCCTATGTAGGTCAACAGGGAATACCAGTTAACGAGTTTGATTCAGGCGGCTCTTCAAGAGAGCCTCTAACTGCTCGGACCGTTAATATCCATGTATGGTTCAGAGTCGAAAAAGGAGTATCGTTATGTCAAAACCTATTATCCTGCTTTTGGCCGCCATTATTTCACTTCAGGCCGAACAGGCACAGTTGAGTGACCTTGAGTATTCATCACTGCTCAGATATGACTTCAGGCCGAACAGGCCGGTAGGCAAATATGAGAAGTTGCGCTCCTATGCGAAGGTGTCACCCTCCAAGGCGCAGGAGATAGCACGAAAGAGCTGTTCAGGCGGTGAAGAGATAGATTATACAAGACTTGCAAGAGAGAGAAGGCTGCTCTTCTACCGTATTTTTACGAAGAGCTATATAGTGAAAGTAAATGCGCTCGACGGCGCACTGATCGAGTGTAAAAGGAGAAAACTTTGAAAAAGAGCATTGTAGTTTCGGTTCTGTTCGCTTCCATTCTGTCCGCTCAGAGCCTGTCGGATCTTTACAGAGAGGTAGAGAACTCCTCTCTATACAAAAGCCGTATCGAAGCGATAGAGGCCGATCGACGCAGTGCGGAAGCGGGACGTTTGAGTGACGGCTGGAGCGCCGGAGCCGATCTGGCCGGAGCCTACCCGAAAGACGGCTCTTCGTCTGGTGGAGAGTTCTCCGTCAGTATCTCGAAAGAGTTCAACCTGAAGCGTTCGGCGCTTGCCCGCTTCATGCACTACAACAAAAACTATTCAGAACTCCGCAAGAGGGTGGAGTTGAACAGAATCAAGGCTCGGATATTCAGGCTATACGGAGAGTACTGCATATCTAAAGAGGCGCTAAATGCACAGAGGTATCTCGCCTCGATATACAAAGAGATGCTGAAACAGATAGATACAGGTGTACGCTTTGGGGAGTTCGATGTCTCTAAAGCGCTAATGGCCCATCTTGCCCTCGAAAACCTCAATCTGAAGATTGTGGATACCGAGAGCCGCTTAAGAGGGCTGGAGGGAGAAATCTCCTCTATAATCTTCTTCGATTCAGCCGCCGAGTGCTCTTTGGAGGAGTTTGACTCCGGCTATCTGCTGAACCCTGAGAACTCCGCCTTCTACCCTATGCTGGAGCTTAAAAGCAGAAAAATGAAAGAGGGGCTCGAGCTGAGCCGTTCGCGCATACCGGGGTTAGAGCTGACCGCACAGTACAGCGACGAGATAGATACAAGGCGTGCGACGATAGGTCTATCCATACCTCTTTCATTCGGGAAGAGGAGTGAAGCGGAGCGTGCGGCGGCACTGCACGCCTATACTGCCGCTAGAAACGAGGCGGCCGCCCTGAAGAGAGCCTACGAGAGCTCCTCTGAAGCGTTGTTGGATCGTCTCAACCTCTACAACACGAAGGTCAGGCTCTTCGAATCTTCAATAAACCTCACGACCGATACGCTGATCGAACAGAGCAGAATCAGATTCAAGGCCGGTGAGGAGAGTCTGCTCTCGCTGCTGAAAGCGACGGAGACCAAACTTCAGATGATAGAGGCCCTGATAGGGCTGAAAACCAAACGTCACGATGCGGTATCAGACTTCATCGAGAAATATGCAATAGACCCCCAAGGAGTTATTAAATGAGAAAATTGTTTATCCCGTTATTCGTTCTGCTCATGCTGAGCCAGCTCTCTGCGAAAGAGCTGATCGTTACAAGCGGTGCAGCCGGTGTCAAAACCGCGAAACCGAAGCCGACCGAGCGTGTGTATCTGGGCAGCTACCTGGCCAGGGGGCAGCTCCCGGCAAACGAGGTCTACCGTATAGACGCACCGGTCGAAGGGATTGTGGAGAGGCTCTACGTGCATCTGTACGAACCGGTTAAGAGGGGGCAGAAGCTTCTTCTTATAAAGAGCCCGGAGCTTCTGGAGCTTGAAGCCAAATATATAGACTCCCTGATCCAGCTGGAGTACAACCGGGCGGAAGTGGATCGCCTGAAGCCCCTTTTCGAAGCGGCGGTAGTGGCGAAGAAGCGCTACCTCGAGGCCGAAAATATGCTTATAAAGTTCAAGACACAGAGCTCATTTTACCGCCATCTTCTACTCGAGTGGGGATTGACTAAGAGCCAGGTAGATGAGATGACCGAAACCAAAAAGCCGTTGGCGACCGTAGCAATCTACGCGCCGATAAGCGGTATAGTAAACGATATGGCTGTATACCCCGGTATCTATCTTCAGCGCGGCAAGCATGCGATGACGGTTATAAATCCGAAAGGGGTGCACCTGGTGCTTGCGCTTCCCGTCAAGATAGCGAAGCACTTTGAAAGGGGAGAGAAGCTCTTCATCGGCGACAAACCAGTAAAGGTCGAGTCGGTTTCGGCAAGTGTCGATCCGCGCACACAGACCGTGGCGGTCCATCTCGTTCCCGAAAAGGGGAGCTCTCTCATGGCAGGCGAAAAGAGAAACGTTAAGCTCTATCGTCCAGAGAGAGCCTATATGCTTCCCGCTTCGGCCGTTATAGAGTACAACGACAAAGAGGCCGTTTTCGTAAAGAGCGGGAAGGGTTTCAAACCGGTTGTCGTTACGGTAATCTCCCGCAGCGGCAGAGAAGTCTATCTCCGCTCAAAAGAGCTTACTGCGGCAAGCGATGTCGCCGTAAGCGGTGTAATTGCCCTCAAAGGTGCGCTGGAAGGAGCCGGAGGTGATTGACAAGCTCATAGCATTTGCGCTTTCGCAGCGCATATTCGCGGTCATAATAGCGCTGGCCGTGGCTGTCGGCGGTATCATATCCTACTCCAGGCTGACGATCGACGCCTTTCCGGATGTCTCTACGACTCAGGTCAAGATCATCATAAAAGCGCCCGGTATGACACCCAAAGAGGTTGAGCAGCAGATAACGATTCCGATCGAGCTGGAGATGCAGGGGATTCCCGACCAGAAGATGGTGAGGTCGATCTCTAAGTACGCTCTTGCCGACGTGACGATCGATTTCAAGGAGGGGACCGACCTCTACTGGGCACGGGACAGGGTATATCAGCGCTTCAACAACATCAAAAACGATCTTCCCTCTTCGATAAGCGGCGGTATAGCGCCTATTACCACACCGCTCGGGGAGATTCTGATGTTTACCATCGAGTCTCCGAATCTGACATTGATGCAGAAGCGGACTCTGCTCGACTGGGTAATACGCCCGGCTCTAAGGAACATCGAGGGTGTGGCCGACGTGAATGCACTCGGCGGAGAGGTGAAGACCTTCAGAATAGAGCCAGACTTCGCGAAGATGGCCTCACTGGGCATCACTCTTGATGAGATAGAGCGAAAGCTGGAGAAGAACAACGCAAACTTCGGCGCCGGCCGTATAGAGCGCGGCGACGAAGCTCTTCTCGTGCGTCTGCCCGGCAGGATGAGCAGCAGCAGCGAAATAGAGAACCTCGTAGTGAAAGTGGACCGCAGTGCGATAGTGCGTCTCGGGGATATAGCAAAGGTATCCACAGCGGCACTTACACGTTACGGCTACGTAACCAAAGACGGCAAGGGAGAAGCGGTCCAGGGGCTGGTGCTGGGGCTCAAAGGCGCCGATGCCTCACGTACCGTAACCGAAGTCAAGGAGCGTCTGAAGGAGATAGAGAAGAACCTCCCTGAAGGGACCTCCATAAACATCTTCTACGACCGCAGCGACCTTATAGGCAAAGCGGTAAGCATGGTGCAGAAGTCCCTCATGGAGGCCGTGCTTCTGGTGATGGTGATACTGCTGCTCTTTCTGGGAAGCTTCATATCGGCGATTACCGTGGCTCTTATTCTTCCGCTCGCCATTTTGAGCTCTTTCATTCTCATGTACTTTTTCGGCATCAGCGTAAACCTGATGAGCCTGGGAGGTATCGCCATAGCGATAGGTATGATAATAGACTCGGCTGTCGTCATGGTGGAGAATATAATAGCCAGACTCGCCCATCCGCCGACGGCAAATGCTACGAGGCTCCATATAATCTACAATGCGGCGAAAGAGGTTAGTACGCCTGTAATATCGGGTATCCTGATAATCATTATCGTCTTTACGCCGCTTCTCATGCTCCAGGGGCTGGGCGGCAAACTCTTCGCCCCGGTAGCGCTGAGTATAGTCTTCACCCTCGCATCGTCGATCTTTTTCGCGCTCTTCGTCATACCTACGGTAGCCTCGTTCTTCATCAGGAAGCCGAAACATGAGGATACATGGCTCATGAAAAAGCTTCTGGCGATATACGAGCCGGTACTCAACGCTTCGTTCAGAGCCGAAAAGGTGATCTACGCCCTTCTCTTGGTGCTGCTGGCCGGAACCTTCTATGCGTTCGGCCATATAGGAAAGACATTTATGCCTACCATGGACGAGGGGAATATCGTTATAGGAATTGAGTCTCCGCCCTCCATCAATATTCCGGCGGGAATAGCACTCAATACGGAGATACAACGCAGATTGATGAAGGAGGTACCGGAGATCAGGTCGATCATAGCCAGAAGCGGGTCCGACGAGATCGGCCTGGACCCTATGGGGTTGAACGATACCGATACGTTCCTGGTCTTCAAACCGAAGTCGGAGTGGCGAAAACCGGATACGGAGTGGCTGAAAGATCAGATGAGGAAGGTTCTCGACGATATCGGGGGGATAGAGTACAGCTTCACCCAGCCGATCGAGATGAGGACTTCGGAGATGCTCACCGGTTCGCGCGGCGATGTCGTCATCAAGATTTTCGGGGAGGAGATAGAGGAGCTCAACAGGCTCGGTACAAAGATCAAGGAGATAGTAGAGAAGACCCCCGGAAGTCAGGACGTATATATGCGCCAGAACGAAGGAGTCGCATATACAGAGCTGCGTTTCAACGATGAGAAGATGGGAAGTTACGGACTCGACAAGGCTGATGTGGCCCACCTGCTGAAAGCCGCGGTGAGCGGTGTGGAGGTAGGGACCGTATATGAGGGGATGAAGCAGTTCCCCATCCTGATCCGAGGCGACTACCTTCGCAAAAACCTCGACGAGCTCTATCTCGTAGGCTCTACGGGCGAACCGATATCTCTCACGGAGGTGGTGGAGATCGTAAGAAGCAGCGGCCCGGTCGAGATAAAGCATGAACACGCCAGAAGATTCGTATCTATCCAGACCAATGTTACGGGTACGGACCTTGTCAGTTTCGTTGAGAGTCTCAAAGAGAATATTGCGAACGGCGTCAAGCTTCCGACCGGCTACTCCATTACATACGGCGGGCAGTTCAAAAACCAGCAGGCAACCATGGAGCGCCTTATGATAGTGGTGCCTATAGCACTGGTGCTTATCTTTATGATTCTCTATATGACTTTCAAATCGGTGCTGCAGAGTGCCATCATATTTACGACCATACCTCTTGCGATGGTCGGCGGAATCTTCGGCCTCTACCTCACGGACAGCTACCTTTCCGTCCCGGCTTCCGTAGGGTTCATCGCACTACTCGGTATTGCGGTACTAAACGGTGTAGTTATGATAAGCTACTTCAACGAACTGGCCCAGAGGCTTACGATCGAAAAGACGGTTATAGAGGGTGCGAAGCGGAGGCTCAGGCCGGTCATGATGACCGCTTCGATAGCGGCACTTTCACTCGTGCCGATGCTCTTTGCCACCGGTCCCGGGTCTGAGATACAGAAGCCTCTTGCCATAGTGGTCATCTGCGGTCTAATAACCTCTACCGCTCTGACACTGGTACTGTTGCCGATGCTCTACAGGAGGTTCGTCAAGGACCGAAACGAAACGGCTTAGAGTACATTTTCGATATAATCTTGTCATGTCAAAGGAAAAGCTCGTAACCATTCGCCGCCGTATGCTGAATACGATCGGCATCTTTCTTGTAATAAGCCTGGTGCTGGAGCTGCTTGTGGGTTTTTACCTCAAGCGGCAGGCGCTGACCGAACTGGCTATAGAGGATGCCCGGCACAGCAGTGAACTGGTTTTCGAGAACCTCTATACGAAGATGCAGGAGGGGTGGAGCAAGGAGGATATCAGAAAGATTCTCGAAAGGCTCAATACGATCCGCCCCGGCATGAAAATAGCGACTTATAGAAGCGGGGCCGTAGAGGAGCTTTACGGGCGGATTCCGGAAGATTACGAAAAGGTGAAATCGGACCCTTTGATCCGGGAGGCGCTTCAAGGGCATGAGATAATCCGTATAGACAAAGATAATGCGATACGCTACCTCTACCCGATACGCGTGGAGCAGAGATGCCTTCAGTGCCACCTGAACGCAAAGGCCGGAGATATAAACGGTGTCATAGACATAAGGATGCCTGCACAGCAGATAATCGTTTCACTCGATCAGATGATATTCTACTTCATTCTCACATTGGCACTCTTTCTTCTGCTTTTCTTCGCTTTTTTCTACTGGGTTTTCGACAGTCGGCTGGTGGTTCCGCTTACACAACTCAGTACGGAGATATCCGAAATAAAGGAGGACTCAGAACTTCACAAGAAGATACATATAGAGAGCGACTGCAAAGAGCTGAAGATGCTCGAGAGGTCGTTCAACACCCTTATGTCCAGAATCCGCTTCTATTACGACAAACTTCTCGCTTCACTCTTCATAGATCCTCTTACGAAACTGGGCAACATCTACCGTCTAAAGCAGGATCTCGACGAGAAAAAACCGGCCTCAATGCTGCTTCTCAATATAGACCGCTTCAAGGAGCTGAACGACTACTATGGGTTCGAGCTTGGCGACAAGGTTTTAAGAGATATCGCAGAGAATCTCAAAAAGATCGTACCGGCAAACACAAAACTATACAGAATAGGCGGCAGCGAATTCGCCATTGTCGGCTACGAGCGGTGCGATCCTGAAAAGATCGAAGAGATCATGAGCGAACTGCACCGAATAACGTTTGAGAGCAAAGAGCTCGAAGGGTTGCGCATAACCGTCACAGGCGGAGTCGTGGAGAACCAGACGGAGCGCCTCATAGAAAAGGCATCGGTAGCGTTGAGTGCGGCCAAAAAGAGAAAAAAGGCGTATGAGTACTACAGAAACGCAACGGGGCTTGAAGCCGAATACAAGCGCCACATACGCTGGATGAAAGAGATAGAAGATGCGATCGAAGACAGCAGGATAGTTCCCTATTTTCAGCCTATAGTAAAGGTGGGAGATCCCAAAATAAGAAAATATGAAGTTCTGGTAAGACTGATCGACAAAAACGGCAATACCCACGTACCGGACGAGTTTCTGGAGGTTGCCCAAAACAGCAGACTATATGCAAATATAACCAGGACCATGATAAAAGAGGCGTTTGCCTATTTTAAAGAGTGCAAGTGCAGTTTCTCCCTCAATCTCTCCATGAACGACATAAAAGAC
Source organism: Hydrogenimonas sp. (assembly GCA_003945285.1). Taxonomy (NCBI): domain Bacteria; kingdom Pseudomonadati; phylum Campylobacterota; class Epsilonproteobacteria; order Campylobacterales; family Hydrogenimonadaceae; genus Hydrogenimonas; species Hydrogenimonas sp. The sequence continues at coordinate 579,671 of AP019005.1, forward strand.
GCCCTGTGCAGAGACCATATATACAAAGCGCTGAGAGACTATCCGAGTCCGGAGCGGGTCACTTTCGAGATTCTGGAGTCCGAGGAGATCTCCGACTTCGTGCTCATAAACGAATTCATAGAAAATGTACACCGTTTCGGAGCCAAGATAGCCATAGACGACTTCGGCAGCGGATACTCCAACTTCCACTACCTTCTGAAGATGAAGGTCGACTACTACAAAATAGACGCTTCACTCATAAAGTATCTGGTGACGGATGAAGATTCGAAAATGCTGGTCGAAAGCATCGTCCACTTCGCGAAAAAACTGGGGATAGAGACGATTGCGGAGTATGTGGAGAATGAAGAGATCGCGAAGATGTGCAAAGATCTGGGTATAGACTATCTGCAGGGGTACTACATAGGCAAACCCGGGCCGACAATAAGTGAGTGTCACAGATAGATTTGGGCTCTTTCACGGTCTTTGCAACATCGCCCGGGTCGGCTCAGCCGCTTTCAATCTGTCCTGGCCCTTTTCAGCAGCTGCGCGTTGAGTGCCACTACTACCGTACTGACAGACATCAAAACAGCGCCTACCGCCGGGTCGATAATGATGCCCCAGGGAGCCATGACTCCGGCAGCCAGCGGAATCGCTACAATGTTGTAGCCGCTGGCCCACCAGAGGTTCTGCACCATTTTTCTATAGGTGGCCCGACTCAGTTTTATTGCCGGTACAACGCTGTAGAGGTCGCTTTTCGTCAAGATAATATCGGCGCTCTCAATGGCTATATCGGTACCGGCACCTACGGCTATGCCGATATCCGCGGTGAGCAGTGAAGGTGCGTCGTTTATTCCGTCTCCGACCATAGCGACCGTTTTGCCGTTTTCGCGAATCTCCTTTATGAGCTTGAGCTTTTCATCCGGCAGCAGGTCGGCCTTGTAGTGGTCGAGCCCGCTCTTTTCGGCCACATCTTTGGCAACCGCTTCATTATCTCCGGTGAGCATCCATGTCTCTATGCCGAGTGCCTTTAGTGTTTTGACAGCTTCCACGGATGTTTCACGAATAGTATCTTTCAGGAGTATCACTCCGACCACTTTTCCGTCTATCGCCACCCACACTTTAGTAGATTCGCTTTTCTCGTACTTTTTGAGCTCCTCGGGAAGTTCCAGTGACTCTTTCAGAAGAATCTGGGGACCTCCGACCGCTACGCTGTGCCCCTCCACCTTCGCTTTGGCCCCGATGCCGGGGAAAGCGGTGAAATCTGTCGCTTTAACAGGCTCAACCCCCTCGTTTGCGGCGTGCTTTACGATCGCCTTTGCAATGATATGCTCGGAGTTCTGCTCTATGGAGGCTGCATAGCGAAGCAGACTCTTCTCGTCATCCAGTGCTATGACATCACTTACCGAGAGTTTCCCTTCGGTGATGGTACCCGTCTTGTCGAAACATATCGCATCTATATCTTTGAGTGTCTCGAACGCCTCTCTGTTTCTAATCAGGATCCCGTTTCCGGCTGCAATCGAAGTCGATATGGCGACTACCAGCGGAACAGCCAGACCAAGTGCATGGGGACAGGCGATGATAAGCACCGTTACGCTTCTAAGAACCGCATCCATAGGTGAAGCTATAGCAGCCCATACGGCGAATGTTACGGCACCGACAGCTGTGGCTGCGTAGAAGAGCCACGCCGCCGCACGGTTGGCCAGATCCTGTGTTTTGGAGCGGCTCTGCTGCGCCTCTTTTACAAGCTCAATGACCTGTGAAAGATAGCTCTCTTGGCCGCTTTTGGTTATTTTTATGCGGAGTGCCCCGTCGATATTGGTGCTTCCCATGAAGACGTCGCTGCCCGGTTTTTTGTAGACAGGCTTGGATTCACCCGTCAAAAAGGCTTCGTCGGTCATGCTTTCGCCCTCTTCGACTTTGCCGTCTGCAGGAACCTTTTCACCCGGACGCACCAGGATGATATCCCCCTTTTGCAGCTCGTCGACACCGACCTCTTCAAGCCCTCCGTCCGGTTTCACTCTCATTGCGGTTTTGGGCATCATTTTTACAAGCTCTTCGAGCGCATCGGCGGCGCCCAGAACGCTTTTCGCCTCTATGTAGTGGCCTATGAGCATGATATCTATCAGGGTTGCCAGTTCCCAGAAGAACTCTTTGCCTCCGGGCATTACGAGTGTCATAGCCGAGTAGAAGTAGGCTACGCTTATGGCCATCGAGATCAGTGTCATCATGCCCGGTTTGCGTGATTTTATCTCCTCTACCATCATGGTAAGGAACGGTTTGCCGCCGTAGAGGTAGATGAATGTCGCAAGAACGAATATTATCGCCTCACGGTATGGGATATCCAGAGTGAAGCCGAACCACTGCTGGATCATCGGCGAGAGAATCAGGATCGGTACGGTCACTATGGCCGAGACGATGAAGCGGCGCTTCATATCTTCCATATGGTGCATATGGCCAACGGTTGAGTGTTCATGCCCCTCATGTTCTTTGTGACCGTCTTGCTCATGATGCTTCGAATATTCCATCTGCTCTTGATTCGCAGAATGCTTTTTGTGTTGATGTTTCATCACTGCCCCTTTTGGGATATTTTAAAAGAGCAGTGTGCAATGTATGTGTAAACCCAAATCTCGAAATAGAGATAGAAGAATCCGTCACGACCGTTGCAGCCGTGCACTTCCGGGAAAAACTGTCGACGCACCTGACGGGTGCGCCTCAAGTTCTCCAGAAACCTCCTGACCGCAAGCATCGCAACGATTTCAAACTATTTCATATCGAGATTTTGGTAAATGGTATTACTTATTGAACACTCTTTTGAGCCTCTCCGGCGGCAGAGTGTTTATGACGTCCCCCTTCTCTATCCATCCCCGTCTGGCCTGGTTTATGCCGTACTGCATGAGATCGAGGCTCATCGTATCGTGTGCATCGGTCGCAATGGATATCTTTATTCCCTCCTCTTTTGCCGCCTTGGCATAGATGTCGTCTATATCGAGCCTTTCGGGCTGGGCGTTTATCTCCAAAACGACTCCTTCGTCCCTGCACGCTTTGAAAATTTCCGACATATCGAGTTCATACGCGTTTCTGTGGCCTATAATTCTGCCTGTCGGGTGGGCAAATATATTGAAGTGGGGGTTTTTCATCGCTTTGATTACACGGAGTGTCTGCTCCTTTTTCGAGAGGTTGAACTTGTAGTGTACAGCTCCCAATACAAGGTCGAGCTCTTTGAGAACAGAGTCCGGCAGGTCCATCGTGCCGTCTTCGAGTATGTCGCACTCGATTCCCTTTAAAATCGTGATACCTTTCAGCTCTTCGTTGAGGCTGTCGATAAGTTCCATCTGCTCTCTCAGGCGCTTTTCGTCGACTCCTTTGGCAACGGTAAGGTGTTGCGAATGGTCCGTCACGGCGATATAGTCGTAGCCTTTCGCTTTGGCTGCCTCGGCCATCTCTTTTATCGAAGCGTGGCCGTCGGTCCATTTTGAGTGCGTATGAAGGTCTCCTCTTATATCTTCCATCTTTATCAGTTTCGGAAGTTTTCCCTTTAGTGCCGCTTCGACCTCTCCGCGGTCCTCTCTGAGTTCCGGTTCGATATACTCCATTCCCATCAGGCTGTATAGCTGCTCTTCGCTTTCGCCCCCGAGTCGCTTTTTACCCTCGAAAACCCCATACTCGTTTATCTTCCACCCCTTCTCGACCGCCATCTTTCTTATCTTTATGTTATGTGCCTTGGAGCCGGTGAAGTAGTGCAGAGCTGAGCCGTAGCTCTCTTTGGCCACGCTTCTGAGGTCTACCTGAAGGTCGTTTCTGAGGATTACAGTAGAGCGGGTCGGGCCCTTTGAGACCACCTCTTTGACCTTTTCATACCTTACGAACCGCTCCGTAACCGATTCCCAGTTTTCCGCGACAACCAGGATGTCGAGGTCTCCAACCGTCTCTTTTCGTCTCCGGTAGCTTCCGGCGACCTCCACTTTTATGACCCCTTCGAAGGTGCCTAGATACCTTTTCAGCTCTTCGGCGAAAGGTCTGGCCACATCGAAACGGAAACGGCGGCCCGATTTTTTGGCGAGACGAACCCCTTTCAGAATCTTCTCCACCAGTTTCGGGCCGAACCCTTTGAGATTGTATATATCTCCGCTTTGGGCTACTTTTGCGAGATCTTCGAGCGAGGTGATGCCGAAGGTATCGTAGAGCTGTCGAATTCTTTTCGGTCCCAGCCCTTCTATGGAGAGCAGACTCTCCAGCCCCTCCGGCAGCTCCTTTTTGAGCGCTTCGAGTTTGGAGAATTTTCCGGTTTTCAGAATCTCTTTGATGGCATCGGAAAGATCGGCCCCGATTCCCGGCAGCTTGGTCAGATCCATACCGCTTTCGACCAGCTCTTCGAGGCTTTTGCCCAGATTCTGTACGGTTCTGGCAGCATTTCGGTATGCCCGCACCTTGAAAGGGTTTTCGCCTTTGATCTCCAGCATATCTGCCATCTGGTTGAAAATATCGGCGATTTCACTGTTGGAGAGGGCCATTTCGAGCTCCTGTGGCGGTTTTAGAGATACCTCTACAAATTATACCACCACATGAAGAGCTCTACTTATGCCCTGCTGTGTAACGTCACCTTGAAATCTGCGATTTACTAAAGAAACTGCGTTTCGCTTGTTTTCGAAGTTTCAGGGGGGTGCAGGGGACGGTCAGTCCCCGCCAAAGCTTGGGCCTGGCTCAAGCTTTGCGTAACATTAGCTGTGCTCTTTTCTGTAGAAGAGCAGATAGAGTGCCGGTAGTACCAGCAGTGTAAGGAGTGTCGAGCTGATTATACCGCCCGTTACGACCACCGCAAGAGGGTACTGTATTTCGCTTCCGACACCGGTCGCGTAGAGCAGCGGAAGTATTCCGAAGAGTGTCGTAAACGCAGTCATCAGAACCGGGCGCAGACGCAGTGAGGCGGCATCTTTGAGCAGTATTTCAAGCTTGACGTCCGGAAATCTCTCCCTTAACTCGTCGATGAAGCTTACCAGTACGATTCCGTTTAGAATCGCTATGGCAAATATGGCGATGAAGCCGACGATCGCCGATACGCTCAGATACTCGCCGCTGACAACCAGCGCGATGATTCCGCCGATCAGCCCCATCGGAACCCCCAGCAGTATGAGCAGAGATTTTTTGATCGAATTGAAAGCGGTATAGAGCAGCAGGATCACTACGATGATTGTAATCGGTATGATGAGCTTCAGTGTCTTTGTCGCCTCCTGCATATTTTTGAAATCTCCCGCCCATCTGGTGTAGTACCCCTTGGGTATCTTCACCTCTTTGTCGATCTTGCTCTGAGCCTCTTCGACGAACGATGCTATGTCGCGGTTCTCTACATCCATCGAGATGACCATGTAGCGGCTGAGGTTTTCCCTTTTTATGAAAGAGGGCCCCTGTACGACCGAGACGTCGCACACCTCGTCGAGACGGACCATTTTGCCGCTGCCGCTTCGCAGCATGACCGCACCGAGAGCCTCTATATCATCTTTCGCACCCTCTATTTTCGGAACGATCCCGAAACGGCGCACTCCCTCTATCTTTTCGGTCACAGGCTCCTCCCCGATACCGTGACGGATGACGCGCATAACCTCGTCTACACCGATACCGTAGCGGGATAGTGCCAGAAAGTCGGGACGTATCGTCACCTGCGCCTGTCCGAGCTGCGTCTCCACTTCGGTGCGCTCCAGCCCTTCGACGCCGCTTAGAACTCTTTGAATCTGCGAGGCGATGGAGTCCATCACCTTCTGATCTTCACCGAATATCTTGATGGCCAGCTCAGCCTTGACACCTTCAAGCAGCTCCTCGATCCGCATGGCGATTGGCTGGGTGGGAACGAACTGCACATACTCGAAGCGTTTTTGAAGGTCGTGTGTCATCCTCTTCGCTAGAGCCGGCAGATCTTCGATTCCCGGTTTCAGCGTAAGCAGCACCTCCATGTAGTTCGCCTGTGCAGTTTCGCCCTTTTCGCTCCGGCCGATCATGCTTAGAACACTCGAGACCTCTTTGCTGTACTCTTTGAGAATGTAGCGCTCCATCTCTTTGGCGGTTTCTATGTTCTGAGAAAGAGCGGTGCCGGGTATGCCGATAACGCGGTACATTATCGACTCTTCGTTGAGTTCGGGCATAAACTCCCGCCCCTGCTGGCTCAGAAGCCACGCCGTCGCACCGAAGAGGAGCGCGGCGAGTACGGTTATTGTCCCGGCATAGTGCAGAGTGAACTTCAGAGCCGGCAGGTATATCGCTTTGATACCGCGCATCACCGGGCTTATACCGTGTTTTGCAGGTTTGAGCAGCAGGAAGCTGAGCACCGGAACCAGGAGCATAGCCACGGCTAGAGAGCCGAGCATCACGAAGACGATATCTATGGCCATCGGCGTATAGAGCTTGCCTGCCAGACCTCCCAGGCTAAGAAGCGGGATGAAGACCGCCGCGATTATGAGCAGCGCGAATATGACAGGTTTTGCCACGCCGGCGGCGGCTTCGGCTATGATGTCGAGTTTGGAGGCTTCCGGTTTGTCGTGAAGAAGTCTGAAAGCGTTTTCGACCACGACGATCGTACCGTCGACGATCATGCCTATCGCTATCGCCAGTCCGCTAAGGCTCATCAGGTTTGCGCTTATGCCGTACTGCTTCATAAGCAGAAAGGCGATAAGCAGAGAAAGCGGCAGCGAGAGTATGACGATGAATGCGCTTCTGAGCTCGAAGAGAAAGAGAAAGAGAATTATCGCTACGAGCACCGCGCCGCTGAGCAGTGCACCGGTCATCGTACTGACCGCTTTATGCGTTATTTCGGTACGGTCGTAAACGGTCCCTATCTCCACCCCTTCCGGCAGTGCGGCGTTGACCAGCGGTATCCTCTCTTTCAGCCGTTCTACAACCATCGCGGCGTTGGTTCCGCTGCGCTGCAGAACCATACCGAACATCACCTCTTTGCCGTCTATTGTGACGGCCCCGAAACGGGGCGCTTTCCCCTCTCTTACATCGGCGATGTCGCCTATCGTTACCGCTCTGGCTTCCCTGGCGCGCACAACCGTATTTTTTATATCTTCCAAACTCCGGTAGAAGCCGCTGCCGCGTATCAGGTACTGTTCGCGGTTCATCTCAAGGTACTGCCCTCCGGCACTTCGGTTGGCCTTCTGCAGCGCTTCGACGATCTCGTCGTATGTTACGTCTACAGCCTGCAGTCTTTTGGGATCGATCAGCACTTCGTACTGCTTGTCGAAACCGCCCCAGCCTATAACCTCTTCGACACCGTCTACCGACTTGAGCATAGGAGCGACAACATACTCCTGCAGCTCTCTTAGCTGAGTGAGGCTCTGTCTGCCGGAGTTGTCCTTTATCTGATACCAGAACACCTGCCCGAGACCTGTCGTATTGGGCCCCATGACCGGTTTCCCCCAGCCGTCGGGTATATCTACGCCGTTGAGCCGTTCGGTGACCAGCTGTCTAAGAAAGTATGTGTCGTACCTCTCCTCGAAAAAGATAGATACGTACGATAGACCGAATAGTGAGTTCGAGAGTATCATCTTGACACCCGGAAGCCCAGCCATCGCCGACTCTATAGGGTATGTTATAAGCTTCTCGATATCCTGCGCCGAGTTGCCCGGGCTCTCCGTATATATCACGACCTGTTTTGGTGTGATATCCGGAAATGCGTCCACAGGAATCTCTTTATACGCCTTGTAGCCGAACCCGGCTATGGCGACAAATAGCGCTATAACCAGAAATTTGTAACGTATAAGGAGCTTGAAAAATTTTTCCATTTTATGCTCCTTAATGACCGTGTCCGCCGAGCTCCGACTTGAGCATCAGAGATTTGACGAAATAGACCCCGTCGGCAACGTACTCTTCGCCCGGTCGTATCCCTCTCACGGCTGTGTAACCGCCGAAGCTGCTTATTGGCTCTACCACTCTTACTTCGTAAGGCTTCTCTTCGGAGTGTTCTGCATGTTCTGCATGTTCGGTCTCATCTCCATGCTCATCATCTCCATGCTCATCATCTCCATGCTCATCATCTCCATGCTCTTCATGCCCATGCTCTTCATGACCGTGCTCTTCATGACCGTGCTCTTCATGACCGTGCTCTTCATGACCGTGCTCTTCATGACCGTGCTCTTCATGACCGTGCTCTTCATGACCGTGCTCTTCATGACCGTGTTCCTCGTGTGCTTCGTGCTCTTCCCCCTCTTCCGTATGACGGGGAGTGAAAACGACCCACTCACCTTCAAACATGGTCAGAGCGGACCGTTTTACGGCCACATACTCATCGAACGGAGGAAGGTCAATCTCCATTTCGGCAAAAGCGTTTAGAAGAAGAGGCTTTTTCTCACTCTCTATCCAGAAGAGCATCTGGGCTCTTTGGGTCTCCTCGTCCACTTTCGGGAGCAGGTAGAGGTATCGGCAGTCGAAGCCGATTCCGTCTATCTTGAGCCTTCCTTCAACCTTTTTCGGCATTTTGAGCGCTTCTGCCACCCCTATGTATGCGATTGCATAGTATCCGCTCGACTGTACCAGCGAGATGATGGGAGTTTCTGCCGTCAGGTTCGTATGCAGCGGAACCAGAAGCCGGTTTACCAGACCGTCGGCATGAGCCTTTATCGTCAGTGTATCGGTAGGCTTTTTGAGAGAGTGCAGATCGATACCCAGTGAAGCCAGCTGCGAAGCGATAGCGTTCCTGTCCGCTTCTATCGATGCGAACGCTATCTGCTCTCGGTTAAGATCCTGCTCCGAAGCCAACCCTTTTTTATAGAGGCTCTCGGTCGAAGAGAGTCGTGCCTTCGCAGCTTCCAGTTTCTTTCCCAGGGCCAGATACTCCGCACTCATCTTCGAGAGCTCCAACGACTTTATCAGCGCTATTTTGTCACCCTTTTTCACCTTCGCTCCCGGCTCGACATAGTAGCGCTCCAAGTGCCCGCCCAGGCGCGATACGATCAGCTGTTTCTGGTTTGAAAGCTGCACGATTTTGGCGTTTACATGTATCTGTTTTCCAAACTTCTTCAGCTCCGCTTTTTCGATTGTTATATCGGATGCGTGGAGTGCCGTGAAAGCTAGCAGTAGTGTTATAACTCTTTTTCTCATTTCAGGTTTCCTTTCAGATACTCTGTCTCTATTTTGTAGAGGTTTGTCAAGTAGCGTGTTTTGAGGATCTCCCTCTCGGTTTCGATGAGGCTGTTTTTTGTACGCAGCAGATCCAGAAGTGAGCTCTGCGCCATTTTGTAACCCTCTTCAAAAAGGGCAAGAAGTTCCTTCTCTCTGCGCTCCTGCTCCTTCAAAGCGGTATATCTCTTTTTAAGTATCTCAACCTGTCGCATAAGCGACTCAAGCCTTGCGCGCTGGCCGATTTCGACCCTTTTTCTCTGCAGTGCGGCCTGTTTGGCTCTGATTTTGGCAAGTCTGTACTCCTGGTTGCTCCTGTTGAAGAGGGGAAGGTCGAGCGCTATGCCGATCCTGCCTATAGACTGGTCCGGCTCATCCTCTATCTCTCCGAAGAGGTTGTAACTCTTCACTCTACGGCTTTGGGTCTCAGCCTCGGCCGCAAGCAGCCGCTCATTTGTCCGGGCCAGCTTCAGGTCGGGACTCTCAAGCGGGCTCTCCTTCTCCGCCCGATCCGGTATGCTGTAGAGAAATTGGGCATCGAGCTCTATACGCTCCGTGATCCCGGCAAATGCAACAAGCCTGTAGTATCGCTCCGTTACGGCCCTTTTTGCCTCCAGTAGCCTGTTTTCGGCACTCTGAAGCTCAAGCGAAGCCTGCATAAGTGCCGCTTTGGTACCGCCGCCGCTCTCGAACCTCTCTCTTGCTATCGACTCGAGTCTCTTGGAGATGGAGATCTCCTCCTCTATCAGCTCCTTTGTGTATAGAGCCATTACATAGTCCGTATATCCGCGCCTGAGTGCGGCTATAAAACCGCTGCGGCTCTTTTCGTATCCGGTCTTTGCATAGAGCTCTAGACTCTTCGCATACTCTTTGAGGTCATCTTGCAGGCCGAACAGCCTGAAAGATTGGGATACCCCAAAGCGCCAGCCGTTCTCTCTCGAGCCGTTATCGGGTGAAAAGCTGCTTATTTCAGCCTCTATCTCCGGGTTTTCGTATCTTGTCAATATTTCGCCTCTGACTCTGGAAGCGTCGCTTTGGAGTCTGGCCGAAGCGATTTCCGGGGAGCTTTGCAGGGCTCTTTTTTCAAACTCCCTGTAGTCCGCCCCGAACAGCGAAATCGCCGTGAGCATCACTATGAATACTCTACTCATTTATCTCTCCTTGATATCTCGTGCAGGCAACCTGTGCCAAGCCGCTCACGATTTTCCGTGAATATGACGCTTTATGCAGGCCTGCACAATTTGTATGTCATGCAGATTTGACTCTGCCCATAGAGCTTTTGTAGGTCTTGTTCGGTAAGTAGGAGGTTTTAGGATATGGGAGGCCGGTATGTCCGGTCGTTCAGAGGCGGAAGGTAATCTTTGTTGAGGTAGTCGATGACATCTCTTTTTGCAAGAGAGGGAATATACATCGCAAAGGAGGCGGGAATAGCGCTCAGATGGAACATGTGGTGCTTTTCGCAAAGGTCTCCGCAGTCGTTGACCTGTTCCATCTCCAGGACATATTCACATACAGTCTCGTGCTCGCAAGATTTGAATGAGTAGATGATTGCGGCATGCACAACGTTAGTAAAGAGCGAAAAAAGCAGAAGTATGGAAACCGCTCTGTTGCACATAGCCACCCTTTCATTACGATTCTCTCCAACCATTCTACATTATTTGAGAATCGTTGTCAAATTACAAATTGATGTTACAAACTGATCTTACGCAAAAATTGTCAGCCCCGGGATTTGAGCGGAAAAATATCGTTTAAAAAACCGCGCTTGCCCGTCAGGGCGCCGAAGGCGTCAGCGGTTTTTAGATATTTTGCAGCGTCCCGCAGGGCAGATCCCGCTCGGCGTGCGGATTTTGCGTAAGGTCAGTTACAAAATTCGGAAATAGTAGGAGTTGAAAACCCGACAGTTCAAAATCATACATCGGAAAATATGTCTCTGACCGGCAAAACCTCCAGAAGTTTCGATATACCCTTCGGAGCGTGGCAGTGTGATCTCTAAGAGTGTGACTTGGCGGGTGGCTAGTAAAGAATATAGAGTTTTTTGCCGATTATCTTATACGTACAGGCATCAAGGCGACAGTTTCAGGTTTGAAAAAGTACCGAGTGCCGAGGTTTGCCACAAGGGCTTAAAATGATGCCGTGTGAAGTTTTTAAATCACAGGATTTGTTGAAAAACCAAAATATATGCTTGCCCAAGATTTACGTAATATCGGTCAGTAAATGATAAAAGGATGATAACTTGCCAGTCTACTCCATAGCTTGTATCGATCCCGAAGGGGTATTGGAAAAAAGCTCGAATATATCAGGTATGCTCTTTTACCGGGAGGCAGAGCTTCTTCTGTCGGATCCCGAAAAACATGATGCTGTATGGATAGTTTCGGATGATGAGAGGTTTGTCTCAGAAACGCTCGACCGCTTGCGGCGCGAACGTCACTATGCCGTTGTCCCCCTGTTTACCATGTACGAAACGGAAGGTGAATATGCCCTGTTGAGTGACGGAAAAGCTGCGACGCAGAGAGAGCTGGCCCATAAGAGCGAACCTATGCTGCTCAGGCTTGGGCATCTGGACAGGGAAGCCATGGTCTCTTCCGCAAGCATCGCACTGCTCGCGTATCTCTATCTTCGCCCGGATGAAGGTTTGAAAAGCTACAGGTCGTGGCACAATCCATATATCGAACTCTATCCGATCGTGGCGCGTTTGAACGATTCTGGTATGGACGATTTCCAATGGCTTACAATGATCTATCGCAGAGGCCTGCTGGAGAAAAAGGAGCTGCTCAATCGTATCCGGTTGTGTCCAAAATGTTCTATGCCGCATCACAACTTTATAGATGTCTGCCCCGTCGATCAGATCATCGAAATAGAGAAAGTAGATTTCGTCCACTGTTTTACATGTGGATACGTAGGGCCGGAGCGGGAGTTTTTGGCGGATGGGACACTTGTCTGTCCCAACTGCAAAACGGGGTTGCGACATATCGGCGTCGATTACGACCGTCCAATGGAGAGCTACATCTGTGCCGACGGCCACAAGTTTGTCGAGCCGGATGCCCTTGCGGAGTGTCTGGAGTGCGGTACGATAAGCCGCCCGGATGAGTTGGTTCCCAGGGAGATATATGCCTACGGTTTGACACCGGAAGGTATCCTGGCCGCCAAGATGGGAACCATAAGCGATATCTATGCGATTCTGGAGCAGGAGAATTTCGTCACACCGGACTATTTTGAGTCGCTGCTGGACTGGATGGTCAAAATGTACCGAAGGGACGCTGAAGCATACTTTTCCATCCTGGTGATCCGACTACTGAATATTCCGGAGTTGGTGGAGAGTCTTGGGCGGGGCAAAGTGGTTGAATTTATGGATGAATTCGCCATGCGCCTCAGAGAGATTCTCAGAAGTACAGATATCACGACCCGCACAAACGAGACGGACCTTTGGATACTGCTTCCCAAAACGCCGGAAGAGGGGTGTGAAATTGTCAAATCCCGCATAGAGCGGCTCAAATCGCTGCTCGTGCATGAAACGAAGAGTATCGATTTCGATACCGTTTGCCACACTATCGGGAAAGAGCTTCCCAAGAGTGCGGAAGCGAAAGATATCATGCTCTCCATGAGTGCACGTCTCAAATCTGCCGGGGTGAAGAAATGATCGACTTCTGGGTGCAGACAATCGTCGCTTTCTATGAAGTGGTCGTCCTGCCGATGGAGGAGAATCTTAAGCTCTTTCTCATGAAATTTATCCCCTTCATCATCTTTTTCGAGGTACCGGTCTATCTGCTCATTATCGTAGGTGTCATGAGATACGGATTCAAAAGATATGTGCATCGACCCAGACGGGTCCCGTATTATCCGAAAGTGAGTTGTGTAGTGCTCTGTTATGCCGAGGGGGAAGCCGTATCCTCCTCCATCGTCTCACTGTCGGAACAGATCTACCCCGGCAGCATAGAGATAGTTGCGGTTATAGACGGAGCTTCTAAAAACCGAAAAACTTATGATGCTGTCAGGGCACTGGAGGGCTATGTTTCCGAAAAAGCGTTGCGTGATATCCGTATCATCCCCAAGTGGCAGAGGGGCGGGCGTGTCTCTTCGATCAACTCCGGAGTGAAAGTTGCGAGCGGGGAGATAGTGATGGTGGTCGATGCGGATACCTCATTCGACAACAACATGGTGGAGAGGGCTACCCGCCATTTCATCGACGAGAATGTCGTTGCAGTGGCGGGCAACCTTCGTGTAAGAAACTGGAAAGAGAGCCTCGTTACCCGCCATCAGGCGATCGAATATATTCTATCCATCTATCTCGCAAAAATCGGATTGGGTGAATTCAATCTTCTGAACAATGTTTCCGGCGCCTTCGGAGTCTTCAGAAAGAGCTTCGTGGAGAAGATCGGCTTTTGGAATACGGGTACGGCGGAAGATCTGGACATGACACTACGGATAAAGAACTATTTCGGGCGCCACAAGAACCTTCGGATCGTTTTCGAGCCCGAAGCGATCGGTCATACGGACGTTCCGGGCACATGGCGTGGGTACCTTGAGCAGCGTTTGCGCTGGGACGGAGACCTGTTGTATATCTATCACAAGCACTTCATGAGTTTTTCCGCCCGGATGGTCGGCAAACTGAACCTGCTGGCACTGGTTTGGACAGGACTTTTCTTCCAAATTACGATGCCTTTTTTGATCTACCTCTATCTGTGCTACTCCCTGTTTTTCTACGGAGCGGTATTTACGGCCGCTTTGAGTCTTTTGGCCTATCTTTTCTATTTCGCCGTTACTTGCCTCTTTTTTATCATCTTTCTCTTCTGGATATCGGAACGTAAAGAGGAAGATATGAAACTGGTACCCATGCTCTTTCTCTACCCGGTATTTGCCTTTTTTATGCGTTTATGGAGTGGAGTCGCCCTTGCAAGGGAGGTGGTGATCAATGCCCATCTCGACTCTTCGATGGCACCATGGTGGGTTTTGAAAAAATCGGATATATAAGGAATATCATGATGGGAAAAAGTGTCGGCACTATTTCGGGAGTTTTGTTATCGGCAATGCTCTTTCTGGTTTCTGCGCAGGGTGATACGTCGGTACGTTATATGCTACAGGACCTGGAGAAGCGTATTGTAGAGTCTCCGGATATATCGATGGCTGTCGCCGATATCGAAATGAAAAAGGGAGAGCTCGAGCGGGAAAAAGCGCTTGGAGGGTTGACGGCTTTCGGTACGGTGGGAGTCGGACGCTACAAAGACCTTGTGGATGAAAACAGTGTCTGGTACCACACGGGAGGCCGTTTCGTTGCCGGGCTCAGCCTTCCGCTTCTTGGATCGAAGCTGATGAAACGTGATGCGGTTTTGGATGCGGAAACTTTGGTGGAAGAGCAAATCCTGAAGAAAGAGGATACGAAAAGAGAGAGCCTGGCCGCATTGAGAAGCGCCTATATAGGCTACTGGTCCGCTATGAAGAAAAGAGATGTGGCAGAGGCTTTTTTACAAGGGTGTGACGATACGGTCACAATATTGCAGGATAGGGCATCAAAAGGCTTCATACTTCCCGTAGAGGCACTTGAAGCATCGCGACAGTGCATGAAAGCCCGAGTGCTTGAAAAGCGCTACAGAGTGTCGATGAGACGTTTTTTGCAGATGATACGCTATCTGACTGTAGCGGATCTGCCCGAGTTCATCCCCTATACGCCCAAAATGGAGCTGCCGGATCAGGAAAAAGCGTATATGCTTGCCGAAGCGGCTGAAAGGGACCCGAGTGTGCGGATAGCACGGCTGCATCTCGAGAATGCGATGAAAAAGAGTGACAATACCTTTTTGAAGAGTATAGAATCGGATTTGCGGCTTGTCGGTTTCGTCGCTCCAGAGTACGACTCCAACCGACAGGGGCATGGGGTGGAGATTACGTTCAACGTCAAATTCCCCCTCGCACTGGATGAGGCTTCGAAGGCGCAGAAGCGTATAGAACATGCTCAAATCGTAAAAACGGCGCTGGCTTTGCGTAAGACCTATGGAGAGAGAGTTTCAAATCTTCGGATCGCCGTTGATGCATGGACCACCGCTGTCGAAAACTACCGCTATGCGAAAAGCTACCTTGAAAAAGAGTCGGAATCGCTGAGAGAGGCGCTCCTGCGCCTGAGTAGATTCTCCCAGGATGGGTACCTGAAAATTCGTGATGCCAGGTACGACTACTTTCGAAGCGCATTGGAGACGATAGATGCCTATGCCGGAATGGAGACGGCCGCGGTACATATCCTACGGTATCTGCCGGAGGATTATGCTGCGATGCACACGGAATCGGTACGGTTCGACGATGCGATTGAAGCCCCATTGGCAATGAATTTAGATGTGCAGAGTGTCTCTTCCGGGCCGCAGACAGGGGTCTATCTGTGGGATAGCCGCCTCTGGCTTACCGATGATACGATGTGGAAAAAGCTCCTTTCGAAGCTGCAGGAGGCGGGGCTGAACCGTGTTTTGATCGGTCTTGACGGAGATCAGATCAGGGCACTGGACAGACCGGCGATGAAGGATCGGATGAAGCGCTATATCAGGGAGGCCCATGCCGCGGGAATAGAGGTAGACCTGCTTCTCGGGGAGCCTACCTGGCTTCTTCCGGAACATAGGTACAAACTGCTTCAGATTGTCGGGAGACTGGAGCCGATTCCTTTCGACAAGGTAAACCTGGACCTTGAGCCGCAGCAACTCGACAGAGAGATCACGCCCAAAGAGGGGGCGAGACTCGTTTACGAAACATTGGCGGCCGTCCGTTCCGTTTCATCGGTACCCCTGGGTGTTACGCTCCACCCGAGACTGCTTAACAGGGAGGAGACCGAAATGGACCTGGGAAAACTTTTGGCCGATATAGGTATACGCGAGATCGTTCCGATGTTGTACGGGTACGGCATCGAAGCGGTTGCAGAGTGGGAGCGAAAATTTATCGCCGCCTACCCGAAACTGCCGCGCATCGCGGCATTGAGCCTTGAAAAAGAGGTGCCGGAGAATCCTTTCGCACTTTCCGACAGGGAAAAGTTGCGAAATAAAATCGAAAACCTCCGTTCCGCACCGGGTATGGAGAGTCTGTCGATACTTCTACAGGATTTCAGCCGCCTCGAAAGGATGAAGCCGTGAAAATACATTTTGAAAGTCCGAAGGCCGGACGGCCGGACGTAGAGCGGGGAATCAAAGTGCCGTATGCTCCGGAAAGGCGGAAAGCGCCTATATGGCGATGGTACCTGCTTCTTGCCCTGATTCTCTCACCGGTTATATATTTCGCATGGATTTTGATACAACCGCTTGCGGTCATTACCGCCCCCGGCTTTTTGCGTCTCGAGCTCTACGGAGTGGACTCACACATTTCCGGCAGAGTCACGGGTGTATACAGAGAGATAAATGAGCAGGTTCAAAAAGGGGAGCCCCTGTTTGAAGTTGAAAATATTGTCCTTTTGAACCGGATAGAGGCGGTACGGAAGGAGCTGAAAGCGGTTCGGAAGAAGATGGAACTGGATCTTAGAGCGTCAATTGCGGCGAAAAAGAGTGAAGTTACCCGACTGTCGTCTCTTTTACGTGAGTTGAAAAGCAGATGTAAAGAGGTAGATAACCTGATTGCAATGGGAGCAGCCACTTCTACGGAACTCATGCAGTGTCGCCGCCAGATTGTGGAGTTGCAGATAAACCTGATACGCGCAGGAGAGGAGCTTCGGATAGACAAAGCGAAACTCCGGAACCTCTCCAGTGATCCCAAAATAGTATCGTTACAGAGCAGTCTGAACGGGCTTATGAAGGAGTCCAAACTTCAGACAATCACCGCCGAAGTGAACGGGACGTTGGAGAATATACAGGTGAAAAAGGGCGAATATGTCCATACGGGAAAGAGGCTGGCAGATATTATCGACGACAGAAAAATAGCCATAGATGCCTATTTTGACCCGAAATATTTCGACTACCTGAAGAAGGGTGATTCCGTCATCGTTAAATTTCCAGACGGATACAGTGTCGACGGTTTCATTCTGGATATGCCGAGACTAAGTTCCAGGCTTCCGAGTGACTTCACCCTTCTGAAGGAGCAGAAACGGGCGGTACTGGTACGCATAGGCCTGAAGAACGGCCTGCTGCAGAGGTATCGTGTCGCCCAGATGCCGGTTGAAGTCCGTCTGAAAAAAGGGGTTGTGGAGTCGTTGTGGGAGCGCATGTAAATATACCCCCCACAGGCGGCCTATTTTTGAGACTGATACTATCCAAACGGGTGCGTCTCGAATATTCCCGAATCGCCTGGTCGGAGGCATAGTAACGACTTCAAACTATTCTATTTGTCAAGCAAAGCTCGAGCAGAAGCCGGGCTTTGCCGAAGATAGACCCTCTTCCCCAGTACTCGCTGAAGTTACGAAACCGCGGACTTCCATATGACGTCGCGTTTTTTTCGTAATACCGGACTACACTCTTACGTCCAAGTCAAGATATTGACAGATTTTACGTAACGGTAGCTTGCAAAAAACTACTTTTTTCGAGAATATGCCAAAATCACAGCGATTGTGTACTATAATGATTTGAAATAGATGGAGTGTTCAGGGCAATGAAGAGTCAGAGCGTGGTTTTTTCCGGCGGCAGGGTGCCTCAAAAGGGTGATTACGATCTATCCGGCAGTAGCTCCGTCCTCTTTATCGTCATCGCCGCGACAGAAGATAGAGCCTATGTCCGGAAGGTTCTCGATGCCCTGAAAACTCTATATACAGGAAGCAGAATCATCGGCGCTTCCAGCGACGAGGCGATAGTGCCTGAAGGAGTTTTGCAAGACAGGGCTATAGCGGTTACAGCCTTGAGTTTCGAAGATACCGTCGTCGAAACCGTCCGCATCTCATCCTGCCTTGATGCGGCGGAGAGGGTCGAAAGTTATATGCGTGACGATACGAAGCTGATGATCTCTTTCAGCGAGGCTTCCAGCGTAAACGGTGAACTGCTTCTGGACGCACTCCGGCCTCTGTGCGGTTCGGTCCCGGTTTGCGGAGGGGTGGCGGCCACACCCACTTTCGAGAACACTTTCGTAATAGAAGATGCACAGATACTCGACAGCGGCGCCGTCATGGCGTTTCTTCACTCTAAAAGTCTTACCGTCTATACCGACTTCTCTTTCGGATGGCAGGCGGTAGGGCGCTCCTTCAAGATAACGGAAGCGGAAGGAAACAGGATCGTCTCCATCTCTGGAATCTCACCCGCGGAGCTTTTCGGGCACTACCTCGGAAAAGAGGTGGTCGATGCAATGCCTGGAATCGGTTCGGCTTTTCCTTTTATGATCAAAAGAGACAATATGCTTATAGCCCGCGGGATAATCGGTGTCGACGGGAGCAGCTTCATCGTCTCGGGAAATGTAAAGGTCGGAGATGAAATTCGTATAGGTTACGGCAACCCGTACTCCGTCATGCAGCAGAACGGTCTTCATAAACGGCTCGTTCGCAAACTGCCCGATCCCGAGTGCATACTCAGCTTCTACTGCGAAGGGAGAAAACTCTTTCTTCCGAGAGATGTGGTGGAGTATGAAGAGAGGGTTTTGAACGTTGTGGCCCCTACCGTCGGAATGTTTACACTGGGTGAGTTTTTCGGAAGAGGGCGTAAGGATCTTCTCAACTTCAGCTCCACCGTCGTGGCGCTGAAAGAGGGAGAACCGGGGGGTGAAAGAGCCTTGGAGTTCCCTCCGCCTCCACGGCTCGAGAGTATCGAAATGGTTGCCGAAGGACTTTTCCACTTTATAGAGGTGCGCGTAAAAGAGCTGGAAAACCTTGCCTACTACGATGAACTGACCGGACTTCCGAACAGGACACTATTTACCGGAATACTCCAAAATGCGATTGCGAACGTGACGAAGGAGGGCGGCAGCGGAGCACTCTTTTTTATCGATATCGACAACTTCAAAGATATAAACGACACAGTTGGGCACAGGGAGGGTGATGAGATTTTGCGGTTGCTTTCCGAACGGCTCGAGAAGGAGCTCGGAAGAAAAAGGAGACTCTGCCGTTTCGGCGGAGACGAGTTTGCCATAGTGGCCGAAAATATGGGAGAGGGACCCGAGACCGCAAAATTTGCGGAAGAGATTCTCCAGAGGGTGAAGGAGAGAATAGAGGTGGGGGTGCACGGCTACCACCTTACGGCAAGCATAGGAATCACCTTTTTTTCGGAGCAGAACCCGGATGTGGAAGAGATTCTGAAGCAGGCCGACATAGCGATGTACAGGTCGAAAAGATTGGGGAAAAACAGGTGGAGCATATACCTGGAGAGCATGGGGCAGGATGCGAAGGAGCGCTATTTCCTGGAGCAGCAGCTTCGCGGAGCGATCGAAAAGAGGGAGTTTGTTCTGCACTACCAGCCGCAGTATGATATAGAGACGGGAGAAATCGTCTCCGTGGAGGCGCTGGTTAGGTGGAGCCACCCGGAGCGGGGGATGCTCTTTCCGGACAGCTTCATAGAGATTGCCGAGACATCCGGCCTCATAATCCCTCTCGGAGAGCTCGTGCTCGATATGGCGCTGGAGTTTTTTACCGTATGCAGAAATTTAGAGAGAGTAGCGGTAAATATCTCCTCGAAGCAGTTCAACGACTCCGACTTCTTCTCCATGGTTATGCGCCTTCTGGAAAAACATGGAATAAACCCGGAAAACCTTGAGCTGGAGATGACCGAATCGGTCGTAATGGACGACGATAGCGAGACTACAAAGCTCCTCTTCGCGCTGGCAGAGAAGGGGATAAAGCTCAGTATAGACGACTTTGGCACCGGATACTCCTCCCTGAGCTATCTTAAACGTATGCCCATCACAACCCTCAAGATAGACCGCTCGTTTGTAACGGATCTTCCAGAAGACGAGAACGACGCGGCCATCGTCAGGAGTATCATAGCCATGGCAAAAACACTCGGTCTGAAGCTCGTAGCAGAGGGGATAGAGACGAAAGAGCAGGAGAACTTTTTCAAAGAGGAGGGGGGAATAGTCGGGCAGGGCTACTACTACTCGAGGCCGATTCCGCAGGAGGAGATACTGAAACGGCTGCGTTGACGGTTTTGCGTAAGGTGCCGCCCAATATTCGTACGCTAAACTGATTGGATGAATCCTATACACAGAGTCTACATTCTGCTCCTGCTGCTGAGCTCTTTGTATGCCGAAGAGCGGATTGTCAGAGAGCAGGCGGTTATGGGAACATACGCCTTCGTGGCGCTGCCTGCCTCACATATATCTTCTGCAGGAGCGATATTCGACGCCATGAGAAGAGCCGAAAAATCTCTCTCGTCATTTCGCAGCGACGGAGGTGTGGCGCGTCTAAACGAAAAGCGGAGCATAAAAGCCGATACGATTCTACTGAAGAGTCTCTCATACTGCAGAAAGCTGTACGAAATAACGGACGGATATTTCGACTGTACAATCGGCTCGCTGACAAAGAAGCTCTACAGGTTCGGAACCGATGAAGAGGCCATACCCTCAAAGAGTGAAAGAGAAGCCGCAGCGGTCTCGATGAAGGGTGTAAAGATTACAGGGGAGATTGTGGAACTGGATGAGGGGAGAGTGCTGGATCTCGGCGGGCTCGGAAAAGGGGTCGGTGTCGATCTGGCGGCGGCGGAGGCATTGAAGTCGGGAGTTGAAAGCGGAATCATCGGCATAGGCGGCGACATACGCTGTCTGGGCCCCTGCAGGGTAGATATCCAGAACCCCTTCGGTGACGGGACCGTCGGTACCGTCAGAAACGGGGAAGGGCAGCTTGCCGTCAGTACCAGCGGTACATACAGGCGCTACATCGGCTCCAGCCGCTACAACCACCTGCTCGACCCCTACAAGAAAGAGAGTGCCGGCCGGCTTCTCTCCGTAACCCTCGCGGCGAAGCTGCCCAACGCGCTTCTCGACGGCCTTGCCACCGCCGCTGCGGTCATGCCCGTCGAATCGGCTATGCGGCTTGTAGCCTCGCAAAAAACAGATGCCCTTTTCATCGCCGCGGACGGTTCGATTCTGCGCTTCGGCAGAGGCATAGAGGTGAAGCCTGCCGCTCTTGGCGGTTTCGTACTCCACCCCTCACTCTCACTCCAAGAAGCAGCGCGATATATGAGAAGAGAAGGGCGGTAACGGCGGCGATGAGGCTTCTTGCGGGAGTCTCACCGTAAAAAGAGAGGAGAATGTCGGCAAATATAGCCGCAAAAAGAGCGTAAGCCTGCATCGTTACACTGTTTCTTCTGCCGCAATCTTTCAGAACGATAAGCAGATGGATGAGAGTGAATGCGACGATGGACATACCGGCAAGATGGGGTACGGCAACCTCCAGCCATCCGCCGGGCGAGGGGGTCGGCACCGTTTTGAGAGCGTAGAGCCAGGTTCCGGTCGCGACGATTGAAACGGCCGTGAACGAGAGGAGATAGATGAGCCCGGAGTACGGTTTGAGACCCTTCAAAACCTACCCTTCAGAAGAGTTTTGGCACAAAGAGCGGCTATAAAGAGGGCCGTCAGGTGCCAAAAAACGGTAAGAAAAATCCAGAGTGCGGCAGCCGCGGTGCCTGCTGCGGGAATAAGCAGAAAAACTGCCTGGGCCGTAAGAGAGGCTGCCCCCAGGGCCGTTACAAGATAGATCGCAGAGCGCGTGCCGTTACAGAGACGAATATAGCTCGCACCCAAAACAGCCAGCAGCAGAAATATGAAGAAGAGATTCATATGAACCTCCAGAAGCAGCTCCTCGAATGGAATAGGGTCGATAAAGAGCTCCTCGTCACCGAGAATCGTCGAGGTGATCTGTGCAGGTGTGACTCCGTAGCGGATCGCTTCGAGTACCGTATGCGAAACTGTAAAGAGCGATGCCGCAGATATGAGCAGCAGAAGCACCGCCCGCATCTGCCGGTTGAGTGCCGGTGTCGTCAAAAAACGCATCTATTCCCCTTTTTTACTGAATCCATCCTACTTTTTCTCTTTCAGAACTTCAAAGAGAGCCAGTGCGAGCCGCGCTCCTTCCGTCACGTTTCTTGCGGAGAGAGTGGCCCCGGAGACGGCAGGAATGTCCCGCCCCGGCCTTAGCGGGTCCGTGAGCTCTCTGTTCTCCATTAGCCTGAGCCAGCTTTTGGAGGGTTCATACTCGGGAGGCTCGGCGAACGCCAGGATCTCTATCGCAGCGATCCTGCCCGGTTCCGTCACTACGTATAGAACGGCAGCCTTTTTCGTGCGCACCTTCCGGCTCAGCACCACCCCTATACACTCCACGCCCCCGTTCCGTTCGGCTGTGTAGTATCTTACGATGCGGGAAGGGAGCCTGGCTTGAGCCCTTTTTTGAAGAGCCGCAACCTCCTCTTTCGAGAGAAGTCTGCTTCTCTTCTCCACTCTTACCGCCTCACCGCAGCTCTCTTTTACGATACCGGCTATGTCGACCCGCTCCTTAGCATAGAGCGGAAGGCTAGAAAATGAAGCCAAGACCGAAAGAGAGAGTATCGACTTTATCGCTGCCGTCATTTCTGTCCTTTACTGCATAATCTGCTTTCAATACGACCTGTTCGTGCGGATAGTAGTTGACCCCGAAGGTCCAGATATCTATGTCGTTCATCGGTGTAGCCCCGCCTTCGCGCTCTTTGACCGGGTTGTAGCTCTCATACTGCACGAAGAGCGGCAAAGATGATGAGCTCTTTAAATTCCGCATGATGTCATACTCGGCCGTAACGTACCAACCCTGAGCCTTTTTGGCGGCGACCGGGGATATCTTCTCCGCCCCGCTCAAAAGAGCCTGCGTAAAGAGAGCTTTCACCTTTACAGATTCGTAACTGTAGAGTGCATGAAGATCGTATATGAGAATCGATGTACCGTTGACATTGCCGCTCTTGTCGTTTGAAGCGTTCCCCCAGTAGAACGATGCCCCCGCAGTCAAACCCTCTATACCGCTGTAATCGAGCCGGCCGGTAGCGGCTACCCTTCCCATGGCGGTTTTGTTTGCCGAGCCCTTTCTTCCGTCCCTGATCCATCCGGCATCTCCCGTTTGGGTCTGAGAGGTGTTGAGGTTCAGCGCATTTACTATACCGAAGTGGTAGTAGAGGTCGGCCACACCTGTTTCGCCGTATGCAACGACTCCCGTCTCGTTCCAGGTACTGGGAATTATATACTTCTCCGTCTCCGGCCTCTGAACGGTTGGGAAGAGGGTGGGTTCATGCCTCAGGTTTACAAGCCCTACAGGTACCAGCTGGCTTCCCAGGCGCAGGTTGAAGTTTCGGTGCAAAAGAAAGTCGAGATACAAAAACTCGACGGCAACCTTCTCGCCGCCGTGCTCAAACTCCAGCTCCGTGTTCAAAACCACCTTGTCGCTGAATTTGTAACCGATATAAGGAACAAACCTGTAGACATCCGTAATAGCCCTCCCGCCGGTAGAGTCCGCCCAGTACATCTCGCCGTATCCGCCGATTGAGAGCGGGTTTTGGGTGTAGTAGACCTTGGATGCCGCCGCACCGAGTCCGCTGTGGCTCTTGGTTACATCCACCGTCTGGAACCAACCCTCGCTCTGCAGCGTAGCCAGCTCATCTATCAGGGCCGACCTCTCCTCTTCGCCGCTTTTTTGCTTCTGCTCAAGCTCGCTCAGCCTCTTCTTCATCTCCTCCAGCTCTCTTTGAATATCCCCACCGGCCGCAAGCCCAAACGGCATAGCCGCCATAACAGCCGCAACAGCCAAATGTTTAAAACGCATAACAAACCCTCCTAATTGAAAATGAATATCAGTATAGTAAACAAAAGGAGCTTTCACAGAGCTTAATGATAATCAATATCAAGAATAAAATGGGCGGTTTTTTTCGATTCGACTTTTGGAGAATTTCGGCATGGAACGGGGTTTTAAGCAAGGTTATTATTATCACCAGACCCCTCCTGCTCTCAAGAAATTCATTTGGATAGAGCGTGCCGCAACCGGTATTTTGTAAAAAAGCAAGAACTCTTAGATTATTTTGATAAAATAGAATCTGATACGATATCACACTATTGTTTTTAGTTATGTATGTATTTTCCTGCCGGACAAGATTTTATGAATAACGAAATAACATCCAAAATAGAGGAATAGAGAGCATGCAAAATAGATGGAAGTAGCAGTGAACGACAGGAAGATTCTCTATCTCGATATCGAAACGGACCGTAAAGGAAAAAATCTCTATGAGATCGGCGTGCTCTGCGGTACTCGTGGTTACAGTAGCAGTTCTCCACAGATGATCTCCACCTTCATCCGGCACTGTTCTCATGCAGAATATCTTTGCGGGCACAATCTTTTCGATCACGATCTATCCTATATTAATCAGCACAGTAAACTATTTCATGATTTGTCGCGATTCCGGATTATTGATACACTTCCGCTTTCGTTACTCTTTTTCAGTGAAAAGACCCATCATGCCCTTCCCAAGGTTTACAAAAGTGAGGATGACTTTGTAAACGATCCGATCAAGGATTGTGAACTGACTCGCCATCTGATGGAGAAACTGGTAACACGATGGAGCGATATGCCCCAGCCGCTGCAACACATTCTCTTTACATTGCTGCGCAAGCAGGAGCGATTTACCGGTTTTTTTGACTATCTTGCGAACAAAATCAGTTTTGAGATTCTCGATACTGAACAACTGGTTGCGATGATTGCCGACGAGTACGACCGTTCGATCAGCGATTACACCTATCTGGAAGAGATGATCGCCGAATCGCCTGTTGAGCTTGCTTATATACTGGCGCTTCTCACACCTCATATAGAGATTAAAGCGCATCCGCCGAAAGTCCTCTATGACTATCCCGAAATTGTGGAAAAACAGCGAAGACTTTGCTACAACATCGATAGTCTCAAAAATGAGCTCTCCGTAATTTCCGAAGAGATATTCGGTTTTAGTGAATTCCGTATTTTCCCCAAGCTTAACCCCTCGCTACTAAGCACCAACACAATCTCCCAGCGCGATATTATTGAAGCGGCATTAAGACGGGACTCGTTTTTAGCGGTCTTGCCGACGGGCGGGGGCAAGACCTTCACTTTTTGGTTGCCGGCAGTTATTCAGGCATCCAGTTATAAAGCCCTTACCGTGGTAATATCTCCCTTGCAAGCGCTCATAGAGGACCATATCAAAAGTTTCGAAAACAAGGCCGCCAATTACCGGGCTGTGGCCATCAGCGGCTTCATGACACCACAGGAGCGTAGTGAAGCTATAGAACAGGTTGCCAACGGTGTGGCGGATATTTTATACATCGCTCCTGAATCTCTACGCTCCAATACAATTTTTTCTCTACTAAAAAACCGCTATATCGAGCGTTTCGTCGTTGATGAGGCCCACTGTCTATCCACCTGGGGAAACGACTTTCGGCAGGACTATTTCTATATTTGCGAATTCATTAAAGATCTGCTGGCGGCAAAATCTTTTCAGGAGAGAATTCCCGTCTCATGTTTCACCGCTACCGCCAAGCCTAGTGTCATCGACGATATTAAAAACTACTTTCAAGAAGGGCTTGGATTGGAAATGGAAGAGTTTCTAGCCAAACCGGAGCGCAATAACCTTCACTATCGTGCTCTTGAGGCACCTCGTATCAAAAAGTACACCGTACTTCTTCGGCTGATCCAGGAACATAGGGGCTCCTCTTTGGTATATATTCCCACATCCACTAGGCAATGCGACGAAGTGGCTGAAAAATTGGCCATGGACACCGGAAAGGCAGTGCGTTCTTTCCATTCCAAGCTCGATTCTCAAGAGAAGATGAAGATTCTCAAGGATTATATAGAGAACGAGATCGATGTGATCGTCGCCACTACCGCTTTCGGGATGGGGGTGGATAAGCCCGATATCACTCAGGTAATCCACTTCGAACCCTCCGATTCTCTCGAGAATTATGCACAAGAAGCTGGACGTGGTGCGCGGGATCAGCACCTGGAGGCAGTCTGTCCGGTACTCTACGACGAAGCCGATCTCGATAAACATTTTCAAACCCTGCGCCGAAGCAAGATTACCGTAGCGGAAATTAACTCCATCTTTCGGGTCATCAAACACCACAAAGGAGATATTGTACTACTCAGCGCCAAGGAGCTGGCCAAAGAGGCGGGCTGGGATGTTGAGGATATCGAGGCGGATGTAGAGAGTAAGATCAAGACGATTCTTCTGGAACTGGAGCGCGAAGGCTATATCCGGAGAAAACGCAACAAAGTACGATTTTACGGTGATTCAGTAGCAGTAGAGAGCCGTGATAAACTGTATGCGTTTATAGAGCGGAACCACAAAAGTGACGAGGAGCGGTGGAAATATATCGAAATACTCAACCGGCTCCTGGGGCAGGGTAAAGAGAGATCCATCGAGATCGACGACATTGCTAGGGTGCTGGGTATCCCCCGTGAAGATGTAGCGCTGATCCTGCAGGAGCTTAAAGAAGAGGGTATTATCGGGGACAGCCGGGATATGGCGGTTAAGCTTCTGCATGAGGATCTTAGAGCTTTGGATAGAGTACTTAGGATCGAAAAGGCGCTGCTAGAGTTTCTGCGTGCTTATCCGGGAGATATAGTCGCCATTAAAGAGCTTAACGAAGCACTGATAGAGCAGGGGATATTGTGTGATAACGATAACGAGTCGGAGTTGATCCGAGAGCTGATCAAAGGATGGCGAAGCCGGGGACTTTTCAGCTTTACTCGCATGAACCGCCAGCAGGATCGCTGGATGTATAGTTTCTTAGACGCTGAACGATTCTCCAGCCTGCTTAGTAAACGGCAAAATCTAGTGCGTGAACTTATGGTGTGGCTTCTTGGGCGAACAACCGGAGAGGGTAATATCGGCTTTTCACTTCTGGAGCTCAAAAAAGCGCTTAAAGAGCGCTACAAACTCAAAGAGCTGGACCGGGGACTGCTTTTTTTGCATCGGCATAAGTTCATCATGCTGCTCGGTGGTCGTTTTATCTACTACAACCCCCTGGTGATCGAAAAGCAGGAGAAAATTAAGATTACAAACAAACGCTACACTAAAGTGGAATACAAACAGCGTCTAGGGACACATTATCAGATCAAGACCGAGGCGATTCATATTATGGGGGAATATGCCAATCTGTTGCTGAACGATCCCAAAAAGGCGGGTAACTTTTTGCAGGATTACTTCACTCTGCGTTACGATGCCTTCAAGCGCCGTTATAAACTTTTTAAAGAGACCCTCTCGCGTCCCATCACCAAGCGCCGCTATGAGCAGATTTTTAAGAAGTTAAGCCCTGAGCAGCAGGCAATTATAGCCGATCAGACGAGCCGGGCCATCATGATTCTGGCGGGTCCAGGCAGTGGAAAGACCAGAGTGTTGGTTCATAAGATCGCCTCTTTGGTGCTGACCGAAGATGTCAAACCTGAGAATTTCATGATGTTGACATTTTCTCGGTCTGCAGTGCGGGAGTTTCGCTCCCGTTTGCATAAGCTAATCGGCGATACGGCATATAATATGGAAATCAGCACTTTCCACGCCTATGCACTCAAGCTTATCGGCCGCACCGCCGAAAATAACCGAAGGGTATTGGATGGTTCGATTGCCGAAGCGGCCCGACAGATCCGCGCCGGGCAGCTAAACCTTCCCCACCTCAAAGCACTGGTGCTGGATGAGTATCAGGACATAAACGAAGCGGCATTCGACCTGATTTCAGCCATCGCTGAGATGAGTCCCGATATGCGGGTGATTGCTGTTGGCGATGACGATCAGTGCATCATGGAGTATGCGGGCGCCGATGTGGGCTTTTTTGAGCGATTTGAAGAGCGGTTCGACACTATGGAGGTGGAGGAGGATGAGCGCAGTTTCACCAGGTATGAACTGCTCACCAACTACCGGAGCAACGCTTCTGTTGTCAACTATGCCGAGGCGTTCATTTCTAAAGTCAGGCGCCGTTTCAAGGAGAGGCCTTTGATTCCCTATCGGAAAGAGGGTAAAAAGGTAGAAGTGATCGACTATAGGGGAACTTCTCTAGTGCAGCCGGCTATGGAGTGGGCGCTAAAGTATCTGGAGGAGTCTGATGAGGTAGCGATCTTGGCATATACCAACGACGAGGTTATGCGGCTCTATTCACTTCTGCGAGCAAAGGGAGTTGCCGCACGCTATCTTATAGATCGGCCGCGCTTCGAGGTGAAGATGATTGAAGAGGTTGCGGTTTTCGACCGGATTTTGAACGAGTCGGTGATATCCGGCAGAGAATACAAAAAAGTAGATTTTGAGAGGGCTATGGAGCATGTAGAAACCCTCTATGCCGGGTCGAAAAATCTGCCTCTTCTACGGAAGGTAGTCTACGGTTTTTTGAACGAAAGCGAGAGTCTGGCGGCATCTTTCTGGTTGGAGTATCTTGATGAGCTGGAACTGGAGCCCCTGGAGTCAGAGCAGGGGCATGTGACCATCTCCACTATCCATAAATCCAAAGGCCTGGAGTTCAGCAGTGTCGTTCTGCTGGCTCAGAACCCAGTCCAAAATGACATTTACCGACGCCTCCATTATGTAGGTATGACTCGCGCCAAAGATCACCTGTGCATCCTTCATCGAGACGACCGATCCTTCCTGCTACCCGGCCACGCTCACTACAGGACAATGGACGCCCTACCAGAAGAGCAATGTACCTCCCTTATCATGGTTATGGGCCTGTCGGATATATATTTAGGTTTCAAGGGAGCTCAAAATCGCCGACACGACCTACGCATCATTGCCGGTGAGGAGCTTCTATTCCGCCGCTCCAGTTATGGGATCTATCAGATGTACTATAAGGGGCATATAGTGGGACAGGTTTCAAAGAAGTTTAATGAAAAACTGGTAGAGCTGGAGACAAAGGGATATAGAATAAGCCGAGTGGTTGTAGACTACGTCGTGTGCTGGTTAGATCGAAAAGAAGGAAGGGAAGTAAGACATGTTTTAGGGTGGGTGGAGATGACGAGCGGTAAGCCTTTTTAGACAAAAAGTTTCAAAAATTGCACTTTGGATTTAAATCTGGGATATGTTTTTGAAAAACTAACGGAGTTTATTTTGTACGGTTAATACCGGATTTTAGTGGTGGTGTTGCTATAATGTTCCTTGAATAAATAGTTAAACATAATAAGGGTGATGTATGGCATATCGCATAATTAAATTACGTAATTCAAAAATTAGGCCGCACAAAGCTTTTGTATCACCAGAATTTGATGCTTCAACAGTCTTGGTGGCGGATCAATTTGATTATGTGGAATTATGGCTTAAAAGGAACTCAAATATAGAATCTGTTCTATTTTGGCAGCAATCTAAAAACTTTTATAAAGCTAGTCAGATGCTACCAAATGAGTCAAAAACGATAGCATCTTATTATTGTATGCTTAATGCAGCAAAAGCGCTTCTATCGACAAAAGAAATAACATATTCTCAATTACATGGAATAACTGGTCAATCAAAAGATAGTAGAACTAGTTTGGCAAATGAAATTTCAAAGATAAAAGGAAAAGGAATATTTGCATCTCTCTCCAAGTATTTCGGAGCCGACCTATCCGGTAAGGAGGTTTCTTTAAAAGATCTTTTATATAATATTCCGTTCGTACACAGAGCATACACTGTTACATACAGGGGGTCTCAAGACTTATTTATTCCTATACATAATCCTCATTTTGTGAGACAAACAAAAGGCTCAGAGGCGTGGTTTTGTGCAGAGATCAGAGACGAAAGATTTTGCAGTAAAAAAATATTCACAAAACAAAGAGGTTGGGAAATCGATGTTAGCCAGTCTCCTAAATTTATTATAAGACGAAAAAGAAGATTTCGCTGGGACACATCCAGGGGTTCTAAGAAATCAAATAGAATCTCATCTTTAACCAAGTATCATCAGAAAATAAGAAGGGATATCAAGTATATACATGGAGCTCAAAGGCTGTGGTACTTTAAGCGCAATGACCGTGAAGCAGGAACTTTACCGTGGCCAACTCCTGCACTTATTTTTGTTGCAATGCACAGATTAAGTGAGTTAACCCGGTATGATCCAAAGAGGCTGAAAAGACATTTCGACTGCCAACATAACTGGTTACTTACCGAGTTTATAAACCAGGCAACAGATAATTTCATTGACCAAGCATCAAGTGATATTACTGGTCATGAATTGATGGTTCCGGGGTACAGGTAGTGCCCAACAACGCGTTCGTTCGGAGGCGAACTAAGTTACGTTTTGTTTACGCCGAACAGCTAGGTCTTTAGCCGTACAAGGGGCACAGATGGAATTTTTTGTGAATATTGAACCAGATAAAGATGGATATACCGGGAGGGAATGTCCGGAATGCGGAAAATATTTCAAAATTAAGTTTGGTACTGGCCTACCTAATGCAACTGATTGTCACTGCCCATATTGTAATCATATTAGTAAACAAGACAAATTTTGGACTAAAGAGCAAATTGAGTATGCACAATCGGTTGCGCTGAATAAAATTTCATGCGATCTCCTTGAGACTCTGAAAAAAATGGAGATAAAATCAAAACGGAATCGGCTTATTTCTATCGGTATAGAGGTAAAGGGAAGACCAACTCCAATCACCTACTATTCTGAAAAAGTGCTAGAAGAAAAAATAGAGTGTGCAAATTGCGCTTTGCAGTATACAATCTACGGGGTATTTGGTTACTGCCCAGATTGTGGAGTTCATAATTCAAAACAAATCGTTGAAACAAACTTTAACCTAATATTAAAAATACTAGACTTAGCATCGAACACCGAGAAAGAAGTCAAAACGAAATTGGTAGAAAATGCATTAGAAGATTGTGTTTCTGCATTTGATGGATATGCCCGTGAACACTGTTCTGACAAATATAATAAAATGTCATTTCAAAATATAGAAACTGCACGAAAGAAAATTCTAACAGATTACGGTGTTGATATATCTATGGGCATGGATAACGATCAATGGTCATTCATTGTTGAGCAGTTTAAGAAGAGGCACTTGCTAGCTCATAAAATGGGAGTTATTGATGAAGAGTATATAAAAAAGACATCTGGTGATCTATCGCAATTAGGGCGCAAGGTTTCAATATCTGAAAGCGATGTGTGCAAACTGGTAAAAATCTTAACGGTCGTTGCAGAAAATTTATTTAATGGTTTACCACGCAGATAACAAGGTACTTCAGCCGACGCCAAAAAGTGGTGCGTATGAGCTATAACGTTTAGTATTCAAACAACGGCAGGGCGGGCAGAACACCCACTTGTTCTCTGCTGCACTCGTATCAGATAACAAGGGAGGAGCAGACAACCAAATTAGAAAATTGCATTTTCAAATTCGGTTGCTGCTCTTCCTCTCTGCCGTCATGTTAAAGGAGTATAATCGTGGATATATTTAATAACCCTTGGGTTGTAGGAATTGGAGGCGGAATTCTTAGCGGATTGCTAGTTACAATCATTACGCGTAAATTTTTTGAAAGTGAAGATGATAAGGAATATTTTCAAAAATTGAAGCTTGCAAATAATGAGGTATTGTATGCAATAAAGCCATTTATAGTTGATGGTGAAGTGCCAAGCAAGGATATAATTTTTTCTTTGCGAGTTGCAACAGCGAGAAAACACTCAGTTGACCTAAATGACATAGCTTCGCTTGCAGAAATATCTGAAAGCCTTATTAAAGAAGTTTTAGATTCGAGTTTTATATCAAATGCAGTAAAAACTGAATATTGCCAAAAACTAAGTCAACTAATACCAAACGAGTCAGAAGCAGATGAAGTTGAAAAGGCAAAAACTCAGGCAATAACAGAATATCGAAGTAGAGTTGTAACAACATTTAGTATTATCCTTGGCATTTTTTCTGGGTTGCTTACCGCTTATGTTGGGTTCTTGGTTTCTTTTGAAGGGTCAGAATTATACCTAAAATTTAAAATTTTACTTCCCTCTTTTCTTGCCTTTCTAATGGCCTACTTTGCGATTAGGTTAATCAAGGTGGCAAAAGAGAAAGAATTAGAAAATAAAGATGACGGTACATAATAAAAAATTCCAGTCGCCGCTGTGAGCATAGGGAGCATAGAACAATAGGGGTCTGGCGATAACAATAACACAAGCTGAGAGGGACCATGCCTCAACCAATCAACTTTTCAATTCCGGTTTTTAGAGAATAGAGGCGACAATCCCCAAAGGGCCGGAGCCCTTCGGTTACCCTTTTTTAAGAAGGGTTTTGGAGGTGTAAATCTCGTAGATTACCTAGGGGCCTGTTACCTAGGGGCCTGGTGATAACAATATGAGGTAGCGACTGACCACTATGCTTTCATGTACTTGTTATTTCTTTTACTTATCACAACCACATTCTTTACACTCACCTGTAAACTCTTTTTTCATTGTTTCCAAAATTCTGTCATTCATTTCTGAAAATAATACTAATTCAGTTGTATTGTTATCAATGGCTCTAAATGTTGCACCATGATGCATTTGTTTACCAAACCCACCAATCAAGTAAATTGAGATACGTGCAGATTTTGTTTCTGTAAAAAGTTGACCATCGGATACTATTGCAGCAGTAAGCATTCCATGCTCATAACATTGTTCTGCCATATTCAAACTATTTTTATATAGTTTTTGATAATTTTGCTTAATAATATAACTTTTTTTGTGGATACTTGGTTTTTTCACCATTTCATTAAAACTAGAAGCCATACAACCACTAAATATCATTATTAAAACTATTGTAAGTAAATATTTCATAATAATCCTTGATGTAACTATTTATTATATGAACAAAGTATAGCACTTGTCTTTATAAAATCAAATAGCAATACACAACAAATTTTGTGCTATTTCTTAAATCTTTCGATACCTAGGGGCCTGGTGATAACAATAACACAAGATAGTGAGAGGGTTAAGCCTCAAGATAGTGTCAAGAAACGTTCGCAATTTTCCCGAAACCACCAGACCACAAGCATCGCAACGATTTTAAACTATTCAATTTCGAGATTAGGGAATATAATTTATCCTTAATGAAAGGGATGAAATATGCTATAATCATCCTTGCAAGGAAGGATAAAAATGAAAGAGATATTTAAAAAACTCATTGTCGATTCCCAGGAGCGCGTTTTCGGAACGATCGTTCCAAGGGATTACGATATTCCTCTCGATACAAAAAAGATCGTTTCGCTCATCGGAGTACGGCGGAGCGGCAAGACCTATATACTCTATTCGATCATTCAAAAACTTAGAGAGAGTATCGATCCGAAAAACAGTCTCTATGTCAATTTTGAAGATGACAGGCTGTTTCCATTGAAGGTTCAGGACCTCGATGCTTTGATGGAGGGTTATTACGAACTTTATCCCGACAAGAGAGATGAGAAGGTCTACCTTTTTTTGGATGAAGTACAGAATGTTGAAGGGTGGGAGCGCTACATAAGGCGTATACACGATACGCTGAACGTGCGGATATATATTACCGGCTCCTCATCGAAGCTGCTCTCTTCCGAAATAGCCACATCGTTAAGAGGACGAACCGTCAGCTATGAGATCTTTCCGTTTTCGTTCAAGGAGTACCTGCGCTACAGGGGGATCGAAGTAAACTTCTACTCCTCGAAAAACCTTAGCTACATCAAGCATGCCTTTGGACAATATCTTACAGATGGAGGGTTTGCGGAGACGTTCGAAGAGGATGAGGATGTTAAAAGACGTATTCTGAAAGATTATCTTGATCTTATAGTCTACAAAGATGTCGTGGAGCGATACGGAATCAAAAACCAGTCCCTTCTTAAACATCTTATAAAATATCTTATCGTCAATATGGGAACTCTCGTAAGTTTCAACAAACTCTACAACATCTACAAATCCCAAGGATACAAAGTGGGAAAAGATACTATCTACGACTACCTCTCCCATCTTCAGGATGCCTACACCTTTTTTGCGGTGACTATATTCAGAAACTCCGTCAAAGAGGAGCGGCGCCATCCGAAAAAAATATATGTGGTCGACAACGGATTCAAAAAACTTTTCAATATCACTCTTTCGGACGACTACTCAAAACTCTATGAAAATATGGCTTTTCTTCATCTTCGGCGTCAAACATCCGAAATCTATTATTTCAAAGGAGACCGGGAAGTCGATTTTTATACCGACATCGACACGAAAACTCTGGTCAATGTATCTTACGATCTTAATGATGAAGCAACACTGCAAAGAGAGTTGAGCAGGTTGAATGAAGCGATGGCCTATTTCGATGTTTCTAAGTCGTATCTGATTACATCGGAAAGAGAGGAGTCGATAGAGACTGACAGAGGCATCGTAGAAGTTTTACCGATGTGGAAATGGCTGTTGAAATAGGTGCATCGATTCGGAGCCGTATGAAAACTCTACTTTACCCTGAAAATCTGCACACCAAGGCTGTGGCAAACAGATATCCGGTTGCAAATTTTCCAGGCAAAAGAGAGGAGTGAATAGTTGTGCTATACTTGTAATACATTTATTGGACTCCTGGCATTTGCTTAGAGGTATAGGAGTTATGCGAGAAGTCTATTACAAAAGGAGTTTGGATGATCAGCGTAAGACTCGACCGGGATCTGGAAAAAGAGTTGGAAGAGATTGCCAAAATCACAAATAGACCCAAAAGCTTTTTCATCAAAGAGGCCCTGAAAGAGTATCTTGAAGATATCAAAGATATTCTGGAGGCAAAAGAGAGAATCAGTGACCCGAAAAGAGAACTTATCACACTTGATGAGCTAAAAAGAGAGCTCGATGTATGAAGTTGTTTTAGACAAAAAGGTTTTGAAAGATCTGAAACAGATAGAAAAAAAAGATCGGATCAAAATTGTCGAAACAATTGAAGATAAATTGGCAAAAAATCCTTTCATCGGCAAACGATTAGCCGGAAATCTCTCGGAATATTATCGATATAGAGTCGGTAATTATCGAATCATATATCTGATTTATGAAACAGAAGTCGAGATAGAAATTATCAAAGTCGGGCACCGAAAAGATATCTACAGATAGAGTGATCTCTTTTTGCACATGTTTTTGGGTCTTGATACCCTTATAAAAAAGAGAAGAGACAATCCCCAAAGGGCCGGAGCCCTTCGGTTACCCTTTTTTAAGAAGGGTTTTGGAGGTGTAAATCTCGTAGAGCAACGGTATGATGAGGAGGCTTAAAACCGCCGAGCTGACGACTCCGCCTATCATGGGGGCGGCTATTCGCTGCATGACTTCGCTTCCTACGCCGTGGTTGTACATGATGGGAAGGAGTCCGGCGAGTATGGCGAATACCGTCATGAGTTTGGGGCGGACTCTCTGGACTGCTCCTTCGAATATCGCGGCTCTTAGACTCTTTTTGTCGAGTGCGCCGTCTCTTTTAAGAGCCTCTTCGACACTCTCCTGGAGGTATACTATCATCACTATCGCCGTTTCGGCCGCTACCCCCAGCAGTGCCAGAAAGCCCACGATGACCGCGACGCTCATATTGAAGTTGAGCCAGTCTATGTAGAGCAGTCCGCCCAGCAGCGCGAAGGGGAGGGTGAAAAAGACGATGAGTGTAGGCACCATCTTTTTGAGTGCGAAGTAGATCAGCACCAGAATAACCAGCAGCACCGTCGGTGCGATCCAGCTTATCTTCTTCATGGCGCTCTCGAGATACTCCGACTGTCCGGCCCACTCTATGTAGTACCCCTCCGGAAGCTTCAGCTTTTTCAGAACCTCTTTCGCTTTCTCTTTGTACTCCGAAGCGCTTATGCCGGTTTTGGGGGTTATGTATATGAATGTTACCGGTTTTGCCATCTCCGTTTTGATGACGGAGGCGCTCTCTTTGTAGTGTACATTCGCCATATCTTTCAGAGGTACGAAACCGAACGGTGTCTTGATCTGTATATTTTTTATATCTTCGAGTGTCCTTCGGTCGCTCTCTTCGTATCTTACGGCTATCGGATAGCGCTCCAGCCCTTTTATGAGGGTACTCACTCTCATGCCGCCTATCCCCGAAGAGGTGTAGGAGAGAAGCTCGTTTTTGGAGATGCCGTATCTTGCAAGGCTCTTTTCGTCTATGTCTATATCTATATAGTACCCCGCATCGGACTGGTCGGCGAAGACCGACATAGTCTCATCCATGCCCCGGAGGCTCTCTTCGATCTTCGCACCGATGCTCTGCAGACTCTTCAGATCTTCACCGTAGAGCTTTATGCCCAGCGGGGTTCGTATGCCAGAAAGCAGCATATCTATCCGTCCGCGTATCGGGTAGGTCCAGGAGTTTACGAGCCCCGGAACCTGGAGTGCATCTTCGAGCTCCTGCTGGAGCTTCTGCCATGTCATTCCCTCGCGCCACTCGCTTTGGGGTTTGAATGTGATGATGGTCTCTATCATCCCCAGAGGGGCCGGGTCGGTGGCGGTGTCGGCACGTCCGCCTTTACCGAAAACGGTTTCGACTTCGGGGAAGCTTTTTATGATTTTGTCGGTCTTTTGTGTGATCTCTTTGCTCATATCGACGCTTATTCCGTAGGGAGTGACCGGCATGTACATGAAGGTCTGCTCGTTCAGCATAGGCATGAACTCCCACTTGAGCTTCTCGTAGACGGGCACCATCCAGACCAGCAGGGCGACTGCCGCCGCGAGGACGAGGTATTTCAGTTTCAGCCCCAGGATAAGAAGAGGGTTGTAGAGCCATATGAAAAAGCGGTTGAGCGGGTTTCTCTTTTCACTTGGGATCTTTCCTCTTACGAACCAGACCATAAGTACGGGAACGAGTGTGACGGCGAGCAGGGCCCCGGCTGTCATCGCGAAGGTTTTGGTGAAGGCGAGCGGGGTAAAAAGTAGCCCCTCCTGCCCGGAGAGTGCGAAGATGGGCAGAAACGAGACTACCACCAGTGCCAGAGCGAAGAAGATGGGGCGGCCGACCGTTTTGGAAGCGCTTACAATGGCCGCTATGCGCTCATCGTTGGTAATGCTTCCCTTTTTTTCCACTATTTTATGGATTGCTTTATGGGCATTCTCTATCATCACTATCGATGCGTCAACCATCGCTCCTATGGCTATGGCGATGCCGCCGAGACTCATGATGTTGCTTCCGATGCCGAACATCTTCATCAGCAGAAAAGTCATGCCTATGGTCAGAGGAAGTATTATGAGCACTATGAGCGAACTGCGCAGGTGCACAAGAAAGAGGGCTATGACGATGACGACTATCAGGCTCTCTTCGAAAAGTGTACGTTTGAGCGTATCCACAGCTTTCTCGATGAGACCGCTGCGATCGTAGGTCTCTACGATATCCACACCGTCGACTTTGAGCCCCTGGAGCCTCTCTTTTACCCGCTTTATGACACTGTAGGCGTCTTCGCCGTAGCGCACCATGACGATACCGCCCACGACTTCGCCCTCTCCGTTGAGATCGGCCATGCCTCTTCTGGGCGCCGGCACAACCTCTACCCGTCCTATGTCGCCGATGGTAAGGGGTGTTCCGTCGACGCTCTTTACGACAATGTTTCTTATGTCATCGAGCTTTTCTATGTATCCGCGCGCCTGTACCATCCACTCGTAACCGTTCTGAATGACGATGCGTCCGCCGGTATCGTTGTTGTTCGACTTGATCGCCCTTGCGATGTCGGATATGGAGAGGTTGTGCCGTACCAGGGTGTCGTTCTCTACACTCACCTGCCATGTAGGTACGAACCCGCCTATCGTGGCAACGTCGCTTACACCGTCCACACCCATCAGCGCATATTTGTAGGTATAGTCCTGAAGCGTGCGCAGTTCGGCGAGATTTTTCGTTTTGCTCACCAGCGCATACTCATATACCCAGCCTACCCCTGATGCGTCCGGTCCCAGTGTCACCTCCACTCCCGGGGGGAGCCGGCTCTGTATCGCCGCAAGCTGTTCGAGTACCCGGCTTCGCCCCCAGTAGAGGTCGGTTCCCTCTTTGAATATGATGTATATGAGTGCGTTTTCATAGGTTGAAAATCCGCGTACCGTCTCTATGTTCGCAATGGCAAGGAACTTCGCTATGAGCGGGTAGGTTGCCTGATCTTCGATGATATTAGGGCTCTGTCCGCTCCATTTTACCTGTACAATCACCTGCGGAGGGGAGAGGTCGGGCAGCGCATCGAGCGGAGTGTTTTTGACGGACCAGACGGAGCCCATGACGATGAAAAGTGTCGCCATGAGGACCAGAAAACGGTTTTTTACACTGAAGTCTATAATCTTTTCAATCATGACTGCACCTAAAAGAGCCCGTTTATCTGGGCGTCGCTGTCGATCATAAAGAGAGCGTTGTCAACCACTTCGTCGCCTTCGGAGAGACCTGAAAGCACCGCGTAGTGTTCGCTGTCTATCGGTTTTACGCTAATCTCTACCGGTTCGTATTCGCCTTCGAATTCACCGGCTTTGAATACGTACCAGCTTCCCATTTTGCGTATTACGGCGGTGCGCGGAAGCATAAGCGTACTGCCGGCTTTCGATTTGGCCTCGACGGTTGCGAACATCCCCGGTATCAGTTTGGAGTCTCTGTTGGCTATCTCCAGACGGAGTGTTGCCAGGGCTGTTTTCGGGTCTATGTTCGGGTAGAGAAGCGGCTTGGAGGCTTTGAAGCTCCCTTTGACCGCCTTCGTTTTTACCGTATAGTCGGAAGCCTTCATAACCGCCTCTATATCCGGTTCGCTTATCTTCGCCTCCAGCCAGATGTTTTCGAGTCCTACGACGGTGAAGAGCGTCGATTTGGCGTTGAAAGCGCTCCCTTCGGTCAGGTTTTTTGCAAAAATGTACCCCGATGCCGGCGATCTCAAAAAGGTGTAGGGGTCACTCTTTTTGCCGGCTTTGAGTGCCGCGATCTCATCTTTTTCGACTCCGAGAAGCTCCAGTTTGAGTCTCGCACTCTTTACCATGTTGGAGTTGCCCCTTCGTTTGGCGTAGTTGAGTGAGTTGAGATACTCCTCTTTCGCCTTGAACACCTCCGGAGAGTAGACTTTTGCAAGAACCTGACCCCTCTTTACCTTCATATATATTCTGTCGGCATATAGCTTCACCACATACCCGCCGTATCTGGCTGTTACATCGTAAACCAGTCTCTCGTCGGCTTTCAGGAGTCCGTAAAAACTCTTCTTGAAAGCGGCCGAAACCCTTTTCACCTTTACCGTCTGTACGTTGAAAAGCTGCTCTACGGTCGGTTTTTCGGCTGCAAAAATCAACAGGGGCAGCAGAAGCAGTAACGATTTTCTCATATTTTCTCTCCCAGTATCGCCTCTATTTCGGCTAAAGTCATATAATATTTCGCACGTGCGGATATCGCCTCCGCATCGAGCTTCAATTTCTGCTCTACAAGATCTACGAATTTGTAGAGATCGCCGCCCGCGGCTATTTCGCTGCGTATCAGATCGAACATATGGTCTATCTGCGGAATGCTCTCTTTCTCTATGATATGCAGTATCTCACGGCTGCTTTTCGCTCTTGCGTAGAGTTTTTCCAGTCTGGCCGCGACTCTTCTTTTTGAGTCGATCACCATCAGTTTCTGTGCCGCAAGAGCGACTCTCTGCTCCTCTTCCAGGCTCTTTTCGGTCCCGTAAACGGGAAGAGAGAGCCCGACGCCGATAGAGAGATAGTCTTCGAACGAGCTTCTCTGGTAGTAGCCGAGACGAACGACGGGATCTATCTTGCCTTTGAGCCTGTAGATCTCCAGGCGGCTCTGCTCTATTTTCCGTTTTGCCTTCTGAAGCCTGACTGCGGGACTGCTCTCGCTTTTTGAAAGGAGTCTTTCGAGCGGGGGAAGCTCTCTCTCTTCAAGCTCGATCTTCAGACTCTTCACCTCCGCAAAGCTCAGGTACCCCAGAAGGGCCAGAGCCGCTCTTCTTTCGGCTTCGAGGCGCTGAAGCGAGGTTTTCAGGCGCGACTTCACAAGCTCTGCGGAGATGATTCCCATATGGGTATTTCCCGACTCTCCCGATGCAGTGTATGCTTCGAAGAGCTCTATGTTCTGCTCGGTAAGAGCCACGGTACGGCGTGTAACCCCGATGAGCCTCTCGATCTCCCAAAGACGGTATGCGCTCTGCCTGATTTTTGCGAAAAGCACCGCTTCGGCCTCTTTCAGGGAGGCAAAAACGTACGATTTCGCAGCTTCGCTCAATGCCCTCCGGGCATCCCGCTTTCCGAACCACGGAATCTTTTGCGAAAATGTGACGTATTGGGTCTGCATTCTCTCCAGAGAGCGGTCTGCGGGGCGGTCGAGCCTTATATCGTTTACCCCTATGCCGAGCATGGGATTGTCGAAGTTTTTTGCCCGGCTTATAGCGTAGTCTGCCGCGGCTATGCGCAGTTTTATCTCCTGGAGGGTCGGCTGTTTCGTGCGTGCCGACTCAATGAGCTGAGGCAGTGTTGCGGCATTTACGGCCCCTAAAAGAAGGGCCGCAAGAAGCAGAATACGCATACCGGTCTCCTAAAGATTGAAAGATGTTTTGAAGCGGTATTTTTTACCCTCGTCGGTAGTTACGAAGATATGCACCTGCCATGTTCCGCCCATAGCCGCATTGAAATCGGCTTCGTATGTGCCGTTACCGACCGGTTTGGCTTTCGCTCTGCTCTCCATGTATGGCATTCCCGGCATCGCAGGCATGAATATTTTGAGAGCCACCTTCGCCCCGTCGAGCGGTTTGGACGACTTGTAAAGCTTCACTTTTATATGATTGTTACCGGCTGTCAGGGGTTTTTCCGAGACCAGCTCCACCTTCAGACCTTTTTGCTTCAAGGTTTTCTCGTAAGCTGCCGCATGCAGCGATGTAAATGCCAGGGCCAGGCCCAGCAGGAGTGTAGTGAGTTTCATTCTTTTTCCTTTGTGTTGGTTTGGGTAACGCTATTTTAAAAGCGGAGTGTGTAAAGAGTGTGGATTCGGTTTGTGATACAATCTTCACTATGAAAATACTACTGCTTGAAGACGACCCGCTGCTGTCGGAATTGATAGAAGAGCATCTTGAGGAGAAGGGCTTTGAAGTTGAACACTACCTCGACGGCGAAGAGGCCGAAGATGCGATTTTGTCTCAGAAATTCGATATTCTGCTGCTGGATGTAAACGTTCCCGGTATAAGCGGTTTCGAACTGCTTAAATCGATGCGTGAGCGGAAAGATTTCACGCCTGCGATAATGATAACTTCCAGAAACACCAGCGCGGATCTGAAAGAGGGTTTCGACCTCGGCTGTGACGACTACATAAAAAAACCGTTCGAATTCGAAGAGCTCGATGCGAGAATTTCCCATATCGTACGTGTGTACGGACTTCGGCAGAACGAGGCTATAGAGCTGGGCGAGGGCCTTCTTTTCGAGCCGGAGCGTCACAGGCTCATTATAGATGAGGAGCCTGTAGCGCTGACGCCGAAGGCATCGGAGATACTTCACTATCTCTACAGGAACAGGGGAAGGATAGTTTCGAGAGAGGAGCTTGTCCAGAATCTCTGGAGCTACGATGAGACCCCGACCGATGCGACACTGCGCAGCTATATAAAGGTATTGAGAAAGCATGTGCCGCAGATAGTGACGGAGAGGGGAGTCGGCTATGGCTTTGAGCCCCTATGAGAAGCGTTCACTCTTCCGTTTCATGGCGATCTACCTGGGTGCGGTGCTGATTGTCGTTTTGGCCTTCTCCATACTCTTTTACAAGATAGATTCCGAGTCTATAAAAGAGCGGATTTTTTACAACCTTAGAATGATAGCGATGCAGATTTCCGCATCGGCAGTAGATGCCCAGATGCGGGGAAAAGAGTTCAAAATACCCTCCTCGATAGGGTGCGACTATCTGCTTCTCGACAAAGATGGCAGGGTTATACAGGGTTGTATTCATGAAAAGGTCGATACAAGCCGGGAAGAGTATGTGCAAAACGGCTGCGCCTACTATATAGACCGCAGCGCCAGGGGGCATCTCGGCATCGACTATATTGTGGTGAGAGACTGCAGTTTGAAGAGCAGGATAGAGGAGTGCGGACAAAACGTTATCTTCGCGGCAATAGGGGCTTTCGGCTTTCTGGTTCTGGTAGGGTGGTACCTTGGCCGTCTCTTCCTTCGGCCTATGCGTGAAAAGATAGAGTCGATGGACCGGTTTATTCATGACAGTACGCATGAGCTGAACACCCCGGTTACCACTTTGCTGCTGGCGCTGGGGAAGATAGAGAAGAACGAGTGCAAGCCGTCGCACCTGCGGGCCCTGCAGATGAGCGGCAGGCTTATAGCCAGGGTATATGAGGATCTCACTTTTCTACTGATGCGTGAGAAGCAGAGAGAGAGAAGCAGGCTGTCGACTCTGGATGTGGCCGAGAAGACGAGAGAGAGTATAGACTTTTTCTCCATTCTCGCCGAACAGAAACGGCTGAGTGTCACATCTTCTCTTGAGAGCTGCATCATAGAGGCAGACCCCCACCATATCGAGATAATGATAAAGAACCTCATAGACAATGCGGTCAAATATACGCGCCCGAAAGGGATGATTCACGTCTCTTTGGAGTCGTGCAGGCTTATCGTAAAAGATACCGGAACGGGTATAGAGAAAGAGAAGCTCAAGCGGATTTTCGAACGTTTCGAGCGGGCCAACACTACGGAAGGGGGACTGGGAATCGGCCTCGATATAGTGGCGACTATATGCCGCATCTACGGCTTTACTCTCGATGTCCGCTCGAAAGAGGGGAGAGGGAGCGAATTTATCGTCGACTTTTCAAGTGCTCTGACGCGGCCGGAAAAGGGGCCAGAATCTTCCTGACCACATCTTTTATGTAGGCGATCCTCTCTTGGGGCGTCTTGAAATCCCTAAGCAGATCGGTGGCGGTACCCCTCCAGAAGACCCTGTTGCTCGAAGGGTCGAGAGCGTCTATGACTATCTTCGCCTCGTCGTAGGTATATTCGTAGCGGGAGGGTATGTAGGCAGGCCCCCAGTATCCGTAGTCATAGGGGTAGAGTCCTAGCCTCTCATAGTCGTTTATTACTTCGCGTATTCTCGTTACATCGGTATGGAACATGACGAGAAAGTCGGCACTCTCTTTGGGCACCGGCAGGTAGCCTTTCGCTTCCAGTGCCTCTTTTATCGCCTTTTTTAGACGCTCTTGTGTCAGGGTTATAATGCCCCCATTTTTCGGTACAACGATAGCGAAGGTTTTCAGCTTCGAAAAGTCGTACTGCGGGTTGTAATCGTTTTGAATCTGCAAAGATGAGCAGCCCGCAAAAAATAGCAGCAGTATAAAAAGGGTTAGTTTTCTCATTCTGTCACCTCTATATCGTAACCTCTCTTCGGAAAGCTTCGAAGCATCTCTTCAACGGCCGCGTCGATGATCTCTTTGCGCTTCACAGGATCTGCAGAGCTCCACTTTTTCGTAACCGAAGCGGACCAGAAGACCTTTTTGGTTTTCGGGTCCACCATTCTGACGAAGAGTGAAATTTCGTCATGCTTCGGGGTTATGGATGTGGAGATGGAGCCGCCGAAGTTCCCGGAGATGCCGCCCAGACCTATGCCGAACGTTATGGGGTCGGGACGGTTTTTGTAGATCCTCATTCCGTACATTACGGTGAAGTCTCCGAGAGCGGAGGCCTCTTCGTACCCCTTTGCAAAGAGTGAATTTTCGATGGCTCTTCTGATCCTCTCATCGTTCAGAGGATCCGGCCTGGCCGCTTTTTCTGCAACGAGAGTAAAGCTCTCCAGTCCTCTCGTGCTGTAGGAGGGGTCGTAATCGTAGAGCCGGTTTTTGGCCGCACATCCGCCAAACAGCAGGGCCATTCCAAGAGCAAGAGCGGAAAGTATTCTTCTATTCATACCGAAGATTATACCGTTTTTGTGTAAACCACTCTAAACCGGATGCTTTATAGGTTCAAAACGGCGTTTACCCTCTTGATGGAGTCCTGTTTGCTAAGGCTCAGTCTCACCACAGACTCCTCTTTCGCCTCCAGCGAGTGGACCACATTTGGCTCCAGGGCTATAAGATCTCCGCTTTTGAGGTGGATTGTTCTGCCCTCCACGCCGAAGTCGATAGCTCCCCTCAAAACCATGACGGTGATAGGATAGGCCGTTTTGTGCGCCT
This sequence comes from Hydrogenimonas sp., assembly GCA_003945285.1. Lineage (NCBI taxonomy): Bacteria > Pseudomonadati > Campylobacterota > Epsilonproteobacteria > Campylobacterales > Hydrogenimonadaceae > Hydrogenimonas > Hydrogenimonas sp. The sequence goes on from AP019005.1 coordinate 623,629, forward strand.
TCATAATCTGATCTTTTTTAAATGCTATGCGAATCTCTTTGGTAAATCCGCTCTCGAGCATCGGTGTTATTACGACATGCTCGTCGTTGAACTCCAGGTTTTCGAAAAAAGATGCGGTTTTCATAGCTATTCCCCCCTTAAAGGATGTTTCATGACTTCTATTCTATCGCAAAGTTGTTCTGTATGGAGTAGAGTATGTTACCCCAAATCCCGAAATCGAGATAGAAGAGCTCGTCACGATCATTGCAGCCATGCACTTTGGGGAAAACCGTCGACTCAACTGACAGTGCGTTCGAAGCCGATCCGTCCTCTTTCATACTGTTTTGTCGGTTTGCAATTTGCACCATTTTCTATTTCGGGTGTTACAGGGGCGATAGGTCACAGTAAAAACTACTGTTCGACTCAAGTTATGCTTTACGTTGTGTTTTTCAGTCGAAAATATCAAGAAAGCGTTCCAGGAAGTTTTTACGGCGTGCCGGTTTGACTACTCTCTCGTCTACGAAATCGGGGTCCGGTTTCATCAACTCTTCATTGAAAGGTATGCTCTTTTTGCCGTGCTCTTTCCGAACAATCGGCGGCTGCTGTTTTTTTGCAGGGGCATGAGGTATGCGCATTCTGACTCCTTTCGATTGTTTCCGGTATCATTTTAGAGGCTTTTTGTGTAGCGAGTGTGCACGACCCGGAATAATGAAACGGAAAGTTATAAACCCGTCAAGACTGTTTTCATATTTGGGACAACGGTTTATCTGGTTCTTAACGATCAGGTGGTAACATCTCTTTTCGTAAAACCGGGGAGAGTTCATGGCTCTAAGAGCAGACGTTAAGCAAACGGCGTGATATAAGTTGAGAGCTGACCTTGTGCAAAATTTGACAGCCCCGGGAATATCGTAAAAAAACGCCTTCGCCAGTAAGGGCGCCGGAGGCGCCGGAGGCCTTTAGAGGTGCCCTATAGATATTTTGCGGCGCCACGCAGGGCTAAGCCAGTTCGGCGTGCGGATTTTGCGTAAGGTCAGTTAATAGTCCGGAGGAGCATAGATTTGAAGATAGTTTTCATGGGGACGCCCGGGTATGCCGACACAATTTTGAAAAGGCTGGTCGAAGAGAGCGGTATCGAAGCGGTGTCTGTATACACCCAGCCCGATAAGCCTGTAGGCCGCAAAAAGATTCTTACATCGCCGCCCGTAAAGATTACGGCACAAAAAAACGGCATACCGTGTAGGCAGCCGTTGTCGCTGAAGGATAGCGGTATCGCGAGAGAGATAGCTGGGGAGTCCCCCGATTTTATCGTGGTTGCCGCCTACGGGCAGCTGCTTCCGAAAAATATCCTCGATATCGCACCGTGTATCAACCTCCACGCTTCACTGCTCCCCGCCTACCGCGGTGCGAGTCCGATACAGCAGGCACTGCTAAACGGAGACAAGGAGACTGGCGTTACGGCGATGCTTATGGAAGAGGGGCTCGACAGCGGGCCGATACTGGCATGGAGTGTCACGAAAATAGGTCTGCGGGAGCGTAAAAACGAACTTTTCGAACGCCTGGGAGATATCGCCGCGGAGCTTACGGTTGTGACACTGAAGAGGTTTGACTCTCTGGTTCCTGTTCCCCAGTGTGATGCGGATGCGAGCTACTGCAAAAAGATATCCAGAGATGACGGGTTGGTGAGCTTCGAGATGCCCGCCATGCAGATATACAACAGGTTTCGAGCATACGAGGGGTGGCCGGGAATATACCTCGAAAGCGGTCTCAAGCTGATCGACCTGGATATCGCCGCAGCCGAAGGGGAGCCGGGAAGAATCGTCGATATCGATTCGGACGGTGTGGTTGTGGCCTGCTCCTTGGGTTCGGTAAAGATAAAAAGGGTACAGCCCCCCTCCAAAAAGGGTATGGATGCGCTGAGTTACATTCGAGGCAGAAGGCTTGGTGTTGAAGATATATTCGTTTGATACTCTCCCCTCCACGCAGAGATGGCTCGAAGAGCAGATATCCAAAAAGAGGGTCGACCCGCCGTGTGCCGTCATAGCTGATATGCAGACAGAAGGGGTCGGAAGTCGTGAAAACAGGTGGATAGGGGAGAGAGGTAACTTCTTCGCCTCGATTCTGCTTTCGGAAGATATGCTTCCGGAAGATCTTCCGATAGGCGCCACCTCGATCTATTTCGCATTTTTGATGAAAGAGACGGTAAAAAAAATGGGCTCGGAAGCGTGGCTGAAATGGCCCAACGATCTCTATCTGCAAGAGCGTAAAATAGGGGGCTGCATCACTGCCAAAAAGGGGAAAAACGTTATTGTCGGGATCGGGATAAATATTGCTTCCGCACCCCGTGATTTCGGGGTTCTGGACGTCAAAACCGAGCCGATGGAACTTTTGGAAACGTTTGTGCGGAATTTGAAAATTCTTCCTTCATGGAAGCAGATTTTTAGCAACTATAGTTTAGAATTTGAAAAGAGCAAAAACTACTGTACCCATGACGGGAATGAAACACTGAAAATGAGCGATGCCGTACTGCAGAGTGACGGGTCGCTGATGATAGGTGAAAGAAGGGTTGTAAGTCTAAGATGAGTGAAATAATAACAATCGCCAACCAAAAAGGCGGGGTGGGAAAGACAACGACGGCTGTAAACCTTGCGGCCTCTCTGGCTGTTGCGGAAAAGAGGGTTTTGCTGATAGATGCCGATCCTCAGGCAAACGCGACAACTAGTCTGGGATTTCACAGAAACGATTACGAATACAACATCTATCACGTTCTCATAGGTGCGAAAAAGATCTCCGACACGATATTGAAAACGACACTTTCCACGCTTCATCTGGTACCTTCGAATATCGGGCTTGTCGGAGTGGAGAAGGAGTTTTACGACTCCGAGACCAGGAAAGGCCGGGAACTGGTCCTCAAGCGTAAGATAGACGAGGTGAAAAAAGATTACGACTTCATAATCATAGACTCTCCTCCGGCTCTCGGCCCGATCACCATAAACGCCCTGAGTGCCGCACACTCTGTGATAATTCCGATTCAGTGTGAGTTTTTCGCACTCGAGGGGCTCGCACAGCTTCTGAACACTATACGACTCATTAAAAAGACCATTAACCCGAAACTGAAGATAAAGGGGTTCCTCCCTACGATGTACAGCGGCCAGAACAACCTCTCGAAACAGGTTTTTGCCGATCTGACACAACACTTCAAGAACAAGCTCTTCAAGTCGACGGAAGATGACGAATTCATAGTCATACCGCGCAACGTGAAGCTTGCCGAGAGTCCCAGCTTCGGGAAGCCGGTAATTCTCTACGATGTAAAGTCTACCGGTTCCAGGGCCTACCAGCACCTGGCTCAGGCCATCCTCGCGACCTGAGAGAAAGAGAATGGGAAAAAAGTCGAAGAACAAGTCTCTGGGGCGCGGACTCGGAGCCATACTGGGCGAAGTGGCGGAAGCTTACGAAAACGAGTTCAAGTCCGGCAGCGACAGGCAGGAGTCGGTCGTAGAGATACCTCTCTCCGAGATTCTCCCCAACCCGTATCAGCCGAGAAAACATTTCGACGAAGATGCTATAAGAGAGCTCGCCGAGTCTATAAAGCGGCACGGGTTGCTTCAGCCTGTAGTGGTGATAGAGCAAAACGGCGAGTATGTACTGATAGCCGGCGAGAGAAGGGTGCGCGCCAGCAGGGCGGCCGGTCTGGAGACCATACGTGCCATAGTCGCCGATATAGACCGTTCCCGTTTCAGAGAGCTCGCCCTGATAGAGAACATTCAGCGTGAAGCTCTCAACCCGATAGAGCTGGCAAGATCGTACAAAGAGCTCATAGAAGAGTACGGCATAACCCAGGAGGAGCTCGCCAGGACAATTCACAAAAGCAGGGCACAGATAACCAACACTCTCAGGCTTCTGCAGTTGGATGATTATGTACTGGAAAAGTTGGCTTCCGGCCAGATTTCACAGGGGCATGCGAAGGTGCTGGTCGGACTAGATGAAAAGAATCAGCGTATCGTATGTGATACTGTAACCGGGCAGAAGCTCAGCGTACGAGAGACGGAGCAGCTCGTTTCCAATCTCAAGAGAGAGCCCGAAAGAAGAGACAGGAAGCAAAACCAGGCTCCCGCTGAAAATTTCGACCTGACGCCATATGCCGACATCATTAAAGAGCATATCCCTTTCAAAGTGAAGGTGAAAAAAGGGAGAGTGGAGATCGAGCTGAAAGATGAGGGGGACCTGAAATCTTTTCTGAAAAGGTTTTCAAAGTAGTCTTTCGGTTTGCGGTCCGACAGAGGCGGAAGCCGGACTGTTTAGATTATCCTTAATTTTTAATTTTGGATAAATATGATAACATTGCCCAATTTTTTGAAAGGAGAGTGTGCATGCTGGATATCGTTCCTTCTTTGATGCTGGTTGTCGCAGTGGTTTTTCTAGTGCTGCTTATACTGCTGAACAGCTGGCTCTACCAACCGCTCTTGGCGTTCATCGACGAGCGTGACAAGAGTATCCGCAAAGATTTAGAAAATGCCAGTTCGACCGGTTCTGAAGTCGAAGAGCTTAAAGCCAAGACGGAGGCTATCATTACGGAGGCCAAGAATGAAGCAGCCGCATTGAGAGCCAGGACAGTAGAGGAGTCCAAGCTCCTTGCCATGAGTAAAATAGAGGCTAAAAAAGAGGAGCTGGAGAAGAGGTATCAGGGGTTTCTGGATGACCTGAAAAAAGAGGAGGAGCAGCTCAAAAGCGAGTTGCTTTCCCAGCTACCGCTTTTCAAAGAGTCTTTGAAAGCCAAGTTCAGTCAAATCTAAAGGAGAGAATGTGCGAAAAATATTGTTGACGGCGGCACTTTTCCTTCCCGCTATGCTCTTTGCTTCGGAAGCTGAGGTTTCAAGCGGCGGGACAGACTTTATTCCCCGTCTGGTAAACTTCATAATTTTCGTAGCGATACTCTACTATTTTGCAGCAGAGCCGATCAAGAACTTCTTCAAGGGCAGAACGGCCGATATTGCCTCCCGTCTTGAAGAGGTCCAGAACAGGCTGAAAGCTACGAAAAAAGCCAAAGAGGATGCTCTGGCTGAGTATGAAGCGGCACAGGCTACTGCGGAAGAGATTATAGAGGCTGCTAAAAAAGAGTCTCAGCTTCTTGCGAAAAAGCTTGACGAACAGCTGCATAACGAACTGGAAAATCTCGAAAAACTCCAGGAAGAGAAGATGGAAGTAGAGAAGCGACAGATGGTAAGAAAGACCGTATCGGAAGTCCTCTCCGAACTGTTCGAAAGCGATGCCATAGGTATGGATGAGAAGAAATTTGTCAATCTCATCATGAAGAAGGTGGCCTGATATGGAGATGTTGGTAGCTAAACGGTATGTCAAGGCTCTTATGGAAGCGGTCGGCGACAAGAAAGTCTCGGCAACTACAAAAAGTCTTGAGAAGATTGCAAAAGCGTTTGAAGATAAAAAGTTTGCAGAACTCATGATCTCTCCGGAGGTCAAGAAGAGCCAGAAAGAGGAGCTGGTACTGGCGATTGCCGGTGAAAAGTGCGATCCGAAAATCGCAAATTTTATAAGGGTCCTCAATCTGCACGGAAGGCTTGGGCTTATTCCAGAAGTTGTCAACCTTCTTCAAAAAGAGCTTCAAAGACGCTCCAATCGTTACGAAGGCGTGGTTGAGAGCAGTACCAGGCTCGAGAAGAAGTTACTGGGTGAGCTCGAGAAATCACTCTCTAAATATGTGAACGCGACGGTAGTGTTGCGCCAGGTAAAGGCTGAAGGTGAAGGAATCAAGGTAGTTATTGAAGATCTGGGGCTTGAGGCGAGCTTTTCGAAAGAGCGCGTAGCTTCGGATATGATAAACCACATTTTAAAAGCTTTGTAAAAACAGAAAGGAGATTCGGTAGTGTCTAAACTTCAAGCAGATGAGATCAGCTCGATCATAAAAGAGCGTATCGAGAATTTTGAGTTAAGTGTCGATATCGATGAGACAGGAAAAGTTGTCAGCATAGCTGACGGTATAGCACAGGTATTCGGCCTGAACAACGTTATGGCCGGTGAGATGGTCGAATTCGAAAACGGCGAGCGCGGGATCGTACTGAACCTCGAAGAGGCCAGTGTCGGTGTCGTCATTCTCGGAAAAGGGCTCGGCGTACGTGAGGGTATGAGCGTTAAACGTCTCGGTCAACTTCTCAAGGTTCCGGTCGGAAAAGAGATAGTCGGACGTGTTGTCAACGCATTGGGAGAGCCCATCGACGGAAAAGGCCCCATCGAAGCGAAAGAGTTCCGTTTCGTCGAAGAGAAAGCACCTGGAATCATGGCACGTAAATCTGTGCATGAGCCGCTTCAGACAGGTATCAAGGCGATCGATGCCCTCGTCCCGATCGGACGTGGACAGCGGGAGCTCATCATCGGTGACAGACAAACCGGTAAAACTACCGTCGCAATCGACGCAATCATCAACCAGAAGGGTCAGGATGTTACGTGTATCTATGTTGCGGTCGGCCAGAAGCAGTCTACAGTCGCTTCTATCGTCCGCAAGCTCGAAGAGCACGGCGCCATGGAGTATACCATCGTCGTAAACGCCGGTGCTTCCGAGTCTGCAGCGCTGCAGTTCCTCGCACCGTATGCGGGTGTTACGATGGGAGAGTACTTCCGTGACAACGGACAGCATGCACTTATAATCTACGATGACCTGAGTAAACACGCGGTCGCATACAGGGAGATGTCTCTGATTCTCAGAAGACCTCCGGGCCGTGAAGCATTCCCCGGTGACGTATTCTACCTGCACTCCAGACTGCTTGAGCGCGCAGCCAAGTTGAGCGACGAACTGGGTGCGGGATCTCTGACGGCTCTGCCTATCATCGAAACACAGGCCGGAGACGTTTCAGCATATATTCCGACGAATGTCATCTCCATTACCGACGGACAGATATTTCTCGAAACAAACCTTTTCAACTCCGGTATCAGACCTGCGATCAACGTCGGTATATCCGTATCGAGGGTCGGCGGTGCCGCCCAGATAAAAGCTACCAAGCAGGTTTCCGGTACACTCCGTCTCGACCTTGCGCAGTATCGTGAACTTGAAGCGTTCGCACAGTTTGCAAGTGACCTGGACGAAGCTACAAGAGCACAGCTCGAGCGCGGGGCGAGAATGGTCGAAGTTCTCAAGCAGCCTCCCTATTCGCCGCTGCCGATCGAAAAGCAGGTACTTATTATTTATGCGGGAGCGAACGGATACCTGGATGATATCCCGGTCAGTGCCGTTACCAAGTTCGAAGCGGAGCTCTATCCCTTCGTAGAGGCTAACCATCCGGAAGTTCTGGCTCAAATCAGAGAGAAGAAGAAGATCGACGAAGAGACCGAAGAGCTGATGAAGAAAGCGCTGGAAGAATTCAAAACTTCGTTCAGCGCGTAAGCGTTAAGGATCAACGATGGCAAACTTAAAAGAGATCAAGCTTCAGATTTCGAGTGTCAAGGGTACGCAGAAGACAACCCGCGCTATGAAGCTTGTTTCACAGGCGAAACTGAAAAGAGCGGAAGAGCTTGCAAAGCGCTCACGTGTCTATGCAGAAAAACTCGATGAACTTGTCAGTGAAATAGCCTATGAGATCAACCAGAACAAGGTCGGCGGCAGCGAGAGCCGTTTCGTACAGGCAGATCTGGCCGTCAGTACGGTGGATATCGTATGTATCACTGCCGATAAGGGACTTTGCGGCGGTTTCAACGTCGCCACACTCAAGACGACTCTAGGACTGATCCGCGAGTACAAGGAGAAGAAGGCGGCGGTGCGCCTACGCGTCGTGGGAAGGAAAGCTATTGATTTCCTGAAGTACAACGGTGTCGAAATGAAGGATGAAGTTATCGGGCTCAGCGCATCTCCGGACTATAAAAAGGCGGCCGACTTCATCGATGAGTCGATGAACGATTTTGCCGACGGAAAGACGGACAGGGTAATCCTAGTTTACAACGGTTTCAAAAATATGCTGACACAGGAGCAGCGTGTACTTCAGCTTCTTCCGGTAGATATATCGACCGTAGAACCGAGAGAGCTGAAGTCGAGCATCGAATATGAGCCCGAGGGCCATGAAGAGTTGCTCAACGCGCTTCTGCAGAAGTATGTTCAGTACAGCATGTACTACGGCCTTCTGGATTCACTTGCCGCAGAGCACAGTGCACGAATGCAGGCTATGGACAATGCAACTAAGAACGCATCGGAAAGAGTTAACGAGCTTACGATACAGTACAACAAAGCACGTCAGGAATCTATTACAACTGAGCTGATCGAGATCATCAGCGGTATGGAAGCATTGAAATAAAAGAAGGAGAAGGAATGACAGGTAAAATTGCACAGGTCATCGGTCCGGTCGTAGATGTCGACTTCGAAGACTATCTGCCGGCGATTAACGAAGCACTTGAAGTCAAGCATGTACTCGAGGGGAAAGAGACGAGATTGGTACTGGAGGTCGCCAGCCACGTAGGTGACAACAGGGTACGTACTATCGCCATGGATATGAGTGAGGGGCTTGTTCGCGGTATGGAAGTTACAGCGACGGGTGCTCCTATCAAGGTACCGGTCGGCGAAGAGGTCCTGGGTCGAATCTTCAACGTTGTAGGCGAGACTATCGACGAAGGTGAAGAACTCAAGGCCAAAACCTACTGGAGCATCCACAGAGATCCTCCCGCTTTCGAAGATCAGAGTACGAAAACAGAGATTTTCGAAACGGGGATCAAGGTTGTCGACCTGCTGGCTCCCTATGCAAAAGGCGGTAAGGTCGGTCTCTTCGGCGGTGCCGGTGTCGGTAAGACGGTCATTATCATGGAGCTTATCCACAACGTTGCGTTCAAACACAGCGGGTACTCCGTTTTTGCGGGTGTCGGTGAGAGGACCCGTGAAGGTAACGACCTCTACAACGAGATGAAAGAGTCAAACGTTCTCGACAAGGTCGCACTCTGCTACGGCCAGATGAGTGAGCCTCCGGGAGCACGTAACAGAATCGCTCTTACAGGTCTTACAATGGCCGAGTATTTCCGCGACGAGATGGGTCTGGACGTTCTTATGTTCATCGACAACATCTTCAGGTACGCACAGGCCGGTTCGGAGATGTCGGCACTTCTGGGACGAATCCCTTCCGCCGTCGGTTACCAGCCTACTCTTGCAAGGGAGATGGGTGTTCTACAGGAGCGTATTACATCTACCAACAAGGGTTCAATCACATCGGTACAGGCTGTCTACGTACCTGCAGACGACCTTACCGACCCCGCTCCTGCATCTGTTTTCGCGCACCTTGATGCGACTACGGTTCTCAACCGTAAAATTGCGGAAAAAGGTATCTATCCTGCGGTCGACCCGCTCGACTCTACCAGTAGAATGCTCGACCCCGCAATCATCGGTGAAGAGCACTACAACGTCGCCCGCGGCGTACAGAGCGTTCTCCAGAAGTACAAGGATCTTCAGGATATCATCGCGATCCTCGGTATGGACGAGCTCTCCGAAGAGGACAAGAAGACAGTCGAGCGTGCACGTAAAATCGAGAGATTCCTCTCTCAACCCTTCTTCGTTGCCGAGGTGTTTACGGGATCACCCGGAAAATATGTTACTCTCGAAGAGACTATCGAGGGCTTCAAAGGTCTGCTTGACGGAACCTACGACGATCTTCCGGAGGCGGCCTTCTATATGGTCGGAAGTATCGAAGAGGCGAAAGAGAAAGCTGAAAAACTCAAAGCCAAAGCATCTTGACGGGTTTTCACCTGTCAAGCTAGCTAGCTATCCTAGATAAAGGATACATATATGGATACAATGAAACTTGAAATCGTAACACCGACCGGACCGATATTCTCAGGTGAGGTGAAGTCGGCCACATTTCCCGGGGCCGAGGGAGAGTTCGGGGTACTTCCTGAGCACGCCTCTCTCGTCTCTCTGCTCGAGGCCGGTGTTATCGAAATAGAGAAGAGTGACGGAACCAGGGAGTCTATTGTTATCGACTCCGGTTATGTCAAAGTCGATGAAGAGAAGACACTCGTAGTCGTAGAAGGTGCCGTACCGATCATCGGTGAAACCGAAAGCGAAATCGCTAAAGCGATAGCCGAAGCAAAAGAGCTGGTTGAAAAAGCGGGCAACTCCGACTTCGCAATCGCGAATGTCGAAGCGAAAGTGGAAGCTGCCGCCAAGACCAGATTCTAAGCCATGTTCGAGATTGTAGCAGGTTATCTCGACCGTAGCAGCCCGATCACTGTTATAGTTCTTGGACTGCTCTCCTTCTATCTCTTTGTTACCGTCTGGATCTTCGTATACAGATATCTCTCACTTGCGAGATGGCTCTCGAAAGAGAGCGACTCGCTGGAGCAGATGCATATGGGGTCCGCAACTGTCTCACCGCAATCGATTCTAAAAAGCTGTCTCAAAAAGAGCCTGACTCCTAACAACCGCCTTTTGCAGATGTGTGAATATGCCGCGACTAAAGAGGCTACTAAGGGACTTACCGCACTCTCCCTCATTGCAAGTACATCCCCTTTCATAGGACTTTTTGGTACCGTCATCTCGATTCTGGAAGCGTTCGCGGGACTCGGTACACAAAAAAGCGCTACACTCAGTGTAGTCGCCCCGGCGATCAGCGAAGCTCTGGTTGCGACTGCCGCCGGTATATTCGTCGCCATATTCGCGTACAGCTTCCATCTTCTTCTGAAGAGAAAAGCGTATGAATTGACAACAACCATAGCTATGCAGTCGGATCTGCTGCTCTCCGGCAAGGGCGGAAAATAGTCCATGCAGTACCAGTGGGATGAGAATCCTGATCTCAACATAACGCCTCTGGTCGACATTATGCTGGTTCTTATGGCCATATTGATGGTTACGGCTCCCACAATAATATATCAGGAGAAGATAACTCTTCCGAAAGGGAGCAAGACGCAGACGCTGCAGAAGGTCAAATCTCTGGAGATAAGAATGGACAGAGACGGTGTTATCTACTTCTTGAAAGATAGGTACAAAAAGATCTCTTTTCCGGACAGCTTCATGCTCAAAACAGAAAATATCGATAAAAACATCCCCGTTTATATAAGAGCCGACCGGATGCTGAGATACAACGATGTGATGTTTCTTCTAAAGACCGTTAAAGAGGCCGGATTTTCCAAGGTTTCCCTGGTGACAGATGGGTAGTGACAAGAGACTCTTTTTTATCGGCGGAGTGGCCGCCTTTACATTCTATATTCTCCTTATACTGTTTCTGATTCTCTTCTTTAACGACTATAAACGCTCAAAGAGGTATGTTCCCGCAAAATCGGAGACTATAGAGGTATCCATTCTGCAGCAATCTTCGAAGAGACCCGAGCCTAAACCGAAGCAGAGTCTCAAGAAGGAGCGGAAAGAGAAGGTGAAGCAGCCGGTAAAAAAGAGGCCCTCGACTACATCACCAAAGAGTGCGCCTGCACCGAAACCGAAGCCGATCTCATCGCTATTTCAAGGTATAAAGGCGAGTACACCCGTTGAACAGAGCAGCGCCGCACGTCTTGCAAACGCCCCGAAGATCAAATACAAGGCTGCATCCGGGCAGGAGCAGAAGCGGGTCGAGAGAGCGAGCAGGCTGGTCAGGGATATCAATCTCAGCAGGCCGGAGATAGATATAACTTCGAAAAGCTCAGGTATCGGTGAGGTCGATGAGTATATGAGCAGACTCTACGACAAAATATACAAAACCTGGCAGCCTGAAGCCATATATGCCGGAGAGGAGGCGAAGGTGCACCTGAAAATAGCGCCGGACGGAAGCTTTGAATACTCTCTTCTATTTCCTTCGGATAATCAGGGTTTCAATCAGAGCCTGATAGAATACCTGGAGCGGTTGAAAAGAGAGAAGCTGCCTCCGCCCAAAGGGGGCAGGGTATTGGATGTCGATATAAAATTTAAAGCCAAGGAGTAGCGGTGCGCTATTTGATTATACTTTTGACCGGAGTGATGCTGCTTGCATCGGATGCGACCCTGGAGATCGTGAAGAGTACCGACAACAGGCCCTCTGTCGTGATTCAGGATGCATCCGAGTTTGGAGATATGAGAATCAGAGGGAAGATTTTTAGGCTCGTTGTGGGAGATTTGAAGGTGACGGCCCACTTCAAAGTCGACGATACCTACAGAAGCGGCGGTTTCGGCTCGATGATCGATCCGATGCTCAAAAGCAGCGACTATCTGTTCAGATACCGTTTCAAAGAGGGTGAGGCCCAGAGACTCTACCTGGATGTAAGGGTTTACGACATCCGCTCCAAAAGTGCGGTATATGAACGAAGTTACCGTGTCTCCAACCGTGCACGTTATCCTTTTTTGATACATCAGGCCGTTATCGATTTCAATGACTATCTCGAGATGCCGAGTGTAGCATGGATGAAGAGATATGTAGTGCTGTCGCAATACGGCAAGCCGAAACAGGCGGACATCATAGTGGCCGACTATACGCTGACCTACAGAAAGAGGGTAATCAGCGGCGGCCTGAACATATTTCCGAAGTGGGCCGACAGGGAGCAGAAGGGGATATACTTCACGAAACTGGGCAGCAAGCCGGTTCTCTACTACTTCAACATTTACACCGGAGAGCAGAGAAGAGTCATATCGTCCGACGGAATGCTTGTCTGCTCCGACGTAAGCAGGGACGGAAAAAAACTGCTCCTCACCATGGCGCCTGAAGGACAGCCGGATATATTCCTCTATAACATTGAGAGCGGAATGAAGCAGCGCCTGACGTTCTACTCCGGCATCGATGTTTCGGCTCAGTTTACAGGTTCCGAGCGGAAGATGGTTTTTGTATCGGACAGACTCGGGTATCCGAACATCTTTTTCAAAAGGATAGGGGATAGGGCGGTACAGCAGCTTGTCTATCACGGGAAGAACAACAACGCATGCAGTGCGCACGGAAAGTATGTGGTCTACACAAGCAGGGAGAGCGACAACGCATTCAGCTCCAACACCTTCAACCTCTACCTCGTATCTACGGAGAGTGACTACATCAGAAGGCTTACAGCAAGCGGCGTCAACCAGTTCCCGAAGTTCTCTCCCGACGGAGAGAGCGTCATCTATATCAAGCACTACGCTTCTCAGAGCGCGCTCGGTATAATCAGGCTGAACTACAACGAAGGGTTCCTTTTCCCATTGAGGGGGCACAAGATACAGTCTATCGACTGGTGATTTCCAAAGTCAATAACTGATATTACGCAAAGCTTGAGCGAAGCCCAAGCTTTGGCGGGGACTGACCGTCCCCTGCACCCCCTGAAGCTACGAAATCGCAGATTTCGAAATGATGTTACGCAAAAAGCGTAACATCAGTCAATAATCTCCGCATGCCGAGCGGGATTTGTCCTGCGGGACACCGCAGAACATCCATAGGTGGCCTTTATATGTAGCATGAAAACCGCTGATGCCTTCGGTGCCCTGAGGGGCAAGCGCGGTTTTTTTAACGATATTTTTCCGCTCAAATCCCGGGGCTGACTGATTTTGTGCAAGGTCAGCAACTACGTAAACATATTTAAACAGAACTGTGCTTGTGTCCATCTTTAACGGTAAAGTAAGAAAAAGAGTGCTAAAATCCACTAAATTCCGAAGGAGATGAATCGATGAAAAAGAGTCTAATATTTGCCTTGGCGGCAGCGGCACTGCTGATGAGCGGTTGTGCCCAAAAGAAACCTGAAGTAGACATGACGACACAGGAGACAAGCGAGAAAGCTGCACCGGAAGTGACTGAAGCGGATAGCGGCGTAAGCAGTGTAGTAGGAACAGAGGAGGCTGGTGAACTTACGACTCTGCCGGAAAGATCCGGCATGGAGAAGATCAAAGAGCTTGAAGCGAGTGCGAAAAAGATCTATTTCGACTTCGACAAGTACAACATCCGTCCCGATCAGGAGCCGCGTGTCGATGAAGATGCGAAACTCTTCTCTTCCGATGCTGCAAAAGATCTCACAATAAAGATCGAAGGCAATTGCGACGAGTGGGGAACCGATGAGTACAACTATGCACTCGGACTCAGGCGTGCGAAGAGTGTCAGGGATGCACTTGCCATAAAAGGAATAGATGAGAGTCGAATGATTATGGTAAGTTACGGCGAGAGTAATCCGGTATGTACCGAGCATACAAAAGAGTGCTGGGCCAAGAACAGACGTGTAGAGTTTGAACTTCTTCCGTAAATGAGAAAAATCTCTTTTCTTCTCCCGCTGCTCCTGAGTACCTCTTTCTGCGCTATGCAGGAGCCTTCTGCCTTCGGGGCCGGAGATCTCGATTCTCCGGAACCTTACGGTCTCACTGAAGACGAACGGCATATTCTAAAAAACAGGCAGGCTATAGAAGCTCTTCAGAAGACTCTTCTGAAGCAGCAGCAGATTGTTCAGGAGAACCGTGAACGTATAGACGGTCTGCAGAGTATCATCGAAGGCTGGAACGGCAGAATCAGGTCGTTCGAAAAGTCTATGCGCAGAATCGAAGATATGAACCGTTCCATTTCAGACCTCGAGACGAAAACCGAAATACTGGCCAAAACACAGAGCGAAAATTTCGAACAGATACAGACGGTTTTAAGAGAGCTAGGGGCTCTGATAGACTCTATAAACGGAAAGTATGTCGACAAGGAGCGCTTCGACCGCCTGGAGAGAGCTTTTCTCGAGTTTAAAGAGGCGTATGATTCCTTTATGAAAAAGGCCGATCTCAGCAGCAAATCAAATGCTGAAATCTTCAAGGAGGCCAAAGCACTTTTTCGAAAAAAGAGCTATTCGGATGCAAAAAGATACTTCGCCCATCTTATAAAGAATCATTACAAGCCCGCAACGTCCAACTACTATCTGGGAGAGATCGCATACCGCAACGGGCGATACAAGGATGCTATTGCATACTACAAGAAGAGTGCTTCGTTGTACGACAAGAGCAGTTTCATGCCTACGTTGCTGCTTCATACCGCTATATCTCTCCAGCGAATAGGCGACAAGGAGCAGGCAAGAGAGTTTTACAACTCCCTGATAAGCCTGTATCCCGAAAGTAAAGCCGCGGCCATAGCCAAAAAAAGGCTTGAAAAGCTCTAAACCAAAATCTCGAAATAGAATATAGAAGAGCTCGTCACTATCATTGCAGCCGTGCACTTCCGGGAAAACCGTCGACGCACCTGACGGGTGCGCCTAAAATTTTCCCGAAACCGCCTGACCGCAAGCATCGCAACGATTTCCGACTATTTTTCTCCAGACTATCCATCTATTCGATTCTATAACCATTCCTTAAGATTCTATAAAAGAAGGGTATGATAGAATCTGCTACTTTTTTAAAGGAGAATCGATTAATATGAAAATTGAAGACAACAGTGTAGTCTCTTTCAACTATGAAGTTAAAGATGCAAAAACCGGAGAGGTTGTAGACTCCAATATCGGACAGGCCCCTCTTTCGTTCATTACAGGAAAGCAGCAGATCATCCCGGGCCTTGAAAACCAGATGAAGGGTATGGAGAGCGGTGATAGCGCCGAGATTCTCGTAACTGCCGCCGAAGCGTACGGTGAATACAATCCAGAGGCTGTACAGAATATGCCGCGCGAGCAGTTCGCCGGAATCGAGCTCCAGGAGGGTATGACCCTCTACGGACAGAGTGAAGACGGGGGTACGGTTCAGGTAACCGTCAAGAGTTTCGATGAAAACGAGGTCGTCATTGACTTCAACCACCCGCTTGCCGGCAAAGATCTGCTCTTCAACGTCACTGTGGCCGAGGTTCGTGAACCGACTGTAAACGAGTCTCTTAGTGGACAGGTCGAACAGCCGGGTGCTGAAGGTTGCGGTTGCGGCACAGGATGTGGGAACCATTAATTTCATAGCGGAATCAAAGTCTCTTAAAGAGGCTTTGAAGTCTGCCAACCTTCTAAAATCTCTACAGTTCAATACTCTCATAAGCGGAGAGTGCGGTACGGGCCGTCATACGCTTGCGGCCTATATGATGCCGGATATACCGGTGGTACATGCGGACGATCCGGAACTCTACTCCTATATCGAAAACAGCTCACAGATTATCATCGACAGATTGGAAAAGGCTGAGTCTTTCGGCAGGCTTTCACAATCGATAAAGAAGCGTGGGACGAAAGTCGTAGCTATAGCTGAAGATATCTCCGCTCTCGGCTCCTTCGAATCGCTCTTCAGTGTTAAAATCGTTTTGCCGCCGCTGCAACAGAGACCCGAAGATGTACCGATGCTGGCGAAGAAGTTTGCCGAAGAGGCCAAGAGAATGTTCGCCGGAGATGAGAACGGTGAGGTTTTCAAACCCGATCTTCAAAACGTGGACCTCTCCAGAAACGCCTTTTCTCTGAGGCAGTCGGTCTATCTGCAATACTTCGCCGCCCGGATGGGTAGGGAGGAGCTGATGCTGCTGAACGAGACCTACCTCTCATCACGCATGAATGAGGGTGAAGATATCTACAGAAGAGAGCTCTTTTTATATGAAGTTCCGCTTATAAGGGCCGGAATGAGAGCCTTCAAGAGCCAGCTGAAAATGTCCCACGCTTTCGGACTCAACAGAAACACTCTAAGAAAAAAAATTACAGAATGGAAGGAATATCTATGACAAAAACAGCTTTTCTTTTCCCCGGACAGGGATCCCAGGCCGCAGGGATGGGAAAATCGTTCGTGGAACATTCACCCGATGCGGCGCAGATGCTCGAAGCCGCTAGTGAGCGGCTTAAAACGGATATGGCGTATCTGCTCTTCGAGCCTAACGATCTACTTGAGCAGACACGATATACCCAGCCGGCTATCCTTCTGGTCTCTATGATGGCATACAGACTCTTTCAGAAAGAGATTCCCGATGCTCCCGCATTCGCACTCGGTCACTCTCTGGGTGAGTTTTCGGCTCTTTCGGCCGTAGGCGCAATAGATTGGCTGGATGCCGTTGAGCTTGTGCATCTTCGCGGAGAGCTCATGCAAAGAGCGTGCGAAGGTATAGAGGCGGGAATGATGGTCGTTCTCGGCGTCGCCGATGAGGATGTGGAGGCTATATGCCACGATGCCCGCCAGGAGGGGAAAAAGGTGTGGCCCGCGAACTATAATGCAGACGGTCAGATTGTCATAGCCGGAATCAAGAGCGATCTTCAAAGCATCGAAGAGCCTCTCAAAGCCGCCAAAGCGCGTCGGGTTATGCTTCTTAACATGTCGGTAGCCAGCCACTGCCCTCTTCTGGAGCCGGCCGTTGCGCCGCTGGTGGAGGCTCTGAAAGAGAAGCTGAACGATACATTCGCGGCTGCTGTAATTTCAAACGTCACCGCCAAAGCCTACAATACAAAACCGGAAGCTATAGATCTGCTTGGGCGTCAGCTTGTCTTCCCGGTTCTTTACAAACAGTCCATAAGAGGCAACGACGACCTAGTAGAGAGGTATATCGAGTTCGGTCACGGAGGCGTTCTGAAGGGACTCAACCGCAGAACCACCAAAAAACCGACTCTCACGGTATCTGATTACGATTCGCTCGGGGCTGTTATAGAAGAAGTGGCACAGGAGAGGAAGTGATTATAGGAGTAATGGGCGCTATGCCCGAGGAGATAGAGCCTATTCTCGAAAAACTGGAGAGTGTAAAGCGCCATGAGGTGGCCGACAATATCTACTACACCGCACTCTACGGCTCTTTGGACCTTGTGATTGCATACAGCAAGATAGGCAAAGTCTTTTCGGCACTTACGGCTGCAACGATGATAGAGAGATTCGGTGTCAGAAAGATGCTCTTTTCGGGGGTAGCCGGCGCTATAAGTCCCGATCTTCATATAGGCGATCTGATAGCCGCAACCAGGCTCTGTCAGCACGATCTGGATATTACAGCTTTCGGACACCCCTTCGGTTACGTACCCGAAGGGAAGGTCTTTGTCGAAGCTGATCCGCATCTGCTGGAAGTTGCGGCATCGGTCGCAGAGAAACGCGGGGTGAAACTGAAGCGCGGGGTGGTGGCGACCGGCGATCAGTTCGTAGCCGATGCCGAGCGGAAAGAGTGGATCGGCAAAACGTTCGGTGCCGATGCGCTTGAGATGGAGGGTGCATCGGTGGCCGTGGTGTGTGATGCGTGGAGCGTCCCCTTTTTCATTCTCCGCGCAATAAGCGATGCCGCGGATATGGATGCAGGATTCGACTTCGACACATTTCTGAAGAGTTCCGCGGTGAAGAGTGCGGAGTTTATATTTGCGATGCTAGATGAGATCGATCAAGCTAAGTAAAAAGATTCTTCGCGCTGCCGGCAGGGCGAACGCGAAGTATGGACTCATAGGAGAGGGCGACCGTGTGCTCGTAGGTCTGAGCGGAGGCAAAGACTCACTAACGCTCGTACATCTTCTCAAGCATATGCAGCGACATGCACCCTTCGAGTTCGAATTCAAAGCTGTGACCGTACGCTACGGAATGCCGGGAGAGATTTACGATGCGCTCGAAGAGCACTGCCGCATATATGAGATACCGCACGAGGTCTACGATACGAACATATTCGAGGTGGCGCAGGATACGATTCGAGAAAACAGCTCTTTTTGCAGCTACTTTTCAAGAATGAGAAGGGGTGCGCTCTATACCAAAGCCGAAGAGGGCGGGTACAACAAGGTAGCGTTGGGACACCATCTCGACGATGCGGCCGAGAGCTTTTTCATGAATATGATCTACAACGGGACTCTACGCTCGATGGCCCCCATATATAAAAGCGGCCGCGGCTTTCATGTGATAAGGCCGCTGCTGTGGGTAAGGGAGCGCCAGACGAGGGCTTTTGTCGAGGAGAACGGCATAGCCGCAATAGGGGATGAAGCGTGCCCGGCTATGAGGATGAAGGTCAAAATGCCGCATGCGAGGGAGAGTACTAAACGGATGCTGGAGGAGTGGGAGGAGCGTTTTCCCGACCTCTTTAAAAGGTTCAAGGCTGCCTTCAGCCATCTTCAGCCGGAATCTTTTATGGATGAGAAGTTTCTTGATAAGTAGATTTTGGTTGATGGTCGACGGTTGATGGTCGACGGTTGATGGTCGATGGTTGATGGGGTTTTCCCGGACGGCGTAAAGGATTGAAATGGAACATACAGAGAAACTGGCGGTGCTTATAGATGCGGATAATGCCCAGCCTTCGATCATAGATGCCCTGCTTGCGGAGATCGCCAAGTACGGTACGGCGAGCGTGAAGAGGATCTACGGAGACTGGACTTTGCCTCAGCTGAAGGGTTGGAAGGAGGTTCTTCTGACCCACTCTATCCAGCCTATTCAGCAGTTTGGCTATACGAGCGGTAAAAACGCCACCGACAGCGCGATGATAATAGACGCTATGGATCTTCTTTATACCGGAAACTTCGACGGTTTCTGCATCGTCAGCAGCGACAGCGACTTTACCAAGCTTGCCGCCCGTATACGTGAGTCAGGTCTTACGGTATACGGATTCGGTGAGAAGAAGACTCCCACACCCTTCGTTTCGGCGTGTGACAAGTTTATCTTTACCGAGGTTCTCAGGGCCGAGGAGGTCGGAGAAGAGACGGCAGTGCCGATAAAGAGGCTTACGGCGGCCGAACTTAAACGCGACCGCAAGCTCATACGCCTTCTGAGAGATGCGGCGGATGCCGCCAGCGATGAGAGCGGATGGGCACACCTTGGAACGATGGGGAGCATCATAGCCAAGCAGTCACCGGAGTTCGACCCCCGTAACTACGGCTACAAAAAGCTCGGTGAGCTTGTAAAGGCGACAGGCCTGTTCGATATAGAAGAGCAGGTAACACACCGCGGAGCAAAAGCGATTTATGTAAGGAACAGACGTTACGCAAAAAGCGTAACGTCATCTCGAAATCTCTGATTTCGAAGCTTTAGGGGGGTGCAGGGGACGTCTAGTCCCCGCCAAAGGTTGGGCTTTGCTCAAGCTTTGCATCAATGAAAGATAGATATTACGCAAAAAGCGTAACGTCATCTCGAAATCTCTGATTTCGAAGCTTCAGGGGGGTGCAGGGGACGGCCGCTCCCCGCCAAAGCTTGGGCTTGGCTCAAGCTTTACGTAACAATCGGTAAGAATAGAGAAAAAAACAGTACTCTTTTTGGACTGCTACAGCCCTTCACACATAGTAAGCCAGAGAGTCTCCACCTCCTTATCTTCCAGCTCTATCGTAGAGAGGTTTTCAAACGCTTTTCTCACCTTTTCGGTATCCAGCCTTCCCGCTATGACACACTCCGGATGTGCAGGCAGAAAGGCTCTGACGAGGGAGCATCTCTCTCCGAGCTCTTTGCCGCACGAGAAACAGCTCTGTGGCATATGGAGCCTTCCTTCATGCTCCAAAAGCCCCAAGTAGGCCTCTACCGCGGATCTTTTAGGATTCTGAAGGTGCCAGAGGGAAGCGTATCTCTCCAGCATATCGAAGTAG
Source organism: Hydrogenimonas sp. (assembly GCA_003945285.1). Taxonomy (NCBI): domain Bacteria; kingdom Pseudomonadati; phylum Campylobacterota; class Epsilonproteobacteria; order Campylobacterales; family Hydrogenimonadaceae; genus Hydrogenimonas; species Hydrogenimonas sp. The sequence continues at coordinate 643,927 of AP019005.1, forward strand.
AACGATCCAGGTATATCGACATCCTTCAGGTGCCTGTAGAGAAGCAGTGTGAAGTTCTGCCACACCCGTAAGCGTTCAATATCGGAGAGCCAAGGGTAGCCCAGGTGTGTGACGTTGCGCAGTTTCGGCATGAACTGCAGAGAGTCGTGTTCTACTTCGAAATCTATTTTGTATCCAGCTGTCACTATGGGGTGTCTGGCTCCGTAGAAGCGGTAGAGTCTCTCTATTTTTTCCCGTGTCAGAAGTGAGACTACGGTGTCTTCGTTCTTCGCTTTTTTGACGTCGAGAATATAGCCCTGCACGTTGAAATGCCGCCTTTCAGGTAGTTGTAACCACTTTTTTTGTAAAATCGCTTAATTTTGGAATATTGTACCAAACAGAACTGCGATAGAAAAGGGTTTGGAATGGATTTATTGACAGGTTTTAAAGACAACTGCGGATTCGGCCTGGTTGCCAACATAGACAACAGGGCGAGTCATGAGCTGTTGGAAGATGCTATCCATGCGCTCGAGAGAATGATGCACCGCGGCGCGATCGCGGCTGACGGGAAGAGCGGAGACGGCAGCGGGCTTCTTCTCTCCATGCCAAGAAAGTTCATGGAGAAGGTGGCGAAAAAGGAGGATATAGCTCTTCCGAAGCAGTATGCCGTAGCCCAGATTTTCTACAAAAACAGCGAGAATCTGAAGATATTCGAAGAGTACTGCTCAAGAAACGACCTGCGGGTACTCTTTATCCGTGAGGTTCCGGTCAACACCGATGCACTCGGGGAGCAGGCTCTCAAGACTCTCCCCTCCATCGTGCAGATATTCGTAACTCCAAACTCCCTTATGGCTACGAAGCGCTTCGAAGCGCTGGTCTACCTTACAAGAAGAGAGACGGAAAACCGTCTGAAAGATGATCCGGATTTCTATATTCCCAGTTTTTCGGAGCATGTGATCAGCTACAAGGGTCTGGTGATGCCGACCCATATAAAAGAGTTCTATCCCGACCTGAACGACCCGGATTTCGAGATAAGCTTCTCACTTTTCCATCAGCGCTTTTCCACAAACACCCTTCCGCAGTGGAGGCTTGCACAGCCTTTCAGGATGATAGCCCACAACGGTGAGATCAACTCCGTCGAGGCCAACAGATTCAACGTGATTGCCAAGTGCGAATCTATAAAATCGGAGGTCTTTACCGACGAGGAGATAAAGAGGCTGCTGCCCCTGCTTCAGGAGGGCTCTAGCGACAGTGCCAGCCTAGACAACTTCTTCGAATTCCTGCGCGTGAACGGGATGGATATATTCAAGGCGGTGCGGGCCGTCATTCCGGCTCCGTGGCAGAACGCCCCACATATGGACGCCAACCTGCGTGCCTTCTACGAATATATGAGTACCTGTTTCGAAGCGTGGGACGGTCCGGCGGCCGTCAGCTATACGGATGGACGCTATATCGGCTGTGTTCTCGACAGAAACGGACTCAGGCCTGCCAAGTATATCGTCACGAAAGACCGCCGTCTGATCATCTCCAGCGAATACGGTGTCATAGACCTGGATGAGGATAACGTAGTTGAGCGGGGAAGTCTCCAGTCGGGCGAGATGATAGGACTCGACCTCAAATACGGTACGATCCTGAAAAACGAGCAGATAGACGAGTATCTCAAAAACGCGAACCCGTACGCTGAGTGGCTCAACGACCAGATGGTCTACCTGCAGGAGTATGTCGAGAAGCCATTCGACAATCTGGAGAGGTACAACCTCGACTGTATGATAGAGAAGCAGAGGTACTTCAACATTACGCAGGAGGTGATCGACCAGATCATCGAACCGATGGTCAAAGACGGGAAAGAGCCTACCGGCTCGATGGGTGACGACACTCCTATGGCGGCCTTCTCCGGTGTGCAGAGAAACTTCACCGACTTCTTCAAGCAGAAGTTCGCACAGGTGACCAATCCGCCTATAGACCCGATAAGAGAGAAGGTTGTGATGAGTATAAACACCGGCTTCGGAGAGATTCACAACATACTCGACGAAGATCCGGACCATGCACAGCGCCTAAAGACCACATCACCGATTCTGACCTTCGAAAAGCTGGAGGTACTCAAGAGTTTCGGAGATGAAAACCATCCGCGCTTCAAACCCTACTACAAGAACAGAACATACTCCACGACCTACGAGGAGAATCTGAAAGGGAGCCTTGAAGATCTTGTCTACGACATCATTCAGGATGTCAAGAACGACGGCGTGAGAATCGTTATTCTCGATGACAGGGGAGTGAACGAGAAGCTGAAGAGCATCCCGATGGTGATGGCCGTGGGCAGGCTCAACTACGCTCTTTTGGATGAGGGTGTCCGCCACCTGGTGAGCATCGTCTCGATTACCGGTGAAGTCATAGATTCACACTCGACCGCATGTCTGCTCGCATACGGCGCTTCGGCGGTCTACCCCTATATGCTCTATGCAACGGTCTACAGGCTTCTTTCGAAGCACTCACTAAGCGACTACGAGATGAGAAACGAGTTCAAAAAGGTCCACTCCGCGCTGGGTGCGGGAATTTTGAAGATCATGTCCAAGATGGGAATCTCCACGGTAGCCTCATACCGCAACTCAGCGCTTTTCGATGTTCTGGGGCTCTCCACCGACGTAGTCGAGGATTGCTTCAGATTCTCCCACGCACTCGTACCTGGGCTGGGTTACAGTGATATAGAGGAGAGGATAGAGAGATACCACAAAGACGCATTCGAGCATGAGCATCTGCGAAAGCTCTTTCCGCTCAATGTCGGGGGATTCTACAAATATATCGACAGAGGGGAGTACCACGACTTCGCTCCCAATACGATGAAGGCGATTAGACAGGCATCGATTACCGGAAAGCGCGAAGACTTCATGCTTCTGAAAAATATCATAGAGAATCGCGGCAAGAAGATGATACGCGACTTTTTCGAGATCAGAAGCGACCGCAAACCGATACCGGTAGAGCAGGTGGAGCCGGTCGAGTCGATCTTCAAGCGCTTTGCGAGTGCCGCGATGAGCCTCGGGTCTATATCTCCGGAGGCTCATGAGAGTATAGCTGAAGCGATGAACCGCATAGGTGCGCAATCCAACAGCGGCGAAGGCGGTGAAGACGCATCGAGGTTCGGTACTATAAAAAACTCGAAGATCAAGCAGATAGCTTCCGGCCGCTTCGGTGTGACCCCCGCCTACCTTCGCAGTGCGGAAGAGATCCAGATAAAGGTGGCGCAGGGTGCGAAACCGGGAGAGGGCGGACAGCTTCCGGGCCACAAGGTTACGGCTCTCATAGCGAGACTGCGACACACTATGCCGGGTGTCACACTGATATCTCCCCCTCCCCATCACGACATCTACTCGATAGAGGATCTTGCACAGCTGATATTCGACCTCAAGCAGGTGAATCCGGATGCGACCATCACGGTGAAGCTGGTCTCTACAGCGGGGGTAGGAACCATCGCCGCGGGCGTCGCCAAGGCGTATGCCGACAAGATCATCATCTCCGGAGGTGACGGAGGAACCGGAGCCGCCGCTCTCGGTTCCATCAAGTTCGCGGGCAACCCGTGGGAGATCGGCCTATCCGAAGCGCATAACGCTCTCAAGGCGAACCATCTCCGCCAGAATGTCCACCTCCAGACGGACGGCGGCCTGAAGACCGGTATGGATATCGTGAAAGCGGCTCTTCTGGGGGCCGAGAGTTACGCCTTCGGAACCGGTGCGCTGGCGATGGTAGGGTGTAAGATGCTGAGAATCTGCCATCTCAACCGCTGCAGCGTAGGTATCGCCACCCAGGAACCGATGCTCAGAGAGCATTATGAGGGGAATGTGGAGCGTCTTGTCAACTACTTCACCCTTCTTGCGGAGGATGTACGGGAGATAATGGCTTCACTAGGGTACGAGCGGCTCGAAGATATGATAGGCAGAAGCGATCTTCTGAAGGTGATAGATGACGATTTCGCGGCCAAATTCGACTTCAGTTCGATTCTGATGAGACTGGACGGGCCCGACACCTGCCTTGTCGAGTCGAACGAGCCGTTCGACTCCAACGAGTTTGAAAAAGATCTCCTCAAAGAGGTTTCACCGGCGATACAGAACCCGAGCAACAGAGTTGTGGTAAAACGTGACATATGCAACCTGAACAGGAGCTTCGGCGCCCGTATCAGCGGTGAAATAGCGAAATATTACGGAGATTCCGGACTTCCGGAAGATACCATAGATATCCGTCTGAAAGGTATTACGGGGCAGTCGCTCGGAGCCTTCCTGATAGATGGAGTCAGCCTGCGTGTAGACGGTGTAGCCAACGACTACGTAGGGAAGGGAATGAACGGCGGCAAGATCATAGTCTCTCCCAGGATACAGGGAGAGCAGTTCTCCGCCGCGGGAAATACATGTCTCTACGGAGCTACCGGCGGAAAGCTCTTTGTGGCAGGAAGCGTCGGTGAGAGATTCGCCGTAAGAAACTCCGGTGCACTGGCGGTAGTCGAAGGTACCGGTGACCATGCGTGCGAGTATATGACCGGCGGGGTTGTCGTGATTCTCGGAAGCACAGGTGTCAACTTCGGTGCGGGTATGACCGGCGGGCTCGCGTTCGTATACGATACGGAGCACACTTTCGTCGAAAATATCAACCAGGAGCTGGTAGAGGCGCACAGAATAGATACGGACGATACGGACGAAGCGCGCCACTACCTGAAGAAACTTCTCAAAGAGTATTACAATGAGACGGGAAGTGAAAAAGCCAAAAGAATTCTTGATAGTTTCCGCATGGAGATACGCAACTTCTGGATGGTGAGGCCGAAAGAGTTGCGAAAAGTACCGTTGAATCTGGATGAGGGAGAGTAAGATGCAGAATTTTATTTTTGTCGAAAGAATCGACCCGAAAAAGCGCAATGTCGTGGAGCGCATCAAGGATTTTCGGGAGATTTACGAAGTCTACAATCAGAACGAAGCATCTTCCCAGTCCGAACGCTGTATACAGTGCGGCGACCCCTACTGTCTGAACAAGTGTCCGCTGCACAACTTCATACCGCACTGGCTCAAAGCGGTGGCGGACAAAGACCTGGAGCTCGCTTTCAACCTCTCGAACGAGCCGTCGCCGTTTCCGGAGATCATGGGACGTATATGCCCCCATGACAGGCTTTGCGAAGGTGACTGTACACTCAACGACGGGTACGGGGCGGTCACGATAGGGCCGATAGAGACCTTTATCAGCGAAAAAGGGTTCAAGGCGGGACTCACCCCCAAATTCGCCGAAGAGAAGGTGGGTAAAAGGGTGGCCGTCATAGGCTCAGGGCCGGCAGGACTCTCCGCAGCGACATATCTTCTGAGAGCCGGTATAGATGTCGAGATTTTCGAAAAGGCGGATCGTCCGGGAGGTCTTCTGACCTACGGAATTCCCGGTTTCAAACTCGACAAAAGTGTGCTTTTCAGGCGTGTCAAGTGGATGGAAGAGGCGGGCCTTAAAATCCACTACAACGTCGAGGTGGGCAAAGATATGCCTTTCGACAGGCTGACCGAGGATTTCGACGCCGTGTTTATCGGTGTCGGAGCGACAAAGCAGAGAAGGGCGGGGATACCGAACGAGAATGCCGAAGGGTGTATGCTGGCTATGGATCTTCTGGTGAATGTCCAGAAGAAGATTTTCGGCGACCCTTATGACAAGAGGGTAGATGTCAAGGATAAGAGAGTAGTAGTTATAGGCGGCGGTGATACCGCGATGGACTGTGTGCGCACTTCGCTGCGTGAAGGGGCGAAAAGCGTTCAGTGTCTCTATAGACGTGATGCAAGAAACATGCCCGGGTCGAAGAAGGAGTACAACAACGCCAAAGAGGAGGGTGTAGAGTTTATATTCAACGCCTCTCCGAAGCAGGTGCTCGCAAACGATGAGGGGCGGGTAGTCGGCGTAGAGATGCTCAAGACCGCGCTCGGAGAGCCGGATGAGAGCGGGCGGCAGAAGCTCAAGGAGATAGAGGGAAGCGAGTTCCGCGTGGATGCGGATGTCGTTATATTCGCCCTCGGCTTTTCACCGGTACCCTATGAGTTCCTTTCCGCGAACGGTATCGAGACCAACGAGTGGGGCGGAATCATCATAGACGAAAATTTCGAAACCACGACGAAGGGTGTATATGCAGGCGGGGACTGTCAAAGAGGTGCCGATCTTGTCGTGACGGCGGTATATGACGGCCGGGAGGCCGCAAAAGCGATAATAAAGAAACTTCTGGGCTGATATTGACACCTTTCGTCAAAGCGGCCGTGGAGGCGGCCGAAGAGATCTCCGCGCGTCTGATGGAGGGGTGGAGGAGCGACTATGCCGACCACTTCGAGATAGGTGCCGGAGGTGACCGTACCGCGGGAATTGACAAAATGGCCGAGTCCGTCTATGTGGAGGCTCTGGGCTCTTTCGGTCTCATAGACTCCGAAGAGTCTGGTATAATCGGTTCGGGAGAGAACCGGATCGTACTCGACCCCATAGACGGAAGCGACAACGCTCTCTCCGGTCTGCCCTATTTCGGATCGTCCATAGCCCTGGAGCGGAACGGAAGGGTAGAGGAGGCGGTGATAGTCAATCTCGCCTGCGGAGAGATCTTCTACAGAAGTGACGGTCCGGTTATGAGGGGGAGGCTTTCAGAAAAAAGCTTCTCTCCTGTAACAAGACGTGAAAACGCGAGAGTAGGAGTTTTTGAAAGGGCCTACGCCTATCCGCAGCTGGCACTACGCATCTCCGGGGCGGGAATAAAGTTCCGCTCTCCGGGTGCGGTAGCGCTCTCGCTTGCCTATGCCCGCTATTTAGAGTTTGTAATCTTCGCAGGTCCGAGGCGCCGCTACGATTTCGCGGCTGCGCTTTGGATGTGCGAAGATCTGGAGATTATAGAGTCCAAAAGCCTGCTGATCGTTGCAAAAGATAGAGAAAAGGCAGAACTTTTGCGTCATCTGGCACTGCAAGATGAAGGATAAACAATGAATTTCGGAAATATTTTCAAAAGTATCAGGAAAGAGCATCCAAAGCCTACGGAAGCACCGGCACACTGGATAAAGTGCCCGAAGTGCAATGCACTGATGTATTACAAGGAGATAGAGGCGAACCACTATGTCTGCCCAAAGTGCGGTTACCATATGCGCCTCACGGCGGATCAGCGTATAAAACTGCTTGCGGACGAGGGGAGCTTTACCGAACATGACAGTGAACTTGAGCCGGTGGACCCGTTGAAATTCGTCGACAAGAAGAGTTACAAAAAGAGACTCGAAGAGGCTAAGAAGAAGACAGGACGCACCTCTTCCGTCGTAAGCGGCTCATGCACCATAGAGTCAGAACCGGTCGAACTTGTCGTTTTCGATTTCGCGTTTATGGGCGGAAGTCTCGGTTCGGTGGAGGGCGAGAAGATCGTCCGGGCCGTAAACAGAGCACTGGAAAAGAGATGCGGAGTCGTCATAGTGAGTGCCAGCGGCGGTGCAAGGATGCAGGAGAGTACCTATTCGCTCATGCAGATGGCAAAGACCAGCGCCGCGCTGGCGAAGCTCGATGAGGCGAAACTCCCTTTCATATCGATACTTACCGACCCGACTATGGGAGGGGTGAGCGCATCTTTTGCGATGCTGGGAGATATCATACTGGCCGAACCGGATGCACTCATAGGTTTTGCCGGGCAGCGTGTCATAAAGCAGACGATCGGTGCAGATCTGCCCGAAGGTTTCCAGCGCTCCGAATTTCTGCTCGAACACGGGCTCATAGATAAAGTGGTTCCGCGGCGGAAACTGAAAGAGAGTGTGGCGGTTTTGCTGAAACTCTTCAACAAAGAGAGATAGTGAGGCTCTACGCACTTTTGGACGAGGAGTCGCTGCAGCGCTACGGATGGAGCCTGGAGCGCTTCGTGGAGAGAGTAGAGAGGCTCGGTGCTGATGTTCTGCAGTATCGCAACAAAACAGGCGACAAATCTTTCATATCCGGGAGATTGGAGGAGCTTACGGCGCTCTTTCACGGGAGGGTTATAGTAAACGACTACCCGGAACTGGCATATCTGTGCGGCGGTGTTCATGTAGGGCAGGAGGATCTGCTCAGGTTTGCTAAGAGTGCGGAAGAGAGTGTGGCCATATTGCGAAACATGCTTCCCGAGGGCGGATGGATCGGCCTCTCTACCCACAACGAAGAGGAGATACTCCGGGCCAACGGACTCGACCTGGACTATATAGGACTGGGAGCCTGCAGGGCCACCGGTACCAAGAGAGATGCCGAAGTTCTGGGGATGGAGAGAGTCTCCCGACTTGCGGCTCTCTCCACCCATCCTGTGGCTGCCATCGGAGGACTTCGGCTTGATGACGAGATAGAGAATGCACTCTACCGGGTAGTCGGGAGCGCTATCTATGAAGATTAACGTTGTAGCGATAGCCAAACCTGAGAAAGACCCATATTCGCAGATATGCGACCGTTTCATAAAGATGTCCGGTAGATATGCGGTTGTAAGCGACAACGATATATTCAGCGCCAAAATCACCCGTGCACAGGAGAGGGGTGCCGAGCAGGCGAAGGAGATCTACGAAAAGATTTTTGAGCCGTGGATATCCAGAGGCTATACCGTCGCTCTCGACCCGGCAGGCAAAAAGATGGAGAGCGAAAAGTTCGCGAAACTCCTCGAAGACCGGAACGAAGTTACATTTTTCATAGGGGGCGCATACGGGCACGGCGGCGACTTTTTGAGAAGGTGTGACGAAGTTGTATCACTCTCCGCCCTGACCATGAGCCACAAGGTCGCCAAAGTCGTTCTCTTCGAGCAGATATACCGTGCGCTGACGATTTTGCACAACCATCCTTATCATAAGTAGAGAGATGCCGATATTTGATTGAAGAATTGAGTAGACGGGATCGGCTACTCAAAAGTCTACCTAGGGTTAAAGGAAAAGTGAAACTGTTGGGATTTGGGTGTAATGTAGATTTGTGTAATTTAAGCCTATTTCGATAGAATTCAATAATTTTATGTAAGGAGCAGGTGTTGAGAGATAACGATATCGAGTATTTTAAAGAGATGCTTGAAGCAAGACGCGAGCAGATATTGAAAAATATCATGGGCAGCTCTAAAGAGCTTGACAAACTGCACCAGAATAATGAAGTGATGGATGAGGGTGATTTCGCTTCCGTCTCTACCGACAATATGATAAATGAAGAGATACTCTCCTCGCAGCATAGAGAGCTGGAAGAGATCGACGAAGCGCTTGCAAAAATCAGGCAGGGAGCATTCGGAATCTGCGAAATGTGTGAAGAACCTATCGGGATGCAGAGACTGAAAGTCAAACCTTTCGCCAAATACTGCATTACATGTAGACAGATCGCCGAAAAGAGCCCGGCATAATCAGGAGGGTTTTCCATGCATTTTAAACGTTACACACTGGCTTCGATAGTATTGATCGCCGCGGTAGGCGGCTATGTCTACTACATGATTACAAAAGACACCTATACCGTCGAACTGCTGGGTGTCAACGTAACACTTCCGATAGCGGCATGGGTTGTCGCGCCAATGGTACTGCTCTATCTGGCATCGCTTTTCCATATGCTCTATTACGGGTTCAAAGGGTATTTGCAAAAACGACGGGTAGAGAGGGATCTCTCAAAGCTCTCCGATGCACTCTACTGGGATATTCTGAAAGCTCCGAAACAGCACGCCTACGACGACAGGGAGATAAGAAAAATAGGCGTAGTGCTGGATCAGGGGTGCGAAGATTTTTCCGGTGTCGACAAGAGCAAGTGCGACGAACGCGTCAAAGAGGCGCTGGAGATGATAGAGGCTATTGAACGCGGCGAGTTTGTCGATATGAAAAAGGTGACACTAGACAAGTCGAATCCATATGTTGTCCGGAACTGGCTCAATCTCCTGGATTCGGAGCCCGGGCGTGCCGAAGAGATACTCCGCAAGGCCGAGATGTATGACGACTCGGTAGTCAGAACCGCCATGAAGAAGTTTGCAGAAAACGCTTCCCAGCAGCAGATTGAAAAGTATAAAGAGAGGATGGATATCGAGATCTTCATGCATATGCTCGACTCTTTGAAGAGAACAGATGAGGAGCAGCCTCGCCTGAACCTCGATTTCATAGAGAGTCTGCTTGAGTCGATGGAGCCTTCGGAGAAGGATTATCTGCAGATTGCGCAGAGGCTTTCGAAGCTCTATACCCCGGATGAGGTGTTGAGATTTTTCGAGAGGGCGGTTGCGCGTGATGAGAAGGCGTTCAAAGCCTATATTTTCGTTTTGATAGAGTTTGAAATGCTCGATAAGGCGAACGAACTGCTTCAGGATACCGCACGCGGAGAGTATCTCGACTTCAAGGCTTTTCTGGACCTGAGAAAAGCTGGTAAACACTACCCGATGGATCTACTTCTGCCGAGGTGCTGAGTTACGGATGAAAAACGACATTCTGGACTTCTCCTCCCCCCTTTACGTTCTGGCCCCGCTGGCGGGGCTGACCGATCTGCCGTTTAGAAGTGTCGTGAAAAAGTTCGGAGCCGATCTTACGGTAAGCGAGATGATAAGCTCCAATGCTCTGGTACACGGCAGCAAAAAGAGTATGAAGATGCTCGAGAAGAGTCCGCTGGAAAACCCATATTCGGTACAGATAGCCGGTTCGGACGAAGGTGTCGTCAGGGAGGCGGTGGAGATTCTCAACGGCCTGGACGGAATAGACATAATCGATCTCAACTGCGGGTGTCCGGTTCCCAAGATCGTCTCCCACGGCTCCGGCAGTTCACTACTGAAAGACCTGGATAAGATGGGTCGTATTATAAGCTGCATCAAGAGAACATCGCGCAAACCTCTGACAAGTGTCAAGATTCGAATAGGTTTTACAGAAAAAGAGCCCGTGAAGATCGCCAGGGTGTGTGAGGAGAGCGGTGCAGACTTCATAGCCGTACACGGCCGCACGAGAGCGGGGAAGTTCAAAAGCGAAGTAGATTACGATGCGATAAGAGAGATCAAAGAGTCTGTATCTATCCCGGTGATTGCCAACGGAGATATAACGAGTTATGAAAAGGCGAAGCATGTACTCGATTTTACCGGTGCCGACGGTGTAATGATAGGGCGTGGAGCGGTCGGCAACCCGTGGATATTCTATCAGCTGAAGCATGGAACCGAAGAGATCGATCCCGTCCTGAAGAGAGATATAATTCTCGAACATTTCGAACAGATGCTGAGCTTCTACGGAGAGTACGGAGCAGTACTCTTCAGAAAACATCTGCACACCTACTCGAAGGCTGGTTATGTCGGGGCATCGGCCTTCAGGGATATGGTAAACAGAACTTCCGATCCCGAAGCGATGAGAGAGATAATAGAGGCTTTTTTCGACCCCTCGAACCTTCTTGCCGCCAAAGCCTCCTAGAGACCGCTGCAAACCATCCGAAAAGACTTCCTGTTCAAACCCTGTTTTGAATTTCCGTACCTATAAACGGTCGTCTTTGCTGGCGTTGGCTTTGAATGCCTCGTAGGCGTCGGGATGATTCTCTTTCAGAAAATGGTCCAGCTGTTTTTTGTTGGCCTCGAAGAGAGATGTGAAGCTCTCGCTGTCTTCTATCTTCTCATCCTCACCAGTAAATCTATCCAGAAGAAGGTTACTGCTGCCCACCACTATCAGGTATTGCCTGCCCTCAAACTCAAGCAGCAGGAGTCTGTTCTGCCGATCCAGAGGCTTCTGAAAACGGATTACGGCACCCTCTGGAGCGAATTTTGCGCCGATACTTTTTGGCATGAGCCATCCCGCTCCTCCGCCTGCTCCGAAACTTTTGCGTTTTACAATCCAAAGAAAGAGCAGCAGCGCCGACAATATGCCGAGTACGCTCCAGTAGCGCCAGCTTGGCAGAGTCTCTCCGCTCTTGAGGGTATTGAGTGGCTTTTGCTCACTCTTCAGCGTACCCGGCAGTACGGCGGAAGAGGCTGCGGTTTCTGCCGGCAGTACCCTGAGACGGAGACCGAAACCGTCGACGGTTTTCGATGCCTGGACCTTTACCGGTCTATCTGTAGGTCTGATTTTTATTAGTGCTCCGCTCTTCCCGGTTGAGGTTATGCTTACAGACTCTACTATCCTGTTTTGCATCTCTTTGCTGAAAGGTTTGAGAATCCGGACTTCCGGAAGTCTTATGTTTATTGTGCCGTCACCTGCGACACTCTTTTTTACCGAACCTTTGAAGGGGGTGTCGAAAGAGAGCATCAGGTCTACCCTGTTCTCTCTCTCGTAGAGGTTCTGGTTCAGAAGGGTCGCGCCGAAAAGCGGCGGCAACAGAAGCAGGAGTGACAGAAAAGCTCTCATCGGAGGGCTACCTCTCTTTCGACAGATAGTAGAGTACGGCGTCGGCGTCAAGGATTTCATTGATACGGATAGCCAGATTCTGCTCGTATACCATAACTTCACCGCGTCCTATGATCCGTCCGTTGACGTATGTCTCCACACTTTCGCCGGCCGGTTTCTGAAGGTCTATCACGGAACCCACCCCGAGATGGAGTATCTCGTCCAGCGTCAGCTTCGTTTCGCCCAGAAAGGCAGTTATCTCCACTTCGATATCGAGAAGACGCTCGAAGTCGAACGGATTTATCTCTTTTGTCTCACACTTCTCGGACATTCTATCCCTTTACCTGCAGGGCTATGCACCGGTTTCCCGTTTTGAAAAGAATGGTCTCTTCCCCGTTTTGCAGCGGCCCCACTCCGGCGAACTCCGGTGTTTCGATTCTACATGGGATATTCCGGTCGCTCGCAAGCATTTTGGCATGGCCTACTATGAAGTTGGCAAGCTCCGATGTAAGATCTTTAAGAGACTCTTCGTCGGGGTCATCTTCGAAGAGGAGTATCTTGGAAACGAGTTTCAGCGTCGGCCTCTGCAGCCATAAAGTCGCGATACTCCTCTCCCCGCTTTCACATAAAAAGGGGATCCTGGCCCTGTAGCCGTCCCGGTTCGGCAGGTTTTTACAGGGAAGCAGCCTCATGCCAAAGTTCTGTTCGAACACTTCAGCCATCGAAATCTTCAACAGGTCTGTCACGCTCTACCTTTTATTCCGGCCGAAAGAGCTTTTTTGCTTTCGGAGTCGCGGTACTTGAATTCTGACTGATTATAGGATAAAAAATTTGAATTACGCATTAACCTTCTCTCCTCTATTGTGTAGTGGCTCGGTTGTTATATCGGCTATTTATGAAGAATGCTGTATAATTGCAGGTTTTTCGCCCGGTCGCCGGACGGAGACTACAGGATGGAAGAGATGGAAACGCAACTGCTGCTCACCGGTGTAACGATAGGCCTCCTATCCGGTTTTTTCGGGATCGGAGGGGGTACCATACTGGTCCCCTTGCTAATGATGATGGGTTATGATATAAAAAGCGCTGTAGGCATATCTGTGATGCAGATGGTATTCAGCTCTCTCTACGGCTCCTGGATCAACCACAAAAAGGGTTTTCTGAATCTGAAGGAGGGGGTTGTGACGGGCCTGGGAGGCTTTGTCGGCGCCTTGGGAAGCGGCTGGCTCGTTTCGGCGGTACCGGAGATCGTGCTGGAGTCGATGTTCCTGGCTGTCATAGGCTTCGCACTCTTCCGCTTTTTCAAAGCGCCGGACTATTCTGGGGATGAGAGCGGGCACGACGTTTCGCCGCTCCTTCTCGCCGCCGCCGGCGCAGTGATAGGCCTCTTCTCGATATCGATGGGAATAGGGGGGTCGATTCTTCTGACCCCGATTCTGGTCGGACTGCTCCGCTACCCGTTGAAAAAGGCGGTCTCTGCGGGACTCTTTTTTGTAGTCTTCTCCTCCCTCTCCGGCTTCATAAGCCTCTCGCTTGCCGGACATATAGACTATCTGCACGGTTTTCTGGTCGGAGCGGCTTCACTGCTGGGGGTATACGCCGGGATTCATCTTGCATCGCTAACGGGCCACAGAAAGCATAAAAATGCACTTATAGTGCTATATATCATCATTCTGGGAATGATGCTGAAAAAAGTTTTAGGAGTTTAGATTTTTGGAAACCATCAAAATTTTCGGTGCACGTGAAAACAACCTCAAATCGGTCAACCTGGAGATACCGAAAAACAGACTAGTCGTACTGACCGGACTCAGCGGGAGCGGAAAGAGTACGCTGGCGTTCGATACACTCTATGCGGAGGGTCAGCGCCGCTATATCGAGTCGCTCTCATCCTATGCCAGACAGTTCCTCGACCGTGTGGGAAAGCCGGATGTGGACAAGATAGAGGGGCTCACTCCGGCAATCGCCATCGACCAGAAGACAACTTCGAAAAACCCGCGCTCCACCGTGGGGACCATTACCGAGATATACGACTATCTGCGCCTGCTGTTCGCCAGGGTCGGAAAACAGTACTGCCATCTCTGCGGCCGTCCCGTTTCGCAGATGAGCGCAAGCGACATAATCGAACAGGTGCAGAAGCTGCCCGAAGGTGCGAAGCTCATCATCATGGCGCCTCTTGTCAGAGAGAAGAAGGGGAGTTTCGCCGACCTTCTGGAGTCGCTCCGCCACAAAGGGTATGTACGTGCCCACATCGACGGAGTGGTAGTGCGCCTGGACGAGGATATCGAACTCTCCAAAACAAAAAAACATACGATCAAAGCGGTCATAGACCGTGTCTCCGTAAAAGAGGGCAGCCGTGAGAGAATCGCACAGGATATAGAGAAGGCTCTCAACGAGAGCTACGGTGAGGTGGAGATAGAGGTGCTCAACCACGAAGAGATGAATACAAGGCCGGTGATCCACTACAGCGAGCACCTTGCCTGTTTTCACTGCAAAGTGAGCTTCGACCCGCTGGAGCCTCTGAGCTTCTCGTTCAACTCCCCCAAAGGCGCCTGTCCCACCTGTGACGGACTTGGAATGAGGTATACGCTGGATCTTTCACGTGTCATAGATCCGCATCAGAGTATCTCCAAAGGGGCGATCAAGACGATGTACGGCTTCAACCGCGGATACTACTTCGGGTTTTTGAAGGCCTTCTGCGAAACGGTCGGTATAGATATAGAGAGGCCCTATGAGGAGCTTGAACCGTATCAGCAGAAACAGATTCTCTACGGAACGCCCGACAAGGTGAAGTTCACATGGAAGAGACACCGCCTGGAGCGAGTATGGCCCGGTGTCGTCAAGATCTCATACGATATGCTCAAAGATGAGAAAGAGTTCGGTGAGTATATGACGGAGAAGATGTGTGATACCTGCGGAGGTCACAGACTAAAGCCCGAATCTCTCGCAGTCAGGGTGGGAGGCAGGACTATAGCCGAGATCATCGATATGCCGATAGAGGAGTGCTACCGCTTCTTCAACGATGAAGAGAACTTCAAAGAGCTCACAAAGCAGCAGAGAGTCATAGCCGGGCCGATACTGAAAGAGATACAGGAGAGGCTCTTCTTCCTGTACGATGTAGGGCTCGGATACCTTACACTCGGAAGGGATGCAAGGACTATCAGCGGCGGTGAGGCGCAGCGCATAAGAATCGCCAGCCAGATAGGAAGCGGTCTGACCGGGGTTATGTATGTACTGGACGAGCCCAGCATCGGCCTTCACGAGCGCGATACGCAGAAGCTGATAAGAACTCTCAAGTCGCTTCAGCGCAAGGGCAACAGCGTGATAGTGGTGGAACACGACAAGGAGACAATAGAGGCGGCCGACTTCATTATCGACATAGGCCCCGGTGCCGGCCGCTTCGGCGGAGAGGTCGTATTTGCCGGAACCCTTGAGGAGTTGAAAAGGTCCGACACACTGACCGCGGAGTACCTGACGGAGCGCAGAAAGATAGAGTATTTCCACAGAAGGCCACAGAACGAGTGGCTCGAGATAAAGAGTGTGAATATAAACAATATCCGCAATCTCGATGCGAAAATACCTCTTCGCAATTTCGTCTGCATAACGGGAGTGAGCGGCAGCGGCAAGAGTTCGCTCATTCTGCAGACGCTTCTTCCTACGGCGAAGGAGATGCTGAACCGGGCGAAGAGGGTGCACAAGGTCGACGGCGTGGAGATAGTGGGGCTGGAGCATCTGGACAAGGTGATCTACCTGGACCAGAGTCCGATAGGGCGTACACCGAGGTCGAATCCGGCAACGTATACGGGTGTGATGGATGAGATAAGGGCGCTCTTCGTAAAGACGAAAGAGGCGCAGATACGCGGCTACAAACCGGGTCGTTTCAGCTTCAACGTCAAAGGTGGGCGTTGTGAAAAGTGCCAGGGTGAGGGTGAGATAAAGATAGAGATGCACTTTCTTCCTGATATCATGGTCAAGTGCGACTCTTGCGGAGGGAAGCGCTACAATCCGCAGACCCTGGAGATTCACTACAAAGGAAAAAATATCGCCGACGTTCTCGCCATGAGCGTAGATGAAGCGCTGCTCTTCTTCGAACATATTCCCAAAATCTTCTCAAAACTGAAGACCCTCCATGATGTCGGCCTTGGGTACATAACGCTGGGCCAGAATGCCGTAACGCTCTCGGGCGGGGAGGCGCAGAGGATAAAGCTTGCAAAGGAGTTGAGCCGCAAAGATACAGGGAACACTCTCTACATTCTGGATGAGCCTACGACGGGGCTCCACTTTGCCGATGTGGACCGTCTGACTAAAGTTCTTCACCATTTGACCGATTTGGGTAACAGCGTACTGGTGATCGAACACAACCTCGATATGATCAAAAACGCCGACTATATTATCGATATGGGTCCAGAAGGAGGGGACAAGGGCGGAAAGATCGTAGCCGTGGGAAGTCCGGAAGAGGTTGCGAGAGATCACAAAAAGACGGGGAGCTATACCGGGGAGTTTTTGAAAAGGGAGCTGAAGCTTTGAATCTCTCCCCGCTCCCGTGCGCTTCCTGAAAAAAGTCATAAGGAGTATAGGGGGATGAGAAGGCCTGAGCCTATAGAAAAAGAGAAGTTTCTCGGTGATGACGAGATTCTTGTCTCCAAGACCGACAGAAGAGGCAAGATCACATACGGCAACGAAAGATTCATAGAGATAAGCGGTTACAGCGAAGAGGAGCTGCTCGGGGCGCCGCACAGCATCATAAGGCATCCCGATATGCCAAAGGCAGTGTTCAAGATATTATGGGACGGCATAGAGGCCGGCGAGGAGGTCGCCG
The DNA here is from genome assembly GCA_003945285.1 of Hydrogenimonas sp. Lineage (NCBI taxonomy): Bacteria > Pseudomonadati > Campylobacterota > Epsilonproteobacteria > Campylobacterales > Hydrogenimonadaceae > Hydrogenimonas > Hydrogenimonas sp. Next base: position 660,985 of record AP019005.1, read on the forward strand.
CCTATGTAAAAAATCTGGCTAAAGACGGCTCCTACTACTGGGTTTTCGCGACCGTCACCCCCTCCTTTGATCCGGCTACCGATTCGATTGTGGGTTACTTTTCGGTCAGAAGAGCCCCGGAAAGCTCCAAACTTCGTAAGGTGATACCTCTGTATAAAGAGCTTCTTAGAGTAGAAAAGAGCGGTGGAATGGAGGCTTCAAAGGCGATGATGGACGATATCCTGAAAAAGGAGGGGAAGCGTTATGACGAATTTATCCACTCTCTCTAAGATCAGATACCTTAGTATCGCTCTTATGGCTGCCTTAGCGGCGACGGCGGTAGCCGCTACCATGCTTTACGGAGTAAATATTCCTCTTGCTCTTCTGTCGGTTACGGCGCTTGTTTTCACCTGTGCGATATATCGATGCACGGTGCAGGTTCAGAAGGAGATATCCAGGGTGAGCTCCCTCTTGAAAGATGCTCTCGGCGGCAATTTTGAAAACAGGTTGACGCATATCACGGCTAAGGGTGAGATAGGAGTTATGAGCTGGAATCTCAACAACCTGCTCGATCAGACGGAGACGTTTGTACGTGAATTGAATACAGCCATAGAGTATGCCGGCAAGAGCCGCTTTTACCGAAAGGTAAACCCGGTGGGGCTGAATCCCGCGTTCAAAAGATCCGCCAATCTCGTCAACAGTGCGATAGATGCGATGAAAAGCAACCATGAAAGGGCGGAGAGGGACCGCTACACCACCAGGCTGGGTCAGACCGGAAAACAGCTTCAGGAGAGTTTCGCATATATTCAGGAGGAGCTGGCGCAGGCATCGGAGGAGCTAAAGAGTACGAGCGAAAAGGCGGCGGAGACCGCCGATCTCTCCGACAAAAGCATGGAAGAGGTTAAAGAGGTGGTATCGAAGCTGAATGAGCTGCGAGATCACATAGCGGGCAACGATGCCGCCGTAGATGCGCTCAACGAGAGGGCGATGGAGATTACGACCGTCGTGACATTAATAAAGGAGATTGCGGAGCAGACCAATCTTCTTGCCCTGAATGCCGCTATCGAGGCGGCCAGGGCGGGAGAGCACGGCAGGGGGTTTGCGGTAGTCGCGGATGAGGTGCGTAAACTTGCCGAGCGGACACAGAAGGCTACCCAGGAGATTGCGATATCGATACAGACGCTTCAGCAGGAGAGCGGGGGTATCAAGGAGCAGGCCGTTTTAATGAATGAAATCGCCGGAGACTCCATGAATATCATAGAGCGTTTCAGTGAAACACTCGAACTTTTCAATAAGGAGTCCAACGAAGTCAGTATCATTACCAAGGAGAAAGAGGATCTGATGATGGTCATTCTGATCCAGATCGACCATATCCTCTTTAAATCCCGTGCCTTCAGAGAGGTGTTGCGCCAAAGCGGAAATGTGCTGGGCGGCTCCGACGAGTGCCGCCTGGGCAGATGGTACAACGGTGATGCGAAGATACGATTCGGTGCCACCGAAGCTTACGGAAAGATAGCAAAACCGCACCATGATGTACACCGATACGCAAATGAGTCGATTCTGCTTTCACACGAATCCCTGGATAGTAGAAACCAGGAGATAATCATAGAGAAGTTCAAAGCGATGGAGTCTGCGAGTGAAGAGCTCTTCGGGTATCTTGCCGAGATGCTTGAACAGAAAAAGAGGGGTGCCCTGAAGGCTTCAAACACTCTTTCCGGGAGTGTTTGCGAATGCGCCTAGAGTCACTCGGTACTTCTGTGGCTGCGGATGATAGAAGATGTCATTGTGATACAATATGTGTCGGTTTGGGTATAATGTAGTGTAAAAAAACAGTAATTGAACAGGAATGACATGGCTGCCAAAAAGACAAAATTCTATAAATCGATGCCCAAATACCGGGAGGTAATGTACCAAAACCACGGCGATTTTCTCCATCAGCAGATGACGGTTGCCGATCTCGTGGGAGGCGATCCGAAATATGCGTATATAAAAGCCGCACTCTATTTCATTTTCGCCCCTTATGTCGTAGGTACGTTGGTTATGCTGGTAGTTTCCGCCAACGGAAGCATAAGTGACCTCGTCACCGTAATCATAAACGGGGACTTCATAAGTTTTTTTATGCTCTGGGCGATAGGGTACGAAATATTGGCATCGATGTTTCTTGCGTGGGCTATATACAGTATTTTTTCATTCAATCGTGATATAGCCGAAAAGAAGGCTAAACGGCGTGAAAGCCCGGGTGGTGTAAAGTTCGGTTCGTAAAAAGCGGCCGTAATTCGAGGAGTCGTTTGCGGCAGAACGCCAGTTACTATGGAACAGAAAAATTACAATAATTTGAAGAAGGTAGGAAAATGATGAATTCCAGGCTTGTTGAACGCATTAGCTCTCTTCCACCTCTCCCGCAAACCGTTGTCGAGATAGAAAAGGCTTATGCGGATTCCGATGTGAATGTGAAGAAGATAGCCGAAATTGTTGAAAAAGATCCTATGGTTGTCGCAGATATGCTCAAACTGCTCAACTCCGCCTTTTACGGACTCAGAAAAGAGATTACGAGTGTTGAGCAGGCCATATCTCTGCTGGGTATGAAGAGTGTAAAAGACCTTGTTGTCAACCTCTCCGTCAGAAACATGCTCCGTACGAATCTCTCACCCTACGGCATATCCAGTGAAGCTTTGGCAAAAGTTTCACAGTTTCAGAGTATGCTGGCGCAGGCGTGGATGAGAAAGATAGATCCGTCTAAAGCCGATAAGATCAGACTGCTGGCTCTACTGCAGGAGATCGGAAAGATCGTTATTGCCGACGAGCTTCTGAGAGAGGGTGAAGATGCGACCTTCAGGGCTGAACTGGAAGCCGGCTGGGAGATAAGGGAGATAGAGCGAAACTATATAGACGCGACTACCGCCGAGGTGAGCGCCGCAATGCTGGCGCACTGGGAGTTCGACCCGGCTACCTGCGACACAATTCGCTGGTCCGACCTCCCCAACCAGGCCGATGTAAACGTGAGAGACGACGCATGGGTACTCAGAATCGCCGCAGAGGCGGTGAACGTCAGAAGTCCGCTGGGTGAAAAGAGTCGCAAACGTGCACTCAACCTGGCGCTGAAAGCGGGTTATGACCAGGAGCCCCTGGTCGAAATTCTGGACGATCTTGCCGAGCGCTGGAACAGTTAGGCGAATGAAGAGACTCACAGTAATAGATACATTCGGCTTCTTCTTCAGAAGCTTCTACGCCCTTCCGCCGCTCAAAAACTCCGAAGGTTTCCCTACAGGGCTTCTGACGGGATTCGCGAATCTAATATATAATCTCGAAAAAGAGTACCCTACCGACTATCTGCTGTTTGCGCTTGACGCTCCCGGCCCAAGTTTCAGGCAGAAGATAGACCCAGACTACAAGGCCCAGCGTCCCGAGGCACCGCCGGAACTCAAAGAGCAGCTTCCCGTAGCCATCGACTGGATAGAGAAGATGGGACTTGCAAAACTGAGCCTTGAAAACTACGAAGCCGACGATGTAATAGCGTCGATGGTCAAGTGTGCCAAAGAGCAGGGAATAGAGGTGCGTATCGTAAGCCACGACAAAGACCTCTACCAGCTGATAGATGACGGAAAGGTCGTCCTCTTCGATCCTATAAAGAGGGTGGAGATCGACGAAAAGGCGTGTCTGGAGAAGTACGGCATACACCCGAAACAGTTCACCGACTACCAGGCGCTGATCGGCGACAGTTCCGACAACGTTCCGGGTGTTCCCGGAATAGGTCCGAAAACCGCCGTAAAACTTCTGACGCAGTTCAAGACGCTCGACGGTATATATGAACATATAGACGAGGTAAAACCTGAACGGATAAAGAACCTGCTCATAAAGCACAAAGAGGATGCCTACAGGAGCAGGGAGCTGGTGACGCTTCGCGACGATATATTCGACAACTGCGACCTTACCGCTTTCAGAATGCCTCCGAGCGACCCTCTTCTAAAGATTCGTGACGAGCTTCAGAAGTATGAGATGAGAAACATCCTTCGCCGCCTGGAGAGAGAGAGCGATCTACCCCCGGCAGCGGCAGAGAGAAGCAGGATGGAGTTCGAGTCGGTGTTGATCGACGATGCAAAGACTCTCTTTTCGATCATCGACAGCATCGGCGACAATACTCCGGTAGCGATCGACACCGAGACCGATTCGCTGGATACCAAAAGTGCCGGGCTGGTGGGTTTCAGCTTCTGTTTCGATAAAAAGAGGGCCTACTATGTGCCGGTTGCCCACAGCTATCTGGGTGTCGGCAGGCAGGTGGATATGGAGGATGCCGAAGAGGCGCTTCGAAAGCTTCTTTCAAAACGTTTCATGGGACACAACCTCAAGTTCGACCTGGGGCTGCTCTACAACCTTTTCGGTTTCGAAGAGGCAAGACCGTTTGCTGATACTATGCTTCTGGCGTGGCTGGCAGATCCGGAAGGGGCGGTGGGACTTGACAGACTCGCCCTTAGATATTTCGACCACGAGATGGTGGCGTTCAAAAATACGGTCAAAAAGGGAGAGAACTTCAGTTCGGTCCCTATCGAGGAGGCTGTGAAGTATGCGGCGGAAGATGCCTGGATGAGCTACAGGCTCTATTTCAAGCTGAAAGAGATTCTGAAACTGCAGGGTGCGGAGCATCTGCTCAAAGAGGCCGAAGAGGTAGAGTACCCTTTCATAAATCTTCTTATCTGTATGGAGCGCCACGGTATCGCTGTAGATATAGAGAGATTCGAGTCGCTGAAAGAGGAGATAAGCGGGCGCCTTGCGAACCTGACAGCAGAGATCTACGAGCTGGCGGGACGGCAGTTCAATATAAACTCTCCCAAGCAGCTCGGTGAGATTCTCTTCGTCTCTCTCGCTCTGCCCGGCGGAAAGAGGAACCGCTCGGGCGGCTACAGCACCAACGAAAAGGTTCTCGACTCTTTGAAGGGTGAACACCCGATTGTGGAGAAGATACTCCGCTACCGTGAACTTCACAAGCTGATGAGTACATATATAGAGCCACTGCTCAAGCTCGGCAAAAAAGATCCGCACCACCGGATCTATACCTCCTTCATACAGACGGGGACCGCTACCGGAAGGCTCAGCAGTAAAAACCCGAACCTACAGAACATTCCGGTAAAGACGGAAGAGGGCAGACGCATAAGAGAGGGTTTCGTCGCGGCCGAGGGCTACTCGCTCGTAGGTATAGACTACTCCCAGATCGAGCTCCGTTTTCTTGCACACTTTTCGAAAGACCCGGTACTGGTAGAGGCTTTCAGGAGCGGGAAGGATATTCATATGGAGACCGCCGTCAAACTCTTCGGCCCCGAGGAGGCGGCCTCCAAGCGGAATATTGCCAAGACGGTCAACTTCGGACTACTTTACGGAATGGGGAGCAGGAAGCTTGCCCAAACCCTCGGAATCTCGACCAAAGAGGCGAAGGAGATTATAGAGAACTACTTCGCCTCGTTTCCGACCGTAAAATCTTATCTGGAGTCGATAGAGGCTGGGGCCAAGGAGAGAGGCTATGTAGAGACACTTCTCGGAAGAAGGCGCTACTTCGACTTCGAACACGCGAACGCAATGCAGATGGCGGCCTACCTGAGAGAGGCCGGTAACGCGGTATTCCAGGGGAGTACCGCCGACCTGATAAAGATGGCAATGCTCCGTATACACGAGACTATAAAAGAGGAGTCGCTCGATGCGGCTATCGAACTGCAGATTCACGACGAACTGATATTCGAGATCAGAACGGAAGATGCCAAAACGGTTTCGGAAAGATTCTCGGAGATTATGGAACATACCGTCGAGCTCGATGTTCCTCTGAAAACCAGCGTCAATATAGGTGAGCGGTGGAGCGACCTGAAGTAGAACCTAAACCTGTTGTCGTCATCCATTTTCGGTAAAAACCATCGGACTATCCGACAGGTGTGCTGTAAATTTTTACGGAACCGGCCGGGTAGACTCATCACGGCGGCTTCAACGGGTTCCATAATGTCGGCTTAAAAACATCTTAGGAAGTGTGTAAAAGAGCGGTTCGGCTCTCGGTATGGCAGAAACGGACTGCTACTTTTCGGAAGAGAAAGCTTACCTGCCGTACCTATATTCCGCATTATATGTGGAAACGGCGGGAGATTTGATAAAATGTCGGCTACAAAGGCTTTGATTATATGAAAAAAATTTCCGACTATCTTTTATCGATGCAGAGTGCCGTTGTTCTGATGCTACTGTTCGCTCTCTCCATCGCGGTTGCCACATTTATAGAGAACGACTACGGAACAGAGACTGCAAAGGCACTCGTCTACAATGCCAGGTGGTTTGAGTTTCTGCTACTTCTTTTGGCCGTAAACCTCGTTGCCAACATTGTACGCTTCAGAATGTGGCGTCCGGGCAAGAGGCTGGTGTTCGTTTTTCACGCCGCCTTCCTGGTTATACTGCTGGGAGCCGCTATAACCCGCTATTTCGGCTTTGAAGGCATTATGCACATCAGAGAGGGAGAGGTTGGCAACGAGATCGTCAGCGACAGTACATATATACAGCTGGAGGCTATCAAAGGAAAAAAACGTCTCGAGTATGCCAGACCGGTCCTCTTTTCAAAAATCGGAAGCAACAGTTTCACCGAAGAGATAAGGATGGATAGCGACATCATAACCCTAAAGGTGCTTCGCTACATTCCGGACGCCGTAACAAAAGCGGTCGAAGATCCGAACGGCGGCGCCGTAATCTCCATGATGGTAGTCTCTGACGGCAATCCGCAGGCGATAACCCTGAAGGAGGGAGAGAGTTTCGAGACGCCCGATTATGTGATAGCTTTCGACAGCAGCGAAGAGTTTTCTAAGCCTGTCATAAGAGTTTCGTACGAAAACGGGCACATAAGGGCCGTACTCCCGGTCGATCTGGAGTATATGGAGATGGATGATAGAAGCAGCGGGCTACTGCCGGCAGGGGAGGGAGAGCTTTTTGCCCGTCGTCTCTACAGTACCGATGGATTCAGGTTCGTCATCAAAGATGTTCTGCCGCATGCCGAAAGAGTGGTCGTCTCCGCCGACAGTGAAAGTCTGAAGATGGAGATGAAGGGGCTTCAGGATGCCGTGGAGGTGGAGCTGAAGATAGGTGACGAATCCAAAAAGCTGGTTGTATACGGCAAAAAAGGGGTTCCTGCCGAGCCGGTGTGGACGGAGCTGGGCGGTTACCGCTTGGCCGTAGGTTACGGTGCGCGCATAGTCCGCCTCCCCTTTTATCTGAAGCTCGTCGATTTTCAACTGGAACGCTACCCCGGCTCCATGAGCCCCTCTTCATATGCCAGTGAAGTTATCCTGATTGATCCCAAGAACAATGTCAGGATGCCATACCGCATCTATATGAACCATGTCCTGGATTACCAGGGTTACCGCTTTTTCCAATCCTCCTACGATATGGATGAGAAGGGTACGGTTCTCTCCGTAAACCACGACCCGGGCACGCTGCCGACATATTTCGGGTATCTGCTTCTTACGATAGGAATGTTCGGCTCTATGCTGGTCTACTCAAGCCGTTTCCAGACACTCATGAGGAGGGCAAGAGATCTTCAGAAGCTGGCGAAAAGGTGTGCCGCCGCCTCGATGGTTCTTCTTGTGACCTTTGGTGCACACAACCTCTATGCGGCAGACCCAGTTTCGGAACTTCCAAGGATTCAGAAAGAGCATGCCGAAAAGTTCGGAAGCCTGCTGGTTCAGTCGAACGACGGCCGCATCGAGCCTGTGGATACGCTTGCCAGAGAGATACTTCGTAAGATTAGCAGAAAAGAGGAGATATACGGTATGAACGCCGATCAGGCGTTTTTGGGAATGATAGTACGTCCGGAAGCGTGGCAGAAGGTACCGGTCATAAAAATCTCCGACAAGGGGATAAACAGGATTATCGGAATCTCCCCGGAAAAGAGGTATGCAGCTTTCGACGACTTTTTTTCATCATCCAAGCCGGACGGGTACAAGCTGGGCAGGTTTGTCGAGGAGATCTCTAGGAGGCGGCCGGCGGAGAGGAGTACACTGGACAAAGAGATTCTAAAGGTGGATGAGCGTGTAAACGTGCTCTATATGTCGTTCAGCGGATCTCTTCTTCGCATCTTCCCTGATCCCAAAGACAAACTGGGGCGGTGGTATGCGCCGATAGGTGCGATCAAGGAGTTTGACCAGAAGAATGCCCAATTTGTCCAGGCTGTCCTCGCCAGTTACTTCAGCAATATCGACGAAGCTCTCGAAAACGGAGACTGGACAAAAGCCGACAAGGCACTTGATGTCATAAAGAGTTATCAGCAGTTTTACGGCGCCGCCGTAATTCCGAGCGAGAGGAAGATAGAGGCTGAACTGCTGATGAACAGGTACAAGCCTTTCGAGAGTCTGGTTCCGCTCTATTTCGGAGTAGGTTTCATCCTCCTTTTCCTCTCGATATTCAACATCGTAAAACCGAAATTCAATCTCAAATGGCCCGTGCGGATATCGATGACGCTTTTGATAATAGGCTTCTTCATACATACGGCCGCACTCGGTCTCAGATGGTATATCTCCGGGCACGCCCCTTGGAGCAACGGGTACGAGTCTATGCTCTATATAGCGTGGGCGACCCTGCTGGCCGGCTTCATATTCTCCAAACAGTCGCCTATCACTCTGGCTGCGACCGGAATACTCTCGGGACTGATTCTGTTCGTAGCCCATCTCAACTGGTTGGATCCTGAGATAACCAACCTGGTACCGGTTCTCAAGTCCTACTGGCTTATGATACACGTATCACTCATCACGGCCAGCTATGGCTTTCTAGGCCTCGGAGCGCTTCTGGCCTTCATCACTCTCTGGCTCTACATCATCAAGCACGGAGAGAATCGTGCCGATATAGAGTACTCGATACGTGAACTCACCCATATCAACGAGATGAGTCTTATCTTCGGTCTTGCACTTCTTACGGTGGGGAACTTCATGGGAGGTGTATGGGCCAACGAGAGCTGGGGAAGGTACTGGGGGTGGGATCCCAAAGAGACATGGGCGCTGGTGACGATACTTGTATACGCCGCCGTACTTCACCTTCGCTTCTATAGATCGTTCAGAGGTATTTTCGCTTTCAATGTCGCTTCGCTTCTGGCCATAAGCTCGGTAGTGATGACATATTTCGGTGTCAACTACTATCTCAGCGGTATGCACTCGTATGCCAAAGGAGACCCGGTGCCTGTTCCGACGTTTGTATATTATGTAGTGGCAGTGGTTGCGGTTACGATAGTGCTTGCCTACAGAAAGAGAGAGCTTCTACCGGTCAACAGATAGAAGCGCCTCTTTCCCGGCTACTTTTTGAACCACCCTTTTATCTTCTCGAAAGCGGATTCGAAAAGACTTTCGTGCGGTTTGCTCTCTATGCCGAAACTCTCCTGAAGCTCTCTTAACAGCTCTTTCTGTTTCTCGTTGAGAGTTTTGGGGTATACGATACGTATCTGGGCTATCATATTTCCCAAACGGCCGCTGTGAACGTTTCTTACACCCTCGTTTCTGAAAACGAACTGCTCTTTGTCCTTTGCACCCTGCGGGAGCTTGAGCTCCTTCTTGCCGCGCAGTGTGGGAATCTCTATCGTATCTCCGAGTACCGCCTGCGTAAAAAATACGGGGACCTCCAGGTATATGTCGTCTCCGTGTCTTATGAAGTGCTCATCCTCTTCTACATAGAAGGTTACGTAGAGATCACCGCGCCGGCCGTCCGGGCCTATGTTGCCTGCACTCGGAACCCTGAGCCTGTTGCCGTCGTCGACACCTTCCGGGATCTTCACGGTTACGGTGGTTTCAATCTCTTCATAGCCCCGTCCCCCGCATTCGCGGCACTTTTCGCCGATCGTTTCACCGCTTCCGTGGCACTGTGGACATGTCTGGGCGTATGTCATGAATCCCTGGCGCATATAGACCTGCCCCTGGCCGTTGCAGTATTCGCACATCTTTACCGACCCGTCTTTCGCCCCGGTGCCTCTGCACGCTTCACACGGCTTTTTGTAGCGGTACTTCAGCTCCTTTTCCGTTCCGAAGACCGCCTCTTTGAAGCTTATCTGCATCTGTGCCGAAAGATCGAGGTTGTACTTCGCGCCGCTGCGCTTCCTGCCGCGCGATCCCGTGAAGCCGCCGCCGAAAACAGACTCGAAAATTGCGCTCAGATCGTCCATTATATCTTCGTAGCTCTGCCCCTCGAAGCCGTGGAATCCCTGCCCCTCGAGGCCAGCTTTGCCGTAACGGTCATATATCGAACGTTTGCTCTCGTCACTCAGGACCTGGTATGCTTCGTTTACCAGTTTGAACCTCTCTTCGGCCTCTTTGTCGTCGGGATTTCTGTCCGGGTGGTACTTCAGGGCCATTTTCCGGTAGGCTTTTTTTATCTCTTCCTGGCTGCTTTCACGGGAAATCTCCAGTATTTCGTAATAGTCAAGTTCAGCCAAAAATCTCTCCTGTCGTTATATAAACCCGGATATTGCAACATCCGGGTAAAAAGGTTCTCATTCTGCGCGCGATTTTATCATAATTCATCCGAAAACCGAAATCGAATATGCGTACGCACATAACGCCGACCCGTCTCTTTTTTTCTTTACGCCCGATTTTGAATTGGCGTGCGAAGAAATAGTTGTATATCTCGAAAAATACCGAAATCGACCAACCTTCTTGAAAACGGTTTAAATAAAAGATATATTTTGTCGGATTTATAGTATAATCATTAATAGATGAAAGAGACCAAAATCAACAAAATAGAGAGACTAAAACTCTCGCTGAAACCTTACGACTACTATACCGAACGTATAGATCGGCTGGATGCGGACGATCTGGAAGAGGCCGACCGCTTCTATCTTAAAAACTTCGGTATCTTCAACCATAAACTGCGCCCTGAAAACTTCATACTCAGAGTCAGGATTCCTGCCGGAAGATTAAAAAGAGATACCCTCGAATCGCTGATGAAGATGGCCGTCGCCGCCGACTCGAGGGTGATTCTCACAACCAGGGCGCAGATAGAGCTGCACGACCTCGATCTGAAGAGGGCGCTCGACTACTCCAGAGAGATAGAGAGGCTCGGGCTCACTTCATGGCAGACATTCACCGACAACATAAGAAACATAGTGACGGACCCTCTGGACGGGATCGGACGCGGATGCAAAATAGAGGTCTACAGAACCGTTTTGCAGATGCAGGAGCTTTTTTTGAAAAAGCGTGAATTTACAGGGATGCTTCCGAGAAAGTTCAATGTAGCCATAAGCGGAATGGAGAACGATATGTTCCCGTTTTGCGGAAACGATCTCTTTTTCGCCCTTGCCGAAAAAGAGGGAGAGTACGGCTTTAACGTATATGCCGGAGGCAAAAACAGCGATATCGCCGAAGATCTGAACATCTTCTGCCGACTGGAGGATGTTACACCCCTTTTCAGGGCGGTTGTTGTGCTCTATATGCAGAAAGGCCCCAGGGGCAGCCGTACAAAGACAAGACTTTTTCATATGCTGCAGAATATCGGAGTCGAAAAGTTTCGTGGAGAGTTGGAAAGTATCTACGGCAAAGGGCTTCACGGAAGGGGAGTCAGGCTCTCTGCCAAAGCCGTACCGCATGAGAAGATCGAACTGAAGGAGGGCGGTTACGCCCACCGCTATCTAAGCAGGTTCGGGGAGATCTCGCGGGAGCAGGCGGAGGAGATTTCCGATATCTGCAGGAGCTACGGAGTAGAAGAGGTCAGGCTCGGCTGCGACCAGAACATCTACATTCCGGGGCTTCCGGAGAGTGTGGAGTTTCGCCGCTCATACAGACGTTACGCCGGCATCACGGCGTGTGCGGGCTCCAGGTACTGTGTCTACTCGCTCTTCGATACGAAAGAGGAGAGCTCCCGCATAGAGTCCGGAATTCTGCAGAAGAACGCCATTACGCTCGGCTACAGCGGATGCCTCAAAGGGTGTGCCCGCCACGCATTCAGCGACATAGGTTTCGTGGGAATAAGGACCGGTCTCTACACCGAAGGGACCGAAAGGGGGATCAGACTCTACCTTGGAGCGGAGTATACTTCGGGAAAGAGAGCCGGAAGATTGATACTCTACGCTGTTCCTCTCAGATGTGTAAACAGCATGACCGAGCTTCTGGTTGCACTGTTCGAGCGCTCAGGCTACGGATGTTTCGAGGAGTTCGCCGCCGAGGTTCTGAACCTCTACAGCAGAGAGGCTGTCGCCTTCTGGCTGCTTCTAAACTACTACAGGCGTCATGTGGCAAAAGAGGGTGGACTCTTCATGCTTCCGGCAAAGAGGTTCGAAGATGAGAAAGATAGCATCGCAAAACTCATGGAAGAGGAGGCTGTGGCGGCCGATGAAGAGGTTCTGCAGAGAGTGCGTGCGGAAGAGGAGTTTCCTTTCAGAGAGGCAATAATCTTTTTGGAAAAAGCGGCTTTTGCGGTAAGATAACATCACCGAAACCTCTCTGCGCGAGCGGGGTGTGAAGCAGCCGCAACGGCCAAAAGGTCCGGTTGCAGTTATAAAGCTTTATCTATAGAAAGTATCGTCCAAGAAGTGAGATGAAAATAAAAATCGAAAATTTCGAAAATCTGGTAAGCGCTTTGGAGTCTCTTCCGTCGGTAGGAAGAAAGTCTGCCCAGAGAATGGCCTACCATATGGTGATGGAGGATCACTTCGGTGCTCTAAAAATAGCCCATGCCATCGAAAAAGCTGTCCAGAGCGTGCAGCGGTGTGAACGGTGCGGAGCGATGAGCGAAGATGAACTCTGCCCGGTCTGCTCCGACCTCTCACGAGACCACACCAAACTCTGTATAGTTGAACACGCAAAAGATATACTCCAGATTGAGTCGAGTGGAGAGTATGACGGTACATACTTCGTGGTTGAGTCGGTGGAGCACCTCGACGGCTCCAGGCTGACGGAGCGGATAGAGGAGGGGGTCGAAGAGGTGATATTCGCCTTCACCCCCGGCATAGCCACCGACGCGCTGATACTCTTCATAGAGGAGAGGCTGAAAGAGTACGATATTGTCTTCACAAAGATAGCCCAGGGAGTACCGACGGGGGTCAGCCTTGAAAACATCGACATGCTCTCGCTCTCCAGAGCTCTTCAGGACAGGGTGAAGGTTTGAGCCCGGTGTGATTTTTTTCCATCTTGAAGGAGTGGCGCAATGGCGATAAAACGCTCTGGCTTCTACAGCTGTTTGACATATCTTTTTCTCTCCGCTTCGATGCTGTTTTTGTTTTCCGGCTGTGGTGACGGGGCTGACGGAGCACAAAAAAGCGGTTTGCGGCTGAAGAGCTCAACTACCTGGCAACTGCAGCTACAGGGTACTATAAATAGCGATTACGATGTAGATCTTTACGATATTGACCTTTTCGATACGCCTCAAGAGACCATAGAGAAGCTGCATGGGGAGGGGAGAACGGTGATATGCTACTTCAGTGCAGGCAGCTATGAAGAGTGGAGAGAAGATAATGGTAGATTTCCGAAAGAGGCATTGGGAAAAGATCTCGACGGCTGGGAGGGCGAACGGTGGCTCGACATTCGAAACAAAACTGTATGGAACATAATGGAAGAGAGAATAGAGTTGGCAAAGAGGAGGGGTTGTGACGGTGTTGATCCGGATAACGTGAACGGATACGACAACGACACCGGTTTCGACCTTACTGCGCAGGATCAGGCGGCTTTCAACAAATTTCTCTCGAGTATCGCAAGAAGAGAGGGGCTCTTTATAGGGCTTAAAAACGATATGGGACAGATTGAAGAGCTGGAGCCGTATTTCGATTTTGCGGTGAACGAACAGTGTCACGAGTATGGGGAGTGTGATCTGCTCGAGCCGTTTATAAGGAACGGGAAGCCCGTTTTCAATGTGGAGTACGATAGAAAGTTTATCGACGATATGGCTGAAAGGGAGGCGCTCTGCCGCGACTCTGAAGTGAGGAATATAAGAACTCTGATTCTGCCGTTGAGTCTCGATGACAGCTTCAGAATCAGCTGTGAGTGAGAGGTTTTGAAACTATCGGCGACAGAGAGTCAACGGTAATTCAAAATTAAACGCTGACCTTACGCAAAATCCGCACGCCGAGCGGGATTTACCCTTCGGGGTGCGGCAACGAGGCTGAAACCGCCAATTCCTGCGGAACCCTTCGGGCACGAGAGGTTTTCTTAACTGCCGCTCAAATCGCAATGCCGGCAGATTTCGCCGACGCGTCTTTTCATCTATCTTGAGTTTTGAATTACCGTGCAGAGGGTTTTCCCAAATCTCGAAATAGAGATAGAAGAACTCGTCACGATCATTGCAGCCATGCACTTCCGGGAAAATCATCGACGCACCTGACGGGTGCGCCTCAAATTTTCCCGAAACCGCCTGACTACAAGCATCATAACGATTTCGATCTATTCTATTTCGAGATTTGGGGTTTTGGCCACAATTTTCACAAAACTTTTTACTGGTATAATATTTAACATGAAAGCAGATAAAAAGAGCCTACTCGAATTTTTGGAGAGCATAAAAGCGGATATCGAAGGGCTGGAGCGTATAGGGCTCTTTGGGAGTTTTGCAAGAGGGGAAGAGAGTGTTTACAGCGATATAGATATCGCCGTTTCCAAAAAGAGAGAATTTTTTTTGGAGCATGGTGCTTACAGCTATTTTGAGATGATAGCGAAACTTAAGAAGATGGTATCGGAGAGGTTCCATCGTCCTGTCGATATTTTTGATCTGGATAGTGAGTCTACATTTAAACGAAAAATCGAAAGTGAGCTGATAGATGTATAGTGAAAAAGCGCTGGCATCTTCGGCCACTTAAGACAGATATGCGGTTTTTTGATCTATTTTTCCACACAAATTTTGGTCTGACTGATTTTTGATCTGAATCATTTTTGCTAAGCTACAGCTGCATAAACGGCCGCATCGCATCCTCTATCTCGTCGAGAGAGTAGCGGTGGTCGGTGAAGTGGTCGAAGGCTATGATTCCCTGTTGCAGAAGCATTTCCGAACCGTCGAAATAGGGTAGGCCGAGCTTCTTGGCCTCTTTTAGAAACGGTGTCTCTTTGCCGTAGATGACATCTACCGCACATTTGGCGCTTTTGAGGGTCTGATCGAGCAGCTCCTTTGGCATCGGCAGGCTCTCATCTTCGAGTCCTGCTGATGTGTTGTTGATGACGACATCTTTCGCTTCGGCACTGAAGCCCTCCCATGTGTGGCAGACGAAACCCTCACCTTTGAACCACTCCAGCCTGCCTGCCGACCGGTTTACCACCTCTACGTCGATACCCCTGCTCCTGAGGTAGAGTGAAAGGGCTCTTGCTGTGCCGCCGGCGCCGATTATCAGGGCGGTTTTGACATCTCCCAGCCTCATAAGAGCCCGGTAGAAACCCGGTGCATCGGTATTGTAGCCGTATAGATTTCCATCTTTCAGTACGAGTGTGTTTACGGCTCTCACCTCTTTTGCGAAGGGCTCTGCCACGTCTGCGGCCAGCATCGCGGCCTCTTTGTGCGGAACGGTGATGTTAACCCCTTTGAGCCCGAGGTTCAGGAAGGTTTCACGCAGCTTCGTACCATCCTCCAGAAGCCACCTCGTGTAGCATCCGGGAAAGCGAAGCTTTTGAAATGCGAGGTTGTGCATAAGGGGCGACTTGGAGTGGTGTACCGGGTTTCCGAATATGGCGAAAAGAGATCTGCCGCTTTTCATCTATCCTCCATTAAAAAGCAATAACTGCCAACTGCCCGCTGCATACTGCCCATTGCCCACTCAAGATAACCGAAGGTCATCGAGTGTGCTCCGCAGCGCCGCCAGTTTGTTTTTGACCTCAAGATACTCCAGCTCCGGAATACTGTCGGCAACGATTCCCGCACCGGCCTGCAGGACGATCTCGTCAGGCTTGATGAGAGCCGTCCTTATCGTGATGGAGCTGTCCATATTGCCGTCGAAACCGAAGTAGCCGACGCTTCCGCTGTAGAAGCCCCTTTTGATCCCTTCGAACTCGGCTATGAGCTCCATGGCGCGTATCTTCGGCGCCCCTGTCATGGTTCCGGCCGTGAATGTCGCCGCGAAGAGGTCGAACATATCTTTCCCATCCGCTATCTTTGCCTCTACGTCGCTTACCATGTGCATGACGTGGGAGTAGCGCTCCACGCGCATCAGGGCCGTGACTTTCACCGTTCCAGCTTTTGCGACACGCCCTACATCGTTACGGCCGAGATCTACGAGCATAATGTGCTCCGCGCACTCTTTCGGGTCGTTGAGCATCTCCTCTTCGAGCTCTCTGTCCCTGTCTACTGTCTTGCCGCGTTTTCTGGTTCCCGCTATCGGTCTGAGAAGTATGTTGCCATCGGTGAGGCGTACCATCACCTCAGGCGAACTTCCCGCTATTGCGAAATCTTCGTATTCGAGCAGAAAAAGGTAGGGAGAAGGGTTCTTTGAACGTAGTATACGGTAGAAGCTGAAGGCGTCCACTTTCGCCTTTTCGCAGTAGCGGTTCGACATCAGTATCTGGAAGACGTCACCGCTTCGTATCATCTCTTTGGAGCGGTTGACCATATCGTGGAATCTCTCTTCGTCGAATGCGAAGGCGGCACCGCCGCTCTTTTCTATCGGGATCATATCGAGGTAGGAGTACGGAGATTCGATGATCTCTATGAGCGAGTCGAAGGTCTCGGCAGTCGGTTCATCGGTGGCTATGAGGCTGAGTTCGCTTGTTTTGTGAGAAAATGCGAGCACCAGCCTGGGGCGCACCATGTCGAGGTCCGGTATGTTGTCTCTGTCTGCCAGCGAGTCCATGCAAGGCTTCAGAACCGGCTCGAAAACCTTTACCATATCGTAGCCGATATAGCCTATGAAACCGTCTATGAATCCTAGTCCCGTCTCCAGACGTTTTTTGATGTAGAGATCTTTGTCTACGTTGGAGTAGTACTCTTTCAGAAAGGTGAAGGGGTCGGCATCGGGTTCGTGAATATTTCCGAGTTCATCTATATAAGTGGTTCTGTTGTTCCTGTATCTAAGCCGCTCTTTCGCACCTATGAAGATGAAACTGAAGTTTCCCTCTTCGTTCCCGCCTACACTCTCGAAGAGCATGGTTATATCGTTTTTGAAGTGCTCTCTTACCTTCGCATAAAGCGCCGGCGGTGCGAACTGGTCAAAAAGTATCTTCTTTATGAAAACCATATTGCTACTTTTTTTCGGTTATATAGGCATTCTGGTTTATACGCTTTTTTACGCGTTCCAGATCTTTTTTCGCGGCACTCCTGCTCTGGTAGGGACCTACCAACACCTTCTTGTACGGTTTTCCGCTCTTTTTACCCTCTACTATGATATAGTTCAGGTTCTCTCTCCTTATAGAGTCTAGGAACTTTTTGTCGGGAGGATACCGGAAAAAGGCGCCGACCTGGATATAGTAACCGCCTGTTGCGGCTTTCGTTTTGGCGGTTTTCGGTGCAGGGGCCGGTTTAGGCTCGGGCTCAGCCTTGACAAGACTCTCTACGGGCTGTTTCGGCTCTTGCTGTACTGTCCTGCTCTCTTCAGGTTTCTGTACGGCAGGCTCGCTCTCTTTCGACGCACTCTGCTTCGCTCTCTCGATAACCTGGTCGATTTTTCCCGTTCCGCTCTTATCCTCCTCTATCGGGACCTGCTCAAACAGCGGCTCCTTTGGCGGTGCAGCCTCTTTGGCAACAGGTTCAGGCGGCAGAATCACCGATGAGCTCGCTCTGTTGTCACTACCTACAAAGCTTTTCGTAACAAGTATGATCAAAATGAGCACAAGCAGTAAAATCGCAGCGGCGAGAAGTATCTTTTTCGGACCGGACGGCTTTTTGGACTGTATGATCAAATTGTCAAGATCGTCTTGTTTCTCTTCCATCTATTACTCCTTCCGTACGGTGTGGAATCTACATATGTTTGGACCAGGAGGCTCCACGTTCCTTTGCATACAGCTTGTAGGGCAGTATCAATATATTATACTCTCTCGGCAGATCCGGTGAGGGGAAAACTCTCCACTCTCTCGGAAGCCTTGTGGCCAGCTTCGTCGAAAGAAGACGCCCCAGCTGGTAGGCTTCGGCCAGGGTGGTGTGTCCTTTGTGGATATAAAGGTGCAGGTGCCCAGGCGTTTTCGACTCGTATGCCGTGAAGTTTATGAAGCCCTCCTCCCTTAGAAGAAGCTGCGCCCTGTGCCAGAATCTTTCCGGATTTCGCCCGTTGTAGTCGAAGACAATATTCTCCACTTTGTCGAAGCGGTTTATAAGATCGTGGGCGATGACAGCCTTTTTGTCGCCGTGCTCGTTCATTACACTTCTTGTAAGGGGCTTGTCGATACGCTCGAACTTATTGTAGAAGATACGACCGTTCATCTCTATCTTGTTCACGATAGAGGAGTGCTGCAGGTAGTAGTGATCCGTTACAAACTTTATGAGCTGGGTATCGACACTATACATAAAACTCCTTTTGCGCGGCTCTCAATATGTCGGCCTGTCATAGATGACAAAACGTCTTGCGAGCTTTGTCATCCGCTCTTTTATCTCTGCCTCTCTATTTTCGTTCCCTATGTCGTCGAGAACGTCACATATCGCATTGGCGATCTCCTCGAACTCTGGCTCTTTCATTCCTCTTGCCGTGAGTGCCGGTGACCCTATGCGGATACCGCTGGTGACGAATGGGCTCCTGGTCTCCCCCGGAACCGTGTTCTTGTTGACGGTGATGCCGGCCCTGCCGAGTGCCGCGTCAGCATCCTTGCCGCTGAAGTCCTTGTCCAGGAACGAGACCAGTACAAGATGGTTGTCGGTTCCTCCGCTCACCACATTGTATCCTCTTTTCATCAAAATCTCGGCCAGGATAGAAGCGTTTGCCTTGACCTGTCTTGCGTAGACTTTCCATGATTCGTCGAGGTTCTTGGCGAAACCGACCGCTTTCGCCGCGATTACATGGACAAGCGGTCCGCCCTGTATTCCCGGGAATATGGCGCTGTTTATCTTTTTGGCGAGATCTTCGTCGTTCGTCATGATGAGTCCGCCCCTGGGTCCGCGCAGTGTTTTGTGTGTGGTAGTGGTTACGACATCGCAGTGGGGGAAGGGGTGGGGGTGCTCGCCTGCTACAACCAGTCCTGCGATGTGTGCGACATCGGCCAGGAGAAGTGCACCTACGCTGTCGGCAATCTCTCGGAATTTTGCGAAGTCGATCTCTCTTGCGTAAGCGCTAGCTCCGCAGACGATCAGTTTTGGTTTGACGATCTGTGCAATATCGGCAACGCGGTCATAGTCGATACGTCCGTCAAGCTCTACGCCGTAGGTGAAGCTCTGATAGTTTTTGCCTGAGAAGCTAACCTTGGCCCCGTGTGTGAGATGGCCGCCGTGACTGAGGTCCATACCCAGTATCTTATCTCCCGCTTTGAGCAGGGCGGCGTATACCCCTCCGTTGGCCTGGCTGCCCGAATGGGGCTGAACGTTGGCATATTCACATCCGAAAAGAAGTTTGGCCCTGTCTATAGCCAGCTGTTCCACGGCGTCGGCATATTCACATCCGCCGTAGTAGCGTTTATACGGATAGCCTTCCGCATACTTGTTCGTAAAGACGCTTCCCTGAGCCTCCATTACCTCCGGAAACGTGAAGTTCTCACTCGCGATCATCTCGAGATGGTCGGTCTGGCGTTGCAACTCTTTCTCTATAATCTCATATACGATAGGGTCATTCTGCTGTAAAACTGTCATTATTTTTCCTCACTCTTTTTTTCTTCTTTTTCACTCTGCTGTTTTTGCGGTCTCATCGCCGGAAAGAGGATGACATCCCGTATGCTGTGCCTGTTTGTAAGCAGCATTACGAGTCTGTCGATCCCGATTCCCTCTCCGGCTGTGGGAGGCATCCCGTAACCGAGAGCCTCTACGTAATCTTCATCCATATGCATGGCTTCATCGTCACTCTCTTTGAGTTGGGCCTGCGCCTTGAAGCGTTCGTACTGATCGAGAGGATCGTTTAGCTCGCTGAAGCCGTTGGCTATCTCCTTGCCCGCTATGAAGAGTTCGAAACGTTCCGCAATTTCAGGGTTGTCGTCACTTCTTCGTGCTAGAGGGCTTATATCTATCGGGAAGTGCGTCACGAATGTGGGGTTTATAAGCTTATCTTCGACAAATGCGTCGAAAAGCTCTCCCCAGAGCTGACCTCTGCTCAGACCCTCTTCGACTTCGATTCCTCTCTCTTTCAGATATCTCTTCATAGCTTCGGTATCTTCGAGAATCGACTCCGGAACACCGCCTGTCTCTACAAGAGCGTCTTTATAGGCTA
Source organism: Hydrogenimonas sp. (assembly GCA_003945285.1). Lineage (NCBI taxonomy): Bacteria > Pseudomonadati > Campylobacterota > Epsilonproteobacteria > Campylobacterales > Hydrogenimonadaceae > Hydrogenimonas > Hydrogenimonas sp. Next base: position 681,194 of record AP019005.1, read on the forward strand.
TCCGCTTGAACGGTGTAGAGAAGTCTATCTCCATATCGCCGTATGGGAGTTTTGCTGGAAGACCGAGCTCTTTGAAGAGATATTCGAAGAGCCTCTCTGTAAGCTCCATCAGATCTTCGTAACGGTGATAGGCCCAGTAGAACTCTATCATCGTGAATTCCGGGTTGTGGGTGTGGTCCATACCTTCGTTTCTGAAGTTTCTGTTTATCTCGAAAACCGCTTCGAACCCTCCTACTACCAATCTTTTGAGGTAGAGCTCCGGGGCTATTCTCAGGTAGCGGTCGACACCCAGTGCATTGTGATGGGTTATAAAAGGTCTTGCGTTCGCACCTCCGGGGATCGGGTGCATCATCGGTGTTTCCACTTCAAGAAAGCCGTGATCTTCGAAGAAGCGGCGAATCAGACTGACGATCTTGGAGCGCATCAGGAAGGTCTCTTTTACCTCCGGATTCATAATCATATCGAGATAACGCCGGCGGTAACGAAGCTCGATATCCTGCAGGCCGTGAAACTTCTCCGGAAGCGGTGTTATCGCCTTGGTCACCAGCTCGAGCCTTTTGACGTGCATCGTCAATTCCCCCGTTCTAGTTATGAAGGGGTACCCGGTAGCGGCTACGATGTCTCCCACCTCTACCATCTTTTTTACAGTCTTGAACCACTCGTCACCAAGATCGTCACGGCTGAAGTATATCTGCAGTATTCCGCTTTCATCTTCGATTTTAGCGAATGCGGCTTTCCCCATGAGCCGGAGGAACTTGATCCTGCCCGCAACTGTGCAGATCTCGTCTACCGCCTCCTTCTCTTCACTCTCTTTCAGATAGCTGTACCTATCCAAAAACTCACGGTTGGTGCACTCTTTTACGGCACGGTTCTGGTAGGGGTTGATCCCCATCTCTCTGAGCGCCTCGGCTTTTTCAATGCGCTGTTTCTGGTACTGATTGTCAAATATCAATCTTCTTTTCCCTTTTCGTTAAGTTCTATATTTTGACACTCCGGGCAGATACCGAAGATTTTCATCGAGTGGTCTTCCATGATGAAGCCGAACTCCTTTGCTATCTTCTCCTGTCTCTTCTCTATCGCCTCGTCGTAAAATTCCAGAATTTTACCACAATTTGTACAGATAATATGGTCGTGATGGGCTTTGACGCCCAGCTCATACTTTTCCCCCTGCGTGCCAAAGGAGATAGAGGTGACTATTCCCGCACCTTCGAGAAGAGAGAGGGTCCTGTATATCGTCGCTATACCGGTTTTCAGATCAGGCTCTTCACTTTTTATGAGACGGTACAGCTCTTCGGGTGTGAAGTGCCCGGTGTGCCTGTAAAGTATTCGCAAAATTGTTTCACGCTGTTTGGTGAACTTGAGATTGCTTGAGCGCAGAAGATGTTTGAAGCGCTCAAGAAGTGTGTCGTAGGAGATGAGGGGAGATGTAGCAACTTCGTTACTCTTTTTCATCCGTTTCCTTTGTATCCTGTGGCTCGAGCCTCTTTTTCACTACCTCTACACCGTTTTGGATTGTCTCTTTCGTACTCTTTCCTACAGTACCGGCCTTTTCGGCAAGTGAGTCGGTGTCTATGTGGACGATAGTGTCGCCTGCTTTTATGAAGAGCGGATAGAGCAGGCTGGAGTCAGTGAAGCTTCTGGTGTTTTTTCTGATAAGGTCGATATTTGAGAGTGCATAGACAATTACGGCTATTATGATGAAAACTTTAGCGGAAGCGAAAAGTAGACCCAGAACTCTGTCGGCCATCCCCAACCCTGAGAGTGAAACGAGCTTCGCTATGATGACTCCGGCTATGATACAGCCTGTCCATATAAGCGCCAGCAGAACCAGAAATCCGATCATCGTTAGGGCAGATTCGGAATCGATATGCAAAAAGGAGGCGCCAAGCCACTTTCCGAACTCGGACGCGAAGAGTGAAGCGAGCCATACCCCCAGAACTATCCCTACGAGACCGGCAAGCTCTTTTATCAGACCGTTGAAAATCCCTTTTATCCCTATCAGAACGATCAGGGAGCCTGTTACTATATCGAACCAGTTCATCTCCATCAGCGCACCACCAGCCTGTCTTTTCCCTCGTTTTTGGCCTGATAGACCGCTGCATCCGCCCTCTCTATCATGCTTTCCAGAGTATCACCTTTCTGGTGGGCGGTGAGTCCCATACTCAGGGTGATTCTGATCACTTTCCCTTTGTATATAAGTTTGTTGTTTCTGACCGCGTTCATGATTCGTTCCGCAACTCTCCTTGTCTCTTCTTTCCCGGTCCTGTTGAATATGATGAGGAACTCCTCTCCTCCATACCTGTAGGCTCTGTCATACTCCCTGATGGATAGCTTGAAGAGTTTCGCCAGCAGTATCAGGACTTTGTCACCGGCGAGATGACCGAATGTGTCGTTGACCTTTTTGAAGTCGTCTGCGTCTATCATAAGGAGTGCCATGTTCAGATTTCTCTCATTCGAGTGCTTGAGTAGCTCTTTGGCATCTATCTCCAGCGCTTTGCGGTTGTAGAGTTTTGTAAGCGGATCTATGTTTGACTGCTTCTGCAACTCTTCTATCTCGCTCTCCAGGGACTTGATGAGTTCATTTGCGCGCTGCAACTCCTCCATAAGATCGTTCTGAAAAGCTTCGATGCGGCTCTTGAATCTTGGGATATCTATCTCAGTGCTGTTATCTACAATGCTCTCTATCTCGATTGTATGGCTTTCGGCGATATTTTTGAGGTTTGTATTTGACTCCTTGAAGGAGTAGATGCTCTCTTTCGCCAGATCGATACATTTTTTCGACTTCTTCTCATGCTCATATTCGAGATATTCATCCAGATATACGGAGTATCCGGACTTTCTCAGCTGGGTGAAGAAGGTTTCTATAACATTTTTGATAACTTCGGCTGCATCGTTCTTTTCGATATCTTCACCCTTTATAGACTCTTTGATCTCTTCACAGCTCTTTTTTACTACGTCTGTGATCTTTTCCGTGGATGGCATAAGTTTCTCCGCTCTGGATTTTTTTGGTTCTCTACCGACTCCGGACCAAGTTCTGGGATAATAATCGGAGCCTTGGCGGGTCAGTCAGCTTCCCAGCCCACTTTGAAACTACGCAATTCAGGCTCCGTATATCAATGTTACATCTGTGTGATGACCGGATACTAAAATATTTCATTATAAAATACCGAAGCTGAAAATAAGTTATGTAAATCTGCCGAAAAAGGGGAAACATAGGGATTTGTGGAGAATATTCCCTGTTTTTTTGATAACGGTGCTTTACCACCGGAACAAAAGTATGAAAATCAGTTTATTTTAGATAATCCACGATCTTAAACCGTGTCATGTGTCAACCGGGAATATTTCTGCCGGTTTCGGAAAATTCATGCAGCCTTGCGGGGAGTACCCGCAAGGTGTAGAAGAAGAGATGCCGTGAGTTATCAATCCTTGAAAAACTCGGATATCATGAATGCCATCTCCAGCGCCTGGCTCGCGTTGAGTCGAGGATCGCACTGGGTGTGATAGCGGTTGCCGAGAGCGTCGACGGTTATGTTGCAGCTTTGGCTGCCGGTACATTCGGTGACATCTTCACCGGTCATCTCCAGGTGGATTCCTCCGGCAACGGTCCCTTCGGCGCCGTGGATCTGGAAGAACTGCCTGACCTCCGAAAGGATGTTGTTGAACTCTCTTGTCTTGAATCCGTTTTCGGTTTTGAAGGTGTTGCCGTGCATCGGATCGCAGCTCCATACGACACTTTTCCCCTCCGCTTTTACACGTCTGAGCAGCGGCGGGAATAGATCGGCGATCTTATCGGCTCCCATACGCACGATGAGAGTCAGGCGGCCCGGAATATTTTGGGGGTTCAGTTTCTCTATCAGTGCGATGAGCTCATCCTCTTTCATACTCGGTCCCACTTTTACGCCTATCGGGTTGTTTATTCCCCTGAAGAACTCTATGTGGGCACCGCCAAGATCGCGTGTTCTGTCTCCAATCCAGAGCATATGCGCCGAGCAGTCGTACCATTTGCCTGTCAGGGAGTCTACACGTGTCAGAGCCTCTTCATAGCCCAGAAGCAGGGCTTCGTGCGAAGTGTATAGAACTGTTTCGTGAAGCTGTGGAGTATTCTCCGGGGTAATGCCGCAGGCTGCTATGAACTGCATAGCCTGCGTTATCTTCTCCGCAAGCTCTTCGTAGCGCTTTCCCAGAGCCCTGTCTTTGACGAAGTCCAGGTTCCAGTTGTGTACTTTTGTAAGGTCTGCCATTCCTCCGCGGGAGAATGCGCGAAGCAGGTTCAGTGTCGCTGCGGACTGGTAGTAGGCTTTGATCAGCTTTTCCGGCCTGGCCTCTCTAGCCTCCGGGGCGAAGTCCGCCTCGTTTACGATATCTCCCCTGTAGCTTGGCAGCTCGATCTCCCCTTTCGCTTCCGTATCGGAGCTTCTCGGCTTTGCGAACTGGCCTGCTATGCGGCCTACTTTGACTACGGGCTTGCCGCTGGAGTATGTCATGACGACGGCCATCTGCATCATCACTTTGAAGAGATTTTTTATAGTATCGGCATTGAAGGCGTTGAAGCTCTCGGCACAATCACCGCCCTGAAGCAGAAACGCTTCTCCGGCACTCACCTTTTCGAGCTTGCTCTGAAGGCTTCTTGCCTCCTCCGCGAAGATCAGCGGGGGAAATCCCTTCAGCTCCTCTTCGACTCTTTTTACGCTATCCAAATCTTTATAGTCTGGCTGCTGTTTGATCGGAAACTCTCTCCAGCTTGATCTGCTCCATCTGCTCATTGCGTAAATCCTTGAAAAATTTGCGCAATAATACCATAAAAATAACGAAAAGGAGGTGATTTGGTAGTGTTAACCGAATATAGGCGCGGTTTGGCGCCTATGGGTCAGCTCATGTACTGAATGGCTTTAATCAGCTCATCGGGGCGCGTGGAGTATCTCAACGCTTCGTTCTTGTCGATGATATGTCCCTGGACAAGTTTTACCATCACCTGCGTCTGCGTCTGCATGCCGCTCTCCCCCTGGCCCAGCTGCATCTGGCTGTAGATCTGGTGAACTTTGTCTTCTCGGATTAGATTTGCGATTGCCGGGTTGGTTATCAGGATCTCCGGTACCGCGACACGGCCGCCGCCCACTTTCGGCAGCAGCGCCTGCGATATGACGGCGACCAGCGATGTGGAGAGCTGCGCCCTGACCTGTGGCTGCTCATCACCGCTGAATACGTCGATGATACGGTTTATCGTCTGTGCGGCGGAGTTGGTATGAAGCGTTCCGAATACCAGGTGGCCCGTTTCCGCCGCCGTGAGTGCCGCGGCTATCGTCTCTTTGTCGCGCATCTCACCGATCAGGATCACGTCAGGGTCTTCACGCAGGGCGTATTTCAGTGCATGGGCGAAAGAGTCTGTGTCCGTCCCTATGTTTCTGTGGGAGAAGAGCGACTGCTTGTTCTCATGGACAAATTCAATAGGATCTTCCACCGTGATTATATGTTTGCGCTCGGTCATGTTTATTTCGTTTAGCATCGCCGCGAGTGTCGTTGACTTTCCGCTCCCTGTGGGTCCGGTCACGAGGATCAGCCCCTTTTCGCGCTGAATCAGTTTTTTATATATCTGCGGAGCTTCCAGGTCGTCGATACTGGGAATCTGGGTAGGGATGACGCGAAATGCTGCGGCAACGTCGTCCATCGTCCTGTAGTAGTTGGCTCGGAAACGCCCCACCTCCGGAATCTGGATGGCGAAGTCGAGCTCTTTGTGCTCTTCGAAGCTCTTCTTCTGCTTCTCCGTAATTATCGAGTAGCACATCTCTTCGATCGCCTCACCGTCGAGCTTCGGAAGGTTCAGAGGTACCAGGCGCCCGTCTATCCTGATTTGCGGTTCACTCCTGCTTACGAGGTGGAGGTCGCTCGCTTTGTACGCTACGACATTTTTCAGAAGTTTTCTTATATCAAGTGTCACATTGCCCATTGAAAAGATCCTTGTAGAGTTCTTCGTCATATCCAACGACGATATCCCCGTCGTCACACTCGATTACCGGCCGTTTTATCAACATATTCTCCCTGCAGAGCCACTCCCGTTTCTGATCGTCGTCTAGGTCTAGCTTCTTCAATCCGAGCCTGCGGTATGATGTTCCGCGGCTATTGAAGAGGGCCTCTACGGGAATCTGCCGAAGCCAGCGCTCTATTGTGTCGCATCCGACTGGATTCACTTTAAAATCGACCATTTCGAAATCGATGTTACGGTCTCTCAAAAATCTGACCGCTTTTCTTACCGAGTCGCAGTTTTTTATGCCGTAGACCTTCATTGCGGCGATCTATTCGATAATGCTGGGAACTACGAAATAGTCATCTTTCGCATCGGGCGCATTTTTGAGAATCGTTTCCCTGATCCCGGGATCCTCTTTCGGTATATCCTCCCGCATAGGGGTACCGCCTTCAAGTGTGCTGAACGACGGATCCAGTCCCTTTGTATCGAGTTCCCCCAGGATATCAACGAAGCCTACAATCTTTTCGAGCTCTTTTATCATCTCTTCGCGTTTTCCATCTTCGATCCGGAGCATCGAGAGCTTTTCCAGTTTTTGGAGCATATCGTCATCAAATTTCATTGTTTCAACCCTTCTCTTTTTTGACCCGGATTTCGCATCGGGGATAACTGAACTTTTCGCCAGGCATCGTGCGGAAGGTCCCCGCGAATATCACAGTCGGTGTATCTACCGGTGCACAGTAACTTTCCCTTAACCGCATACAGTACAGGCGCTTGGCAGGTTTAAAGTGGTTTTATGATGCAAAATCCGGGTTTAACAAATCTTTTGATATGATAACACACTAAAAATTAAGGGCGGCTCTAAGAGGTGCAGGGTTTTGCCTCTGAACGCCCGGTTGTAACAGGAGTCGTAGGTGGGTATCAAAGAGCAGGTCGACTTTGCAAAAGATGAGCTGACGCAGGATGAGAAGCTTCTTGCCGGTCTTATAAAAGCGGAGCGTTTCTACAGGAAAAACAGGTTGGCGATCATCGCACTTGCGGTGATACTGGTTGCGGGAGCCGTCGGGTATGCGGTGATGGGTTATATAAAGGAGCAAAAGCTCGAAGCTGCGAACGTAGCGCTACTTGCACTCGAAAAGAATCCGGATGACTCCTCGGCGCTGGAGCAGTTGAAGAAGAACGACCCGAAACTGGCCGAGCTCTTTTTGTTGAGAAAGGCAGCCGCAAGCGGCGATTTGAAGAGTCTCGAAGAGTTGAGCAAAAGCGGTGACGAAGTCGTATCCGACCTCGCGTCCTACCATCTCGGTGTCTGGAAAGAGGATGGCAAGATGATAGAGAACTACAGGATGCGAAGCGGAGCCCTGCTGAAAGATTTCGCCCTTTTCGACGAAGCGTTCATGCTTATGAGGGAGGGTAAAGTAACTGAAGCGAGAGAGCGCCTTTCACTGATAGCCGACGACTCTCAGATTGGAGCTGTGGCCGAAATGCTGGCACACTACGGAGTAACCGAAAAAACGGAAGGCGGCGAATGATCCGCAGGTTCGCTTTTACGCTGGCGGTTCTATTTTTCGCTTTTCTGGCGGCCGGGTGCAGCGGGAAGAACTATTTTGAACCTTCGAAGATCGACGGAAGCGTCAACTACGACGGGGAGCTGCCTGCACCGATAGCGGAAGTCGGATATCGCAGTGCCACGCTCGAAAACGGTGATGTTATAACGATGAACGGGGTAGAGAAACTCGCACTGCCGAAAGGATACCGCTACCTGGCGCGAAGCGGTGAACTCGTCGCCGCAGCCGGTGACTGCAGACCCAACATAATCTACAACACCAGGACGAAGAAGAGTGTGGAGATAGAGCTTCCACGCAGAATGGTGGCCGCCATGTTCATCCCCGGGAGTGAGAAGATCGCCTTCCTGATAGAGGGAAACAGCTACGGGATCTACAACTACGGCGAGAACCGGCTAGAGGTCAAATATGAGTCGGATACCGCCCTGACGGCCGATATAAGAGTAGCCTCTCCTATGATGCTGGAAAACCTCGTTCTTATACCGACACTGGACGGGAAACTGGTCATCCTGAGCAGGCAAAACGGTGCAAAGGTTCGGGAAATTATAGTCGGGAAAGGTGAAGAGTTCAATAATGTCATTTTTCTCGATGTAATGGGCGACCGTCTTGTAGCTGCCACTCCTCACCGGGTAATCTCAGTAAGTCCCAAGTTGATGGATGCGCTGGATATGGAGATAAGCGATCTGATATTCATTAAGGATGGAATATATATCCTCTCAAAGGAGGGGAGAGTGTATCGTTGCGACAACGAGCTCAAAATTCTAAACAGCAGGAAGTTCCCTTTCGCCCATTTTGTCGGCGCGATTTACGGCGAGTTTCTCTATCTTGTGGAGAGAGAAGGTTACGTGATAGCGACCGATCCGGAACTTACGAGTGCAAATGTTTTCAAGATTCCCGACAGAATAGAAAACTGGTTCTTCGCAACGAAAGAGAGCTTCTATTACGACCGTTACTACTTCAAGCTCCACCGGGAGTAGATCGTATGTTGAAGAGTCTGCTTTCTCCTCTTGCCGAGAGGGGATATATTTTCAAGAAGTTCGAGCCTTTTTCACCGAAAAAGGTGGGAAGCCGCAAAAGAATATCGATCTTCCACGGTCTCGATGTTCAAAACAGATATCTGCTTCTATTCCATATCAAGAGGCGCAGCAGAGTGTCGGTGAAGGATGCAAAAGAGTGGCTGGAGCTGAAATCGATGATCGAAAACTACTACGGCCACTCTATTCTGATCAATATCGCACTTGTTGAAGCGCCTGTCTGCTCGAAAGCGAAGGCTCTTTTGGAGTCGGAAGGGTGGGAGGTTCTCTCCGTATGATTCTGTGCGATGTCGGAAACAGTCGGATGCACTTTTTCGACGGCGGGAAACCGCTCCATCTCACCTTCGACGAGGGTCTCGGTCGCTACGGGGATGAGGTGGTATACTTCATATGCGTGAACGGGAAGATAGCGCCCCGGATTTCAAAAGAGGCTCCGGGGTGGATAGATCTCTCCGAATACAGGATGCTCCATAGCGACTATAGAGGCCTCGGAATAGATAGAGAGGCCGCCTGCCTGGGGGCATGGGACGGAGTGGTGATAGATGCCGGAAGTGCGATAACGGTCGATGTGATGGAGAGAGGCCTGCACAAAGGGGGATGGATCTGGCCCGGAATCTCATCTTTCAAAGAGGCGTATGCGGGTATATCTCCGAAACTGGCCGTCGGAATCGATCCCGGTGTAGATATAACCTCTCTGCCCAAAGATACCGAAAGTGCCGTCAGTTTTGCGGTTCTGGCTCCGGTAAAGAGGCTTGTGGAGTATTTCGCTCCGCAGTTCGATATTACTATAACCGGAGGAGATGCGCACATTTTCGCACCTCTCTTTCCGGAGGCGAAAGTGGATGAACTGCTCGTTTTCAAAGGAATGGAAAAAATGATAAAGGAAAAAAGATGTTGACCGTTGCTTTGCCGAAAGGGCGCATAGCGGAGGAGACACTCGATATTTTCGAGAAAATATTTGCAGGGAGCTTCAAGTTCGAGTCCAGAAAGCTGATTCTCGAGATGGGAGAGTTCCGCTTTCTGCTGGTGCGCAACCAGGATGTTCCTACATATGTGGCCCACCAGGCCGCGGATATCGGTGTTGTAGGGCTTGATGTCATAGAGGAGCAGGGGCTCGATGTTGTGAGGCTCCTTGATCTGGGTATCGGCAGATGCAAGGTTGCGGTAGGAATCAGGAACGAGGATGAACTCGACTGGAGCAGGCCGCAGATGAAGGTGGCGTCGAAGATGGTAAACATCACCAGAAACTACTTCAGCAAAAAGGCGATGGGGGTGGAGGTCGTAAAGCTCTACGGTTCGATAGAGCTTGCACCCCTGGTCGGACTTGCCGACGCGATCGTGGATATAGTGGAGACGGGCACTACGATGAAGGAGAACGGTCTCAAAGTAGCTGAAACGATTATGGAGTCCTCTGCGCATCTCATAGCCAACAGACACAGCTTTCTGGCCAAAAAAGGGGAGATAATGGAGCTCTACGGCGAGATGGAAAAGGTTGTACGTGGGGCTTGAGCTCTATGCGAAGATAGAGCCCCTGCTGGGCTTCGAAGAGGAGATAGAGTCTCTTTACGGCCTCTACATCGAGATACTTTCATCATGGAAGCCGAAATCTTTGGTCGATATAGGGTGCGGCAGCGGAAAGTTTCTGCTCCATGCACAAAAGAGCCTCTCTTTGAACCGCTCGTTGGGGGTGGATCTGAGTGAAACGATGGTCGAGCGTGCAAAGCAGAGAGGAGTCGAAGCTCTGGCGGTAGATATATGCGATTTGAATGAGCGTTTCGAAGCCGCTACGGCGGTATTCGACGTTTTGAACTATCTTGACGAGAGCGGTTTGAAGCGCTTTATGGGCTGCGTTGAAGAGCTGCTGGAGCCGGGCGGTATCTTCATCGCCGACATCAATACCCTCTACGGTTTCGAAGAGATATCCCAGGGGGCGCTGGTAAAGAGGGAGAAAGAGAGTCTGCTGGCTCTGGAGTCCGCGTTTGAAAACGGCCGCCTGAAGACCTACATAGACTATTTCAGACCGGATGGGGAGGGGTGCTACAGGCGCGAGGAGGATTGTGTAGTCCAGTACTTTCACTCGGCGGAGAAGATCGCCGGCTCCGGCGGCCTGGAGCTGATTCAGATCTATCCGGTAACTCTTTACGGTGACGAACCGGACAAAGAGGTGCTTCTTTTTCGTAAAAAAGGTTGACTTTAGAGGTGTCCATACGCTTTTTTGCGTAACACCGGTCACATATGTTTTTCTATCAAATTCTCCTTGATAATCTCGCTCTCGCTCCAGTCGGGGCGTATAGAGCGCTCCGTTGAACCGGAAGACTCGGAAAGCGGACTTTTCCGACCCTTTACTAGACACTCCTCAAGCCGTGCAGCCATCTCTTTGTCTAGCGGATAGAGCAGCTGGATTCTGTGGTTCAACTCCGCTGCGGCCAGTACGACGAACTCCTCTCCGTTCGGGTCTGTTCCGTTGACGAAAGTAATATGGCGGTTTACACTTTTTGCGCTGTAGCGGGAAAAGCCGAAAATTTTTGCGACAACGGCGTCTGTCGGGTATGCGAAGTCGTATGTAGCGGGAAAATCGACACTCTCATAGATGAGCTCCGCATCTGAAGGGGTTTTCAGAAAATATCTTGTAATATCCAGAACATCTACCGATTCACTCTCCCTCTTATATGAAGGAAGATCGATTGTGCAGGTTCCTTCGTGAATATGCAGGGCGTTGCCGCTGAATAGCAACGGAGGAGTTTTTGCGCTGTTGAGGCGCCATAGTATGAACAGTACTGTAAGGAAAATGAGGGCTATTACGGCTGTTTTCACGAAATATCTTTTCCGGTATTATACAACAAAAGAGAGATTTTGGAAGGTAGGGTGGGTACAGAAGGTGCCGCTTCCGATGCGGAAGCGGCAGTGTGTTACTTGATCTCTTCGAACGGATTTGCGATAACGCGTTTGTGGTCTACCACATATGGTACCAGTGCAGCGGCCCTGGCTCTTTTGATAGCCTTTTCGACCATCTCCTGATGACGTTTGCAGTTGCCTGTAAGACGTCGCGGCATTATTTTGTAGCGCTCGGAGAGTGAAGCTTTGATGCTGTTGATATCTTTGTAGTCGATAAACTCGACTTTCGCTTCACAATATTTGCAATATCTTTTGGAGTATTTTCTTCTTTCTGCCATTTGCTATCCTTTTATTACTTTTGTTTTTCTGCGTTCATACGGTTGTTAGAACGGTATATCGTCTTCATCGATGTCAATAGTGGGGAGCTCCTGCGGCTGCTGCTTCTGTGGAGCACTATACGCCGCCTGTGAAGGCTGGCCGCTCTGCTGTGGAGGCTCAGTATAGCCGCCGGCTGCAGGTGCTTCGTTCTCACCCTTGCGGTCGAGCATCTTGAGGTTTTCCACCGTTATGGAGTGGCGGCTTCTCTTCTGCCCGCTCTGATCGGTCCACTGCTCGAGAGTAAGACGTCCTTCCAGCAGTACCCGGCTCCCTTTGTGCAGGTATTGGTTCGCCACCTCGGCCGAGCGTCCCCAGACGGTGAAGTCGATGAACATCGTCTCATCCTTCTGCATACCGCTCGAGTCTTTGTAGCGGCGGTTTGTAGCTATGCCGCATTTGGCCAGAGCCTGGCCGCTTGGAAGGTATCGCAGCTCCACGTCGCGTGTCAGATTTCCGATCAGAATTACCTTGTTGAACATCGATTGGCCTTAAGTATCGTTATGCAGTCTCGCCTGCTGTCTCTGCCGGCTTGGCGGCTTCCTCTTTTTTCGCACTTGCCGCACCCGCTTTGTTTACGAGGTTCTGCCATGCGCTGATCTCTTTTTTGTTTTCATATTTTACATTCATATATCGGAGAATCTCTTCGTTGTAGCGGAAGTTTCTCTCAAGCTCTTTTATCAGGCTGCTTGGAGCGGTATAGTAGATTACATAGTAGTATCCGCGGGGATTCTTCTCTATTTCGTAAGCCAGTTTGCGCATTCCCCAGTCAAATGTCGCCGCAATTTCGGCACCGTTCTTCTCCAGGATCGATTTGACCCCTTCGATCTGTCCTTTGATCTCCTCTTCTGTCAGTGTAGGTTTGACTACGAAGAGAGTTTCGTAATGTCTTGTCATTATGGTATCTCCTTGTGGTATTAGCCCTTACGGTTTTCTCCTTTCGGGTTGCCTCGAAAAGAAAGAGCAAAGAGCATCGCGATTTTACCCTAAGAAAGATTTAATTTTTATTAAAGTTGAAAGCAGCAGGGTCTCCTTCTGTGAAGAGCTTCCTGCGGTTTTGACGGCCAGCTCACCCTCTGCCAGGGCATCGAAGATCTTTTCGAATCGATCGGTCGGAATTCTTGCGGCAAGCTGTGCACGCTGCTGTTCCAGCGGCTTGGGAAGACGATACCCCAAAACGGCACTCGAGTCGGCTGTACCGAAGAGCTTTATGTGGGAATGGAACAGAAAGAGCTGCCCGGCGAAATATTGAACGGCACGCAGTATCGCGAACTCATCTTCGCCCAGCTGCTGAACCTGCTCCAAAAGATCCTTTAGACTCTTTTTCGAAAAGAGTGAAACAAGAAATGTCTCCATAGCCACAGGGACCAGTGAGAAGATATGCTCGTCGATCTCTTTGGTGCCTATGGGCCCGGGGAGGAGCGCAAGCTTGTTGAGTTCGTTCATCGCCATCGAGAGGTTGAGTCCGAGTGCGTTGAGGAGATGCTCGACGGCGTATCGGTCTATCTCTATTCCCATCTGCCGTGCCTTCTGTTGCAGCAGTGCGGCCGCCTCGTTCAGGTTCGGCGGGAAAAACCGTACATGCTGGGCATCCGCTTTGGGTGAAAAAACGGAGGTCATCGTCTTGAAGTCGCTGCCGGTGTAGGCGTAGAGAAAGTAGCTGTTCTCGTTTCTGGCCGCCAGCTCTGTAAGATGGGAGAGCTCTTTTTTGGGTATCTTCCTGTCGCTTTTGACCAAAAGGAGGTTCAAATCTCCGAAGAGCGAACTCTGGCCCAGATAGTTCTTCGCCCTCTGAAAATCGTATTCGTCATAGTATAGCTTAAGCATAGACTCTTTCGCCCCGGTCATCTCGACTATACGCTCAACGGCTTCATCTATGTAGTAGTCGTTGTCCCCGTATAGCATGACCGATTTGGGCAGTTTACCCTGCTGCAAAAGCCGGTCGAAATCCCGTTTGTACATCCTCTTTACCTCTCCTCGAGCAGATGTTCGGTTCGTTCGACGAGCACAAATATCTTCGCCTGCGGAATATGCACTATGTTGACTTTCGCTTCTATTCTGTCGAACAGCAGAAGGTCGCTTTTGTCGCAGAAGAGACGCATTCCCACTATCGGAAGGTCGGTTGTAGCCGCAGGAATCTGTGCCGCTTCGACTACGACTGCATGGAGTATAAGATCTTTGTGAGACTCCGCCCATCTCGCATATTTTCGTGCCATGAAATCCCACTCCACCCGTGTCGCTTCGCGCTCCAGTTCACTTATCTTTATGCAGAGCGGCTCTATGTTTCTGAGCAGATACTCTCTTCTCTCCTCGTCACCCATGAGAATCGCTTTGAGCAGCCGGTGGAGAGTAAGGTCGGAGTAGCGGCGGATTGGGGAGGTGAAGTGTGTATAGCGCTCGAAACCCAGACCGAAATGGCCGACATTTTCGGCACTGTAGGCGGCCTGTTTCTGCGTCTGGATTATCAGCTGGTCCACATAGGGCTCCACATCCATCCTGCGGGCCTCTTCCTGCAGAGCCAGTACAAGGGCATGGAAATCCTGCGTACTCTCCTCTACGTAGATTCCTATCTTTCCGAGCTCGTCTACCAGCTTCTCTATGCGCTCCGGTGTGGGCGGCTCATGAACTCTGAAGATTCCGTAATCGAAGTGTTCGGCGGCCGCTCTGTTGGCCAGCAGCATACAATCTTCGATGAGCCGGTGCGACGGGGTAGACTCCTCGATACGTGTCGAGAGAAGATTCCGGTTTTCATCCAGCTCCATCCGCACTTCGGTGGAGCGGAAGTCGTACCCCTTTTTGAGGCGCTTCTCTCTCAGCCGGTCGGTGAGATCTTTGAGCGGGAAAATGAAGGAGAGGGTCTCCCTGTCACCTTCTGCAGCGCTTTGCAGACCACTCTCGAGGTATCTGTCTATCTCGTCGTAGTTGTAGCGCCGTCTGGATCGGATGACCGCCTCGAAGAAGCTGTGCCTTTTCACTTCGAGACTTTCGGTGTCGAGCTCCATGCGGCATACATACGCCAGCCGGTCTACATCCGGTTTCAAAGAGCATATGTTTTCGCTCAGGGCTCTCGGCAGCATCGGTATCGACTTGTGCGGAAAATAGATCGAAAAGCCTCTTCTTCTCGCCTCTTTGTCTATTGCGCTGTCTTCCGTTACATAGCTGCTCACATCGGCGATAGCGACATATAGGACTCCCCTTTTCTCATCCCAGAATATCGCATCGTCGAAATCCTTTGCGTCTACCGGGTCTATCGTACAGAAGGGCAGGTGCCTCAGGTCGGTACGCTCCGGATAGTCCGAAGCGTCTACCTCATCTCCCCAGCTCCTCGCCTCAGCCTCAGCCTCTTCGCTGAAGAGCTCCTGCTTGTTGAAGATGGCCAGCGAAATCTTCTCGTCCACTTTCGGATCTTTCAGAGAGCCCAGGATTTGGGTGATTTTCGATGTTCGGTTGTCGACCTGGAAGAGAGTACCCTCTTCGAGCTCTACGATGGGGCTTTTAAGCTCCATAGGGAGGTCTGTTTTTATGTGAAAAGGCTCCAGGCCCGATTCGGTCCGCTTTATGTAGCCGACGGCGTAAACGAATGCCGGCTGTACCACCTTCACCACTTTTGCCGAAGGTCTGCCCGCTTTTCCGAAGAGACGGCGGACTATGACGTAGTCGCCGTTTTTGGCGCCGTGAAGATTCTCAGGCTCTACGAGGAGGTCTCTTCCTTTTGCGCCTATCATCTCTACAAATGCCGTACCGGATGGAAGAAGGTCTATGGTTCCGGCACGGTACTTGGCGTCCAGTTTTACGGTTTCTCCGCTGACTTTGACGATATGTTCGCGGATCAGCTCATCCAGAAGCGGAATGAACTCCTTCTCTATGTCGCTTCTGTAGGCTCCTTTCGCAATTCTGGTGAGAAATGCCCTCATTTACCGATTTTCTCTATCGCCTCATGGAGAGTCTCCGCCTGAAGGCCGAAGCTGTCGGCTTTATCGTAGGCCGACTGTACGCACTCTTCGCACAGAGGCTGCATGAAAGGGACCGCTTCCTTGACTACGCTAAGAATCTCCGCATGCCTGATGATCTGCTCCGGTGCCTCTTCCGGATTGTGAACAAAGCGCATCATAGAGACCATAGTGTCGTGAAACTTCCACTGTTTGAACATAAGAGCGGCTATCCATTCGCTGGTTATATCGAGAAATCTCTTCTCCGTTTCGGCTATCTCCTCTATCGTTTTAGCACTCTTTATCTCGGCTTTGAAAGCGTCGGCTTTTCCCTCCTCTTCGAGAATGAGAGACGCGACGACCTTCCCGAGCTCCATAAGCAGGGAGAGTGTCATCATCTCGGCCCGGTGGGTAGAGACCTGGCTCTTTCCCCACTGCAGTGTCAGTGCGTTTTGAAGAGTGGAAACCTCCATGAGGTGTGAGGGGCCTGCTCCGTATGGGGAGAGATTGACGGGGAAACTCTTTCTGACCGCATACGATATGGCGAATCCCTGTATGGTACCCATTCCGAAAAGTGCGATCGCCTGGTCTATCGAGGTGATCTGCCGGCTGAATCCGTAGAGCGGGGAGTTCGCCGCTTTGAGGATATCGGCGGTGAACATGGGGTCCTGCTTTACAACAGGTACAAGCTCCTTTACCGTTCCTTCCGGGTCTTCACATATCTGCCGTACCCTGTTTACACTCTCCGGCAGCGGCGGAAGAGATTTTATTTTCTTTAGAATTTTTTCAACCATTTTGATTTCTCCGGAGTTTTGCTAATGGGCACCAGGGAGTCTTCCGGTGTGTCCTCCTATTGTACAAGATGATAACTTACGGCTTTTTAAACCCGGATTTCTCGTGGAGCTCTCTCCTCATCCGGTCCAGCAGTTCAAAAAGCTCTCTGCTCGCCTCTTCCATGCGGACGAAATTTTCGATTATTCTCTCCTCCTCTTCCAATCTTCGGTCTTCACCCTTTATATACTGCAGGTTCTGCATAATCAGGTCGTGGACCGCCTTGTGAGGGGTCTGGATTTTTTGAAAGCTCGGTACGGACGAGAATCTCTTTTTGCCTTCCGAAACGTACCACTTGGTCAGCCTGCAGCTGCTGTAATCTTCGAGAGTTCCGTCTACTCTTGCTTCGACCATTGCGCTGTAGCCGTTGGACTTGAAGATGATATGGTCTATTTTCGTAAGAATCACGAAAACCTGGTCTCCCATCTGCTCTATAAGCTCGGACATCTCTTTGGCGTCGGCATCCAGGCTCTGCATCATATTTTTGAAATCTTCTACAGATTCGGAGACGACGCCCGCGACTTTCGTCATCGTCTCCGACTTCTCCATAATCGAGCTTGACTCCTGCTTCATAGTGTTTATGGAGACATTTATTTCGCTCGTAGCCTTCTGTGTCCGTTCTGCTAGTTTTCTCACCTCATCCGCGACGACGGCGAAACCCCGCCCGTGTTCTCCGGCGCGCGCCGCTTCTATCGCCGCGTTGAGAGCCAGCAGATTGGTCTGGTCGGCGATATCCTTGATGAGGTCGACGACTGATGTGATCTCGTTGCTCATCGCGTTCAGGCGCTCTATGGAACTGTTGGAGTCGTTGATCTGCATGACGAGTGACTGCAGCTTTTGGAGTATATCCTCCAGAGTATTGATACTCTCGGAAGATTGTTCACTCGTGTTTTTCGTAGTCTTCAGGATGTGGCCGAGGTCCTCTATGAGCATAGATATCTCGTTCTGCATCAGTGAAAGCCCTTCACCTACGTCGCCTATGGCGTGAAGCTTGGAGGAGAAGTTTATTAACTGCTGCTTCCTGTGTGAATCCTCCATCGCCTGGATACCGTTTTGCACCATGTGTATAGCGGTCGCGAAATCCCCTTCCATGCCGGCATCGCTCAGTTTCCGGCTGAAGTCCCCTTTTGCTGCCATATCGACGGAGAGGTTGATCCGCCCCGTAAGCTCTCTTATGATCGCAACCAGGGAGTCGAGAAGTTTCGTGATCACATCCATCTCGTTGCGGCTCACACTCCTTCGCTCCACCTCTACCGAGAGATCTCCGTTTCTTATCCTCTCCATTAGGCGTGTCAGGCGCTCTATGGAGCTTATTATCGATTTTGTAACACTCCTTGAAATATACCCTATGGCGGCAAGTGCGAAGAGTGACAGAAGTGTCAGAATCAGCAGTTCAGTCAGTGCACTCTTTTTGACTTCTGCGGATCTTTGCAGAATCTGCCGCTGAATGAAGTTCTCCACCTTTTTGAGACCGTTTATCTTCTCTGTAATCGTTTTGAACCAGTATGAAGCGTCTACACCGAACTCCTTACGTCTGCTCTGGGCGACAGTTCTCATCCTTTCGACCTCTTTGAATGCAGGCTGGGACTTGAGAGAGTCGTAATACTTTTTCAACTCTTCGTTGGCTGTTACTTCGAATAGGTGGAAAAAGGCTTTCTGCTGCGCGAGTACCGATATGAACTTCGAATATAGAAACTTGTCGAACCTATCTTTAGAAAAGGCCCCAGAGAGCACTGCACGCTCTATTCCCGCTCTCTCTTTCGCGCTTATGAAGAGTACGAGCGAATTCATCAGGTTGTGCAGCCGAGGGTCTATTATACGCGTAGAGATCCTGGCGACCGTATCTATGATGGAGCTGTTGAGGGCGGTGTAGTAGGCTACGGCATCTTTCGTGCTGACCGAAAAAGAGTCGACCTTTTTTCTCATCTGCTCCAGCCCGGAAAGGTCTATGGAGCGTTTAGCTTCGGAGGAGTAGCTGTCATCGTGTGTTGAGATATACTCTTTGTAGAGAGCTATCTTTTCATCGGTCAGTTTTCGCTGTTTGAGGAGGGTATCTTTGAATTTTCTACCCTTCGAACTCAAAAATCCGGCACTTGCCCCTCTCTCTTTCTGAAACTCATGAAGCATGTCGCTCAGTTTCACCGAAAGCTCCGCACCCTTGATGGTCTTCGAAGCGTCCATATAACGGATGTAGTCGGTGTAGAGTACCTTCAAAGCGTAGAGAAAGATCGTAGTGATTGCCAGAGCACTTAGAATGATAAGGCGCTTTTTTATCGTCATATTGTTGAGCATTGTCCTGTCCTGTATATTTTTCTGAGAAAAACTTTATGCTTACAAAGTATCGTCTTTTTATGGAATTGTTTCAGTGTAGTATGCTTAACACGGATTTATATGCTTCAAAGTCCTCTTTCAATATAATCACCCAAATTTTCTCCAAAGGATAGAACTATGGCATTGAATGTCTATTACGACAAAGATTGCGATATCTCGATCATCAGGTCAAAAAAAGTTGCGATGATAGGTTTCGGCAGCCAGGGTCATGCACATGCTGAAAATCTCAGGGACAGCGGTGTCGAGGTTGTGGTAGGCCTTCGCAAAGGGAGCGGGAGTTGGAAAAAGGCGGAGGCCAAAGGTTTCAAGGTTCTGGAGGTCCCAGATGCGGTAAAAGAGGCCGATGTTGTAATGATACTTCTGCCCGATGAAACACAGGCGGAGATATACCGGGAGCAGATTGCACCTAATCTCAAAAGCGGTGCAACGATAGCGTTCGGGCACGGTTTCAATATCCACTACGGAAGAATCCAGCCCGCAGACGACATCAATGTCATGATGGTGGCTCCGAAAGCTCCCGGCCACACCGTTCGCAGCGAGTTCGTAAAAGGTGGCGGAATTCCGGACCTCATAGCTGTCGAAAAAGATCCGAGCGGCAATACCAAAGAGCTTGCCCTCTCCTACGCCTCAGCCATCGGCGGCGGCCGTACAGGTATCATAGAGACGACATTCAAAGATGAGACGGAGACAGACCTCTTCGGTGAGCAGGCCGTTCTTTGCGGCGGTGTCAGCGCACTTATACAGGCCGGTTTCGAGACTCTCGTAGAGGCTGGATACCCCGAAGAGATGGCATACTTCGAGTGTCTGCACGAAATGAAGCTGATAGTCGACCTCATTTTCGAAGGCGGTATCGCGGATATGCGCTACTCCATCTCCAACACCGCCGAATACGGCGATATGGTCAGCGGCCCGCGTGTAATCAACGAATCTAGCCGCGAAGCGATGAGGGAGATCCTCAAAGAGATCCAGAACGGCAAGTTCGCCAAAGACTTCATCCTCGAAGGGCAGGCGGGATATCCCCGAATGAATGCCGAGAGAAACAACCTCCGCAACCATCCGGTAGAGGTGACAGGCCGCCGTCTGCGGGCGATGATGCCCTGGATCAAGGCCAACAAGATCGTGGATCAGGAGACCAACTAGTATCTTTCGCGTTTGCGCCTGTCGAAGGCGCGAACCTTCCGAACCTAGAGTATGGCAAAAAGAAAACAACCCTCACGAAAACCCTCGACATCCCTGAAAAAGAGCAAGAAGAGCGGCGGTTCCGGCACATTTTTGAACAAGCTGCTTGCCGCCGTCTCTATTTTTGTGATTATCGCCGTTTTGATGGGACTTGCCGGATGGATCGGCTACGAAGCCGGCAAAGAGCATGCGGCGAAGAGCTGTGAAAAGAGACTCGGCAGCTACCGAAGCGATATAGAGAAGCTCAGAAGCAGGCTCAAAAACATCGGGCCCGAAGCCGCTCCCAAAGCCGAATCGAAGAGAGAGGAGCTCTCTGAAATCAGAGACTACGCTTCGGCCGGCGGAGAGAGTGCGACCGCAAAGCCGACGGTAAAAAAAGAGGTGGCGCTTGCGCGTCCGAAGCTGGCAATCATCATAGATGATGTCGCATTCCCTTCCCAGATCAAAGAGATCAAATCTCTTCCGTGGAAAATCACCCCTTCGATCTTCCCCCCGACGCCCAGACACCCCGACACACCTAAATTTGCGAAATCTCTGCGCCACTACATGATACATCTTCCCATGGAAGCGGTCAGCTACAACCATGCCGAAAAAGAGACGCTCACTACAGAGAGTACCGAGTCTCAGATAGATCAAAGGCTCAGAAAACTGCGCCGCTGGTTTCCGAACGCCAAGTTCATAAACAACCATACGGGCAGCAGGTTTACCGCCGATATCGAATCGATGGCTCTTTTCTATCCGCTCGCAAAACGTTACGGTTTTACATTCATAGACAGCAGAACCACGCCGAAAACGGTCGTTCCGAAGATTGCAGAGTTGAATTCGGACCCCTATGTGGGGCGGGATATCTTTCTGGATAACAAACCGGATATCGGTTACATACAGAACCAGCTCAAAAAAGCTGTACGCATAGCCAAAGCACACGGTTACGCCATAGCTATAGGCCATCCGCACAAAACGACTCTCAAAGCACTCTCCGAGTCCGGTGCCATACTCAAAGGGGTGGATGTCGTCTACATGGACGAACTCTACTCGAAGATAAGATAGGGTAGAGACCCGTAACGGCCCGGTAGCAGGTTCAAATCTTCCGTAAAGCCGGGATATGGTATCGTTTCGGCAATGTCGGCGTTATACCCGAATCCGGAAATAGAGTAGATAGAAATCGTTGTGATGCTTGTAGTCAGGCGGTTCGGTAAAAACTTGAGGCGCACCCGCCAGGTGTGTCGACGGTTTTTCCCAAAGCGCATGGCTGTAATGATCATGGTGAGTTCCTCTATCTCTGTTTTGGGGTTTGGGTTATATATGTCGGCCAAACCGGAAAAGAGAAGAGCTGTATGAAGGGAATTGTCACTGCTTTGGTTTTGGCTGTCGCGGCAGCTTTTGCCGCCTCTTACGTATTCACCCAGCAGCAGGCCGAGCTGCTCGGAATCGTTACCTTTCTCGTAGTTTTGTGGACGAACAATGCCTTGCCTCTGGGTGTCGTATCGCTTCTTCCGATACTCCTCTTTCCGGCCTTCGGCATCATAGAGCTCAAGGCCGTTACGCCAAACTATGCGAAGTCCATCATCTTTCTCTTCCTCGGCGGCTTCATGCTTGCGATTGCGATGCAAAAGAGCAGGCTTCATACACAGATTTCCAACAGACTGCTGCGTATCTTTCCCCATACTCCACGTGGTATCATCTATGCCATGGCTATTGTCTCGGCGCTTCTTAGCTCGATACTCTCGAATACCACGATTACCCTCATGCTCATGCCCATAGGTCTCTTTCTTACCGAGAACGTAAGGCTCAAGATAAGAATCCTTCTGGCCATAGCCTACGGGGCAAGTGTCGGAGGCATTCTCACCCCTATAGGCACGGCCCCCAACCTGCTGCTGATAGGGTATCTGGACACTATCGGTTTGGAAGCTCCCACTTTTACCGGCTGGATGGGTATGACCGCACCGGTAGTAGCCGCGATGCTGCTCATAATTCCTTCGATTCTTAGTATCGGGGTGCGGGAGGAGAAGATCGGTGAGCCTGCCGGAGAGCCGGAGCCATTTACAAAAGATCAGAAGAAGCTCCTTTTTATTCTGGGCGGTCTCTCCCTGCTCCTACTGCTCAACACTCCGATAAAGCCCTGGTATCCCGGGCTTGGGCTCGATGAAAAGGGTATTCTTCTCGCAGCCGGCCTGATTCTATTTCTGCCGGGAATAGATCTTCTCGAGTGGGAGGACAGCCGTGCCATTCCTTATGAGATCATCTTCCTGTTCGGAGCCGGCTTCAGCATAGCGGCTGCTTTCGGTTCAACCCACCTTGCAGAAGCGATAGCGCAGAAGCTTGCCTTCGTCCATTCGCTGCCACTCTGGCTGACACTCGCGATTGTCGCACTGGTCATCAGCTTCTCCACCGAGATCACGAGCAATACGGCTCTTACCTCCATGGCTCTACCGGTTATGGCACAGCTCTACGGAGTGGACAACCCTGTAACGCTCCTGATTCTGATGGTCTCTACCGTAGCGGCCAGCTACGCCTTCATGCTACCCATAGCTACGCCGCCCAACGCCATAATAATGAGCTCCAGGATAATAAAAGTCAAGACGATGGCATCATTCGGATTTTTCATAGATCTTTTGGGCGTAGCTATAGTATCTATAATAGCCTATTATATCTGGAGGGCGGTGCTGTGAATCTGGAAAATATACCCTGATCTCGAAATAGAGTAGTTTGAAACCGTTGCGATGCTTGCGGTCAGGCGGTTTCGGGAAAATTTGAGGCGAACCCGCCAGGTGCGTCGACGGTTTTCCCGGAAGTGCACGGCTGCAACAGTCGTGACGAGTTCCTCTATTTATATTTCGAGATTAGGGATCTAGTTTCGTGGGGGCGAAGTTTCGCTGAGCAGACCCAAATCTTCTCTCTGGGTACCTAGGAGCCTGGAGGGCGGATACTATATCGATAGAATCTTCGTCGAATTTCAGACTCGACCTAAGACCGTTCGGCGTGCTTTTTGCGTAAAGTTACATAAAAACAATATTGCAAAACGGTTGCCGGAATTGTCGAAGATCCGCATCTGATTTTCAACCCTGCCGACAGAGGGTTCGCCCTTGGTCATAGGCTTGTAGTGATAGTGCGTCCCGAAGATGAGATAGAACGCAGCGGCAGCGAAAAGGGCCAGATATCCGACAGGTTTCGCATAACGAAAAGGGGCTCTTCGGCCCGGGGCTTTTTTATATAGCAGCCGGTGCAGAAGAGCGGCTGCGGCGATGAGCCAGAGCGTGCCTGCCAGATAGCCGCCGAAAACATCGCTCAGGTAGTGCACCCCGAGATAGATACGGCTGAAACCGATCAGCAGAATCAGGACGGTAACGGTAAATAAGATGTTGATGCGGGATTTGAAACTTTTTCTCTCCCACATCAGAAGGTATGCCAGAAATCCGTAAAAGGCTACCGCGGCAGCCGCATGTGCGCTCGGGAACGAATATGTAGGCTCGAAGTAGAGTGCGGTTTCGGGACGGGGGCGATGAAGTGCCAGTTTGCCCAGGTAGACAGAAAGAGCGGAGCCCGCAATCGAAAAATAGAGTGCTACGATCTGCTCATATCTTCTGTTGAGCAGAAGGATTAGAGTTGCGGCAGCCAAAAAGGCGAGAAGAACTTCTACTTTGCCAAGATATGTGATCCATGTGAAAAATGGCGTAAGCTCCGGGGTACGCCACTGGACTATCAGGTTCGCTACGATGCTGTCGGCATAGACGATGGGATCTTTCGTCAAAATATCTTCGACGGTGCCGCCGAAGAGAGCGAGCAGATAGAGCAGGGCCGGGGCAAAGAGTGTCAGCGGAAGCCCGGTAAATACCGAAGAGTCGATGCGCCTGCGAAGAAAGAGAGTGAGTTTGGGGTGTGAAGCCGAAAACCTTTTGACCGGCCCGGCGGTGAGAAAAGCATGCCGGAGTGCCGACAGGACCGTTTTGGCAGCCGGTCCGTTCTGCACGACAAACCGTTTGAGAAGGTATAGCAGAAAGAGTAGAAAAGTGAATACCGCTATAGTCGTCACGGTACGCGAGAGCCAGAGCTGGGCGAGAGCCAGTGAGGTCGAAAAGAGAAATCCGATGCCGATAAACTCCAGACTCCAGCCTACGGCCCCCAGAAAATCCCAAAAAAGGAACTTGCCTCTATCCATTTTCATCGATCCGGCCAGGAAAGAGACGGACTCTTTCAAGCCCGGTATGAAGCGTGCGAAAAAGAGCGATTTGGCACCGTGGGTATTGAGAAACTTCCTGCTCTTTTCAAGGGCCTCTTCAGGCAGATGCAGCCACGGTTTCTGCAACAGCGCTGCGCCGTGCCGCCTGCCCAGACGGTAGTTGACGAGATCACCGGCATAGGCGCCGGCCAGCCCGAATAGAAGAACGGTTTTTATGTCGATGTATCCCTGTCCGGCCAGCACGCCCATGAAAAGAAGCAGTGTCGAACCGGGTATAAAAAACCCGAGCCCGATAAGAGTTTCGCCGAATGCCGCGATGAAGGCGATCCATGCGGTATAGCTTCTGAAATAGTCAACTGCGGACAGAAGCAGATGCTGCAGATCGCTCATCATCGAGCAGGCCGAATCTTCTCAATAAGGCTCGACGCTTGAGATGCGTTCGCCCTGTTTTACGATGCGAATACGCTCACCCGGATAGAAACGCAGACCTTTGACGATAACCACGACAGTGGAACCGTTGTCAAGCTGTACGGTCAGCTCCTGCGCATTCGCCTTGCCGGCCTCGCTTCCCACATAGGCACCCGCCAGGCCGCCGGCAAGTGTCGCCAGTGTATTGCCTTTGCCTCCGCCTATCAGTGACCCCAGTACTCCGCCGGTAACGGCTCCCAGAAACGTTCCTGTCCCGTTGTCTTTGATGACCACCGGTCTTATCGACTCAATGGTACCGGCTTCGTACCGCATGACGTATTGTGTAGCCTCTGGATTCACCTCTTCAACCCCTCTTTGCGCGCAGCCGCCCAAAAAGAGGATTCCCAAAGTTGCAATCGCCGCAAGATATATTTTTTTCATCTGAACTCTCCTTGTATCGCTTCGTATATAGATCACTTTAACATAGAGAGGGATAATGAGAGTAAACAGATACCTGCCCGGCGCGCAGATTTTGCGTACTGTTGCGGGTTCGTCTACCGGCTTATTCCGGGAATCGGGCAGGTCTATTGAATACCCAGTCGCTGCTTTCTACAGGTTTATGACATGAAATACAGACCTGCATACCTTTTTGAAACGGTTTCTGCTCCAGCCCTACCCAGCGGGCCCATCCCCAGTTATGGGTTTTGGAATATTTTTTGGAGTCTTTAAACATAAACTCGACATGTATAAACTCCCCTGGTACCGTAGCACTTTGCCACTCTTTCAGGCTGCTATCTTTCCAGACAACTTTACCCAGTATCGCACCATCCGGCCACGGATCTGTTCTGCCGCTCCTTGCAGCTTCTACGGCAATCGGATTGCCCAAAAGAACACGAATTGTCCCATTGTCTTTACGGTGTATAACCGATATCGTCTGCCAATTCTGCCATCCGGTCGGATAGCTTATGCCGTGTGAAGGTTTCGGCGTTCTCTCTGCCGCGCCTGTTATTGAAATAATGGCTGCGGCCAAGACCACAGCTTTAACAATCTGTCTCATTTTTATCCTTTTTGTTTGGAGTAACGATCTGCATAAATATCTTCATCCCCGGATTTACGCAAGGGAGCGACCGGCTGAAATCAAAATATGCCTCTTATCTTTACCGCAAAACAGGGTGAAACTGCGGTTGCACAGAGCACGACAACAAATAAGTCACCCTTTGTAAAGTCGAAAACCTGAAGAATCTCCCGCCATGACTTGCCGAGCACAAAATAGCCGAACCCAAATTCAAATGTCAGTGTTAAAACTACCCAGTAAATACCGATAAAGATAAAACCATTAGGCTCTTTAATTCCCATAAGCGGAATAAATAGCAATGAAATTGCAAAAACAAGGGCTGCCAACAACAGACCACTTATAGGCAGCGCCATATGGCTCCAGTGAGCGTAGTAAGGACTTTTTCGCGAAAAGTACCATTCACGATGGCGGCAAAAACGATAACCAGCCATATGCCGGTGGCTTTGATAAGTATGCTGGTCATTCTTTTTCCTCTTGGAGTCTTGAAATCTGCAGGGTCAGTTGCTGCCTGATTTTGCCTTTTTATCCAGTTTTGAAAACTCTTTTTCAGCACCTTTTTCAAAAGCTACTTTATACATCGATTCCAGCTTTTTAACCTCTTCGAGTGAAACAAGTCTGTTTTGTTTTGTCAAGTTCTTTGGCGTATTCATCAAGCGATTTAACGGTATCTTTTTCCCGCCTAAAATTATCGCCTGCTCCATAAAAAGCCTTTCCGGCTTAACCAAGTTTTTAAATCCGTGGCCATCGATGGTATAGATCTTTTAAGAAGTCGACTGTTTTTGGATGGTGTCGATAGTCATTGATAGCACTGCGAATAGCAAAAGAGATATCTATATTATACTCCAAAACGAGGGTTTTGAGTTCATCTAAAAATTTGTCCAGTAATGTATATATTACTTCCCATACGATATTTTCATCGATACCGAAATATCCGTGAACAATATGATTTCTGAAACTGACAATTTGTTGATACTCTTTGGGTAATAGATTGTTTTTTAGTAGCTTACTTGACGCTTCTCCGATAATTTCAAGTTCTCTTATGGTTGCATCCCATTCCAGTTCACTGTGCAAAAACGCAGTTGCATTATCAAACTTTTTGGTATAGCGTTTGATCTTATCTGCGGCAATAAAAATATCGACAATATAAAAAGAGGTTTCCCTAGACATATATAATCTCTTCATCTATATGATGCCTGATAAAAGATCGCATCTTCTTTTCCATTCCAAGGTCTACAGGTTTATGCAATTGTGTTTCAAGATAGTGCTTGAGTCCAAAAAACGCTTCAAATGAGGAGGGCATATCGACAAGTATATCAATGTCACTCTCGTCGGTAGCCTCTTCTCGTGCATAAGAACCAAACAGAGCGATAGATCTGACACCGAACCTCTTTCGGAGTTCTGATTTGTGAGAAGAGAGAAAGTCTAAAATATTCTCTTTTGTGATAACCATGTCATTTTTTCCTCATTCTATTGAAATGATTGTACCATATTCACATAGAGTAGATTAAAAGGAAAATTTGTAGCAGGAGAAGGTGGTCTGGTGATGATAATAACCCGATTTTGCTTTCATACAACATATTTAACATCAATCAAGAGTTTAAGCTAAGTTATTGTTATCACCGCCCCCTATTGCTCTTTAATTCCCATAAGCGGGATAAATAGCAATGAAATCGCAAAAACAAGGGCCGCCAACAACAGACCACTTATAGGCGGAACGTTATAAATTTTGTAATTCTATCGGCTTGACACAAAATTTCCAACTCTCCCATCAAGGGTGTAATTTTTTAATAAGCCTCTTTTCTGTGGGCAATTCTGATGACAGCAATAACGAGCAGATTATTCTCTTTCAAATAAATTATTCTATAGTTTCCTGCTCTTTTTCTAAATTTACCTTTGTGTTTCCCATTAAGTTGTTTGTCATTTGAAAAGTTTCCATTCTGCAGATCAATTATTTTTGTTGCGACAAGTTTTTGCGCTTTTTTATCCAGTTTTAAAAATTCTTTCTCGGCACTCTTTTCAAAAGCTACTTTATACATCAATTCCAGCTTTTTTAAACACATCTTCGAGTGAAACAAGTGTTGTTTTTCCTGCTTTAAGATCTTCTATTCTTTTATCTGCGACCATTTCATCAAGCTTGTCAAAATATAATTCAATAGCTTTTTCAACAAGGCTCGTTCTTGTTTTGTCAAGTTCTTTGGCGTATTCATCAAGCGATTTAACGATATCTTTTTCCAGTCTGATATTTATTGCCTGTTTCATATAAACCCTTTCCTACTCAGTTAGTGTGTATACAATTGTAGTGCAAAAAGATATATTCGTCAAGTTGCTATAGCGACCAAGTTCACTTTCCGCTATGGAGCCGCTTGCTTGTCATTGGATACCACGTAGGTCGATTAATGTTATTATTATCACCAGGCCCCTATGCCGTGCATTTTTCAACAACATTTTTTATCCTAGATATCAAAGGACTCATGTCTTCATTTTCAACAATATAGTGTACAATTTGTGATGTAATATCTTCGAATGAACTCTCTTGTTTTGTCAGTTCTTCCTTTATAATTTTGAGCAATTTTTTTCCCTTCTTATCGTTATCACTAATCGACCCATATTCCTGTATGATATCTTCCAGAGGTCTATGATGAAAGAATAGATCATTGAACTCACGAAAAAATTTATGGTCAACTTTGTCAAACAATTTATTGCGTAAAAATTTTTCTCCGCTTTGTATTGGTAAAAATGCCACATTGAGATTGTGATGCAAGCCTTTCTTAATATATTTTTTATTAAATAAATCTTCTACATCGCCATCTAATACAGAGAAAGCCTTCTTTCCTACTCCAAGAAAATTTGAAGACATTATTTCTTGGTGGAGATTGATAACATTTTCCCAACCACCACAGGGTAGTATATGAACTAATTTTGAACTTAATAATCCCTCTTTTTTTAAAACCCAGTCAACTATCTTTTTTGTCAATATGTCTTCGACTAGAATCAAGTAATCGTAACCATCATGCATATAAATATTGCGGGTAGCATAAGCTGGATAACAAGGATTAATTACTTCTACAGAGTTGTCAGCATGTTTATTCAAGAAGAAGATATTTGTCGGATCAATATTTCTTATTAGATCTGTGGAATGGGTAGAAAAATATATCGCCATGTTCTTGTGCTTTGACAATTGAGATAAAAATTTAACCAATCTTATAAGCGCAGAAGGATGGAGGGCCAACTCGACTTCATCTAGCAAGATAAAATAGTCATCTTCTTTACCTTTCCTACGTTCGATTTGATAGTAAATTGAATGTAGCAACGAAAGAAGAAGATTTTCACCTGTACTCAAGCTTAGCTGACTTATTAATTTTTCATTTTCTACTAAAAAATACGGACTACCTCTAAATTTAAATACCTGCTTGGCTCTGTCGCTAGACAGTTTATAAAGGTTATCATATTTGTTTTTATCGCCATGAAGAATCACACCTAAATTATGTTTTATAAAATTGGCCGCTGGAATTAATTCATCTTTTTTGACTTTAGAAGCACTTATTAATGCTTGGTAATGTGTATCTCTGAATCTATTCCCGTGGATAAGACTTCCTTCATAAAATCCATGCAAATATATTTTTTTTCCAAACATTTTCCAATCATTGGCTGAGTGTTTTAATGCTTGGTTGATATTTTTATATGTATATTTTATTTCCGAGTTGTCGTCTGCGCCATTAATAAAAAATGTTTTTACAATATCGTAATAAAACAAACTTGCAATTGCTGCCATCAACGTACTCTTGCCTGATGCATTCTTTCCAGTTATAGCATAGAGCCCCTTTGTAAATGGAAGTTCTATTTCTAATGATTTGATGTTTCTAAGATTTTTTATGCTTATGTTTAATGTACTCATATTTGTCCTTTTGGTGCATAACGGGGCCCGCTGCCCCGTTATCTCGGACGCGCAGCGTCCGAGATAACTATTCATTCAAGGAACATTATAGCCATCCCACCCTTTTAATTCAAAATAACAAAGCAGACAATATGCCTGTTATCTTGAAAAAATATCTCATAAAGATATTTTTTCACTCTGTTCTTAGAATATGCCAAACGATTGTCTGTTGTTGCAATGATAAAAACCGGCTGACGAATATTTTCCCCGAAAAGTAGAACCCAAATCTAGAAATAGAGATAGAAGAACTCGTCACGATCATTGCAGCCATGCACTTCCGGGAAAATCATCGACGCACCTGACGGGTGCGCCTCAAATTTTCCCGAAACCGCCTGACCACAAGCATCGCAACGATTTCAAACTATTCTATTTCGAGATTTGGGTAGAAGCGACATAAGACTATTTCGGTAATGATGTAGTACAATTTTCAGAATGAAACAGATAGAGTTTGAAATTGAAGAGTTGGTGAGTATGAGGAAGTACCCCTCCGCTCTTTTTTACAGAGGGAATCTTGAACTGCTTAAAAAGCCGAAAGTTTCCATTGTGGGAAGCAGGCGTCCGAATCAGTATGCGGCGAAGATGACCTACAGAGTTGCGGCCGCTTTGGCCGCCAGGGGGGTGGTTGTTGTCAGCGGTGCGGCGATGGGTGTGGATGCGATCGCCCATCGGGGTGCTGGTGCCAAGAGCACCGTCGCCGTACTTCCGAACGGATTTGGGGTCTATTACCCCTCCGTGAACAGGTCGCTTATAGAGGAGATCGAGTCGGATGGTCTGGTGCTCTCCCAGTTCGAGCCGGGTTTAAAGGCTGCTCCCTGGAGTTTTGTCGTGCGAAACGAAACGGTGGTGGCGCTCGGGGATGTGCTTGTCGTTACACAGGCCGACGAAAATAGCGGGAGCATGAAGAGTGTGGAGTTCGCGAAGCGGATGGGGAAGAGGATCTATGTACTTCCCCACCGAATCGGCGAGAGTGACGGGACAAACGGATTGCTTGCGGAGGGAAGCGCCGAGGCAATCTACGACATAGATGCTTTTGCGGAGTGTTTTGGAGAGGAGAAGAGCTCTTTGGGCGACCCTTTTCTCGACTTCTGCAGCGGCCACCCGACTTACGAAGAGGTGCTCGAGAAGTTCAAAGAGCGTCTTTTCGAAGCGGAGCTGGAGGGCAGCGTCGTTGTAAGAAACGGGCGGGTTATGCCGGTCTGATCTCTTCGAGGCGGGCGTAGAGGTTGCCGATGAGCGTGAAGGCGTCGTTTCCGTCTGTAGGGTACTCCACTACGCAGTCTTCTATTCCGCTTTCGCCGAGAGCCTCCAGAATGGTTTCGTGTACTTTCTGTGCGCCGTTCCAGTCCGTTCCGGGCAGCATGGCGATCAGGTTCCCTTCGATGTAGAAGAGTCTGTCCGACTCTCTCAAAAGAGGTTTTACAAGCTCTCTTATCCTCTTTTCATCATCGTTAGGCAGCGGAATGAGCAGTACGGAAAAGATCTGTTCATACCCCTCCCGCGAGAGTCTTTTTATAAGATGGATATGATACTCTAGGAGTGTTTTCAGAAGCTCTTTGTAGCCAAGGATTTTATCTGCCATGCAACAGCCTTAATCTGAGTTTACTGACCTTACGCAAAATCCGCACACCGGACGGGATTTGCCCTTCGGGACGCTAAAAACCGCTGACGCCTCCGGCGCCCTGACGGGCAAGCGCGGTTTTTTGAACGATATTTTTCCGCTCAAATCCCGGGGCTGACAAATTTTGCGTAAGGCCAGTGAGTTTATATATAATCGGCAATATGGACAAAAGTGTAACATTCTCTTTCTCTACATCAGAGTATAATAACACAAAAGATAGAGGAGGGGTATCATGAAAAAGGCGGTTTTCCTGTTTCTGGCAGTTGTAGGTGCGGCGGTTGTGTATGCCGGCGGTTTCACTCTTAAAAGTCCCGATCTTTCCGGGCAGTTGAGCATGGAGCAGGTCTACAACGGCTTCGGGTGCAGCGGTAAAAACATCTCTCCGAAGCTTGTCTGGAGCAACGCTCCGAAGGGGACGAAGAGTTTCGCCGTGACGGTCTACGATCCGGATGCACCTACCGGCAGCGGCTGGTGGCACTGGCTCGTTTTCAACATTCCGGCTACCGTACACTCTCTGCCCAGAGGTGCCGGTGATCCTTCGGCCCATCTGCTCCCAAAAGGTGCCGTTCAGAGCCGTACCGACTTCGGAAAGACCGGTTACGGCGGTGCGTGTCCTCCCGTCGGTGACAAGCCCCACCGATATATCTTTACCGTCTATGCGCTGAATGTGGAGAAGCTGCCGCTCAAAGCCGACAGCGCGCCGGCACTGGTCGGTTACATGCTCGAAAAACATGCGATAGCCAAAGCGTCGCTCATCTCATACTACGGAAGGTAGAAGGAGTTGTTTGTCTATCTTGCGGCGGCGGCATTTTTGCTGCTGCTTTTTCTGCTGCTTGTAAGGGCATACAGAGTTGACGGGCGGATCGAGACGGTTGCGACAGGTGTCGCCATCATAGCCGCGGCTGCCTTCTATACGGCCTTTACCAGAACCATGATAGTCTATAAACCCATCATGGTTCTGCATATGGCACTGACTCTGTACAGCTGGTACGGCGTCTTCGTCTATCTGCTCAAAAGGCGGTTGGAGCCGGTTGCGCTGCTCTCTCCGCTGGGCAGTATAGCGCTCTTTTTTCTGCTGGCCTGGTACTTCAAGGAGAGTTAGATGAAAAAAGAGAGAATCGCCGCGATAGATGTGGGACTCAAGAGGATAGGCACGGCGATCTGCCTGGACGGGGAGAGCGCCATACCGCAGCCGCCGATACTGCGCAGGAACAGGGAGCAGGCGGCAGGGGATGTCGACGCCTTTTTAAAAGAGTGGCAGATAGACCGGCTTGTCGTCGGGCTGCCGGAGAGCGGAAGCGGCGCGGAGCAGATGCAAAACCGCATACGCCACTTCGTCAATCTTCTAACCTTCTCCGGGAAGATAGACTATGTAGACGAGTACGGCAGCAGCAAGGAGGCTGCCGAGAGAATGAAGGGGGTGACCCGTCAGAAGAGAGACGGAAAGCTCGACTCCATAGCGGCACAGATCATTCTGGAGCGCTATCTTTCGAAGAGCAGGTGACTCCCTCTTCTCCATCTTCTGCGGGAAGCTCTTCGCTGAAAAGCACTACCCGGTTTTTACCGCTCTTTTTCGCTTTATACAGAGCGATGTCCGCAAACTTTATCGCTTCGCGCAGGTTCGGCGTACACTCAGGGTAGAAGCTTATGCCTATGGAGACTGTGGCGTTTATCTTTTTACCCTTGACAGATACTGGAATTTTGGAAAAGAGCTCTCTTATTTTTTCGGCAACTTTCAGCGCCCCTTCGGGTGTCGCTTCATGGAGCAGAATTATGAACTCTTCACCTCCGTACCGCGCAGAAATATCCGAGCTTCTGGTTTCGTGGTTTATGGTCTCCACCAAAAGTTTGATGAACGTATCGCCCACATCGTGCCCGTATGTGTCGTTTACCATTTTAAAAGAGTCTATATCGAGCATCAGAACCGCATACCTGGTAGTGTGCCTGTTCCCCTGCTTGTTGATCTTGTCTATCATCTCCTCGAGGAATTTTCTGTTGTAAAGACCTGTCAGACCGTCTCGCAGAGACTTCTCTTCGAGCTGCGCCATCAGGATCTTGCTCTCCAGTACGGGCTTCGAGTTTTCAAGATAGTAGCGAAGTACGGTCTCCTCTTTTTTGAACCGCTCAACTCTATCCCTGCTGTCGGAAAGGAGAGTGATGATGAGTGTGCGTTTTTCAGTTATGTCGAACGGGATACAGTAGTAGTATGAGTACTCTCCGCAGTAGCCCGGACAGAGCTCCGGGTACTGGTCGGATATTACCGGTGCCGAGGTTCTGAATGCTCGGCAGAGGTCGGCATTTTCGAGTGTCTCGGGTTTGCACACCCCGGCCGCCCCGCTGTCGAATACCGCTTTTCTGGTTCGTGCCGTCGAGTCGACTTCGAATATGACTACCGCATCCGGCGACATTATCTCCTCGGTTATCGTCGCAAGACGGCTGTAGATCTGGCTCAGGTCCCTGTCGAGCTCTATGGTGTTCTTGAAGCGGTGGATTTCCGAGAGCATATCTATCGTATGTGTCGCCTTTTCGAGCGGATCTTCACAGTAGTGGGAAGATCCTTTGAGGAAGATAGCCAGTTTCTGCTCGATCCTGCCGATAGTGTTCTGGAACTTCTCTATCAGCTCATTGTAACGTTCCGCTACGGCGCGTATATCCGCAGCCTCTATATCGGTCTGCACCTTGAGGCTGAAATCTCCGTTCTTGGCCTTTTTCAGAGAACTCTCCAGGGTTTTGAAAAATCTTATGTAAGGTGTTACCAGATATTTCACAAGCAGCAGGGAGAGAACTATGAACACAACGGTTATCATCGCGATTTTGGCCAGTGTCCAGAGCCCCTCCCTTCTAAGGTCGCTTATATCGAACTCCAGGCTGACCGCCCCCAGAACATCTCCCTCTTTCGCTTTATGGCACTGAAGGCAGTCTATCTTTCCGTAGGAGGATGCGATGTAGGGTATGGTGACTCTCAAAACCGCACTGTCGAAATCTTCGTAGAATCTGTCCACCTCTTTTCCGCTTGCGAGCACCTGTTTGTCTATTTCGTCTCTCGGCATCTCGCTCTTGAGGCCTTTGCCGTACTGTTCGTCAACTTTTTCGGAGCGGACTATCCATAGCTTTTTCACATCGTTTCCGGTAGACATCATCTCCAGAAAGTGGTGGCGTTTGTCCATTATGCCGTTTACCATATGGGCGGTAAGACCGTCTCTGACTATCTCTGCCGCCATATGCGCCTTGTCTATCGCATTGTTGTATGAGTAGTTGCGGAAATTTACTGCAGCATTTATCATGATGGCTATCGCAAACAGAGTGAGAGTACTGAAAAAGAGAAGAAAGAGCTTTTTATTTGTTTCCATGATCGGTCTATAATCGGCAGTTGATTCTATTAATTTAGAGGTTGAAGCCGGAAATTTCGGACTTCGTCCTATCCGGCGCCTATAGCGTCGAAGCTGCTGAACCCGGCGACCAGCGGTGCATGGTCGCTTGGGGTGGGTGAACGGCGTCGCCTCGTCCAGAGATCCACCTCTATGGAGGTACACTCTTTGCAAAGAGCCTCGCTCGCAAGTATATAGTCTATGCGCATCCCTTCGTCTCTCCAGATACCGGCGTTTCTGTAGTCCCACCATGTAAAGGAGCGCCCTTCGGGATGGAGCTTCCTGTAGCAGTCGCGGAGTCCTGTTTCAAGAAGGGCACGCATCTTCTCCTGTTCAGCCGGCAGGAAGCCTACGGCACCTTCGAAAACGGCGGGATCGTATACATCCTTCTCGTCGAGAGCCACGTTGAAATCTCCCAGTAGAATCACCATCCCACTCT